>NZ_MCAO01000022.1:0-574767 GCF_001858545.1 Thalassospira sp. MIT1004 | reverse complement strand
CAAACTGTCGAGTGTCACCATCTCAAGTTCGGTTTGATGTGGGCTGGGTTTCTTAAGCATTCCCCATTGAATCAAAAGTCCCCGCCAATGGCGAGGACTTTGTCAGCAGTCTGTAAACGAATTTTCGTTTTTCGAATCATTCCGGAAAGGGGCGGTAACCATTACCGTCCCTTTTTTTATGTCTGTAAACCCGGCAATTCCGCGGCGCAAACCGACATGGACAAGGCGGTTATGTTCTATTGGCTCTTGCAAAACAGGGTAGCAGCCCTTTAATTTCCCCGACAGCGAGTACAAATCATTCTTACTTGCCCCATCGCTTTGCGACCATTTCAGGAGATTCAAGATGACTTCACTGCGCAACAAGGTCTTTGGCATTATGGGCGCGGTGGTCGGATTGACGGCATTTCAAGCGAATGCTGCCGAGGAGGTGAATGTATATTCGCTTCGCCAGCCTTTCCTGATTGAACCGATGTTCAAACAATTCACTCAGGAAACCGGCATCCGGGTCAATACGCTGTTTTCGCAAAGCGGTCTGGTCGAACGTATCAAACATGAAGGCCGCAACAGTCCGGCCGATCTTTTGCTGACGGTTGATATCGGGCGCATCCAGGATGCTGTTGATGCCGATATCGCAACACCGCTTCAAAGCGATGTGATCGATGCCAATATCCCCGAACAATTCCGTGATCAGGACCATCTGTGGGTTGGTCTGACCACTCGTGCACGTGTTCTTTATACGTCGCTTGATCGTGTGAAGCCCGACGCCATTTCGACATACGAAGAACTTGCCGATCCGGAATGGAAGGGGCGCATTTGTGTCCGTTCTGGAATGCATGTTTACAATATCGCACTGGTGGCCTCTATGATTGCCCATCATGGCGAGGAATATACAAAAAACTGGCTTCAGGGCCTGAAGGACAACCTTGCACGTAAACCGCAAGGGGCGGATATCGATCAGATTGAGGCCGTATCCCAAGGCGTTTGCGATCTGGCAATCGGCAATTCCTATTATTATGGCAAGATGCTTGATGATCCAAACAAAGCCGATGCTGCCAAGGATGTCCGGATTGTTTTCCCCAATCAGGGCGACCGCGGCACGCACGTGAATATTTCAGGTGTGGCCCTGGTCAAGAATGCGCCGAACAAGGAAAATGCGATCAAGCTGGTCGAATTCCTATCCGGGGACGAGGCGCAGCACATGTATGCAGACGTGAACTTTGAATATCCGGTCAAGCCAGGGGTGGCTTGGTCGGAAATGGTTCGTTCCTGGGGCACCTTCAAATCCGATACCCTGCCGCTTAACGAAGTTGCCAATAACCGTGGTGCGGCCATTCGTCTGATCGACGAAGTCGGCTTTAACGAATAGGGCGCAGCTCGCGTGAACAATTCCTGCCAGACCGAAGACGATCGCGATATCCGGCCTTCTGCCGTAACCGAGACGCTTGATCCGTTGCGCGAACGTTCGCTTGGAACCTCCATGCGCTGGCTGCCGCGCGGCCAATCAGGTCTTTGGCTGGCCGGGGCGTTTATTATCGCACTTCTTGTCGCAACACCGTTGATTGCGGTTGTTTATCTGGCGTTGTTCCCGACGGAAAACATCTGGCCGCATCTGGCATCCACCATGTTGCCGCGATACCTGAAAAATACCGGTATCCTGATGCTGGGTGTTGGTATTGGCGTGACGTTGATCGGTGTTTCGGCGGCATGGGTCGTAACCATGTGTCGCCTGCCGGGCAAACGGTTCTTTGAATGGGCGATGCTGCTTCCGATGGCAGTTCCGGCCTACATTGTTGCCTATGTCTACACCGATCTTCTGGAATATGCCGGTCCGTTGCAGCGTCTTCTACGCGAGATTTTCGGCTGGCAAACCGCGCGTGATTACTGGTTTCCTGATATCCGGACCAAGGGTGGTGCGATACTGGTGCTTAGCCTGACGCTGTATCCCTATGTTTACATGCTGGCCCGGGCTGCCTTTTTGGCACAGTCGGTCTGTGTTCTCGAAGCTGCACGTGTTCTCGGGCGTTCGGCCTGGAACTCGTTCGTAACGGTTGCCTTGCCTTTGGCGCGTCCGGCTATCGTGGTTGGTGTCGTCATTGCGCTGATGGAAACCTTGAATGATTTCGGGACCATCGATTTCTTTGCTGTCCATACCCTGACGGCCGGTATTTTTAATGTCTGGCTCGGTATGGGAAATGCCGGCGGAGCTGCCCAGATCGCGCTGACCATGCTGGCGGTAGTGATTGTCCTGATCGTCGCTGAACGTTATTCGCGCCGTCGCCAGCGTTTCCACGATACGACCAACCGCTTTCAGGAATTACCGGGTTATGAGCTTGGTCCGGTCGCCAAATTTTTTGCGCTGTCTGTCTGCATCCTGCCGATTGTGCTGGGTTTTGTGATCCCATCATTGGTGTTGGTCTATTATTCCGTTGGCTATTTTGATCAAAGCTGGACCGCCGATTTCTTTGAATTTGCTGGCAATAGTTTGTTGGTATCGGGTCTTGCAACCTTTGTTGCGGTTGGTTGTGCTGTGTTCCTTGGCTATGCCTTGCGTCTTTTCCCGCAACCTCTTTTGCAGTTCTGCATTCGCATGGCATCGGTTGGTTATGCCGTGCCCGGGGCGGTTCTGGCGATCGGGGTTCTGATCCCGTTTGCGCGGTTTGATAATGCGGTTGATGCCATGATGCGCGAAACGTTTGGCATATCTACCGGCCTGCTTCTGAGCGGGACGGTCTTTGCCATTGTTTTTGCCTATGCTGTGCGTTTTATGGCGGTTTCCTATGGCTCTATTGAGGCTGCACTTGGCAAGGTCCGACCAAGCATGGATGACGCGGCCCGCACATTGGGCGAAAGCCCTTGGGGAACATTGAAGCGCATTCATTTTCCGATGGTGCGTGGCGGCATTCTGGCAGCGGCGGTTCTCGTCTTTGTGGACGCGATGAAGGAACTCCCGGCGACGCTGATCCTTCGGCCGTTCAATTTCGAAACACTGGCGACGCATGTCTATCAGTTCGCCAAGGATGAAATGATCGAACAGGCAGCCCTTGGTGCATTGACCATCGTCATTGTCGGTGTTGTTCCGGTGATTATGTTAAGTCGGGCTATTTCCCGATCCCGCCCGGGGCATGATGGCGCATCGTCGCGCCATTGACGTTCCCGTTCCGGCGGATCACTATCGCCGCTATATGATCCCGTTAAGTTCGACAGGCTTCTGATGACCACGTCACAAAATAATCCTGCCAATTCAGATATTTGCCACCAACCGGGACTGACGCGGCTTGAAGATGCGCTGCGTATTGCATTTGACGAAGTCGCTGTTCGTGCACCGGTAATTGAGGCGCCTCTTACTGATTGTTATGGGGCGATCCTGCGCAAGGATATCGTTGCCAGGGTCGACGTCCCGTCTGCGGATAACTCGGCAATGGATGGATATGCATTCTATCATGCCGACTTGCAGGAATTTGTCGGTAAGGGGGATGTGCAAATCACTGTCGGCGGTGTGTCGCTGGCGGGGCATCCGTTTACGGGGAAAATCCCGCGCGGGCAGGCAATCCGTATTGCAACTGGGGCTGCCATTCCTGAGGGCGCAGATTGCATCATCATTCAGGAAAATGTCACGGCGAATGCCGATGAAACGCTTTTGACCGTTTCGCAGGATGTGGTCGCACAGACCCGCCAGCATCAACATATCCGTCGTCGCGGTGAAGATGTTGCGACTGGTGCGGTTATCCTGCCAGCCGGTAAACGCCTGCGCCCGCAGGATATCGCGGTTGCCGCCGGGCAGGGGTATCAGTCAGTGCCGGTGTCGAAGCCCTTGTCGGTTGCCGTTTTCTCGACCGGGGATGAACTGGCAAAGCCCGGAGATCCGCTGCCGCCCGGCGGCGTTTATGATTCTAACCGGTTTGCCATGATCGGCATGCTGCGCGCTTGCGGGTGCACGGTTACTGATCTTGGCCTTCTGGCTGATGATTTTGATGTGTTGAAAACCGCCTTAAAGGGGGCTGCGCAAACACATGATGTCATCATGACATCGGGTGGGGTATCTGTTGGTAAGGCGGATCTGTTGAAGCCTGTTGTCGATAGTCTTGGCGAAATTCAGGCATGGAAGCTGGCAATCAAACCCGGCAAACCTTTGATGCGCGGTCGTATTGGGGATTGTGTTATCATCGGCTTGCCGGGAAATCCGGTTTCGGTGATGGTTTCCGGGCTGCTTTATGCCATGCCGCTTCTTTCGCATATGATGGGGGCATCGGACGACGTTTGTGCGCCCCTGCGATTGCCGGCCATCGCAGGGTTTGACTTCAAACGTGGTACGGGGCGCCGCGAATGGCTGCGCGCCCGTCTGGTGCAGGATGACGATGGGCAATGGGTTGCCATGCCTTACCATTCGGCGAGTTCCGGCATGTTATCCTCGATGGTGTGGGCCGAAGGCCTGATCGAAATCGCCGAGGATTGCGGGCAGGTCAGAACGGGTGATCAGGTACTCTATCTGCCATTTGGTGGTTTGCAGGCATTTTAAAAACTGATCCAGATCATGGAATTTGCATCCTTTTCCGGTGATGTTTAACAAAACAACGGAACAGGGGTGGAATGCGGATGACTGTATCAGTGACTTTTTGCGGGGCTGCGGGTGGTGTTACCGGTTCATGTTATCTGCTGCGTACCGACGGTGGTGATATCATTGTCGATTGCGGCATGTTTCAGGGCAGCAAGACGGTTCGCGAACTGAACTATGGAGCTTTTCCGTTCAAGGCTGCGGATATTCGTAGCGTGCTTCTGACCCATGCGCATATTGATCATTCCGGGTTGCTTCCCAAACTGGTGAAGGCCGGTTTTAACGGGCCGATCTACGCGACCGAACCCACCTGCGATCTTCTGACCTACATGCTGCCTGATTCCGGCTATATTCAGGAAACCGAGGTCGAACGTCTTAATCGCCGCAATGTCCGGCGTGGCCGCCCGGAAGTCACCCCGATCTATACCCGCGAAGACGCGGAAAAGACTCTCAAACGGTTGCAGCCCGTTGACTATCATGAATGGCGTGAAGTTCTGCCGGGCTTACGGGCGCGCTACTGGGATGCCGGGCATCTTTTGGGATCCGCTTCGATAGAAATCGAAGTGGATGATGAGGCCCCGGACGGTGAGCCACGTACCCTGCGACTGCTGTTTTCTGGCGATATCGGCACGGGCGAGGCGGTTTTTAACGATGCGCCCGAAGGGCCGAAAAACATCGATTATCTGTTTGTTGAATCCACCTATGGTGATCGCAATCGCCCCGAAGTCAGCGATGCAGAGCGCCGCGAAATGCTGGCTGTCGAGGTTCGCCAAGCCATTCAGGCTGGCGGTAATCTTGTAATCCCGAGTTTCGCAGTGGCCCGTACACAGGAACTGCTTGTCGATCTGGCGACCCTGTTTAATCGTGGAAAACTTCCCAAGGCGGATGTTTTTGTCGATAGCCCGCTGGCCCAGCGCGCGACCGAGGTTTTTGCCAAACATCTCTCCCATGATGATGCACGTGCCCTGGCCCATCCCAATTTTCATATGGTGCCCGATGTTGAGGCAAGCATGCAGTTGGCACGGGTCAGAAGCGGCGCGATCATTTTGTCGGCAAGTGGCATGTGCGATGCCGGGCGCATTCGCTATCATTTGAAAAACAATCTGTGGCGGCCGGAATGCACGGTGCTGATGGTCGGTTTTCAGGCTGCCGGGTCGTTGGGGCGTGTGCTGCAGGGCGGGGCAAAGCATGTGCGCATTCATGGTGATGAGGTCGATGTGCACGCCCGGATCAGGACGCTTGATATCTATTCCGGACACGCCGATCAGGACATGCTGCTGCGCTGGACAAAGGAAAGGATGCCGATATCGCGGCGCATTTTCCTGACCCACGGCGAAGACGGGGCGCGCGCCGCTTTGCAACAGGCCATGATCAATCACGGGATCGAAGAAAGCAAAATCGCACTCCCGATGCTTGATGACACCGTGACGCTCAAACGCGGGCAGGCAAAACAGGCCGAATTCAAACCGCGCCTGCCTGTTGGCGAGATGTCCCGTGATGACTGGCACAACCGCTATGCCCATAGTGTTACAGAACTTTCTGAAAAACTTCGCGCACTCGACAGCAACGAAAAACGCGAAGCCCTGCTCGAAAAAGTCTTGCAAGATATCGCATCGGCATGAGAGCAATAGCCCGATGGCAGGTTGGAAATACCGTAAAATACGGAAATGCTTGCCAACGGGCGATATCGTGTCACCCTATATCGGGTTGAGAAGGTATCGAGGGACACTACGAGAGCGGGCGGATATATGTCGATCGTGGGGAATACCGGCTATCGTGTTCTGATCTATAGCCACGATACATTCGGCTTGGGCCATTTGCGCCGCTGCCGGACCATTGCGCATGCGCTTGTTTCGCGTCGGGACGATGTATCTGTGCTGATCCTTTCCGGATCGCCGATCATCGGCAGTTTCGAATTCCGTTCACGAGTCGATTTTGTGCGTATTCCGGGCGTGATCAAGCTCTCAAATGGTGAATACACATCGCTTAATCTGAATATCGACGTCGATCAGACACTGGCGATGCGTGAATCCATTATTCAGCATACCGCCGATGTGTTTAATCCCGATCTGTTCATCGTCGACAAGGAACCGCTTGGCTTGCGCGGTGAAGTTGAATCGACACTTCAGATGTTGCGCCACCGTCGCACGCGCCTTGTCATGGGCTTGCGCGACGTGATGGATGACCCGGTCAATCTGCGTGAAGAATGGGATCGCAAAAAATGCGTTCCGGCTCTGGCCGACCTTTACGACGAAATCTGGGTCTATGGCCTCAAAGACATTTGCAATCCGCTTGAAGGCATTGATCTGCCGCCGGGTGTCGAAGAAAAAATGACCTATACCGGTTATCTGCCACGTACCGCGACGCGCAAACCGACCCCGGAACATGGTGCGCTTGGTCTTGAGGAACCCTATTATCTCGTCACGACCGGTGGTGGCGGGGACGGGGTTAATCTGGTTGATTGGGTGATCAGTGCCTATGAGGCCGATCCTGATATTCCTGTTCCTTCGCTTGTCGTGTTAGGGCCGTTCATGGCACCAAATGACCAGCAGGCGTTCATGGAACGCGCGGAAAAGATCGACAAGCTTTCGGTCATTACCTTCGATGCCAATGTCGAAATGCTGATGGATCGGTCTGCCGGTGTGATCGCAATGGGTGGATACAACACGTTTTGTGAAATCCTGTCCTTTGACAAACCGGCAATCATCGTGCCGCGCACCGTGCCGCGGCTTGAACAATATGTTCGCGCGTCGGCTGCCGAAAAACTTGGTTTGGTCAAAATGCTGACCGAAGATGGCGGGCGTCCGCCGATGCAGATGGCCGAAGCCCTTCGCGGTCTGATTGATCAGCCAAAGCCGTCACATGTAACCGTGCCAAACCTGATGGGTGGCCTTGATAGTGTTGGCGATCAGGTTGAACGCTGGCTGCCGCCGCAGCTCGCTGCCGAGTAAGATTTTCCGGGATAATAACAGATGACATGCGACAAGCTTGCAATCGTGGTGAAAGGATATCCACGATTGTCGGAAACCTTTATTGCCCAGGAAATCCTCGGTATTCAGCAGGCAGGTATTCCTTATCGTATTGTATCACTGCGTCATCCCACCGATAAAAAACGCCACCCAGTCCACGAAAGGATCACGGCTGAAATCGATTACCTGCCGGAATATGTCTATCAGGAACCGATGCGCGTGTTTCGCGGCTGGCTAAAGGCCCGCAAAATGCCGGGATATCGTCGGGCAAGAAATATCTGGTGGCAGGACTATCGCCGGGATCGCACGCCGAACCGCGCCCGTCGTTTTGCGCAAGCATTGGTAATGGCGGCGGAGCTGCCGGACGATATCACGCGCATCTACGCCCATTTCCTGCATACCCCGGCATCGGTTGCGCGATATACAGCGATGATGCGCGGTCTTCCGTGGTGTTGTTCTGCACATGCCAAGGATATCTACACCAGCGAAGATTGGGACATGCGTGAAAAGCTGGCCGATATGGATTGGCTGGTGACCTGCACGAAGGCCAATGTCGACCATCTGCAAAAGCTGGCCGATGATCCGGCCAAGGTGAATTTGCTTTATCACGGTCTTGATTTTTCCCGTTTCCCCGAAGATTTTCCGGACCGGATGCCCCGTGACGGCCGGGATCCCGAACATCCGGTAACGATTCTGTCGGTTGGTCGGCTGGTCGGGAAAAAGGGTTATGACGATCTTCTGCGTGCACTTGCCGATTTACCCAAGGATCTGCATTGGCGGTTTGTCCATATTGGTGGTGGCAATGGCGATAAATACAAATCGCTCGCGACCGATCTTGGAATTTCAGATCATTGTGACTGGCAGGGGCCGCGTGACCAGAAAGAAGTGATTGCGGGCTGTCAGTCCGCCGATCTGTTCGTTCTGGCAAGCCGGGTGGAACAGGATGGTGATCGTGACGGATTGCCAAACGTCCTGATGGAAGCACAGCTTTGCGGTCTGGCGGCGGTTTCAACGGCAATTTCAGCCATTCCGGAACTGATTACCGATGGCCTTAACGGCAAACTTGTTCCCGAACGTGATCCCAAATCATTGTCCTTGGCAATGGCGGACCTGATTGTCGATCCGGCGTTGCGCGATCAGATGGGGCGCAAGGGCAACGAAATCGTTCGACGGGATTTCTCGTTCTATACCGGCATGAAGGAACTGGCACATCGCTTTGGTGTTGATGCACTGGTAGCCGGAACTGCCGCACAACAACCGGCAGCGGAGTAGGGGACGGCAAGCGTGCAGATCGCCTTTTATGCACCGTTAAAGCCGATTGATCATCCGATACCATCCGGGGATCGCCTGATGGCGCGCCTTCTGTGTGAGGCACTAGCGCAAGCCGGACATAAAGTTGATATCGCATCGCGCCTGCGCAGCCGGGTTGGCGATGGCAATATCCTGCGTCAGGCGCAAATCGCCGAACTGGCGTCAAAGCTTGTCGCGAGGCTATTACGGCAATATCAGAACGGCAAACGCCCCGATATCTGGTTTACCTACCATCTTTATTACAAGGCCCCGGACTGGATTGGTCCGGTGATCGCTAAAGCTCTGGATATCCCTTATGTCGTAGCCGAGGCATCCTTTGCCCCTAAACGTGCAAACGGCCCCTGGGCGCAAAGCCACGCAGCCGTTGAACATGCCCTGCGATGTGCCAGTGCGGTATTCTCCCTAAATCAGGCGGATATGGAATGTCTGGCGCCGATATGTGCTCAGGACCGGTTGCATTATCTGCCACCCTTTACCCATACCGAAAACTGGCATGCTGCTGATCGTGGCCAAATTGATCTGGATAAATCGGTTCAGTTGGTAACAACCGCCATGATGCGACCGGGCGACAAGCTGAAATCTTACGAATTGCTGGCAAACGCACTTGGCTGGCTCAATGCGCGGAATGTGACGAACTGGCATCTGACGGTGATCGGCGATGGTCCCGCACGCGCGGATGTCGAGGCAGCCTTTGAACGCCACGCAATCAAATACGATCAACTTGATTTCGCCGGTCTTTGCGATGCCGATCATACGCGCATTCTTTTGGCGCGGTCTGACATGTTTGTATGGCCGGCGATCAACGAGGCCTATGGTATGGCAATACTTGAAGCACAGGCGGCAGCATTACCTGTTCTGGCAGGCGACTGTGGCGGTGTTTCGGGCATTGTAGCGGATGGCAAAACCGGATGGCTGGTGCCGGTTGGGGATGTTGATGCCTTTGCCGACAAACTTGCCGAATGCTTGGCGTCGGATCGGTACAGCATATTGCGCGATATCGGGCAGTCGGCCACGCGAAAAGCTGAACAGATGCACACCGTCACCGCCGCCGCCCAAAAGCTTGATACTGTCCTGGGTGGCGTGATGGAAAGTCACATGAAACGGAAACAGGGATGAGAAACTTTCATTTTGCCCTGTTGCGACACGGGATTACCGCGTGGAACACGGAAAAACGTATCCAGGGCCAAAGCGATATATCGTTGCTTCCCGAAACCATTGATGAGTATGGCCGCCTGCAATTACCGGAAAAATGGCGCAAAGTTCCTTGGCGTGTCAGTCCGCTGATCCGGACCATTCAAACAGCCGATAGCCTTTCGATTGAGGGTATTTCACCTGACGAACATTGGATTGAAATGAACTGGGGGGATTGGGAAGGTAAAAAACTTTCCGACTTGCGCCGCCAACTCGGCCCTCGAATGCAGGAAAATGAAGACCGTGGTTGGGATTTCCGCCCGGAAGGCGGCGAAAGCCCGCGTGAAGTTCTTTCCCGGGTCGAAGCCGCCTTGGCCGGGCATCGTGACGGTGATTTTGGCGTCGTAACCCACAAGGGTGTTATTCGTGCGGTCTATGCCGCGGCAAGTGGCTGGGACATGATGGGAAAAATCCCTGACAGGCTTGATCGGAAAAGCATTCATGTCTTTTCATGGTCTTCGGATGACGGGCTTGGCGTCGTTGATCTTAATTGCCGTCTGCTTGAACGGGGCGGAACAACCTCATGACTGACATCCTGATATATGTTCAGCATTTGCTTGGTATCGGTCATGTGCGCCGCATCGCCCTGATCAATGCGGAACTTAAAAAGCTCGGCATCAAGACAACCGTTGTCACCGGTGGCATTCCCGATGCCGCACTGGATTTCGGAAGCGATAATGTGATCCAGCTGCCGCCTTGCCGAACCGCAGATAGCGGTTTTTCCGGATTGGTCGACGCGGCGGGAAATCCGGTCAATGAGGCATGGAAGCAGGCGCGAAAAAAGGCATTACTTGATGCGTTCAAATCCGTGGCACCCAAGCTTTTGATGATCGAAATGTTCCCGTTTGGCCGCCGGGCCTTCCGGTTCGAATTACTGCCGCTGCTGGAACGGGCTGGGCAGGCGGGGATTCCCCGTATCTGTTCCGTTCGTGACCTTCTGGTTCGCAAAGCAGACCCGTCAAAAGAAGTCTGGATGCGCGATATTGCGCGTAGTCATTTTGACCACGTGCTGGTTCACGGTGATCCGATGCTTTTTGGTTTCGGGCGTAGCTTCCCGTTTGCCAGCGATATTGCTGATATGATCGAATATACTGGTTATGTTGCGCCCAAAGCTGAGTTCGTCGGCGGCGAACGACAAGGTGTTCTTGTTTCTGCTGGCGGTGGTGCGGTCGGGGCTGCGCTGATTGAAGCTGCAATTACTGCGCGTCCGCTTTCAAGTCGGTTTGCCGATCAGCAATGGGATATTGTCACAGGGCCGCATTTCCCAACCAACACATTCCATCGCCTTGCGCAAAACCTGCCGACCGGGGTCACGTTGCATCGCTTTTTGCCTGATTTCCGCGAACGGATGGCACATGCCTGTGTTTCCGTTTCGCAGGCAGGCTATAATACCTTGATGGATGTTCTGGCGACGGGGACCGCGTCGGTAATGGTTCCATTCGCCGATGGCGGTGAAGGCGAACAAAGTGAGCGCGCTGCTATTTTAGCGGGAAAGAAAGTGCTGTCGTTGCTTGATCCCGATGATTTAAGTCCACAATCCTTGGCAAATCAAATAGATCGGGCGAAAAATCCTGTTAAATTAGATATATCTCTGGACGGGGCAGGGATAACTGCGGCTAAACTCGCAGAAAGAATAAGAGGGAAGGCATGAGTAGCTGGGATCAACTTCGCGCAGAGCTGGATCTGTGGCAGTCCGAAGAACGGATTGCTACGATGTGGTGGCGCGACGATGACGCAGTTGCCGTTACATCGGCACTTGAAACAATGCTTGCCTTCGAACAGGATTATCGCGTTCCCTTGGCCCTTGCGGTGATTCCGGCTGATCTTGAACATGATCTGGTGCTGCGTCTGGCAGAAACACTTGATACCCGTGTTTTCCAGCATGGCTGGTCCCATACCAATCATATGCCTGCTGGCCGAAAAAAGCAGGAACTTGACGATGTTCGCGATATTGGTGCGGTCGTTGCCGATATCCGCCGCGGCTTTGATATCCTGTCATCCCAGTTTGGCAATCGTTTCCTGCCGGTGATGGTGCCACCATGGAACCGCATTGCCGATGACGTCATGCGGGCTTTGCCATCGCTTGGCCTGCGCGGCATCAGCACGTTTAATGCGAGACCGGATGCATATCCCGTTTCCGGCCTTCTGATGGTCAATACCCATGTTGATGTTATTGACTGGCGCGGTACCCGTGGCTTTGCGGGCGAAGACCAATGCATTACGGCGATGATTTCGCATTTGTCGGCCCGCCGAACCGGGCTGGTTGACGCCGCCGAGCCCACAGGGCTTCTGACGCATCATCTGGTTCATGACGACGCCACAACACGATTTCTTGAAAACCTGTTTTCGTTTGAGCACGCAGCGCTCAAATGGTTGCGAATTCCCGGAGTTTTCCCATGGCAATAAGCCCTATCGAAGAAACCGGCGGTATCGAAACAGTCGATCCGGTCAAGCCTGCCGGTGTGCGTGATCGTGATGTTCAGATCATGGGATATCCGCCGCGGCTTATGGCACCTGATATGGCGAAATCGGTTGCCGGATTGCTGATTTGCGGTGTCATTGCCCTGATTCCCGAAATGCTGCCGATTATTCAGTGGACGGCAGCCGGGCTGGCGCTTTTGTTCATTCTTTATTTTGCCCGCACATTAATGCGGTTTCAGTCAAAGATTTATGTTTCGGAATATGGTATCCGGATCAGCAACTTGCGCGGCGGGACGGCATTTGCGTGGTCGGAACTTTCCAAATTC
The DNA here is from genome assembly GCF_001858545.1 of Thalassospira sp. MIT1004. Taxonomy (NCBI): domain Bacteria; kingdom Pseudomonadati; phylum Pseudomonadota; class Alphaproteobacteria; order Rhodospirillales; family Thalassospiraceae; genus Thalassospira; species Thalassospira sp. MIT1004. Next base: position 561,997 of record NZ_MCAO01000022.1, on the reverse strand, counting down.
CGTTTGCGTTATTTCTCTACCCGTCGCGATGGCAGGAAGGGCTGGTTTGAACTGACCCTCCAGGCCGGGGATGCGAAAATCGTCACAGAATCAACGTTGGACGGTTTTGATGATCTGCTTGAAATTGCGCGGGATTGGGCCAAAGATAACCAGTTACTGGTCGACGATATAACAAGAACCAATCTGATGCGTATGGACGAGGCCGAAACAATGGTCCAGGCAGCCGCATCAAGTCGGGCAGGCGGCTTTGGCGAGGGAAGATGACCGATATTCTGCGTATCCGCGATTTGAAAGTCGAATTCGTTTTGCCGCATATGCGGGTCAAGGCGGTCGAAAATGTCAGTTTTCGCATTGGTGCGCAGGAAACCGTCGCCCTTGTCGGAGAATCCGGTTCTGGCAAAACCACCATTTCACAGGCGATCATGGGGTTGTTGCCCAAATCGGCACAGATCACCAACGGATCAATTGTTTTTGCCGATCCGAAAAAGCCGGGAACCCGTGTTGATATTGCGATGCTGGATCGCTCGGGTGCTGAAATGCGGTCCATTCGCGGTGGCCGTATTTCCATGATTTTTCAGGAGCCGATGAGCTCCCTGTCACCTCTTCATACCATCGGTGATCAGATTTGCGAGGCAGTGCGCCTCCATCGCAAGGTCGGCTCCAGCGAGGCCAAAGAGCTTGCCAGTGACATGCTGGGACTTGTCGGTTTTCCCAATCCAAAAAGATCCTTGAAGACATATCCGTTCGAGCTTTCCGGTGGTTTGCGCCAACGTGCGATGATTGCCATGGCAATGGTTTGCCGGCCGGCACTGCTGGTTGCGGACGAACCGACAACGGCACTTGATGTGACGATACAGGCCCAGACACTTCGTCTGATCAAGGATATGCAGGCCGAATTGCAAATGTCCGTACTGCTGATCACCCATGATCTTGGGGTGGTGGCCAACATGGCGGACCGCATGGTCGTGGTTTATGATGGCCGTGTTGTCGAAAGCGGTCTGACCCATGATGTGTTCGTCAATCCCGGTCACCTCTATACACAGTCGTTGCTGGCTGCGGTTCCGCATTTCGATATGGGACCTGACGAACGTTTGCGTCCCCTGCGTGAAATCAAGCCGAAGGTCGATAGTCTACTGACTTTCTGCGGCGACAAAGACACATCTGAGCAAGGCGGGGATGTTCCACCGTCGCTGGCATTGCATCCGGCAATGGCAAGCGAGCCGGTTCTGGCTGTGCGCCACCTTTACAAAAGTTTTGCGGTGCGCAAAGGCAACTGGCTAAAGACCGAGGAACAAGAAATTGCCGCTGTAGCGGATGTGTCTCTGACGGTTAATCGCGGAGAATGTGTCGGTCTGGTCGGCGAAAGTGGATGTGGCAAAACCACGCTTTCCAAACTGATCATGCGGGCGATGGCACCCGATAGCGGATCGATCCTGTTCCGGGGGGAAAGCGGTCAGATGACCGAATTGACCGGCCTGAACGAAGATCAGCTCAACCCGTATCGGAAACGTATCCAGTTCGTTTTCCAGGACCCGTTCGGGTCCCTTAATCCACGGATGACCGTGCAGGACATTATTACCGAACCGTTGATTATTCATGGTATCGGTGATGCATCCTACCGTAAGAAAATGGTGCTGGAACTGATGGAACTGGTCGGGCTTGATCCCCGGTTCCTGAACCGGTATCCGCACAGCTTTTCGGGCGGCCAGCGCCAGCGTATCGGCATTGCACGCGCGCTGACGCTTAAACCCGACCTTCTGATTTTTGATGAACCGACATCGGCACTTGATGTATCGGTTCAGGCGCAAATTTTAAACCTTCTCAAAGATTTGCAGCGTGAACTTAAACTGACATACCTGTTTATTTCGCACAATCTGGCGGTGGTTGACTATATTGCGGACCGGATTGCTGTGATGTGTGCGGGGCGTATTGTTGAATCCGCACCACGCGAACAATTGTTCAGAAATCCGGTCCATCCCTATACTCAGGCATTGCTTAACGCCGTACCCTTTGCCGATCTGGATCATCTTCTGGATTTCACCAAGATTGTCGACGGCAAGGCTTCCGACCCGCGCCGCTGGCCTGCACCCTTTACCATTGATGCCCAATCTGATCCGCGCATGGTGCAGTTTGCCGAGGATCACTTTGTTCGTGCCGCACGTGCCGATTATCAGGAGATGGCCATATGAAGCCGACTATCGTTCCTGCGTTTTCTGCGGGTTGGTTTAACAAATCGCGCATGGCGTTCGTATGTGTGGGGTTCTCGGCGGCGATGTTTGCGGGGATGATATCGGCGGTCGACCCGGCAAAGGCTGAAATCCCGTATTTCGAGGATGCCGTATCAAAGGGGGAACTTCCCCCGATGGCGGCACGTCTGCCTGAACATCCCAAAGTCATCGACTTCACTGCCGAGAATAAGGAAATCGGCAAATATGGCGGTGATCTGGTGACCATCATGGGCCGTTCGCGCGATATTCGCATGGCGGTGGTTTATGGCTATGCCCGACTGATCGGATATGACGAAAACCTGAACCTGCAACCCGATATTCTCGAAAGCCTTGATGTCAACGATACAGGTAATGTATTCACCTTGCATCTTCGCAAAGGCCATAAATGGTCAGATGGTGAACCCTTTACCGCCGAGGATTTCCGCTATTTCTGGGAAGACATCGTCAATAACGATGAACTCTTTCCGGTCGGTCCGCCGCGTTTCCTGTTTGTTGGCGATGAACCGGCAACATTCGAGATTCTCGACGAATATACCGTTCGTTACAGTTGGTCCAAACCCAACCCGTTTTTCGTAACGGAACTGGCTGCAACCCGGCCGCCCTTCATTTATCGGCCTGCACATTATCTGAAACAGTTTCACGCGAAATATCGCGATGCGGCCGAGCTGGATGCTATTGTCAAAGAACGGGGCTTACGCAGCTGGGCGGTGCTTCATACAGATAAGGACCGTCCTTACCGGCTTGAAAATGTCGAACGTCCATCGCTGGAACCATGGCTGATCAGGACCGAAGAGCCGTCTGATCGCTTCATCTTTGAACGTAACCCGTACTATCATCGCGTTGATCCCGACGGGAATCAGCTGCCTTATATTGATCGGATGATCTTCAATATTTCGAATGCCAAACTGGTTCCGGCCAAGGTCGGCGCGGGCGAGGTTGATCTGCAAAGCCGTATTCTGTCCTTGCAGGATTACACCTTCCTCAAACAGTCAGAGCCGCAGCAAAACTTCAAGGTAAACCTTTGGGATGTCGGTTACGGTGCCTATGCGGCACTTTATCCGAACCTGACCTGTTCTGATCCGGTTTGGCGGAAATTATTGCGCGATGTGAAATTCCGCCGGGCATTGTCGCTTGCCATCAACCGAACCGAAATCAACCGGGTGATGTTCTTTGGTCTGGCGGCACCGACCAACAATACGGTCCTTCCCAAAAGCCCGCTTTTCAAACAGGAATACCGCGACAGCTATATTGAGTTCGATGTCAAGAAGGCCAATGCGCTGCTTGATGAAATGGGCCTGACCAAGCGCAATGGCGATGGCATTCGTTTGATGCCCGATGGTCGACCGCTTGAAATCATTGTCGAAACCATGGGCGAAAACCCCGAACATGACGACATGCTTGAACTGATCGGGGATAGCTGGAAACAGATTGGTGTAAAGCTGTTCGTCAAGGGATTGCAGCGCGAAGTTCTGCGCAATCGGGCCTATAGCGGCGAAACCATCATGTCGATCTTTAATGGTGTCGATAGCGGCCTTGCAACGCCGGGTACAGTTCCGGCGGAATTCGTTCCGATCCAGCAGGACAGCCTGCAATGGCCGAAATGGGGACAGTATTTCCAGACCAATGGCGAGGCGGGCGAAGCACCGGATATGCCCGCGGCCAAGGAACTCATGGACCTTTATGGTAAATGGGCCAATGGCAATGACGCGGCCCGAAAGGACGCATGGCAGCGTATTCTCGATATCAACGCGGAAAACATGTTCTCGATCGGTCTGATCGGTAATGTGCCGCAGCCGGTCGTGGTTCGCAACGATCTGCGCAACGTGCCGGAAAAGGGCATACATAGCTGGGAACCAGGTGCATTCTTTGGCATTTACCGTCCCGATACATTCTGGTGGGACCGTTGATCGCAATGATCTGAAAACGAACGCATCATTCCGGACAGGGAAACCGGAGCCGATGCGACAGGGGGAGCTTAACCGCCGATGCTGACTTTCTTGGCAAGACGGCTTTTTGTCATGATGCCCACGCTGTTTTTCATCAGCGTGCTGGTGTTTATTATCATTCAATTGCCGCCGGGCGACTTCCTGTCCACCTATCTGAATGAATTGCAGGCGCAGGGCGAGGCGGTCGATCCTGCCAAAATTGCTTTCCTCAAACAGCAATACGGTCTCGATCAACCGCTCTGGCAGCAATATTTCGATTGGGCGTGGGGGCTGTTACACGGCGATCTTGGTTTCTCGTTTGAATATAACCTGCCGGTTACCGAGGTGGTTGGGGATCGTCTGTGGTTGTCGGTCGTTCTGAATTTCAGCACGGTTCTGTTCATCTATGTCGTCAGCTTCCCAATCGGGATTTATTCTGCAACCCGCCAATATAGCTGGGGCGACTACGGATTTACCTTGCTCGGTTTCCTCGGCCTTGCCATGCCGAACTTTCTGTTTGCGTTGATCCTGCTTTATTACGCCAATGTTGTGTTTGGGACTTCCATCGGCGGTCTGATGGACCCGGAATTCATCAATCAGGGTTGGTCTTTTGCCAAGATCATGTCGGTTGCCGAACATCTTTGGGCGCCGGTGCTGGTGATCGGGACATCCGGGACCGCGTCGATGATCCGGCGCCTGCGTGCCAATCTTCTTGATGAACTTGGCAAACAATATGTTGTCACGGCCCATGCCAAGGGCTTGTCGCCAACGCGCGTTTTGTTCAAATACCCGCTGCGCATGGCTTTGAATCCGTTTATCGCCGATATTGGCAATATCCTGCCTCAGGTCGTATCGGGTTCTGTTTTGGTATCTGTTGTGATGTCGCTGCCAACAACCGGGCCGATGTTGCTTGCCGCCCTACAAAGTCAGGACATGTATCTGGCCGGATCGTTCCTGATGTTTCTGGCATTGCTGACGGTGATCGGCATGTTTGTGTCCGATCTGCTTCTTGCATGGCTTGATCCCCGAATTCGTCTGCAAGGAGGGGTATCGCAATGAGCCGCAGCGACGATAAACGTAACGAGCATTTCGTTGATACCGCGCCCTTCGATCCCTGGGATCGTGAGGAACTGACACCCGCGCAGGAAAAATACTATCTCGCATCGCAGTGGAAGCTGATCTGGTGGCGGCTTAAACGCCATCGGCTGGCGTATGTTTCGCTGATCATTCTGGCGATCATGTATGCATCCGTTTTCATTGTCGAAATCCTGGCACCGTATGCACAGGAAACCCGGAATTCCGAATACATCCATCATCAACCGCAAGCGATCCACCTGTTTCACGACGGGAAATTTGTCGGGCCGTTTACCTATGGCACCGATTTCTCGATTGACATGGAAACGCTGAAACCGATCTATACGCCAAGCGACAGCCGCGTTGAAAAAATCCGCTTCTTCTGTTCCGGCGATCCCTATGAATTCTGGGGCCTGTTCGAGGCCGATTTTCATGTCATGTGCCCGGCCGAGGACGGAACCCTGTTCTTGTTGGGTACGGATCGTCTGGGACGCGACATGTTGTCGCGCATGATTTACGGCGCGCGTGTGTCGCTGACCATCGGTTTGGTCGGTATCGCCGTAAGCTTCATTCTGGGCATCCTGATCGGCGGGGCGGCGGGATATTACGGCGGCTGGGTCGATGCAAGCGCGCAGCGCCTGATCGAAGTCATCCGCTCGATGCCGGAAATTCCGTTATGGATGGCACTTTCAGCAGCATTGCCGGTGACCTGGAGCCCGGTTTTGATCTATTTCGGGATCACGATCATTCTGGGCTTGATCGACTGGACGGGGCTTGCCCGCGCGGTACGTTCGAAACTTCTGGCACTGCGTGAAGAAGACTATGCCCTTGCCGCCCGTCTGATGGGGGCCAAGCCAAAACGCATCATTGCCCGTCATCTGCTGCCAAACTTTGCCAGTCACCTGATCGCGTCGGTAACCCTCTCGATCCCGAACATGATCCTTGGCGAAACCGCGCTCAGTTTCCTTGGTCTTGGCCTCCGGGCACCTGTCACCAGTTGGGGCGTGCTGTTAAACGAGGCCCAGAACATCAACGCCGTTGCTGTCTATCCATGGCTGATGTTGCCGGTGGTACCGGTGGTGATCGTTGTTCTGGCGTTCAACTTCCTTGGCGATGGCCTGCGCGATGCGGCCGATCCCTACAAGAATTAATCTCATGGTAACCTGCGATATCCCGCGAATTGAGACAGAACGCCTAATCCTTCGACCAATGAGGATGGAGGACTGGCCGGCTTATGAAACAATGCTTGGTTCCTCGCGCTCCGTTCACATGGGCGGCCCATTCGATACAATAGGTGCCTGGGGTATGTTCTGTAATGACGCAGCGCAGTGGTGTTTGCTGAGGCATGGTGCATTGATGATCGATGTGAAGTCCATCGGTGTTTGCGTCGGGCAGGTCGGAATAAATTATGGCCCGCTGTTCCCCGAACATGAACTCGGCTGGCTTCTTTATCCCGATGCCGAAGGAAAAGGTTTCGCTCGTGAAGCAGCAATTGCGATGCGTAAATGGGCCTTTGATGTCCGAGGATTAACAACCCTAGTTAGTTACATCGATCCCGATAATGTGCGTTCGATAAGGCTTGCAGAACGGTTGGGAGCGACGCTGGATAGGGATGCTCGGGGATATCATTCGGGTGACTTGGTTTATCGCCACCCGAAATAACAGATTCTGCGGGGCCTTTTGCATTATTGCGCGGTAGCCTTTGATCGCAGTTGGGCCATCGAGGGCACCATCGCAATCACCGAAAGTGCGAGCCCGAAACCGCAAACCGCAGGCCAACCGCCCAGTCCCCATGCATAGGTCGCCCCGGCTGAGCCGAATGAACCGCCAAGGAACATACCGGTCATATAAACGGTGTTGATCCGGCCGCGGGCCTCTGGCAGCAGGCCAAAGATCACATGCTGGTTGGAAATCATCGCACTTTGCACGCCGAAATCCAAAATGATCACCCCGACGATCAACCCTGCAAGAGCTGTCCAAAGCCCGAATGCCAGCCACGAAATCACGCAAATGATGACACCGGCGGCAATGACGCGCGCAGGACCATATCGGTCTGCCAACCGGCCCGAAAGGGGGGCTGCCAGAACGCCAATCGCGCCCAAAACCCCAAATAGCCCGGCGATATCGGCCCCCAGCTGATAATCGGGTTCCTGAAGATGCAGGGCCAATATGGTCCAGAAGGCCGAAAATGATCCGAACAGGGCGGCTTGCGTCAATGTAGCCCGGCGAAGGGCAGGCAGCTGTTTACACAGGAACAGCACGGATAAAAGCGCCTCGCCATAGCCGATGGAGGTCCGCGCCTTGTCCTTTGGCAACATCACGGCCATCACGATGGCGGCTAGAACGGCCAACGGGGCGGCAAGCCAGAACATCTCGCGCCAGCCAAGATGGGTCGACACAAACCCCGCCAGTGTCCGGCTCAGAAGAATACCGCACAGCAAACCCGCCATGACCGTGCCAATGGTTTTTCCGCGGTTTTCGGGAGGGGTCAGTGCTGTTGCATAGGGAATGATTTGCTGGGCCACCGTCGAACAGGCACCAAGCAATATTGAAGAAATAAACAGAATATAATCCGTTGGTGCCGATCCTTCGATTACAAGAACCAGTGCCAGCAACAGGAACAGGATAACAATCAGTTTGCGTCGGTCAAACAGATCGCCAAGCGGGACGAGTAAAAACAGACCAACTGCATATCCCAACTGCGTTGCGGTCGGGATCAGGGCCGCAGTGCCGCTTTGATTGAACTCGGCCATAATGATGCCAAGCATCGGTTGATTATAATAAATATTGGCAACTGCAAGACCGGCAGCAACCGCCATGACAAAGGCCAGTCCCCGGCCAAGACCCGGAGCATCTGTTCGCGACATCGATTTAATCCTGATTAACCGTGGTTCGGGTGGAAAGACGTTTTCCCGGCAGGCTTGCGGGGCTTTTGCCCCGTCATTTCCGTCAATACGGTTTGAATGGATCCTGATCCTGTTTGAACTACTTTTTACGCAACCACAAGCTGGTTTCATGTGCCCCATCAGGCAGATGAATGCCATTGGCGATGGAGTTTGCAATAATGTTATTCAGGCGTGTACTGGCATAGGCACTCGACCACAGGATTTCAAACCCGTTACCTGCCAGCAACGCTGCAACACCCTGCTGTTCATTGTATCCGCGCCATTGCCAGATTTCCGGATAATCATCGGGCAGGGTGATGTCATGGATATGAATGATCGCCCCACTGGGCAATGCCGGTATGACCGTTGAAAACAGCAGATCAACATCCGTGCCCGGCATCAGGATATGGCTTGAATCAATCGAAAGAATATCCGCACCCGACAATGTCTTGAACACAGCCGGATCGGCCTTTTGCACGATGCCGCGTTCTATCGTGATCGGCAGGGCTGCAATATCGGCACGCGGGGCCGGATCAATTGCGTGAAAGATGGTGTCGAGTTCACCATCAAGAATGGCGCGATAGTAAAACCGTGTTGAATGGCCCGATCCAATTTCAATAATCCGTTCCGGGCGAAATTCACGCGTCAGGACATAGGCCATCATCCCGTCTAGTCGCGGGAACCAGCTTTGTTGCCAACGTGGATCGGGTGGGGTGGCATTGCCGAAACTGGCAAATGCGTCCTGATATTTGTTGGCCTTGGTCAGCCACGCCTTCATGGTCGGTGCCGCGTGATCCATCATGGCCTCGATTGCCGGATAATGCGGTCGGCCAACGGTACTGGCCGTTTCGGCGGCATAGCGATACGGAATGAAATAACCGGCTGGCGACGCCGTCAAAAGCGTCCTAAGCCCCAGTTTCAAACGGCGCCATTTCCGTGAAAGCGGAAGATTGCTCATCAGATTTCCCCCAGGCATGTCCCGGTCATTCACAAAACGTGTTGTCTTCGCCGCGCCAACGCTTGATTAGCCAAAGCGCAAAGAAGAACGCAACAATCGAAAGTCCGCTCATGGCGTAATAGGCATGCGACCCGAAATGATCATAAAGCGGTCCCGATGCCCAGATCGCACTGCCAAGAAAAACACCCATGGATAATGTCGCCATCAGGCTTTGAGCCGATGTTGCCAGCTGGGTCGGTACCGCGCGTGCAATAAAGCTGACAGCCGCCAGATGGGTAATGCCAAATGTCATGGCGTGCAAGGGTTGCACAAGAACAATCAGCCAGAAATTATCGGTCATGCCTAGAAAAGCCCAGCGCAGCACGCCTGACGCCGCTCCGATGGCAAACAAAATCCCCGGATGCCGACCGCGCACATATTTCCCGGCAAAGGCAAACAGGGCAATTTCGGCAATCACCCCGATGGACCAGAACGCCCCGATCACATCATGGGGATAGCCGACATTTTCCCAATGGACAGACGCAAAGCTATAATAGGTGCCGTGCGACCCTTGCGCAAAACCGATGCAGCCGAGATAAATCAGGAAAACGGGTTTGCGCAGCAGATAAATGATCGACGAACCGGACCGCAACGGACGGTCGGTTTGTGGATCGGGCATGCGAGTGACGATGGCAAAATTTACAATCCCGGCAATAAACAGCATCCAGACAATCCAGGCCGTAGATGTGCCGTCAAGAACCCATCCCGCGCCATAGGATGCCGCGATAAAGGCAAGCGATCCCCAAAGCCGAACCCGGCCGTAGTCAAGTTCCTTGGCCTTGCATTCATGAACCGTAATCGTTGTACCCAGTGGCAATAACGGTGCAAAGCTAAAGCCGATGATCACGGATAATCCGGCCAGCCACCAGAAATTGCTCGATACCGGAAAGGTAAGAACCGTAACGACATAAATCCCCGCCAGCCACAACATCGGTGTCTTACGATTGCCGGTGCGATCTGCGCGCTGCGCAATCAATGGGTCGGCAAAAACCCGAACCCAGTTGGGCAGGGACAGCAAAATACCGATCTCGCCCGCCGATAATCCCTGACTTTTCAACCAGACCGGCCAATAGGGCAGAAACACACCCTGAATAAGGAAAAGCCCCACGAAAAACAGCGCAAGCACGGTTGCGGTTTTCATACGCGGGTCGTCAAATGACGGAAGGACGTGCTTGTTGATCATGCCGTGATTTGCCGCCGTTTAAGACCACGCACGATGAACCGTGCGGGATGGATCGCATCCATCAGGGACTTTTCGAGCGGCAGGGGCATATTGCAAATCTCGCTGGCAATTATTTCGGCGGCAAGAGGGGCTGCGATCAGCCCACGCGCGCCAAATCCGGTACAGATATACATGTCTTTGTGGTAAGGCGCATCGATATATCGCGCCGCCTTTTTCCCTTTGTCTATATCGTGATAGGCCGAAAGATAGGCATCGTAATCCGGTGCTGGACCGATCATCGGCAGGTGATCCGGGGTTGTGGTCCGCAATGCCGCCCGACCGTCAAGTTTTATCGCTTCCAGCCTATCGGCAAGCTCGGGCAGGACGCGGCCCAACTGTCGGCGGTTATGGGCATGGTCAGTTTCGCGCAGGTCCGTCTGATCATCATTGCGATCAAATGTCGCACCAAAAACATGGACACCCGCACGCGCCGGTGTCAGGTAACCCTTGTGACTGAGCACGCAGCGAATTTTGGCATCGCCGTAGCATTCGCGCAATGCGCTGTCGTCAAAGTAACTGATCTGCCCGCGTACCGGGCGCAGATAGTCTGAAAGCCATGCGGTTTGATCAAGCCCCGTTGTTTCGGTCGCACCGGCAATGATCACGGCATCAAAGGGGCCAAATTCCTGCCCCTCAACCGAATGCAGGACCTTGTCTGTACCATCTTCGGAAATTGCAGCAATCGGTGTGTTGATGTGGCACTCGATCCCGCTGGCAAGACAGGTCACCAGCGATGGTGGATTGACCCAGCCAGCACCAGGATAAAACAAGCCGCCATGGGGCAGCGGCAACCCAAAGGCGCTACTCGCAGCTTCACGGTCCAGAATATGAACCAGATCGGGGCTGTCCGGCAGGCGCTGCATCATGCCTGCCTGACGCTCTTCGTCGCGCTGGCTGGAAATCAGATCCAATACGCCGCAAAAATCGGCTTCGATCTTGCCCGCCACGGACAAGCTGCGCACCAGTCGTTGGCTGTATCGAAAGCCCGCTTCGTAAAAGCGTCCTGTTATGGCGTTATCAGCGGTGAAATAGGGTTCAAGCATCCCGATGGGATTGCCAGATGCCGCATTCGCCAAGCGTTCGGATTTTTCAAAAAGCGTAACCGCACATCTGCGATTTTGAAGCGCCCGTGCACAGGCAGCCCCGGCCATGCCGCCGCCAATGATCGCGACACGTTTGTTATCCGTCATTTTTGGCAATACAAACCAAGGGTTTTCGTCCATTCCTTTGCCGCGATCTGCGTTTTCATCGGTCCCTTTCGGGGCAAGGCGGGCCGTGATCATATCGCGCTTATAGGCATATCCCTTGCGCTTGGCGACTTCAAACCCGGCCTGTTCCAGCCCGTCACGCACGATGCGTGCTGCACTGAATGTCGCAAGGGTGGCACCATCACGGCTTGATACCGCGGCAAGGGCGGTGAACAATTCCGGTCGCCACATATCGGGATTGCGCGACGGGGCAAAACCGTCAAGGAACCAGCAATCGACCATTCCGTGATAATCTCGATAGCAGTCAATCGCATCCCCGATCAGGAGTGTCAGCGTGACCGAACCATCGCCCAGATCAAACCGGTGCACACCGGGCAACATCGTTCCGGTTGGCCATTGTGTGACCAGTTGGTCAGAAATTTCGGCCAATTCCGGCCAGTTCTGATGCGCGCGCGCCATCGCATCACGCGTCAGCGGGAATTTCTCGACCGATACGAAATGAAGCCGTTTGGACCGCGCCGGGTCCTTTTGCCAGCAATCCCACGCGGCAAGGAAATTTAATCCCGTGCCAAAGCCGGTTTCACCAATCGTGAAATTCTCGCGGTTTTGCCATGCCTCGGGCAGGTTATTGCCCGCAACAAACACATATTGCGTTTCGGCCAATCCGTTTTTTGGATTGTAATAGATATCACCAAATTGCGGGGAAAAGGGGACGTTGCCTTCCCGCCATGTAATGCCGCCGGTTTGTCTCGCGGCTTCGGGCGATTGTTCATCTGCGCTCATGCAGACAATGCCTCGGCATCTTCTTTGGAAACCAGTGCCAGTGCCTCGCGCACCGTATCAACACCCGCGCCCTTGCGATGGGCATTTTCGCTTAAATACCGGCGCCATTGTTTGGCTCCGCGCATCTGCTGAAACAGGCCAAGCATATGCCGCGTCACATGGCCAAGCGTCCCGTTGTTCGATTTCAGATGTTCGTCGATATAGGGCAACATCGCCTCTGCCACCTGATGACGGCTTAAGGGCTTTGTATCATCGCCATAAAAACGCCGATCCACATCCGAAAGCACATAGGGGTTCTGATAGGCTTCCCGCCCGATCATCACGCCGTCCACCTGTTTCAGATGTTCTTCGGTTTCATCCAGTGTCTTGATGCCGCCATTGATCAGGATTTCAAGTTCCGGCAATTCCTGTTTCAACTGGTAAACCAGATCATATTTAAGCGGCGGGACTTCGCGGTTTTCCTTGGGGCTAAGCCCGTTCAGCCATGCCTTGCGGGCATGCACGATGAAAGTTCTGCACCCGGCATCCGCCACGGTTTCCACAAACCGTTTAAGCGACGGGTAATCTTCCTGATCGTCGATACCGATGCGGTTTTTAACCGTTACCGGTGCGTCACTGGTGCCAATCATCGCTTTGACGCAATTTGCCACGACATCGGGGGTCGCCATCAGACAAGCACCAAATGCCCCGTTCTGTACGCGATCCGACGGACAACCGCAATTCAGGTTGATCTCGTCATAGGCATAATCATTGGCAATCTCGCAGGCACGCGCCAGATCATCGGGGTTGCTGCCGCCCAGTTGCAGGGCAACGGGATGCTCTGCCGTGTTATAGCGCAAATGCCAGGCCGCCCCACCATGGATGATCGCACCCGTGGTAACCATTTCGGTATAAAGCAGCGCATGCCGACTGATCTGCCGCAAGAAATAGCGATCATGCCGATCTGTCCAATCCATCATCGGGGCGACGGAAATACGCCGATTGACAGTCATACCGAGTTGTTCCTGAACCTGAGCACGTGAATGGGGTTGCCGATTTCCGGGCGCGGTCTTTATATATGTTCCGGGATTTAGGGTCAAAACCCATTCGGCGATGCATGGCTGCATCGCACATTGCGCGACATACAGGAAGCATTCATGATTACGGTCTATGGCATCAAAAACTGCGATACAGTCAAAAAATCCCTTAAATGGTTCGACGCCAAGGGGATTGATCACAAGTTTCATGATTTCCGCATTGACGGAATTGATGCCAGAACCATCGAAGGGTGGCTTGCCGAAGTCGGCGGCAAAACCCTGATCAATAAACGCGGGCCAAGCTATCGTAATCTTTCCGAGGGCGACAAGGCCGTGCTTGAAAATGACGATGCGGCGGCCGCCGTCATCCTTGCGGCCAATCCGACCGTGATCAAACGGCCGGTTGTCGATTTCGGCACAACCCGCACGGTTGCCTATGACGAAGGGCGCTGGTCCGAACTGGCTGGGGCATGAGTGACAGGATGATGGACGCGAGTGTGACTAAAAAACCTGTCGTGCGCGGCGTGATCTTTGATTGTGATGGTGTTCTGGTTGATACCGAAAACCTGGCAAACAGGGTTCTGACCGATCTGTTATGCGAATATGGCTGTTACATGACCCCGGCGCAAAGCCACCAATTCTTTATCGGTGGCACGCTGGCGGCTGTTGCACCCAAAATGGCCGAATCTTTTGGCGTGACCTTGCCTGACGACTGGATTAAGGAATGTTATGCCAGAACCTTCAAATCATTTGAAAAAGATTTGAAGCCATATCCAGACCTTGATCCTGTTCTCGACCTTCTGGATGCCAAGGGGATCCCGATGGCAATCGGTAGCAACGGCCCGCATGACAAAATGGATGTATCGCTTGGCAAGGTCGGGTTGCTGGATCGTTTTCGTGGTCGGATATGCTCCGCCCATGATGTGCAACATGCAAAACCGGCCCCCGATGTTTATTTGCTGGCTGCTGAAAAAATCGGTATCGACATCACCGAATGCGTGGTTATTGACGACAGCATCAGCGGCGTGCGCGCCGGTGTTGCATCGGGGGCCACGACAATCGGTCTGGTCGATCTGACATCGGCGGATGCTCTGCGCGGGGCAGGGGCGCATTATGTCGCAGAAAATCATCTGGCATTACGTGACTTTCTGGCTGATTGGCTTGCTTGACAAAAAAGGCGGCATCGCAATCGATGCCGCCCGTCCTCAAATCATCGAAATCTATATTTACCCGCCGATAACAATGCCTTCGCGTCGTGGATCTGCCCCGCCAATCAGACCCTGATCGGTAATCCGGATGATGTGCAAACCGGAATTAAGATCGCGGATCTGGGTTTTGAAACCGCGTTGCTGAAGGTATGGCTCAAGAGCCTCGGCCTCTGTTCCGGCCTCGATATCAAAGGTTCCGAACCGGTTGATCAGATGGGGCATGTTGATGGCCTGCTGCGGGTCCATGCCCCAGTCAATCATCCCGACTAGCGCCTGTGCGACATACCCGATAATCCGCGATCCGCCCGGTGACCCGGCGGCGATAACCGGTTTGCCTTCCTGCATGACGATTGTCGGCGCCATGGAAGAACGCGGGCGTTTGCCCGGTTCCAGCCGATTGGCAATCGGCACACCGTTGCTGTGTGTCTTGAACGAAAAATCGGTCAGTTCATTGTTCAACATAAAGCCGCGCACCATCAGGCGCGACCCAAAGCCGTTTTCAATGGTGGTGGTCATCGACACAACGTTACCCATGGCATCGACAATTGAAAAATGGCTGGTGCTGGGGAATTCGATTGCTTCATCATCGGCAAGCCGCATGGCGTGGCTGAACGCGGGCATGCCCGGTTCCACACTTTCCAGCGCCTGGTCGCTTTCCAGAAGCTTCGATCTTTGCGCCAGATAATCCTTGTCCAGTAATCCGGTCAAAGGCATCGGCACAAAATCGATATCAGCCATATATCGCCCGCGATCAGCAAAGGCTAAACGTGATGCATCACCAATCAATCGCCAGCTTTCCGGCGATTTGGGGCCGAAATCACCAATATCAAACGGTTCGATCAGCCCAAGTATCTGCCCGACCGTCAGGGCGCCGGATGATGGCGGTCCCATTCCACATATTTCATATCCGCGATAATCGGCGCAAACCGGATCACGTTCCTTGACAGTATAATTGGCAAGGTCTTTCAGGGACAGAACACCGGGATTCCAGCTTGCCCTCTGAACCTTGTTAACGATGTCATTGGCAATTGGCCCAAAATAGAACCCGTCAGTACCGTTTTGTGCCAACGCCTTAAGGGTATTGGCATATTCCGGGTTTTTCAGAAGCGCACCTTCTTCAAGCGGCGCGCCATTGCTGTCAAAGAAATAGCCCTTTGCGGTGTCATCGCGCGAGAGCTTTTCGGCATCCTCGGCGATCAGTCCGGCAAGGCGAGGGGAGACATTAAAACCGATTTCGGCGCGCTCTATGGCAGGGGACAGCAATGTGGGCCATTCCAGTTGGCCCCAATTTTCATGCGCGGTTTTCAATAATGCCGGTGTTCCCGGTGTCCCGACGGACCGACCGCCGACAACCGCATCATAAAATTCCATTGGTTCGCCGGTTTCGGTCTGAAACAAGGTCGATGTGGCAGCCATCGGCGCCGTTTCGCGGCCATCCATGGTTGTCAGCTTGCCGCTGCGTGCATCAAAATAAACCAGAAAGGCACCGCCCCCCAGTCCCGACGACTGTGGCTCAACTAGTCCAAGCATTGTCTGAACGGCGACCATGGCATCAATGGCATTGCCGCCGCGACGAAGCACATTTGCACCGGCTTCAACCGCCAGCGGGTTGGCCGCCGTAACCATCCAGTTCGGGGCGCGAACAGCGTCGCGATGTGAGACCGGCGATGTCGCACTTTCGGGCGCAATCGCATCCGTGGCCTGTTGTGCATGGACCGGCAGTGTCAGCAATATCGCCGTTGCACTGCTCAGCAGAAAGGACCGCAGACGGAAACCTTTGATCATGTGGGGCATGTCATCAACCTTTTTGTTGTAGTTCTGATGGCCCATGCTTCCAGAAATGGTGGTGATTAAAAAGAAAACAGTTGGGGACGTTCAGAAAAACAAAAGGCAGAATGCGCTAACATCCTGCCTTTAAAACTGAATTCGTTTTTTGTAATCAATCAGGCTGCGGACTTCTTTGAGGTACTGTCCTGTTTTTCGACCACGTTTTTTTCAAGCCATTTGGCTATTTGGGATGCTGCTTTTTCCCATTTTGCGTCAAGCATCATCGCGTGTGCGATATCATCAAGCAGAATGCAATCCGCGCCCAAACGCTTCGCGGTATGATTGACCAGCTCGCTTTGAATGATCTCATCATTGCGTGCCCCGATGGCCAGTATCGGCGGCAGATCTGTTTGCGATAGAAACACAGGATTGGCGCCCATCATATCCATCAGGGCGCGGTGGCTTTCCGTTTCAAGGCGACCGAAATAAATCATGCCTTCGTCCTCGGCGATGTCGGGCGACAGCATGGCACGCCCAAGCCTGTCTCGCAGCAGGGTGTGCGGTCCTATTGCCTGAAGCCAGAACATCTGAAGATAAAGATCGGGCTTTGCCATCGCCATCATGGTGTTGCTGGCAAGAAGGCCTTCCGGTGGGACGGATGCCATCAGTACCGCAGCGGCGGCCTTATGTTTTTCAAGATATTTCTGGATGATGTAACCACCCATCGAATGCCCGATCAGGATCGGCTTCTGTCCCAGCGTATCGACAACGGTTTCAAGGTCTTCGACATAATCATCAATCGACGCCAGACTGCGCAAGTCGCGTCCGCCGCTGCCACCATGGCCGCGAAGTGAAAATGAGATGGTTTCAAACCCCTGATCGGCAAACCAGGTCAGGAAATGCTCGTTCCAGCACCAGGCACCGGTAAACGCACCATGGACGAAAACAATTGGGTTTTTACATTTGGGCTTGTTGCCTGGGTTACGGCGAAAAATTTCCAATTCGGGACTCATGGCAGGCCTCCTGCATGCGAATTGTGTAGGGATCCATATAATCTAACATGAAAATCGACGATTCGCATCCGCAGCATTCGTTTGGATAGAGTATGGTCATACAATTGTATTGAAAATAGCCCCGAAATTGATTGCCGGTGATTGTCAGTGCCGACTGCTTTGCATATGATCCTAAGGGGATAGTCGGTATCGGTCACATTCGTGATGAACCGGTAAAACGATGAAAACGAGAGCATGGAAAAGCTGGGGTAGATGGTAGAATTATCGGTGGTCGGTATTCTTGCGGGGCTTGATCAAGCCGCACTTGCGGATGTCGAACGGCACATCAATCGAAAAACATTTTCGGCCGGTGCGCAGATCATTGAACCGGAATCGGACAGTTCGGATGTCTATCTGATCCTGTCGGGTAAGGTCAGGATCGTGAATTATTCGCTATCGGGACGTGAAATCACGCTGGAGGAAATCGGGGCCGGCGGCTGTGTTGGCCATCTTTCGGCCATCGATGGTGAACCCCGTTCGGCTTGTGTGCTGGCCGTTACCAATACCGATGTTGCCATTGTCAGTCCGGCCAATTTCGAAAAAGTCGTCAAGAACCACCCATCTGTCGCTTGGAATGTCATTCATGAACTCGCGCGTATCGTGCGGACGTCGACCCGGCGGATTGTCGATGTCAGTACCCTTGGCGCGAACGAACGTGTCGTGGCGGAAATTCTGCGCTGCGCACAGATCGCGATTGCAGGGGATGGATCGGCAACGTTAAACCCGGTGCCGGTTCATTCCGACATTGCCGGGCGTGTCAGCACATCGCGCGAGACGGTTGCGCGTGTTATGGGCAGTCTGGCGCGTAAGGGACTGGTGACCAAAAATGATACCGGTCTTTACGTTCCCGATGTACGACGTCTGGAAGAATTCCTGAGTGAGTCGATCCATTGATTGGTCAAATCGGTTGCGAAATGATGAAATGTCGACAGAAAGTCGAAATTGTTTCGCCAATTGTGACGGGTGTCACAGAAACCTTTGGCCGTACAGGATAGAAAAACAGGGTGACGGGCATTTAAATGGTCCGGAACATCTCCCCCAAGAGAGTTTACTGGCCGTACAATTTTTTGTACGGCCATTTTTTTGCGTTTGATCATGGCGCGCCCAGCTACCGGTCTATAAAGTATCGCCAGTTTAAGGCTTTATAAAATCAGGAAACATCTTCATGCGGTTATCTGTTGTTTTGGCGGGGCTCAATGGGGCAATTGCCGTCGCACTTGGTGCGTTCGCAACCCACGGCATGGCAGGCGAAGAAATGAGCCACGCCCGTGATCTTGTCGAAACTGCCGCACATTATCAGCTGGTTCATGCTGTGGGGGTTGCTGCCATCGCAGCCCTTGCCCATCAGGTGCCCGATGAACGGCTTTTGCGCTGGGCGGCATATGCAATGCTGGCGGGTATTTTATTCTTCTGCGGAGCGCTTTATGTCATTGCCTTTGCCGGGATAAGCGCCTTTGGCATGGTGGCCCCAATTGGCGGGCTGTCTTTCATTACCGGCTGGCTTATGTTGGCGGGGGCAGGGTGGAAAAGATTTTCAGCCTGACGGGAGTTGGGGCGTTTCACCAGGTCCACCAGACAATAAAAAAGACGCGACCCGAAGGTCACGTCTTTTTTAAATTCCGGTAACCTAACCAGCCGAGGCTGAAAGATTACTTCATTTTCGCTTCTTTGAACTCGACGTGCTTGCGCACGACCGGGTCGTACTTGCGAAACGAGAATTTCTCGGTGGTATTCCGCGGGTTCTTCTTAACGACGTAGAAGTAACCGGTGTCAGCGGTGCTTACCAACTTTACGAGGATCGAAGCGGGCTTCGCCATATCTCAGCTTCCTGTGTTCAGGTGTATCTCAGGCCGCGGAACATAAAGGTTATGCGCCGGGTGTCAAGCCATTTTGGCAAAAATAATGCCATTTTTATTGCGAGGCAAAGGTATCGGCAATCTCATTGATCGGCAACTGAGCCAAATCCTTGTAACCCGGGAGGTTTTTGATCAATTCAAGCGCGATATCAATGTCGTTTTCATCAATGCCCTGACGGGCCGGGCACACCTTTCTAAGGTCCTGTCGTGCCTGTTCGTTCTGATAATCAAGCTTGCGCCATTTTGTCATCACGGTGACCATGTCATCGCGATGGGCCAATGCAGATTTGATCTGTTCATCCGGACCAACTCCGTCGGCGGTTGTGCAGATCGACGGGAAAAGTCCGATACGATCAAATGTGTAACCGGATGGAGCCGTCATCTGTGACCATGTAAAGGTCAGGGTACCCTTGTTCGAAAGATCATTGATCGCCTGAACCGATCCCTTGCCAAAACTGGTCGACCCGATCAGTACGGCGCGATTGCGGTCCTGAAGGGCCGCGGCGACCAGTTCGGCCGATGATGCCGTTCTTCCATCAATCAGAACCACAAGCGGCGCACCGCGGGTCAGGTCCTCGGCATCGGCTTTGAAGATATGGCGCGCGGCCATCACGCGTGATCGGGTATTGGCAATCGGGCCGCCGGCAATGAACAGATCGGCAACCTCCACACCCTGCTGCAAAAGCCCGCCACGATTACCGCGAAGGTCAAGGATCACCCCGCGCAAACCACCGGGATAAAGATCGGCCTTCAGGATTTCATCGCCAAGCGCCTGTGCCGTCGCGCTGTTAAAACTGGCGATCCGGGCAATCAGAATATTGTCGCGAATTTCGGCAAAAACGGTCCGACCGATAACGCGTTCGCGCATGATTTCAACCGGTGTGACGACCGGGCTATCGGCCCCATTGATTTCGATTGAAACACGTGTGCCTTCCTCGCCATGCAAAAGGTCGCTGGCGTAGGAGGCGGTCCGGTTATAAAGGTTGATCCCGTTCACCGAAATGAGTTGATCGCCGATATTAAGGCCTGCCTTGGCCGCCGGGCTGTCTTCGTGCACTTTCTTGATGACCGGATATCCATCGCCACCGATCAGTCGCACGCCAACCCCGATATAACCATCGCGCCGTGTCCGTGCCGTTTCGGCCTGGCTGGGACCCTCGTAACGGCTGTATCGATCAAGATTCTTGATTGATCCACTGACAAGGGCCGATTGTACCGAAAGCGGAT
Organism: Thalassospira sp. MIT1004; assembly: GCF_001858545.1. NCBI lineage: Bacteria > Pseudomonadati > Pseudomonadota > Alphaproteobacteria > Rhodospirillales > Thalassospiraceae > Thalassospira > Thalassospira sp. MIT1004. The sequence continues at coordinate 541,549 of NZ_MCAO01000022.1, read as the reverse complement.
CAGCATGGCGCAAATCTGGTGAATAAACCCGGTAAATGCCAACGCCCTTAAGCGTCAGCTCCGTCCACAAAAGGGTGTCCTGTTCTTCGCTATCGGCAGCAGGCAGGGCAAGATTGCGAACGGTTTTGCCGTTATATCCAAGGATGATTTCGTCAGGCGTCATGCCGATGCGAATGTTCGGATCAATGGTCGAAAGCCCGTCAAGCGCATTGACAACGATCTGTTCACGGCCAATTGGATCAATATATCGGGTCGCGACCAGTTCGATGGTTTGTGACATCACATCGCGGGTCTGCGCATCATCATTTGAAATGATCACATCCGCATGCTGGGTCACACACCCGGCCAGCAAAAGGCAAATACCAACCATACCGGCAACACGCCTTATCGGGCGTAAAGCCGGACGGAAAGAAACAGTCTCGAAGTCCTGTGTGGCTGATGCCAAAATGTGCTCAATCCGAAAGGAGATGGATCAAAGTGAAAGTCATTCTACTGCGAATGATGTGCAGTCGACAATGACTATCCCTTGATCTTCATCGCCCACTGGGTTCCAAGCACCGCCCCCTTGATAAAAGGCAGGAATCCAAGGCAAAGCAAAACAGTGATCGGCAGCCAGACCGACAGTTGCAGCGCCATGGATGGCTGGATGGATTGTTCCATCGTAAGCGCCCCGCCAACAACGATATGGCCGACAATGAAAATCGTGAAATAGGGCGGTGCATCATCACAGCGATATTCGCCGATCGGATGCGCACAGCAATCACATTCATGACGCAGCTTCAGATACCCGCCAAACGCAAGTCCATGCCCGCAATTGGGGCATTTCCGGCGGAAACCACGGCTAAGACCGGTCAGCAGGCGCGACCCGCTGCTTTGTTCGCTATATTCTGGCTGCATGGTGGCGTTCGTTCCTGTTTTTTGATCCAGCCCCTTGATCGGGCCGAAAAAAAGGGGCATTGAAACGGATATCTATCATCATGAAGTTGAAGTGATCGGGCAAGTGCTTTTCTGGCATGGCTGAAAACCCTGCGAAACGCCGTTATAATGCCGACTCTTTGATACTGATGTCTTCAACCCGGTACAGGAGCGCCCAGATGGGGAATGCAGACGATATCGTCGCCCGACTGAAACAGGATTTCATTGAAGACACTCTGGAACGCGCAGACCGCATCGAAACCACCATTGATCGTGTTGCCGGCGGTATGGACAAGGCTGATGTTGGCATCGCCGAACTGCGGCGCGAAGCCCATACAGTCAAAGGTCTGGCCGGATCGTTCGGTTTCCCGCTTGTCGGCGCTATTGCGCACCGCATGGAAGATTACATCGCCGAACTGACTGAAATTGATGATCTCGAAGCCGCATCGCTTGTCGATTTCACGACATGGATCCGCGAAATCATCGAAAGCGGGACCAATCCCCCGGCGGAGGAAGAAACCCGCATTCTGCGCTCATTGCCGACCCGAAGTGCAAAAAAGGGGGATGAGGATAGCGTCTCGAACACGCCAACAGCGCATGACAAGGAAGTTCTGATTGTCACTGCAACCACGGTTCAGGCGCACTTTCTGCAACGCGAATTGCGCGAAAAGGGGTTCCGGACCATCACCGCACGTAACGCAGTCGAAGCATTCGAGACCGTCGTGCAATCGCGCCCGGATGCAATCATCACTGCGGCGGTCCTTGATGGTCTAAGCGGGATCGAACTGATCCGCGCCCTTGCCGCAATGAAAACCATGAAGGACAAGGCGCTTGGCCTTCTGACCAGCTTCGAGGCATCCCACCCCGATCTGGAAGGTCTGCCATCAAATGTTGTGATCATTTCAAACCGGGGCAAGCAGACAGCCGAGCATCTGGCAAAGTTCATTGAAACGCTTGACTGATTGCAACATCCGATATCAACGAAAAAGGGCGACCATCGCGGCCGCCCTTTTTCTTTAACTATCGCGTTTGGTCGTGTTGCGTGCGACCCGGCTTGATGCCACCAGCTTGCGCTGTTTTTTGGGTGTGGTTTTCTTCTTGCCTGCAGCCTTGGCACCAGGCTTGCTGCCCGGGTTTCCCCCACGGGGGCCACCACCAGATGCACCGCTTTTATCCTTTGGATTGGCGCGGAAACCCGGTTTGGTGCCGTGACGGTGGTTGCGATCACCGGGGCTGCCACGGCGCTTGCCACGTCCACGCGGCCGTTCGATCAGGTCCCGGTCGGTGATATCGGCATGTCCCGCCAGACGCAGCGCAAGCGATCCGGTTGCTGCATCCGCCTCGGCAATGCGGACAACAACATCATCGCCAAGACGGAATGTCTTGCCGCGATTTTGCCCGACCAATGCATGTCCGATGGCATCATGCACATAATAATCATCGGGCAGGGTGGAAATCGGGACTAGACCATCGGCACCGGTTTCCTGAAGCGATACGAACAGGCCAAAATGCGTGACCCCCGAAACACGTCCGGGGAATTCCGCGCCGACCTTGTCGGCCATATAGGCCGCGACATACCGGTCAACCGCATCACGTTCGGCCATGGCCGCCCGTCGTTCGGTGCCGGAAATGTCTTCGCCGATCTGCTCGAACCGTTCGCCATCTTCGGGCGGTAATCCGCCCTCGCCAAGTTTCAGGCCCGCAATCAGTGCGCGATGCACCAGAAGATCGGCATAACGCCGGATCGGGGATGTGAAATGGGCATATTTCTTAAGGGCCAGACCAAAGTGCCCGATATTGTCCGGGCTATACATCGCCTGTGACTGGCTGCGCAGTACGACCGTGTTGATCAGCTCGGCCTCGGGTGTGTTCTTGGCCTGTTCAAGGATGCGGTTGAAATCGCGCGGGCGCAGGACCGCCCCCTTGTTCAGCTTGTATCCAGCCCCTTCAAGGAATTCATGAAGCGCTTCAAGCTTTTCCTCGCTTGGCGCATCGTGAATACGATACATGCAGGGCTGCTTGATCCGTTCAAGTTCCTCGGCCGCACAGACATTGGCCGCGACCATGAATTCCTCGATCAGCTTGTGGCTGTCAAAGCGTGCCCGTGGGGCAATGGCAATGATCTGGCCCTTGTCATTCAGCTCGATCTTGCGTTCCGGAAGATCAAGTTCCAGAACACCACGCGCTTTGCGGGCTTCAAGAAACGCTTCATACGCGCCGTAAAGCGGCTTGATAATGGTTTCAAGCAACGGGCCGGCGGTGTCGTCGGGATAACCATCCATCGCGCGCTGAACCTGATCATAGGTCAGGCGCGCTGCTGATCGCATCATCCCGCGACAGAATTTATGCCGCAACTTTGTACCGTGCCTGTTTAACCACATCTCGACTGCCATGCAGCCGCGATCTTCATGTGGAACCAGCGAACACCAGCCGTTTGACAATTCAAACGGCAACATCGGCACCACCCGGTCCGGGAAATAGCAACTGTTGCCGCGCTTTACCGCTTCACGGTCGAGCGCGTCGTGCGGGCGTACATACCAGGACACATCGGCAATCGCGACCATGATGTGCCAGCCGCCCTCGTTTTCCGGATCGGAATCGGGTTCGGCCCATACGGCATCGTCAAAGTCGCGCGCATCCGCACCGTCAATCGTCACCAGCGGAATATCGCGCAGATCGGTGCGCTTGCCCATTGGTGTTGCCTTGGACTCACGCGCCTGCAATTCGACCTCGGGCGGGAATTCAAACGGAATACCGCGCGCATGGATCGATACCAGACTGATCGATTTCGGTTCGTTGATATTGCCCAGAACCTCTGTAATCCGGCCTTTGCGCAGGCCGAAATGCTTGCCCGGCAGAATTTCGGTCAGAACCAACGAACCACCTTCAAGATCGGGATGGTCATCCAGCGGCACGGCGATCTCGCCGCTATCCTTGCGGTCTGTGGGCACAACCCGGCCTTCACGTTCATTGGGGCGAAAAATGCCCAGAACGCGTTGCGGGCCGCTGCCCAGAACCCGCATGATGCTGGCTTCATAGGTCTGCTTGCCGGTATAGCGCAGCTTGGCAAGGATCTTGTCGCCAATTCCCGGTGCGCTTGGTCCGCCACGCCGGATCGTTTTCACGTAAATGACCGGTGGTTCGTAATCTTCTTTCCAGACATTGGGACGGGCAATTACTTCGCCATCATCATCGATGCCGATGATTTCCAGTACTTCAACCGGCGGCAGGCGGTCGGGTTTGTCAAATCGTCTGCGGCCCTTGACCACGTCACCACCGATTTTCAGATCCCTCAGGATCTTTTTAAGCTCGATCTTCGCTGCACCCTTGATGTTGAAGGCGCGCGCAATTTCGCGCTTCCCCACCGGGGTGGGGCTCATATCGATGAATTCCATGATCTGTTCCCGTGTGGGGAACGGGGTTTTATTTTCTGTGTCGTTCGCCAACTTCGCGGCGTCCTTTCAATTTTATCGTCAAGAAAAGGAAGGCGGCGATTAATTCGCCGCCTCTTTCCTGATTGTTTTCTTTGCTGCAGGTTTCTTTGCAGCGGTCTTTTTGGCAGCCGGTTTCTTGGGGGCCGCCTTTTTCGTCGTTGTTTTTTTTGCTGCGGTTTTGGTTGCCTTGGCCGGTTTCCCCGATTTGGCTTCCTTTTCCTTCAATGCCGCAATGGCCATTTCCAGCGTGACATCTTCCTTGTTGGTGTCACGCGGCAGATTGGCATTGGTTTTCTTGTGTTTGACAAACGGACCCCAGCGGCCATCGGCCAGGAATATTGGTTCACCGTCATCGGGATGTTTGCCGATTTCCTTGCCTGCTTTTTCGCGCTTATCCGCAATCAGGGCAATGGCACGGTTTTCTCCAACCGTCAGGACGTCATCCTCGGCCTTAAGCGATGCAAAAATGCTGCCCGCCTGAACATAGGGACCAAAACGGCCGACATTGGCTTTAATTTCCTCGCCCGTATCGGGGAATACCCCGACCAGACGCGGCAATGTCAGCAATTCTTCCGCCTTGGTCAGATCGACAACCGATGGCTCCAGACCTTTCGGAAGCGACGTCCGCTTCGGCTTGACCTTTTTGGGTTTGCCGTTCTTGCCTTCAACTTCTTCTTCTTCACCCAGTTGCACATAAACGCCATACGGCCCTTTGCGCAGCGTGATTTCCTTGCCGGTTTCCTTGTCGATGCCAAGAACTTTTGGACCTGCATCAAGTTCGGAATCGCCACCATTTTCATTGGCAACCAGCGGACGGGTAAAGTTGCATTCCGGATAATTCGAACAGCCAAGGAATGCGCCGAATTTGCCAAGCTTGAGACTAAGCGTGCCATCGGCGCATTTCGGGCATTTATGCGGGTCCGTGCCGTCGTCGCGCGTCGGGAACAGATAGTTTTCCAGCATCACCTGAAGCGCATCAAGAACATCGGTGATCTTCAGTTCCTTGGCTTCGTCAACATTGCCCTTGAAGGCCGACCAGAACTGATTCAGCACATCGCGCCAGGCAAGGCTGCCGTTTGAAACGTCATCAAGCTGGTTTTCCAGATCGGCCGTAAAGTTGTACTGCACGTAACGTTCAAAGAATTTCGACAGGAACGCCGTGACCAGACGACCGCGGTCCTGTGCGACAAAGCGGCGCTTGTCCAGCGTCACATAATCGCGATCCTGCAACACCGAAATGATCGATGCATAGGTCGACGGACGGCCAATACCCAGTTCTTCCATTTTCTTGACCAGGCTCGCCTCGGTATAACGGGGCGGGGGCTGTGTGAAATGCTGGTCGATACTGACCTTGCCAAGATCGGGCTTCTGGCCTTCGTTCAAAGGGGGCAGACGACGATCATTTTCGTCTTCTGCCTCGTCATCCTTGCCTTCCTGATACAGTTTCAGGAAACCGTCGAATTTCACGACCGAACCATTGGCGCGCAGAACCACGTGATTGTCATTCGATGACAGATCAACCGCGACCTGATCGAATTTGGCATCTTCCATCTGGCAGGCGACGGTGCGTTTCCAGATCAGGGTATAAAGCGCAAGCTGATCCTTATCCAGGTGACGCGCAACCTGATCAGGGCGACGGAACAGGTCCGTCGGGCGGATGGCTTCGTGGGCTTCCTGTGCGTTCTTGGCCTTGTTGGCAAAGCTGCGCGCACTTGGTGGCAGGTAATTTTCACCGTAATCCTTGGAAATCAGGCGGCGTGCTGCTGCCAGTGCCTCGCCCGACAGCACGACCGCATCGGTACGCATATAGGTGATCAGGCCAACTGTCTCGCCACCGATATCAACCCCTTCATAAAGGCGCTGTGCCAGCTGCATGGTGCGTTTCGCGCCAAAGCCCAGCTTGCGTGACGCTTCCTGTTGCAGGGTCGAGGTGGTGAAAGGCGGCTGCGGACGACGTTTGACATCTTTGCGCTCGACCTTTGAAACCGTATAGCTGCGGCTTTCGACCTTTTCCTTGGCAATCGTCGCTGCACCCTCATTGCCCAGTGCCAGCTTATCAAGCTTCTCACCGTTCAGATGAGTCAGACGCGCGGTGAAGTTGCCCTCAGGCACCTTGAAACCGGCTTCGAGTGACCAGTATTCGTCGGGGCGGAATGCTTCGATCTCAATCTCGCGCTCGCAAATCAGGCGAAGGGCGACCGACTGAACTCTACCGGCCGACCGTGATCCGGGCAATTTGCGCCACAGAACCGGCGACAGGTTAAAGCCCACCAGATAATCAAGGGCACGGCGCGCCAGATAGGCATCGACCAATTCCTGATTAAGCTCGCGCGGATTGGCAATCGCGTCGGTAACCGCTTTTTTCGTAATCTCGTGGAACACAACGCGATGAATATCGCGACCGCGCAAAAGCTTTTTCTGTTCCAGAACTTCCAGAATATGCCACGAAATCGCTTCCCCTTCGCGATCCGGGTCAGTCGCGAGATAGATGGTATCGGCATCGCGTGCAGCCGATGCGATCTCGCGGATCTGTTTTTCGGAACGGCCATCGGTTTCCCAGACCATCGCAAATTCGTTGTCGGGATCAACTGATCCATCTTTTGACGGAAGATCGCGGATGTGACCAAACGAGGCCAGCACCTTGTAATCGTCACCGAGATATTTATTGATCGTCTTGGCTTTGGCCGGGGATTCGACGATGACAAGATTCATTACGTTTTTCGTGTCCGGTTCTTGCGCCCTGGGGCGAAAATGTATGTCGTGCTGCGAATGATCCGAATGTCCGACACATATATATAGTGTGATCGTATTTCAGATCAGATTGCGCAAATTGCGGCAAATCACAACAATATTGTCGCAGCACAGATCGCTACGACACTCATTCGGCGATACGCGATACCCTATTTCCGGGGTGACGTTCAACCCTTCCTGCAAGCTCAAGCTCAATCAGCATGGTCGAAATCACATCGGCAGGCATGCCAGAAGCCCGGATAAGCTGGTCAATCAGAAGCGGACTGGACGACAATAATTCAAGTATATGGTCCGTTTCACGGTCTCCGTTTCGGGCCGGGGCAGGGACCCCTGTTTCTTCTTGGTTATCAATGCTTTCCGGGGTGTCGACGATGATCACGCTTTGGGCATCGCGTTCGATGGATTTGGTGATGTCGCTGAAATCATCTGATGAACTGGTTGTGGTTGTCGCACGGCCGTCGATGGCAAAATGATGAATTCCTTCACGCAGATGGTTGTTTTGTTCGGAAACACGCAAGGCATCCAAAATCACATCAACGGAGTCGCAGAGGATCGCCCCGTCACGGATCAGGCTGTTGGGGCCTGCCGCACGCGGATCGGTCGGACTGCCTGGAACGGCAAAAACATCACGTCCCTGTTCTCCTGCAAATCGGGCGGTAATCAGCGATCCGGAATTGCGTCCGGCCTCGACCACGACAACGCCATGCGACAGGCCGGAAATGATCCGGTTGCGCCTTGGAAAATGCCGTGCCTGCGGATTCAGTCCCGGTGGCATTTCCGAAATCACGCAGCCATTTTCACAAAGCTTGCGATACAGATCGGCATGTTCACGCGGATAGATCACATCTACACCCCCGCCCAGAACCGCGACGGTGCCGCCATCCGTATTTGCGACTTGCAGGCAGGCATCATGAACCGCGCCATCAATCCCGCGCGCCATGCCCGATGCGACAACATATCCCGCGTCGCACAGGGCGGCGGATAACCGCCGGGCAAAACCGCACCCATTGGCCGATGCATTGCGGGCACCGACGATCCCGATGGTTGGCCTGGTCAAAAGTTCAACACGACCCAGCGCATAAAAATAGGGTGGGGCATCCTCGATCGCGACCAGCATCACCGGATATTCCGGATCACCGATAATCACCGGCTTGGCATCGCAGGCGCGCGCCTGTTCAATTTCGGCAATCGTGTCTTCGCGCGTTGCCAGAACAATCTGTCGTTTGCCACCTGTGCGCGCGATGATATCGGGCAGGGCATCAATGGCATTGCGTGCCGATCCGAACCGCTCGACCAGCTTGCGGAATGTGACCGGGCCAACATTGGTACTGCGCGCCAGTCGCATACGTGCGAGGCGTTCAGATTGCGGTAATCGTATCGGTTGTTGCATGTCAGAAACCATAACGCCCGGATTGTGATCATCCGGGCGTTGTTTCGTCAAGCTATTCCAACTGCACAGCTTATTCTTCGCTGGTGGCTGCGGCTTCTTTTTTCTTCTGGCCGATTTTCGGCTCTTCGCCTTTAAGAAGGCGGCGGATATTGCTGTGATGTGCAGCCCAGACAATCACCGCAAGGAAGATTGCAAGCCACCCGGCACCGGGATCATTGGCGATCAGGAAGGCGGCAATCGGGGCGGCAATCATCGCAATCAGGGCCGAAAGCGATGAAATGCGGAAAATCAGCGCCATGACAAGCCACGTCGCTGCCGCGACAAACCCCATGATCCAGTTGACCGCAACAAGGGTCCCAAGGGTGGTGGCAACACCCTTGCCGCCCTTGAAACGCAGCCATACGGGGAACATGTGCCCGACAACCGCAGCACCACCGGCAAAAATACCGGCCTCGGTACTGACAAAATGGGTAAATAGCAGGGCTGCTGCCGCACCCTTGCCGACATCGCCGACAAGTGTCAGGAATGCCAGAAATTTGTTGCCGGTACGCAGTACGTTGGTCGCACCAATATTGCCCGATCCGATCTTGCGGATATCGCCAAGCCCGGCCATCCGCGTCAGAACCAGACCAAACGGGATCGAGCCCAGCAGATAACCGCAAACGGTCGCAATCTGCAGCGACATCAGGGTTGCCTTGTAAGTGGCATCAAGTTCCATATTCACGCGCCTTCCGCGACAGAGGGATCGGCAAAAACCTCGCGACCATCAATGATGGTGCGCAGGACACGGCCTTGGGTAAGGCGGCCGTCAAATGGCGAGTTTTTCGATTTTGACTCGAACTGATAAGGATCGATCTTCCACGGGCGATCCGGATCAAACAGCACCAGATCGGCTGCCGTCCCGATTTCAAGCGTACCGGCACCCTTGATGCGTACCAGTCCCGCAGGGGCGGTTGTCAGCTTGGTAATCACATCAAGCATCGACATGTGCCCGTTATGATAAAGCTCCAGCGTGATCGGCAGAAGTGTTTCAAAACCAACACCACCGGCGGTGGCCTGCGCAAAAGGCAGGCGTTTGGAGTCAACATCCTGCGGATTATGGTCCGACGCGATGGCATCAATCGTGCCATCGGCAAGGCCTGCCACAATCGCCTGACGGTCGTCTTCGGACCGAAGTGGGGGCGACAGCTTGGCAAAGGTCCGGTAATCCGAAACCGCATTTTCGTTAAGCGCAAAATAGAACGGGGCGGTATCGCACGTGACCTTAAGGCCGCGTTTCTTGGCCTTGCGGATCACCTCGACCGACTCTCCTGTCGAGATATGGGCAAAATGCAAACGTCCGCCCGTCATTTCAACCAGCCGCAAATCGCGCTCTATCTGCATGACTTCCGCAAGGGGTGATACACCGCTAAGACCAAGGCGCGTGGCAAGTTCGCCGCTATTCATCGACGCCCCCCTGGAAAGTTCCGGTTCCTCGGGATGCTGGACAATCATGCCATCAAAGAAGGTCGAATAAGATAGCGCCTGTCGCAGCAACCGGGCACTGGCGATGGTTTTTACGCCATCGCAAAACGCCACTGCACCGGCCTGATGCAAAAGGCCCATCTCGGTGATTTCGCCACCCTCAATGCCCTTTGATACCGCGCCATAGGCAAAAACCTTGGCCAGGCCAACCTTGCGTGCCCGGCGTGCGATAAATTCGACACCGGCCACATCGTCAATTACCGGATCAGTATTGGGCAGTGCGATGATCGTGGTGATCCCGCCGGCTGCCCCCGAACGACCGGCGGTTTCGATGGTTTCCTGATGTTCGAACCCCGGATCGCGCAATTGTGCGCGCATATCGACAAGCCCGGGCGCAAGACACGCACCCGCAGCATCAACAATTTCGCAATCCTTGGGCAGATTGTCGCGGGTGACCTGCGCACCGCAGTCGATGATCTTGCTGTTTTCAATCAGGATGCCACCCGTACTGTCGGTCTGTGCCGCCGGGTCAAGCAGACGGGCATTGATAATGGCCTTACGGCCCGTACCCTTTACGCGAATGGCGGGAGTCATGCCTGGCCTCCTGCCTGTCTGTGGTTCTGGACCAGCAATTCAAGGGCGGCCATGCGCACCGCAACCCCCATTTCAACCTGTTCGCGGATGACGGATCGTTCGACGTCGTCGGCGACTTCGCTGTCGATTTCCACCCCGCGATTCATCGGGCCGGGATGCATGATCAGCGCGTCGGGCTTGGCATTGGCAAGCTTGGCGCGATCAAGGCCATGGAAATGGAAATATTCGCGGACCGACGGGATAAAGCTTCCTTCCATGCGTTCAAGCTGAAGGCGCAGCATCATGACGATGTCGCAATCCTTAAGGCCTTCTTCCATGTCATGGAAAATCTCGACCCCCATCCGGTCGATCTTTGACGGGATCAGGGTCGGTGGCGCGACAAGGCGCACGCGCGATCCCATGGTATTAAGCAGCAGGATATTGGACCGGGCGACGCGCGAATGCGCGATATCGCCGCAGATCGCAACATTAAGCCGATGCAGGCGGCCCTTGTGGCGGCGGATGGTCAGCGCATCAAGCAACGCCTGTGTCGGGTGCTCGTGGCGGCCATCCCCGGCATTGAGAACCGCACAATTGACCTTCTCGCTCAGAAGCTTGACCGCACCGCTGTCACCGTGACGGACCACAAGTGCATCGGGGTTCATGGCATTGAGCGTCATTGCCGTATCAATCAGGGTTTCACCCTTTTTAACCGAACTGGTGCCGACCGTCATGTTGATGACCATCGCCCCCAGTCGTTTGGCGGCAAGTTCAAACGATGTCAGCGTTCTGGTCGAATTTTCATAGAACAGATTGACGACCGTGGCCCCGGCAAGAATGTTGCTGGTCTTGTCTGCTGTGCGGTTCTTTTCCGCATAATGCTGGGCACGATCAAGAATAAGGGTGATTTCCCCCGGGGTAAGACCTTCGATACCGAGGAGGTGAGGGTGCGGATAGTGATCCGCCGCTGGTCCCATGACACTCATGGCGTTGCACATATTCCTTAAATGGTATGGGCAGAATTTCGCGCGGAGCATACCCAATTGCCCCTGCCACGGAAAGTTAAAATATTGCCCCAACATCCTGACCGAATGGTCAATATTTCGCTTGGTTTACATCACACCACATGCAGCAAAACCGCAAGGATCGGAATGCTGACAATCGCAACAAGCGTGTGAACCGTAATGATGCTGGCCATCATCGGGGCGTCACCACCCATCAGGCGCGCCAGCACAAACGCACTCGCCGAACAGGGCAATCCGGCATACAGCACAACCGCCGCCAGTTCGACCTGCGGCAGGCCGAGCAAAAGGCAAAGCCCCGCTGCAATTGCCGGGCTGATGACAAGTTTGCCCAGCGTGGAAAATCCGACCGGCCCCCCGGCGCGTCGTGCCGCCGAAAGATCAAGCCCCGCACCAACCGCCAGAAGCCCGATCGGCAATGCCGCACGCCCCAGAACTTCCAGAAACGGCCCAAGCACTGGCGGCAGGCCAAATCCCGTCATATTGATCCCAATGCCAAGAACACACGCCATCAGCAACGGATTGCGCATAACATCGCGCAAAAGCGATACCGCGCCGGGCGTGCGGTCATTATCCCCCCAATGTGCGCAGGCCAGAACCGAAAGCACATTTACCGTCGGCACGACAAGGGCAACGCAAAGGGCCGTTACCGTCAATCCGGCTTCGCCCAGAAGGGCCGCGGCAACGGCAAGTCCGATATAGGTGTTGGGCCGGATGGCGCCCTGAAACAGAGATGAAAACGCCGGATTGCCGACTTTCAGAACCGGCTTGGCGATCAGGATAAGAACGGTACATATGAAAACCGTGCCCAGCATCGCAGTCGCAATTCCCGCTAGTGGCAGGCTGCCCAGATCGGCGCGCGCTGTATTGGAAAACAGCAATGCCGGGAATGTCACATAATAGGTCAGCTTTTCCGCCCCTGGCCAGAACGCATCAGGCAGGAATTTGCGTTGCCGCAGGATGAAGCCCAGCACGATCAGGGCAAAGGTCGGTATCAGGGCGGACAGGATGGCTAACATGGGGCGCTTTCGAAAATATCTTGCCGCACGATGGAGCGGTTATTAATCGGTTGTTATGTGATTTTCTGTGATGGTTTGCATTGTAACAGTCCGGCCTGACGTCGTATCGACAAGACTGCCTGTTTCATTGCACGGACATCCTGTGATAATGGATGTCGCTCAGATAATGCGTTCAACGCACTGATTTATCAATTGAAAGAAATTCCTGCGCTGTGACCTGCCGCGGCAAACAGGAATGCAATCAGGGGAAAGCCCATGAGTCGCGCAATCGATCATCTGGTTCTATGTGTCAATGATCTCGATGCGGCCTGCGATGCTTACCGCAAGCTGGGTTTTACCGTCACCCCGCGTGCCAATCATCCGTTTGGCACTGGCAATGCCCTGATCCAGCTTGATGGCATGTATATCGAATTGCTTGCCGTGATCGAGCCGGAAAAAATCGCTGAAACCGATCTTGCCGCGCCGTTCTCCTTCCCGATTTATAACCGCGATTATCTGCGTCAGCGCGAAGGCATGTCGATGCTGGCGCTGCAATCGCGCGATGCGGAAAAAGACCGGGAGGATTTTATTGCCGCGGGTGCCGCCGTACCCCGTGTTTTCAAGTTCGAACGCGAAGCAACCCGCCCGGATGGTTCGCTTACCGATCTGGCCTTTTCGCTGGCCTTTGCCAATCATCCGCTGTTGCGCCATGCGGTGACCTTTGTCTGCCAGCATCGACATCCGCCGCAGAATTTCTATTATCCGGAATATCAAAACCACGCCAACGGCGCCTATGCGATTGGCAAGGTGTTCCTCACGCATTGGGCGGCGGACGCGGTTACGGATTTCGTCGAAGAAATCGGAACCGAGAAGATCGTCACAGCTCTGCATAGTGATGAAATGGTCACCCGGTTCGGAATTGACGACCCGGCTTTCCCTACCGATGGCTTTGCCGGTTATGAAATCATCGTCAACACGCTCGACACGATTGCCGAAGCCGCCCAATCCATGGGGGCAATCCATAAAAAGGGCCGTCTGATCCTGCCGCCCTCGAAATTTTTCGGAACACTGGTTGTTTTTACGGCCAAAGGAAAAGCCGCCTGAACAAACAGGCGGCTGATCGAAAACTCTGAAACCAAGTGGTTTCGTTTGGCTGAAAATCAGGCTTCTTCGTCACCAAATTCATCTTCATCATCGTCGTCATCAGGGTTTGCGCCCGGATCGGTATGAAGATTAAGGTTATCAAGCGCGCCTTGCAGGATATAGGCCGCAGCCGTTTTATCGACGACCTGGGCCCGGCGTTTGCGCGTCATGTCGACATCTTCAATCAGGATGCGTTCAACCGCGTTGGTCGAAAGACGTTCATCCCAAAGCAGGATCGGCAGATCGATATAATTCTGCATCTCGTCGACAAAGGCATAAACCCGGTGGCATGCCTTGCCGATCGTGCCGTCAAGTTCACGCGGAAAACCGATGATGATGCCGCCGACATTCTGCTTGGTGACGATTGCCGAAAGTTCGGCAATATCACGCGTGAATTTCTTGCGCGAAATCAGCGAATAGGGGGACGCGATCTGTAGCCCGACATCCGAAAGGGCCACGCCAATGGTTTTGGTGCCGAGATCCAGCCCCAAAACGCGTGCTGCCGGTGTCAAAAACCGCAGCAATTCCTGTGTGTCATTGCAAATCATGGCGCCCTTATAGGTGTAAGTTATGTCCTGTGCCAGAGCTAATATTTCGGATTGATCAAAAGGCCAAATGGCAAATTGTTAGCTTTTGAAAATGACGCCATATTCAGCCCGAAAATCCACCATAAGGCGATTTAACGCAGATTGTAACGCATGATTGATAAGGTTGAAGTCAATTTGGCAATCGGACGTGCTGGATGGCTGGTTGAAGGTAAATTCAAGGTATTTTAATTTTTATTTTCCATTATTTCAATTTATAAAGTACTGCTAATGATAAAATAAGAATAAAAATAGATTTTATTTTTCTTATTTCAAATTTTACATAAAATTTGTTCTGGTTTTACTTTTTTGTGAATTCAATTTTTTTAGATGTATGTCAATGAACTTGGCGTCTGCTTATGGGATAAGTGGATATCCATCCTGATTGGATTGCAGTTTTTCTGAGACGAGACCTGAAAACATTGTTGGTTTTTCGTTATTTAGCAGGAGTTTGCAATGCCGTCCAAGCTTGACAAACCGCCAAAGCCAGAACAGACACATGAGCATGATTTGTTGTCCCGTTTTCCCACGGCCTACACGATCCTGTTTGCTCTGATTATTGTTGTCGCGGCTCTTACCTGGGTCATTCCGGCCGGGCAGTATGACCGGGAAATGAATGAGGCGATTGGTCGTGAGGTTGCCGTTCCCGGTACATATCACGAAGTCGATCCGAATCCGCAGGGCTTCTTTGATGTCATGCTGGCACCCGGTGCCGGTTTTTATGATCCTGATAGCTATGCCGCAAATGCGATTGATGTGGCGCTGTTTGTTCTTTTCCTTGGCGGTTTTCTCGGCGTGGTAAACGCGACCGGTGCAATCGATACCGGTATTCGATCTGCGATGAAAAAGCTAAAAGGGCACGAGATATGGATGATCCCTATTTTGATGACCTTGTTTGCCATCGGGGGGACCACCTATGGCATGGCGGAAGAAACGCTGGCTTTTTATGGTCTGTTAATTCCGGTCATGATTGCAGCGGGCTACGATACCGTGACCGCGGTTGCGATCATCATGCTTGGTGCCGGTATCGGTGTTCTGGGCTCGACCATAAATCCGTTTGCCACCGTGATTGCGGCGAACGCAGCGAATATTCCGTTCACTGCGGGTATTGTGTTGCGCTTTGTTATCCTGATTTTGGGTTTGGTCATCTGCATTGCTTATGTGATGCGTTATGCTGGTCGGGTGAAAAATGACCCGTCGAAATCGATTGTTGCCAAGCAACTGGATTCACACCGGTCCTTCTTTCTGAAAGGTCATAACGCCCAAACAGACAGTGCGACCCTTACTGGTAAACAAAGCCTGATCTTGATCCTGTTCGGTTTAACCTTCGCGGTGATGATCTGGGGCGTTTCATCCCAGGATTGGTGGATGGCCCAGATGGGGGCTCTGTTCCTTGGTTCTGCGATTGTGATCTGTCTTTTGGCGCGAATGGGCGAAAAAGAAGTGACGGGGCATTTTGTCGACGGGGCGCGCGATCTTTTGGGGGTCGCCCTTGTTGTCGGGCTGGCTCGGGGGATTGTGGTGATCATGCAAAACGGCCTGATTGCCGACACATTGCTGCACGGGGCTGTCGGCAGCCTGAGCGGGCTTGGCAATCTGGCTTTTATCAACCTGATGTTCTGGATCGAGGCGGGAATGAGTTTCCTTGTGCCGTCGTCATCGGGGCTGGCTGTTCTGTCGATGCCGATTCTGGCACCCTTATCCGATTTTTCCGGGGTCGACAGGCATCTGATCGTGACCGCCTATCAGTCGGCAAACGGGTTGGTCAATCTGATCAATCCGACATTTGCCGTGGTGGTTGGCGGGCTCGCCATTGGTCGGGTGTCTTACGACCGCTGGCTGGCATTTGTCTGGCCGCTTCTTTTGATGCTGACAGTCATGATTACTGTCGTTTTGTGTGTCGGAACTTCTCTTTAGGTCCCCCGAAAGGACAGTGTCATGTCTGAAAAAATGCTCGGCGTTCATTCTGAGACCGGAACGTTGCGTCAGGTTGTTGTTTGTCGCCCCGGATTGGCCCATCGTCGTTTGACGCCGGCTAATTGTCAGGAGCTTTTGTTTGATGATGTTTTTTGGGTCAAGCAGGCCCAAAAGGATCATGATGTCTTTGCCAGTATCATGCGCAACGAAGGTGTCGAAGTCCTTGATGTCAATGATCTGCTATCTGAAACGCTTGCCATCAAAGAAGCCCGTTCCTGGGTTCTTGATCATCGCATCACTGCCGATCAGATCGGTGTTGGCGCGCTTTCGGAATTGCGTGGCTGGATGGAAGATCTTCCGGCTGCAAGCCTTGCGGAACTCCTTCTGGGCGGGTTGACCGTCGATGAGTTGCCTTTTGAGCCGACCGGCTTGTTCGGCAGCTATCTGGGGCATCATGGTTTCATTTTACCGCCATTGCCCAATGCGCTGTTTACCCGCGACAACAGTGCCTGGATTTATGGCGGGGTTACCGTCAACCCGATGTTCTGGGCGGCACGGCGACCGGAAACATTGCTTAATACGGCAATATACAAATTTCATCCAAAATTTTCGGGAAAGACAAAGATCCACTGGGGCGATCCAACCCGCGATCATGGTCTGGCGACGCTGGAGGGCGGCGATATCATGCCGGTCGGGAATGGCACGGTGCTGGTTGGCATGGGCGAGCGATCTTCGCCACAGGCGGTGGGGCAACTTGCGCAGGCTTTGTTCCGCGATAACGTGGTTGAACGTGTCCTTGCCTTCCAGATTCCGAAATCACGTGCCGCCATGCATCTGGATACGATTTTCACCCTGTGCGGAGGGGATGTCGTGACGACGTTCAAGGAAGTCGCTGACGGTCTGGTTTGCTATGATATTCGTCCCGGTTCCGAAGCAGGCAAGCTGAACTTCCGTGTCGATCCGCGTCCCATCTTTGACATCGTTGCCGAGGTTCTTGGCTATAAATCCCTGCAAGTTGTCCCGACTGGCGGCAATAACGAAGCCGAACAGTCACGCGAACAATGGAACGACGGAAACAATGTTCTGGCCCTGCGTCCGGGCGTCGTCATCGGTTATGACCGAAACGACGATACCAATGCCGCCCTTGAAGCCGCAGGTATCAAGGTTCTTGCCATACCGGGCGCCGAATTGGGCCGGGGGCGCGGCGGCGGGCATTGCATGAGCTGCCCAACCATGCGTGATCCGGTGTAGGGGCCAGGCCCCAGGTTGCATAGAACGAAGGAGCCTGAAAATGGCATTTAATCTTAAAAACCGTAGCTTCCTGACCCTGAGCGATTTTTCCGGTGAGGAAATCAAGTTCCTGTTGAAGCTGGCGAAGGATTTGAAATCGGCTAAATATGCCGGCTACGAAGTTCCGACTTTGACCGGTAAGGACATTGCGCTGATTTTTGAAAAGGATTCCACGCGTACACGGGTCGGGTTCGAAGTTGCCGCCTATGATCAAGGCGCGCGCGTGACCTATCTTGGGCCAACCGGAAGCCATATTGGCCACAAGGAAAGCGTCAAGGATACGGCACGTGTTCTGGGCCGTATTTATGACGGGATCGAATATCGTGGTTTTGGGCAGAAAGTCGTGGAAACGCTTGCGCAATATGCGGGGGTTCCGGTTTTCAACGGGTTAACCGATGAATTCCATCCAACGCAAATTCTGGCAGATTTCCTGACCATGCAGGAGCATGTCGAAAAGCCGCTGCACCAAACCCGATATGCCTTTTTGGGCGATGCTGGCAACAATATGGGTAACAGCCTGTTGATTGGTGGTGCCAAGATGGGCATGGATGTACGCCTGTGTGCGCCCAAAAACTGCTGGCCGGTCGAAAGCATTCAGCAAGAAGCACGATCGGTTGCGCGTGAAACCGGGGCCAAGCTGACCCTCACTGAAAATGTTGACGAGGCGGTCAGGGACGTTGACTTCGTTTACACGGATGTCTGGGTTTCGATGGGGGAGCCCAAGGAAAAATGGGCCGAACGGATCAATATCCTGCGTCCGTATCAGGTGAACAAGGACGTTCTGGACAAAACGGGCAATCCGCATGTGCGCTTCATGCACTGTCTTCCAGCATTTCATGATACCACCACCAGTGTGGGGGCGGAAATCAAGGCAGAGTTCGGCCTTGATGCGATGGAAGTTACCGACGAGGTGTTCGAAAGCCCGGCATCGATTGTTTTTGATCAGGCTGAAAACCGGATGCATACGATCAAAGCCGTTTTGGTCGCAACACTGGGAGGATAACATGCTTGTTGTGGCAGCCCTTGGTGGGAATGCTCTGCTTAAACGCGGCGAACCCATGACGGCCAATACGCAGCGCGCCAATGTGCGGCGCGCTACCACGGTGCTGGCCCAAATCGTTCGCGATGGGCATCATCTTGTTCTGACGCATGGCAATGGGCCTCAGGTCGGTTTGCTGGCTTTGCAAGGTGCCGCATATCGTCCGGAAGAAGAATATCCACTTGACGTTCTGGGGGCTGAAACCGAAGGCATGATCGGATACATGATCGAGCAGGAATTGGAAAATGCGTTGAATCATGAACGGCCGGTTGCTGCTTTGCTGACACAGGTCGTTGTCGATAAAAAGGACCCGGCTTTTGCCCGTCCGACCAAATTCGTCGGCCCCGTATATGACAAGGAAGAGGCCGAAGAAAAGGCTGCCAAAGGCCATTGGACCATTGCGCAGGACGGCAATAAATGGCGTCGGGTCGTTCCCTCCCCAAAGCCGGTCGAAATACCTGACATCCCGGTTATTCAATTGCTTTTGAAGTATGGTGTTATTGTTATTTGCACGGGAGGGGGCGGTATTCCGGTGGTCTATCAAAAAGACGGCAGCCTGACCGGCATCGAAGCGGTCATCGACAAGGATGCCGCCAGTGCTCTTCTCGCCAAGGAGATCGGTGCCGATGCTTTGCTGCTGCTTACCGACGTGGACGGGGTTTACCGTGATTTCGGGACGCCAGATGCCTGTCGGATTGACAGGCTTTCCCCTGATGAGGCGCGCGCACTTTCATTGCCTGACGGGTCGATGGCCCCCAAGGTGACTGCGGCAGCCGATTTTGTCACGGCAGGGAGTATGGCCGGGATCGGTCGTCTTGAGGACGCAGGTCAAATTTTGAAGGAGCAGGCCGGAACTAGGATTTCGCTGTGAACCTGGTGCAACCATGATCGCGTGACAAAGCCTGAACGGGCTCTTCTTCGGAGAAGAAATCCATCTGGTTTGAGCCGGGCCGTTCTCTTTTGTTCAAATAACGTCGGCATGGCGCGGTACGTTGGTCACGAAACCGGGCAATGCTAGCCCATAGTAAAGGGCGGCAACGACCCTTGCAGCGGCGGCGGCGGGGTGCTAGTTTCCGCGCTGTAATTTCAGGTTCCGGCAGGCTGCCTGCCTGCCGGGTGTTTTGTCATTCCTTAAGAGAGACTTTCATCCATGTCGTCTTTGGATAAGGAAACAGTTCGCAGGATCGCCTTTCTGTCGCGTATCAACGTGTCCGAAGAAGGGCTTGGCGAACTGGCGGGAGATTTGACCCGTATCCTCGATTTCGTCGAGGAACTGCAAGAAGTTGATGTCGAGGGTTGTGATCCCCTGACGTCGGTTGCCGATCTGACCCTGCCGATGCGCAAGGACGAAGTCACCGATGGCAATATCCAGCAAAAAGTGCTGTCAAACGCACCGATGACCGATGCTGGCTGTTTTGTTGTGCCGAAGGTGGTTGAATAATGACTGATCTGACAAATCTGACGCTTGCCGAAGCCCGTGACGGGCTGGCAAAGGGCGATTACACGTCGGTCGAACTGACCGAAGCCCACATCAAATCGATGGAAGCGCACCGTAATCTGAACGCTTACATCACCGAAACCCCGGACAAGGCCATCGACATGGCCAAGGCTTCCGATGCCAAGCGCGCCAAGGGTGACGCGGGCAAAATGGAAGGCCTGCCGATTGCGATCAAGGATCTGTTCTGCACCGAAGGTGTCCAGACGACCGCAGCCTCGCACATTCTTGAGGGGTTCAAACCGGAATATGAATCCACCGTCACCACCAACCTGTTCAATAACGGCGCGGTGATGCTCGGCAAGGCCAACCTTGATGAATTCGCCATGGGGTCGTCCAATACGTCGTCCTATTACGGCAATGTCATCAACCCGTGGAAGGGTAAGGATGGCAAGGATCTGGTTCCGGGTGGTTCATCTGGTGGTTCGGCGGCTGCTGTTGCTGCGGGCATGGCGCTGGCGGCGACCGGTACCGATACCGGCGGCTCGATCCGTCAACCGGCATCCTATTGCGGTATTGTCGGCCTGAAGCCAACCTATGGCCGTTGCTCGCGCTGGGGCATTGTCGCCTTTGCAAGCTCGCTTGATCAGGCTGGTCCGATGACCAAAACCGTTCGCGACGCTGCGATCATGCTGGGCGCAATGGCCGGACACGATGCCAAGGACAGCACATCCGCCCCGGTTGTGGTTCCTGATTTCGAGGCCGCCCTGACGGGTGACATTCGCGGCATGAAAATCGGTATTCCGAAAGAATACCGTGTCGATAACATGCCCGAAGAAATCAACAAGCTGTGGGATAACGGTATTGCGATGCTGCGCGATGCGGGTGCCGAAGTGGTCGATGTGACCCTGCCGCACACCAAATACGCGCTTGGCACCTATTATATCGTTGCCCCGGCCGAGGCATCCTCGAACCTTGCGCGTTATGACGGCCTGCGTTACGGCCAGCGGGTCATGGACGAAGGCGACAGCCTCGACGACATGTATATGAAGTCCCGTGCGGCCGGTTTCGGCAAGGAAGTCCAGCGCCGCATCATGATCGGCACCTATGTGCTGTCGGCTGGTTACTATGACGCCTATTACAACAAGGCGCTCAAGGTCCGTCGTCGCATTTACGAGGATTTCGCAACCGCATTTGGCACTGTTGACGCCATTCTGGCACCGACCGCCCCGTCGGCGGCCTTTGCGATTGGCGATAACGAAGACGATCCGGTCAAAATGTATTTGAACGACGTCTTTACCGTTCCGGCAAGTCTTGCGGGTCTTCCGGGTCTGTCCGTTCCGACGGGCCTGTCTACCGAAGGTCTGCCGCTTGGTTTGCAGCTGATTGGTAAACCGTTTGACGAAGAAACCGTTCTGCGTGTCGGTGGCGTGCTTGAAGCTGCCGCCAACTTTACCGCGAAACCGGCCGGGCAGGAGGGCTGATCCATGACCTATATCATCGAAGGTTCAACCGGCCCTTGGGAAATTGTTGTCGGTCTGGAAGTTCACTGTCAGGTGGTTTCCAAATCCAAACTGTTTTCCGGTGCATCGACCACATTCGGTAACGATCCGAACACCAATGTCAGCCTTGTTGACGCGGCCATGCCGGGCATGTTGCCCGTGATCAACGAGGAATGTGTGCGGCAAGCCGTCAAGACCGGCCTTGGCCTCAAAGCCAGGATCAATCTTGAAAGCGTCTTTGCACGCAAGAACTACTTCTATGCCGATCTGCCGCAGGGCTATCAGATTTCACAGTTCGACAAACCGATTGTCGGCGAGGGGACCATTATTCTCGACATGCCTGATGGCTCGACCAAATCGGTTGGCATTGAACGCCTGCATCTTGAACAGGATGCCGGTAAATCGATGCACGATCAGGACCCGAAATATTCGCATATCGATTTGAACCGTTCAGGCGTTGCCCTGATGGAAATCGTGTCCAAGCCTGATATCCGTACCCCGGAAGAAGCCGGTGCCTACCTGACCAAGTTGCGCGCGATTGTACGTTACCTTGGCACATGCGATGGCAACATGAACGAAGGTTCGATGCGTTGCGATGCCAACGTTTCGGTCCGTCGTCCGGGTGCCGAATTTGGCACGCGTTGCGAAATCAAGAACGTCAACTCCATCCGTTATGTGATGCAGGCGATCGAGATCGAAGCAAAGCGTCAGGTCGAAGTCATCGAAGCCGGTGGCGAAATCGTTCAGGAAACCCGTCTTTACGATCCGCGTCTGGGTGAAACCCGTTCGATGCGGTCCAAGGAAATGGCACATGATTACCGCTATTTCCCGGACCCGGATCTGCTGCCGCTAGTATTCGATCAGGCATTCGTTTCCGAAATCGAAAAGACCCTGCCGGAACTCCCGGACGAGAAAAAAGCTCGCTTCATGCGTGAAAACGGCCTATCGGCTTATGATGCCGGTGTTCTCGTCGCCGATCAGGAAAAGGCCGCCTATTACGAAGTCGTTGCCAAGGGCCGCGACGGCAAACTTGCCGCGAACTGGGTGATCACCAACCTGTTTGGTGCGCTCAACAAGCTGGAAGTTCCCGTCACCGAAAGCCCGGTTACGGCCGAAAATCTCGGCAAACTTCTGGACCTGATTTCGGATGACACCATTTCGGGCCGTATCGCCAAGGACGTCTTTGAAATCATGATCGAAACCGGCAATGACCCGGAAAAGATCGTGGAAGAAAAAGGTCTGAAGCAGATCACAGATACCGGTGCGATTGAAACAGCAATCGACGAAGTCATTGCGGCCAACCCGGACAAGGTTCAGGAAATCCGCGACGGCAAGGACCGCATGCTGGGCTGGTTCGTTGGCCAGGTCATGAAATCCACGGGTGGCAAAGCCAACCCGGGCATGGTCAACCAGATGCTCCGCGACAAAATCCTCGGCTGATTTCAATCATCAGAAGATGTGCAAAAGCCGCCCGTTTCGATTTGAAACAGGCGGCTTTTTGTTGAGTTCTATGTGTCGCTAATCATCTTCAACGTTAATGAGCCAAATGTTGCCTGAAGATTTCATAAAACATATTTTTGTAGAATTGGGAGGCACCTGAGCTTTTTGTCGTTAAATCACAGATTTGCTGCCTGTAAGAGTAGGTTCAGGTTTCTTGGAGATGGCTCAATACCCCGATCTCTTTCTGCTTGCAGCATTTCATAGCTTAGAACAATAACGCGAGCCGCCTCCGATATGCTCCATGTCCTATTGTTTTGTGAGCGATAGGATTCAATTTCCTCGAGAATCATGCGTATTAAATCGGGGTCAATCACGCGCGCTTGATCCAGCACTTCGCTTCTCAACATACTGCCCCTTCCTGTCAGCAGCCAGCTTGCGTCTATGCCCTTATCAACCAGTACAGCCAAAGATGATGCTTTTGGTTCATTTTTGTCCAGCTCGTAACGTTCCCACGATTTGCGTGTAAGTCCGGCAAGGGCTGCTGCTTCCGATGCACTAAGCCCTATATGCTTTCTTGCCTCTCTTATTCGCTCACTAAGGTTGGTTATCATAACTGCTGTTCCTGTATGGAATTGGAGTGTGAAGAATCAAAAAAACATGAACCTTTGATTTATTTAGATTCTCAAAATTTATACTTTTGAGTTTAATGGTCTAAAAAAATACCACTAAAGGTGTTTTTTCTTGATTTTGGTTCATTTTTGTACCACTGTTTCTCTGTCTTTGATGGTGTGTGCAGAGTGAACTTCAGTGCCAAACTGAAATGATCGCCTGTATCCGTGCATAAGCGATGTTTTGCCCGTGCGATATTTGGCATTCGCGATCTATCTGCGTTTGACTGTTAACTTTCCGACTGGGGTGTTGGTTAATCTCAAGCAAAGTGTGAGACGTGATTATACGCAGCTTGGCGAAGTGCTCAGGATGATCGTCGCACAGTGTTTATTTCCTGTAAGCATTCTGAAACCTTAGAAATCTTCGTAATGACTTGAGGCAATTTCGCATATTTCATCTCAAGTTGCGTGCTGGCAGGTCATGTTCATTCAAAGCCATTGATTGCATGGGACAATTTTGCTCAGAGCGAAACAGTTTCCTCTGATTGCTGCGTGAAATGAATTCATTCTTTTGTATCAAGGCTCCCTCTAGATGTGTGGTTCTTTTTTGGGGGAGCAATACTAAAGGATAGTTATTGGGGTGTGGGGTAGTAATATGGGGCTTCTAAAGCGAATTAAAATTGCCATCAAAGTTGCTGGCGGTTTTGGCGTGATGTTGGTTTTGATGATCACGGTGTCGGCGATCTGCGTCATTGCATTGATGGATGCAGACAGTAACTTCAACGAGTATCGGCAGATTGCACTGCAATCAAACCAAGCTTCACGTGTTCAGGCCAATATGCTTGAAGCTCGTGTCTCGGTTTTGAGTTTTCAGATGAGGCCGTCTCCTGAAGCACTTGAAAACGCAAATCAAAGATTGGAAACAACCAAAAAGCTTAACGCCGAATTTTTATCTCTTGTTAAAGACCCTGACTATCTCGAAAGTGCGAAAGCTGTGGATCAGGATATTGCGGCGTATGCTGCGGCGGTTCGTGCGTTAAGCGCAACCAAGGATCCTGCGGAACAACAACGTATCGCTGAATCTACCTTGAACGTTCTGGGGCCAAAGGTCGCAAGCGACATCGAAGAACTCAAACTGTCCTTCAAAGCCAAACAGGACGAGATTGGTCCTAGAGCAAAAGCAGAAAACGCTTTTGCCATTTCGCTTGCCGCAATTATTTCTGCAATTGCTGTGGTGGTCGGTTTGGCAGCAGCGTGGCTGATCGGTGTTGGTATTTCGCGTCCGATTATTACCATTACAAACGCGATGCGGGTTCTTGCCGGAGGCGACAAAACCGTCGATATCCCCGGACAGGATCACAAGGATGAAATTGGTGATATGGCCAAGGCGGTGCTCGTGTTTAAAGAAAACATGATCAAGGCAGAGGAACTGGCCGCCCAGGAAGTCGAAGCCCAGAAACAGCGTGAATCCCGCGCCAGGTTGATCGAAAAACTGACCGGTGATTTTGAAGGTGATGTATCGGTCGTTCTGAAAACGGTCTCGGATGCAGCGACCGAAATGCAGCATACTGCAACGTCAATGACGGCAACCGCAGAAGAAACCAGTCGTCAGTCAACGGTGGTTGCTGCGGCGGCCGAGCAGGCATCAAATAATGTTCAAACCGTTGCCAGCGCATCCGAAGAACTAAGTGCATCGATCTCTGAAATCAGCCACCAGGTTACACAGTCATCCCGTGTGGCGGATAAGGCTGTTGTGGAAGCGCAAAGTACGAATGCACAGGTTCGTGGACTTGCAGAAGCGGCTCAGAAAATTGGTGATGTCGTCGGTTTGATCAGTGATATTGCGGCACAGACCAATCTTTTGGCTCTGAATGCCACGATCGAGGCTGCCCGCGCAGGTGAAGCAGGCAAAGGTTTTGCCGTTGTCGCGGCCGAGGTGAAAAACCTTGCTAATGCGACCTCCAAGGCCACCGAGGAAATTACCAATCAGATAACCGCAATCCAAAGCGAAACAGAGGGCGCTGTTGTTGCCATTGATTCCATCGGAACAACCATCACCGAAATCAGTGAAATTGCATCGGCAATAGCCAGTGCGGTTGAACAGCAAGGTGCCGCAACCGATGAAATCAATCGGAACGTACAGGAGGCTTCTGCGGGTACCGGCGAAGTAACGGCCAATATTCACGGTGTCAACCAAGCCGCGGCATCAACCGGGGCTGCGGCCGAGCAAGTTCTTTCTGCCTCAAATAATATGTCTCAGCAGGCAGATATCCTGCTTCAGAAAGTCGAAGCTTTCTTGTCGGCGGTAAAGGCTGCTTAGGCTGTCTGCTCCGTTTCGCCAAGGCTCGGGCGCTGATATGGCATCATGAATGCCAACCGATCTTGTTTCGGCGTTATCTTTCAATGGTTAAGTCCGATTTAGCATGCGGGCTTAACCATTTTTCTATGTGCAATTTGCTTGGTGCCCGATGAAGTGATCCTGATGTTCCATTTTTTTGCAAGCTCAGAGGCGAAATATTTTCCTACGTGCCCGCAGTCCGGTAATCGCGTGGTGATGCGCCAAGGATGCGTTTGAACATGTTGCTGAACGCGGCGGGATTGTCATAGCCAAGGTCCATCGCAATCGTTGTCACGGCTTCACCGGCGGCCAGTCTTGGCAGGGCGGCAAGGATGCAGGCCTGTTGACGCCATTCAACAAAGCTTGATCCGGTTTCCTTGCGAAACTGCCGGGTAAAGCTTCGGCGGCTCATGCCCAGATGATGGCACCAGTCATCGATGGTTTCATGCGGGGTCGGAGATGCCAGAAAGGCACGGCATTTTTCCCGTAATGCGGCCTGTTCCGGTAGCGGAAGCGACAGTGGCAGGACCGGCAACCGTTTGATTTCATGTTCAATCAGCGCCATCAGTGTACCATCACGACCCGCCATGTCATATTCCGCCGGGACGGCAACCGCTTCGATCAGTAAATGACGCATCAGCGATGAAATGCCGACCACCTTGCACTGGTTGTCTGTCGCGCCCAGCCGGTCCGGGCGCAGATAAAGCGAGCGCATTTTGACATCGCCAAACAGGCGGACCTCGTGGATGACCCCGGCGGGGATCAGCATGCCGCGCTGGGGTGGCATCATCCATGCGCCGTGCGGGGTTGATGCCATCAAAACCCCGGTCATGCCATATAGCAACTGATCGCGATCATGGCGATGGGCGGCAATCACATGACCATCGGGATAATCCGTCCCCAATGCGATAATCGGTCTTGGAACTTCGCGAAATGATGACATCGATGCCTGTCTTGCGTGATTGGCCCAGTCTCGTAATAAATTGACCCTAACGCGGTGGTGGGCCGTTTTGCAATTTTTATAATGATGATCAACGCACCAAGGCGTGCGTTTAATGTCATTTCAACGAGGTCCCCGATGAACGAAGCCGTTCTCAACCGACCGCAAGTCTCCCGAACCGTTTTGCCGGTTCTGGGTGCGGCCAGTTTCTGCCATTTGCTGAACGATATGATCCAGTCGCTATTTGTCGCGGCTTATCCGGTGTTCAGGGGCGGCTTTGATCTATCGTTTGCGCAGCTCGGTCTATTGACCCTGACCTATCAGGTGACGGCATCACTGTTGCAGCCCTTTATCGGCCATTTCACCGACCGTCGGCCGCAACCTTATTCCCTGCCGTTTGGTATGGGGATGTCGATGGCGGGGCTTCTGGTTCTGTCCTCGGCAACCAGTTTTGCGATGCTGCTTGTGGGCAGTGCGATGCTCGGCGTGGGATCATCGATCTTTCACCCGGAATCCTCGCGTCTGGCGCGTCTGGCATCGGGCGGGGCGCATGGCTTTGCGCAGTCGCTGTTTCAGGTGGGCGGCAATGTCGGTTCAGCCATCGGGCCGTTGCTGGTGGTCGCAGTGGTTTTGCCGCACGGACAGGGCAGTCTGGCATGGTTTGCCTTTGCTGCATTGGCCGGTGTTGTGATCCTGACGCTGCTCGGGCGTTGGTATAAACGCAACGGCCATGCCGTGCGGCGCCCGCGTGTTGTTCATCTGGCGGCAAATCTTCCGGCCCGACGCCAGGTGATTGGTGGCCTTCTGGTTCTGTTATGTCTGATGCTGTCGAAATGGTTCTATCTTGCCAGCTTCACCAGCTATTACGTGTTTTACCTCATGGAAAAATTCCCGCTCTCCGAAGGCGATGCGCAGATTTATCTGTTCATTTTCCTGGCTTCGGTCGCGGCAGGAACCCTGATCGGCGGATCGGTGGGCGACCGGATTGGTCGCAAAAAAGTGATCTGGGGATCGATCCTTGGAGCACTGCCCTTCGCACTGATCCTGCCTTATGTTGGATTGGGGGCGACCGTGATGCTCTCGATTGCCATCGGTCTGATCCTGTCATCGGCATTTTCGGCGATTGTGGTCTATGCGCAGGAACTTGTGCCGGGACGTATTGGCATGATTTCCGGGCTGTTCTTTGGCCTGGCCTTTGGGCTTGGCGGGATTGGTGCGGCCATTCTTGGCGTGATGGCTGATCATTTCGGGCTGGGGCTGGTCTATCAGGTTTGCGCATGGTTACCGGCCATTGGTTTCCTTGCGATTTTCCTGCCTGATATCGAACATGTCGACAAAGCCTGAATGCGGGAAACCGAAACGCAGAAGACCGCCCATCGGGGCGGCCTTCCGCGTGGATATCTTGATCGATCAGGCCAGTTCGCGGGCCGGATAACCGGCATCGTCAATGGCGGCGATCAGGGCTGCGACATCGGGATTGCCGGTCACGGTTACTTCGCCCTTTGCAAGGTCGATATCGGCTTTTTCAACGCCCGAAACGCCCTCGACAGCTTTGGTAACAGTGGCAGCGCAATGGCCGCAGCTCATTTCATCGACTTTCAGTTTCAGCATTCCGGTTGCTCCGTCAGGTTGGATTCGATAATCCGACTATGGGGCTTCCAGTTGCTGGAAGGTCAAGCGATTATTTACCAAGCAGTTTGATAACCTCATCTGCGGCCGCATCGCTGGATGCAGGGTTCTGGCCAGTTACCAGTTTGCCATCGACAGCCGCATGGGACGCCCACATGTCAGCGCGTTCATAAAGGCCGCCCTGTTTGGTGAATTCGTCCTCAATCAGAAGCGGTACGACCTTTTCAAGGCCGACGGCCTTTTCTTCGTCATTGGTG
Source organism: Thalassospira sp. MIT1004 (assembly GCF_001858545.1). NCBI lineage: Bacteria > Pseudomonadati > Pseudomonadota > Alphaproteobacteria > Rhodospirillales > Thalassospiraceae > Thalassospira > Thalassospira sp. MIT1004. The sequence continues at coordinate 512,880 of NZ_MCAO01000022.1, read as the reverse complement.
AAACCGGTGACTTTTTTGCCCGCAACCAGCGGCTTGCCGTCTTTGGTTTTGGCATTCACGAATGCCGCCGGGCCGTGGCAGACGGCGGCAACCGGTTTGTCCTGTGCGACAAATGCCTCGATCAGTGCGATGGATTTGACATCTGTTGCCAGATCCCAAAGCGGCCCGTGACCGCCGGGATAAAACAGCGCGTCGTAATCATCGGCTTTCAGGCCATCAAGCGTCACGGTATTGGCGAATGCTTTTTGCGCTTCCTCATCACCTTCAAACCGTTTGGTCGCTTCGGTCAGGGCATCGGGAACCTGACTGTTGGGATCAAGCGGCGGCTGACCGCCCTTGGGGGAAGCTAGCGTGATATCGGCACCGGCATCGCGGAACCGGAAATAGGGGGCGGCAAGTTCTTCCAGCCAGATACCGGTTTTATGGCCGGTATCGCCCATTTTGTCATGCGACGTCACAATCATCAGAATACGCATCGTTTTGGTCCTTGCTATGTGAATAGGATTTGCACCAAGGATAGGATGCTGATCTAATTTGCGCCAGATCGAAGAATTGGACAGATTGTCAAATTAAATGAGCGCATGAAATGTCAGCACTGGATGAAGTTCGGGCGATGATGATTTTCGCCCGCGTGGTCGAGGATGGAGGGTTTTCTGCCGCGGCGCGCAAGATGGGGCTGAGCCGTGCTGCGGTGTCTCATCAGATCAGGCAGCTTGAAGCCAAGCTTGGCGTGCCGTTGCTTCGGCGCAGCACCCGCAATTTCAGTCTGACCGATGCCGGGACGCGTTATTACGACAGCTGCCGGACGATTGCGCTGGAGGCCGAGGCCGCCCGCAAACGGGTCGAAATCCTGCGTGACGAGCCGGTCGGCAAAATATCGATCACTTCATCGGTGCATCTGGGCACGCTTCGCATCGTGCCGATCCTTGACCGGTTTCGTCAAACCTATCCCGGGGTGGCGATTGATGTTCATCTGTCTGACGAGGTTGTCGATCTGATCGGGCGGGGGATTGATATCGGCATCCGGTCCGGGCCGCTTAAAAGCTCGGAGCTCAAAAGCTTCAAGCTCTATCAGACCCACCGGATCATTGCGGCGTCGTCGGGGTATGTTGCACGGGTGGGCTTGCCCGAAACCCCCGAACAGCTCGCCGATCATGACTGGGTGATGTATAGCCGGGTTCCTGAATCCCTGCGCCTGATCTGCGATGATCAGGAAAAATCCATTCGGGTATCGGGTAGTGTCCGGGTTGATAATGCAACCGCCCGTCTGCAATTCCTGCGCGGCGGGCACGGGCTTGCGGTTGTGCCGTTTTGCGATATTGCCGATGAAATTGAGCGCGGCGATGTCGTGCATGTTCTGCCGAACTGCAAACTGCCCGATCTTGAAGTTTTTGCCGTGTTTCCCGCCGGTGTGACGCGCAGTGCCAAAATCCAGTCGCTGCTTGATTTCATGCGCCGCGAATTGCGTGACATCGATATTGGCCGCAATGGCGGATAACTGGTTTGGGTGCCGTTGTCATATTGATCAATCCCGATTGATCGGCTATTCCCCAATAACGATTTTCGGGGGAAACCATGGCCAAGCTGTTCTTTTATTATTCGTCGATGAATGCGGGCAAATCGACGACGCTTTTGCAATCGAGCTTCAACTATCAGGAACGCGGCATGCAGACGCTTCTGCTGACCGTGGCGTTTGATGATCGGTTTGGTGTTGGCAAGATCGCATCGCGCATTGGCCTTGAAGCCCCGGCCGTCTTGTTTGACGGCAATACCGACCTGTGCGCCCTGATCCGAGAAAAGCTGGATGAAGGCCGGATTGATTGCGTGCTGGTGGACGAGGCGCAGTTTCTGACCAAGGATCAGGTCTGGCAGCTTTCCGATGTCGCCGACAAGCTTGGCGTGCCGGTGCTGTGTTATGGCATCCGTACCGATTTTCAGGGGCAGCTTTTTGAAGGTTCGAAATGGCTTCTGGCCTGGGCGGACAAGCTAAGCGAACTTAAGACAATCTGTCATTGCGGACGCAAGGCCGGGATGGTTCTGCGCGTTGATGAAAACGGCAATACGGTGCGCGAGGGGGCCCAGGTCGAAATCGGTGGCAATGATCGCTATGTCTCGGTCTGCCGACAGCATTTCAAGGAAGCGATGGGCAAATAAGCCGCCCGAATCCCTATTTTTCACAAAAAATGTTTAATCACATCGATTATTCATTTTTACTCAGGAATAAATCAGGGACGTGATTTCCGGTGCGATCAGCGTGTAAGCCACCAGCCACATCACCGCACAGGTGACCCCATCAATGATTTTCCACGTGATCGGCCGCGCCACATAGGGGGCCAGCCACGCCGCGCCCAGCGCGATGGCAAAGAACCAGACGAAGCTTGCGCTCATCGCGCCAAGCGCAAAGGTCAGCCGTTCGTCGGCGGGGAATTGCCCGCCAATCCCGCCCAGCATGACAACGGTATCAAGATATACATGCGGGTTCAGGAGGGTCACGGCAAGCGTCGTCGACAGAACTGCCTTCCAGCCCGCCTGCCTGACATCGCTTTCTGACAGGGTTTCGGTTTCAAACAGACGCCTGAGCGCTGCAAACCCGTACCAGATCAGGAAGGCCGCACCGCCCCACGCCGCGATTTTGGTCAGGATCGGGTAGTTGGCAACCAACGTTCCCAGACCGGCAACACCGGCTGCGATCAGGATGGTATCACATAGCGCGCAGACAAATGCCACCATCACCGGATGGTTGCGACGCAACCCTTGCCCGAGAACAAAGGCATTCTGCGCGCCAATGGCAATGATCAGTCCGCCGCCAAGGCCAAATCCGGTCGCAAAGGTCAGAAGCATTTTTCATCCCGCAAAATCGCTGTTGATGGGGCAGGGATAGCAGTTTTAAGAAATAAGAAAATCGAATTATCATGATATAGTATTAGTAAATTTTATGGCAGGAGTGCGCGAGGCAGCGTATGGCCTGCCCTGGTATCGTTTGGCTCGCAAGCTTGTTTAAGCAGCATGGAAGCATCGTCGTGACGACAGGTGATATACCCTGATGGGGGCGATACATCTTTGGTGGTAGGCGATACATCGATGAAGGGGATGCGTGGCTGGTGGATGAGGCGGGGATAATAAAATGATCGATTACAAGCTGTTGCAGGCCAGTGCCGAGGTGATCCGGCATGGCAGTTTCGAAAAGGCGGCGCGTGATCTTGGTCTGACGCAGTCGGCGATATCGCAGCGGGTCAAGTTGCTGGAAGACCGGCTGGGGCAGCCATTGATCATCCGGTCTAAACCGATTGCCGCGACCGATGCCGGAAAGCGGCTTTTGCAGCATTATCAGCGGGTCAGTCTGCTTGAGCAGGAATTATATGAGGAATTACCAAAGCTGCATTCGGCCAACCGGTTTGGCCAGATCGCGATTGCGGTGAATGCCGACAGTCTGGCGACATGGTTTGTCAATGTGCCCAAGAAGCTGTTTGATGAGCTTGACCTGCTGGTGCATCTGACGGTCGAGGACGAGGCACTTAATCACGAGGCACTTCAGGCCGGAACGGTGTTGGGCGCGGTCAGTTTGCGGCCCGATCCGATACAGGGATGCCGGGTGCGGCCATTGGGCTCGATGCGCTATATCATGGTGGTATCGCCGGAATTCCGTGACCGGTATTTTGCCGATGGGGTCACGGCGGATGCGTTGCGATCCTGCCCGGCGGTAAATTTTTCGCGCCATGACGAATTGCAAAACCAGTTTTTAAACCGGTATTTCGGATTGGTGCCGGGCGAGTTTCCGGCCCATACAGTGCCAAGTTCACAAGGGTTTGTGACTGTGGCCGAGCAGGGTATTGCCTATGCCGTGGTCGAGGAACATCAGGCAGCAGGAGGTTTGCAGAGTGGACGGCTGGTACAGCCATGCCCGCATTTGATTGAGCGGCCGCTTTATTGGCATCACTGGAACATGCAAAGCGGGTTGCTGTCGCAGGTGAACGAGATTGTTCTGGGCGAAGCGCGCCATTATTTGCCCAAAATCGGGAACTAAACGGTTGGGATCGCGTTTGTTTTCGGGTTTGGCGATATGGCATGCCGACCCATCGGCTTTGCCAATCGGATTTGACAGGGGATGAATTCTGCCGCTTACTCATATGACTTCCAGATTGTGCGCTAATACCTTATGGAAACAGGAAGATTGAATGTCGCATCGCCTTGTTGCCTGTGAACATTGCGATTACCTGCATGTCGAAGACGACATTCCACCGGGCTTTGTGGCACGTTGCATCCGGTGCGGGTCGCCCTTGTATCAGGCGCAGAAGGGTACGGTTGAACGGCCTCTGGCCTTTGCCATTACGGCACTTGTCCTGTTTCTGATTGCCAATTCATTTCCGATCTTGACCTTTGCCATGGAAGGACGCACCGAAAGCAATACGTTGCTGAGCGGGGTTGTGACCTTCTGGCAGGAGGGGTTCCCGTTTCTGGCCTTTATGGTCGCGTTGACGTCGATTGCTGCCCCGCTGATGCTGGTCGGGGCTTATATCTATGTGCTGGCGCCGCTTTATTTCGGGTTCGTGGTGCCGGGTTTGCGCGCAGTCTGGCGTGTTTTGGCTGTTATTCGGCCCTGGTCGATGCTTGATGTGTTTCTGATCGGACTTCTGGTCGCGCTGACGAAGCTGACGGATTTTGCCGATGTCATTGCGGGGCCAGCCTTTTATGCAGTTTGTTTTCTGATCCCGACGACATTGCTGATGAGCACGACGCTGGATCCAAGGACGATCTGGCGGCGACTGGCGCCGGAAAATTTGCGTTATGCGATGTTAGAGGATCTGGAAGAATTGCGTGCCGGTACCGCGCAGGAAAAGGCAACGGGCTGGATGACCTGCGAGACCTGTGCGTTTGTCGTAACGGACAGTGCCGCACGGGAAACCGGGGGCAAATGCCCGCGTTGCGGGACGCATCTGCATCATCGCAAGTCGGGCAGCCTGTCGCGGGCCTGGGCACTGCTGGTGACGGCGGTCGTTTTGTATATCCCGGCCAACATTTTTCCGATCATGACGATCACCTATCTGGGGCGGGCGGAATCCGATACGATCCTTTCCGGGGTGGTGGTGCTGCTGCAATCCGGGCAATGGCCGATTGCCATTGTTGTCTTCACAGCCAGTATCGTAGTGCCGATCATGAAGATTGTGCTGCTGGGCTGGGTTTATGCCGCAACGGGTCTGGGGCTTGCCGGGCCGCTTCGCGAACGGACATTGATCTATCGCGTGACCGAACTGATCGGGCGCTGGTCGATGATCGACGTGTTTATGGTGTCGATACTGGCAGCACTTGTGAAATTGGGTAACATAGCAACCGTTGTACCGGGCTTTGGTGCTGTGGCCTTCTGTGCCGTGGTCATTCTGACCATGCTGTCGGCAATGGCATTTGATCCGCGGCTGATCTGGGATCGGGCGGGAATGCAAAAGGAACAGGGGATGTCATCATGACGGACGACACCAGCCGGAATGCCGGTCAGGGGCAGCCAGGCAGGCCCGATGTGAAAAAGGCATTTCAGAACCTGCCGGTCATCTGGATCGTGCCGATTGTCGCGTTGATCATCGGCGGTTGGCTTTTGTGGCGCGATGCGGCAGCCAAAGGACCAGAAGTTACCGTGACGTTCGAAACGGCCGAGGGACTGACCGCGGGCAAAACCGCCGTGCGGTATCGTGATGTTGATGTCGGACAGGTTACCGAAATCAATCTGAGCGAGGATTTCGGGCATGTGGTTCTGACGATGCGGATGAATTCGGATTTTGAACCCTATCTGACCGATAAAACCAAATTCTGGGTGGTACGCCCGCGCGTTTCCGCACAGGGGATTTCCGGCCTTCAGACCATCGTTTCAGGGGCTTATATCGAAGCGGTTCCAGACAGGTCTGGCCAAGAGGCCCGCGAGTTTACCGGATCGGAAGAACCGGAATATGTGCCTGATGGATCGGACGGAACACGGTTTATCCTGATGGCGGAGGAACTTGGTTCAGTCGCGTCGGGAACGCCGGTTCTTCTGCGCGGGGTAGAGGTTGGCGAGGTCCTTGATACCAATCTGGATTCCGCGGCCGAAAAGGTGTCGATCCCGATCTATGTCCGCAAGCCGTTTGATGGATTGGTCAAGCGCGATACGCGTTTCTGGAATTCCAGCGGCATCAGTCTTGATCTGAATGCGGAAGGCGTATCGGTGCGTGCCCAATCTGTTCGATCAGTTTTGGCCGGTGGCATCAATTTCTATACGCCTGACGAAAGCCTGAATTCGGAAACAGCGAAACCCGATACGGTGTTCCGGTTAAATGACAGCCGTAAACAGGCGGAAATTCTGGCGTATGGCATCACGCAGAAATACATGCTGTATTTCGATTCCTCTGTACGCGGGCTTTCGCCCGGCGCGCCGGTTGAATTCAATGGCATTCGCGTCGGCACGGTCAACAGCGTCAATCTGGAATATGTCGTTCCCAATCAATCGTTCCGGGTGCCTGTTGAAGTGACGCTGGAGCCCGAACGGGTGCAAATGGTCGGCAATCAGGACACCGCCGATGTCGATTATGCGAAGATCATGGATGTTCTGGTCGAACGTGGTTTGCGGGCACGTCTGAAAACCGGGAGCTTTATAACCGGCCAGCTGTTTGTTGATCTGGGCATGTATCCGGTGACACCGCCCCGCTATCTGGGCGATGCGCAGGGGAAAATTCCAGAATTGCCGACATTGCCGCAAAAGATCGATGAGATCAGCAATTCCCTGTCCTCGTTGCTTGAAAAGGTTGAAACATTCCCGATTGAGGAAATCGGCATTCGACTGTTGGGGACTGTCGAGGGGATGGAGAACATTGTTACATCGCCTGCGATCATTGAGAGCATGGATAGCCTGAAACAGGCAGCTGCCGGGGTGAACCAGCTTGTGACGAACCTTGATACCAGCGTGTTGCCAGCCACTCAGAAGGCGCTGGAATCCGCGCAGGTTGCACTTGGCGGTGTACGTGACGTGACATCGCCGAATTCGCCGATCCGCTATAATTTTGAGGAAACTCTGAAAGAGCTCTCGGCGGCAGCCAGGTCGTTGCGGGATCTGGCCGATTTCCTTGAACAAAATCCGAATGCTCTGATCCTGGGCAAACCGGGCCGCCGGGAGGAAGAATGATGCGGGAAATGCAAATCAAACTGAAAACAACGGCGACAATTCGCAAGCGACTGATCGCGGGGGTGTTCTTGGCATCGCTTGGCTTCCTGTCCGCGTGCAGCACACCGGTTCAGGAACGTTATTATCTGTTATCCCCCGACGATGTTGCAGCCCCATCGGGGGCCACCCGAACGGCGGTGATGGGGGTGGGACCGATTACCATCCCAAGCCATCTTGATCGCAGCCAGATTGTGACGCGCAGAAGTGACAACCGGCTGGTGATCAACCAGTTTGATCGCTGGGCCGAGCCGCTGGATGAAAACATTCAGCGGGTGTTGATCGAAAACCTTGACCATCGGTTGAGCCCGCAGCGGATCGAGACATTCCCGTGGAACTCGCGCGACGGGGTTGTCTGGCAGATCGTGGTCGATCTGGGACAGTTCGAACGTCAGCCGGACGGTTCGGTGCAGATCGCAGCGCGCTGGAAAATTGTCAATTTCAATTCGGGTGAAACCGCCGTATCCGAACGGTTTACCGATTCCGTGGTTCCCAAGGATACAACAACCGAGGCAACGGTTGCAGCCATGAGTGTCCTTTTGGGACGGCTTAGTGATTCTATTGCCCGGTCGTATCGCTGAGTTCTCGTCAAAGCAGAACTTGGATAGGGTCCTTAAATCAATGTATATGCATCTATGGTTGTGTTGATGGCGTCGCATGTGTTGTGGATTGCGTTTTCTGTCGCGCAATACGGGGATTTTTGGGCTCATTTGAGAAGTTCGAATTCGCCCTATTGTTTTCAGCATCAGAATTGCCTTATAAAGAAGTATAAATATAAAAAAAACGGGACACGCGCCTGACTGAGAAATGGCATGCAAATGCCGCCCCAAACAGGAAGTTAGGGAGCCAGTGCGCGTTATGTCGGATACGACGTTTGAAGTACGAGTCCAGCGTGGGGAACGCTGGATCATTCATTCGACCTTTGATGTCGAGAAAGAGGCGGTTAACGAAGCTGAGAAGCTTTTAAAGACCAAGATCTCTGCGGTTCGGGTTGTTCGTGATTGGGAACGCGCCGACGGTCGTCATATTGAAAAGGTCCTTCTGGAAAAACAGGGTGCTGGTGAAGACGACGACAAGGATGTTCGTGTCTCAGCCATTGAAGATGCGCCGCTTTGTGATTCCGATAACGACCTGTTGCAGTCGGAAAGCCGCGCGACGATCAATCGTCTGCTACGCAAATATTTCGAACAGGAAATCCTGACACCTTGCGAGGTGATGTATAATTACCAGAACCTGCGCAAATTGATGTTCCATGATACATTGATGCCGACCGCAGTCGACAAGGTGGCCGGCATTCATGCCAAGGCGACCGACGGCGACCATATTGAGGCCATGAACAAGCTGCATGGCGCAATTGAACAGTTGGCAGCCCGTGCGCGCGAGGTTGAAAAGGTCGACCTGCCGGCGTTTGAAGATGCGACCATTTCCGAAGTCCGTGATGAAATTCGCCGTCTGAACCTTGCGGAAGACACCGACTTCCTGACGATGGTTGCGCTTACGCGCGTTCTATCATCAAGCCGCAACTGGGTGGGTAAGCTTGATCTGGCGCTGAAGGTCAAGGGGGACGAGAAAGACGAGGCAGCGCGTAAGCTGCTTGACGATGTTATTGCCGATATCCTTGGATCGCCGGTGGCGCTGAAAGAACTGCTTGGCAGTTCGCGAAGCTTTGGCGACGCGGTTATCCTGCATATTGATCTGGCGATGGGGCGTGCACACGGCAATCGCGGGGCGGCGGATGATATTCTTGAACTGCTTAACCCGCTGTTCGGGTCGGGATTGCTTTCGACATCGCAGGATGCGCTGTTTGACTATATCGTTCGCGAGTTGCGCAGTGCAAACAGCCTGACCCGTCATGAAGGGGATCATGATCCGCTGGTCGGTATTCTGGATCGTCTGATTAGTGAGAAGGGGGTCGTTTACGGCGCACCGATGGTAACGGCCATTGCCGAGCGTGGCGCACGTCTGCGAAATGTTGGCGGCCCACGGGCATTGATTGACGGTGTTGCAGAAATCAACGGCCGCATGGGGCCGAATTGCCGCAAGATGGCCTGGCTTCTGGCGGTTGTTAATTCGGGGATTGTCGAGGATTTTGGCGAAGAAGTTTTCGACATGCTGATGGATACGGTCAAGGATATGCGGGCATTGCGCGCTTTCTGCGACAGTGAAGCCAAACCGCGCGACAAGATGGCGACGGTCACGGTGATGAATGATGCGCTTCAGGCATCGAACCTTTCCGACGAGCAGAAACAACGCATTGGTGACAAGCTGGACGAGGGACTGGCCGATTATCTGGTGCGTGAAAAGGTGATCGAGCGGATCGACAATCCGTCGCTTCATCTGCGCAAACGCGCCTATATGCTGGTGCAATTCTGTTCGAGTGGCGTTCTGATCGAAGGCAAATCGGCATCGATGGCGCGAAAAAGGGTCGTCGGATATTTGAAGCAGCCCAATTTCACCGACAAGCTGGTTGATGACATCAAGGACATGACGGCCAAGGAAGGCACGATTCGTGACTTCTATGCCCTGCTGCAGCGAAGCGGTTTTTAGGGGGGGCTGAACCCGTGTTTGGTGGGGAGACGCAGTAAAAACTGCGAAGAGACACACCCCGCGAAGATTGTTGCAGCATATGCTGTGGCAAGATTCGTGGGGTGTTTGTCATTGTTGCCATTCGTTTCGTGAGGCATGCTGCATTCCTGAATAAAGGGGATCGCCATGCCAGAGCGCATTACCAACACCACAAGCATCAGAATGATTGCCTGTTTTGCCTTTGACGATGTCATGAGTCTTGATGTTGTCGGGCCCTTACAGGTTTTTGCATCCGCCAATGCCGAACTGGAGCGGCAGGGGCGTGAACGCGGCTATGAGGTGCTGGTGATTGCCGATGCGGCAGGGCCAGTGCCGACATCGGGCGGTTTCAGGCTGTATGCCGATCTGGATTGGCGGGAGTTGGAGCTGCAAGCGACCGATACGGTGCTGATTGCCGGGGGCGATGGTGTCAATCGGGTGCGCGAGCGGCGGGATATACTGGATTGGCTGGTACAGGTCGAAATGTGCGTGCCAAGGCTTGGTTCGGTCTGTTCCGGAGCGTTGATCCTTGCCGAGGCAGGATTGTTGGACGGGCGTCTGGCAACCACGCATTGGTCGCGATGTGATGAGATGCGCAAATGTTTCCCCAAGGTCGATGTAACCGAAGATCGTTTGTACAGTTATGATGCGCAGGGCCTGGATGGTGATCCACATATCTTTACCTCAGCCGGGGTGACGGCGGGTATTGATCTGGCGCTAGCACTGGTGGAGGCGGATCACGGGCGGGTAATTGCTCTTGCCGTAGCACGACGTCTGGTGATGTTCTTAAAACGGCCGGGCGGGCAGGCACAGTTTTCTGCCTATCTGACACCCGCCATCGGAACCACGGCACAGCTTGCCGGATTGCTGGAATGGATACCGGGCAATCTGGATGGTGATCTGTCGCTGGAAGTTCTGGCAAATCGTGCGGGGATGTCAGCACGGACATTTTCACGGGTATTCACCCGTGATCTGGGCATGACACCGGCACGTTATGTTGAACGGGTCCGGATCGAAGCCGCGCGTGCCCTTTTGCATGATGATGGCATGACGGTGACGCGTGTGGCGCGGCTTTGCGGTTTTGGCCATCCGGAAACCCTGCGCCGGGCCTTTCAACGCCATTTATCTGTCAGTCCGCAGGAATACGCTGATCGTTTCGGACGAAGGCCGGTGGCCGTTCCGGTTTAGGTGAACGGCGAAGATATTTTCGTAATCATCTGTTTTTATTGGAGTTGGCAACATGCTGTTACTGACCAATGGATCAGTGCGTCTGCTATTTATTGCCCAGGCATTGTACTGGTCCTGTTCGCTGATCGGGATAACCCTGACATCACTGATCGGGATTGATCTGGCACCGATGGCGGAACTGGCGACCCTGCCATTGGCCTTGCTGGTTGTGGGCAATCTGGTTTGTGTGCATCCGCTGTCGATGATCATGCAGCATTATGGCAGGCGCACGGGATTGTTTCTGGGAGCGGCGAGCGGCGTGGTTGGCGGTGCTGTCGTGGCGGGTGGTGTGTATCAGGCGGAATTTTTGCTGGTGTGTCTGGGCACGTTTTTGATTGGCGGATATCAGGCATCGGCAATGTATTACCGTTATACCGCCCTTGAGGCGGTCCGAGATGATCAGAAAGGTCGTGCGGCGGCACTTGTGGTTGGTGGCGGTGTTCTGGCGGCGCTGATCGCGCCGGAAATTGCCAGCTATACGCGTAACATGGTCGCGATTCCATTTGCCGGATCGTATCTGGCATTGGCCGGGTTGGCGACCATCGCAGCCCTGATCATGTTGATGTTGCGTGATGGCGGGGTTCCTGCAAAAACGCGCACCGGTGGTGCGGTCATGCTGGAACTGTTGCGCCGTCCAAGGTTGCGCGGGGCGATTGCCATCAGTGCGGCGGGGCATGGCATCATGATCCTTGTGATGACGGCAACACCGCTTGCCATGAAGTTTTGCGGGTTTGATGTTGATACGGCGGCGAATATTATTCGCTGGCACATTATCGGCATGTTTTTACCGGCCTTTGTCGCCGGCCCGATGATTGACCGGTTTGGCGCGCGTTTGATGGCGGTGGTCGGCGCGCTGGCGCTGGTGTTCAGTGTGGTCTTTGCCGTGTCGGGGATCAGTTTTTCGGCGTTTCTCATCAGTTCGTTTTTGCTTGGGATCGGTTGGAACCTGATGCTTCTGGCGGGGACGACTCTTTTGGGCGAGGGGCATGACGCATCGGAACGCGGCCATGCGCAAAGCCTGATGGAGCTTGGCAACAGCATTACCGGAACCGTGGCATCGCTGGTGGCAGGTGCGCTGATTGCCGGGGCGGGGTGGAACATCATCAATTTCGGTGTTTTGCCGGTGCTTCTGGTTGCCATTTTCCTGATGTGGGCTGGGGGCCGCAAACCGGTGACGCAAGGCGTATGACGTACATAAAGAAACCGCCGGTCAAACGACCGGCGGTTCGAGTTGCAGGGCGAACGGGGAGTGTCGCCCCGGCGCGATCTCGTATCGCGTGGTGTCACGGGCGGGAATGACCGCGCCGCTGTATCCGGGCAATAAAAAACCGGCCCTCAGGCCGGTTGTGCATTCATTGTCGGGCTGTGGGCCGCGACGAATTCCTTGATCTTTTGCAGGACAAATTCACGAGATGAGTTTTCACGGGTGCGAAACAGCACTTCGCCATCATGAATGACAAGACCGAGATAGACCGGGCTTGTGTGGCCTTCCTTGCTGAGTTTCAGGGCGCGAAGGGTATGACCGTTGTCATCCGTGCTCTGATAGATGGTGCGCATGATGCTTTAACCTGCTTTCTGTCTCTGACGGGTTCAAACCGGAAAAAGAAGCTTACAGTGCCCTTATGACAGCCAAGTTTTTCGCTGCGATGACAGCAATATGATGGTTTGAAGACTCTTTTGATCCTCAACCGCAAAAGGCAATGGCAAAGCCCTTCAAAAAGCTGGTGGTTTCATTCGCCCGATTTGATAAAAGAAAACGACCAGATCGCCTGTTTCCGGCATTGACATGGGATGATGCGATGTTTAAGAAAGGCGTCGTTCCGCACGGAACAGCAAAGAGATAAGGGCAAGTGGCCGAGTGGCTGAAGGCGCTCCCCTGCTAAGGGAGTATGGGGTCAAAAGCCCCATCGAGGGTTCGAATCCCTCCTTGTCCGCCAGTGAAACAAGCGCCCAAGACGGGCGCTTTTTTCTCTTCCGCACCAAATAACAAAACAAAAACAATGGTTTATGTGGTTGGCATTCGTCGCGCTTGACGTATGATCGCGGTATGAATACCCTCGCGCCTTCGGTTTTGGTACACATTTTGGTACACACTTTGGTACACGGGGCGGGATTCATGGGCGAGAATGCGCGCAGATATATCACCCGGCGCGGGGTGAAATATTCCTATCGTCGCCGCGTACCATCGGATCTTGAGGATGTGCTGGGGCGAGAGGTCAAGATATCGCTTAAGACCGATAGTTATGACATGGCGTGTGACCGTGTCGGCGCGGTCAATGACCGGGTCATGGCCTATTGGGATGACCTGCGCGCGACCGGCAAGGCGACCCTGATTGCCGAACGTTATGCCAATGCCCGTGCGCTGGCCGGGCGGCTGGGCTGGCGATATCGCACCGCCGATGACCTGGCAGTGAACGCGACGGCGGGCGAGGTGATCGAACGCCTTGAAGCCCTTGACGGGGTCGATGACCGGCGGATCACGACGGCCGTTCTGGGCGCTGCCCCCGAGCCGCAATTGCGCCTGTCGGGGCTGTTTGCCGAATATGAAAGCCTGACGCGCGATCAGCGGGTTGGCAAGTCCGACCGGCAGATCAAGGTCGCCCTTGGTCCGTACAGGCGATCCGTCGCCAGCCTCATCGATGAAATCGGCGACAAGGTGGTGTCGGAGATCGAGCGGGCCGACGCGCTGGCGTTTCGCGCCAGATGGTCGCGGCGCATGACCGAGGAAGGGCTTTCGCCCAAATCGGCCAACAAGGAATTCAACAGCCTGCGCGCCATGTTCCGCACGATTGGCGATGCCTATCTGGGCGGGCGTGCGAATCCGTTCGTCAATATTTCCTTTGCCACCAAAAAGGCGGGCGGCAAAAAGCGCGGCGCAACCGTATCGGCGCAATGGGCCTATGACGTGGTGTTATCGCCGCTTGCGATCATGGCCGGGATGAATGATGAAGCCCGCCTGATTACCGCGATACTGGCCGAAACCGGGGCACGGCCCAGCGAGATATGCGGATTGCTGCCCGATGATATCCGGCTTGATGGCAAGGTGCCCTATATCCAGATCAGCCCGAACCGGATCCGGCAGCTTAAGAACGAACCATCAGAACGGCAGATACCGCTGGTTGGCGGGGCGTTGCCCGCGGCGGCGGCATTGATCAATGCGGGCGGGATCGTGCGGTATCTTGGCAACAATACCGGGTTTTCCAATGCGGTGAACAAGTTCATGCGCGATCATCATGCGTTCGAGCATGGCAGGCAAAGCCTGTATAGCCTGCGGCATTGCTTCGAGGATCGGTTAACCGCAGTCGAGGCCCCGGACAAGATTGCCGCAGCCCTGATGGGGCACAAGTTCCACCGGGAAAAATACGGGGCAGGGCCATCGCTGGCGCAAAAGCGCGACTGGCTTTTGAGGATATCGCTTATGCCGACTTCATCAGATCGGACATCAGGCTTTCCAGTGCAGCGGGTTGGCTGATGCGGTTGCGTTCGTCATAAAGCTTTTTGGCCAGCGCCATCAGTTGGCCGTCTTCAAACAGATCGCCCTGGTCGCGCATGATGCGGGCGAGTATCGCCAACGCATTGTCGATACGGGCAAGCGTTACCGGCTCGCCCGTATCAATGCGCCGCGATCCCTTGAACATGATTGCGGCGGGTTTGGTCATGCGGCGCTGCTTTCTTCGTCGGCGGAGTTTTCCTTGCAATCGACGATTTTCCAGCGCGCAATGGATGCGTATATGTTGTCGTATCTCAGAAACTCGCCGAGATCGTATGACGACTTGATATCGTTGAAGTGCCGGACGGCCTGATCCGCGAATGCGTTGGCAATTTCCGCCGTGCTATGGTACGCCAGATTGTGGAGTTCATCCGGCGTCATATCCACCTGCCGCGCAAGTTTCTCGCGGTTTCCAGGCTCAATGTCGTCGAGTTCGAGTGACAGGGTTATCGTAAGTTTGCGTTTCATGCTGCAATCCTTTCAAGTGCCCAGCCGCCCCACTGGTCGGCGCAGGCGTCGGCCATGCCGGGAAAGAACCGGCTGCGTTCCTTTGCCCGTTCCGGGCCGGGTGGCATCCGGTGGACCCGGCACCATTTTTTCCATTCGTCGCTGCCGCGTTCGGGTTCTGGCAGTTTTTGGGTCGGTGTCAGGCACGGCAGGTTTTTGAGATACCAGCCGGTGTTTTTATATTCCGGGTGCCCGAAATGGTGGGGCTGCACCATCTGCGGGGCTGGCAGGTCATCGGGCATGTGGGCCTTTGCTATGTCGTGCATTTCCGGGTTCTCGATCGCGATGCGATCAACCGGCGCACGCCAGCAGGCCGTGAACAGGTCAACCCCGTCCTTGAATTCCTGTTTCATGCTTTCCCATGTGCGACCGCGCGGCAGCTTTTTGGGTGGGGTCATGAAGCCCTCGCCCGAAAGCCAGCGCCGCCCGGCCCGGCAAAGGCGGGTGCAAGGCGGGTGGGCGACAATCAGCAAGTCCCAGCCGTCTGCCAGGATATCGCGAATGTCGCCCGTGATATGCTTGTTCGATCGATCTTCGGCGGGAAGCAGATCGCACGACCATGCGTCGTGCCCGCGGGCAGCAAAGGCCCGGCGCACGGTGCCGGTAAACTCGCATCCTACGAGTACGCGCAGGGTTGTCATGCTGCCTGCTCCCGTTCTGCCAGCAGCAGATTAAGTTTTGCCTCGCTGATTTCTTCGCAGCCTTCGGGCACCGGCAGATCGGCGATGATTTTCAACTGGTCCTTGACCGACGTTCCGAGCATGTTTTTGTCGGTCAGGAACAGGTAGAAAAGATCGTCCTTATAGCCAAGCTGGCAGCGGCAGGCCGTGTCGATACCCAGCCAAAGGGCGGGTTCGCTATTGCGGCGGTCATAGCCGGGGATGGGTGGCAGAATGCGAATTTCATCCCAGATATCCATGGCTGCTTTTTTTCGGCTGTCGCGTGAGGGGTGCCAGTATCCCTGCTTGCGGTCCCGTATCCATTCCGGGCCGGGTTTCCTTACTGCCGTGATGCCGATCAGCCGACCGTCAAGGCCGGACCAGAAACGGGTGCCGCCATATTTCTTGGCAAACTCGGTGGCGGCGTCAAAGCCGTATTCGTGCCGTGCGCGATAGTCGTTGGCCCTGTCGAGCATCGGCCCAGATTTGATCATGAAATAGCGCATCACGCATTCCCCCGCGCAATCCGGTCCGGGAAGGTGCATTGGGTGATGTGGACCCATGCGCTTTCGCGGTCTTTGGTGGTGGCGTGGAACTGGAAATCGACCAGGATGCGACCGCCGGGAAGGGCGGCAACGCAGGTGGCGGGGCGGATCATGCCGCGATGCTGGTGCGGGTGGCCTGCCGGGTCCATCACCACGACGTTAAGCCGTTCGCCCATGGTCGGCAGGGCGTTGTCGGCATGGTCGGCAAGGATTTTTGCCATGCGGGCGCGGCGGGGGTCGCACAGGATATCGTCGGGCGTGTGAAGGCGAAGCGGGCCTGGGGTGGTGTCGTTGGCTGCGTCGCGAAGGGCCGCGATCTGATCGTCGCTAAAGGCTGATGCGGCGATGGTGAAAGGCTGAAGTCTGGTAACCATGGGGTCGGTTCCTTTTCTGACTGGCTGATCCTTGCGGCCTGCTGCCCGATCGCAATCGCGATCAGGGCGCAGGCGGTGAATTTCGCAAGGGGCAGGATCGGGTTCATGCGGCGAAGGTGCCGGACTTCACCAATTCGCTTTCGGCGGTCCGGTTTTCGTTGGCGGATACGGTTGGAAAGGCGTTGTGTTCGACGCCGTCCAGCAGGCGTCCGGCGGCTTTTTTGCCGACCTTCTGGAATACGGCATGTGATTCGCCGTCCGAAACAAATGACAACCCATCATTCCAATTGGGATCGCTTTCCATTTCGCTAGGAAACAGGTTGTGGCCGTCCACGTATGCATCATTTTGTGACAGCCAGAACGGAGCGTCGGCAGATTCCCATGGCAACCATGCGCCCCACTGCTTAAAGAAGAACGGCACGCTCGCCGCCTTGCATTGATCGCGTAGAGATCGCGCCCAGTCCGGGTGCATCGTGCGGGCCTTGTGGCCGCTTTCGCCGCCGCAGATGACCCAGTCGATGGTCGCGCCCTTGAAGGCTTCGTCATCTTCGATATCGAGACCTTCGTTATCGAGGCAATTGAAGCTCCATTCGCCGGTCGGGAGATCGGCAATGATAAGGTTATCCAGTTCCACAGGGCCAAGCAGCGGCTCCGCGCTGATAAAGCGCACCGCTGCCGGTGTGGTCAACAGGGTCGGGATGCGTTCAATGGCGGTTGCCTGATCCTCGGCACTGGTGCCGATCCAGACATTCGGCAGGGGCAGATGAACCGCCAGCCACATCGAAGGATCTTCGCGGGTTCGTTCAAAGTGGATGCGCTGCGCGGCCCCTTCAATCATGGCATCGCGGAAACCTTCCAGCCTGCCACCGTCGTTATTGTCGATCGATGTCATGTATTGCCGGGTGGCTTCGATCCGTTTTGTCAGAACGATAAAGGTGTGCTGCGGGCAAAGGGCTGCGATGGCAAAGATATCGTCAATCCATTCGTCGCAGTGTCCCTCGTAAAACAGGTCCGTCATGCTGCACACAAAGATCGTGCGCGGTTTTTTCCACATCAAAGGCTGCCGGACCACGATAGCGTCAAGGAAGATTTCGACCTGATCGGCATCCTGTGCGGCATAGCGCACCGGGTTTTTGAACCGCTTCTGGAAGTCGGCGGCGTAACAGTTCTGGCAGCCTGCGCTGACTTTGGTGCAGAAATGGCCGGTGCCGCCGGTTGCCTTGTTCCGCGCCCGGATCGGGTTCCATGTCTCGCCCTTGGTGTCGGGTCGCTGGGTCCATTCTATTTTGGTCATGATGGTTCCTTTCACGCCGCCGCAATCAGCCGGGCCATGCGGAGGCTGTTGCCGGTCAGTTCGGTTGCGTGGGGCTGGGTGATGCCAATGGCGCGGTTCATCGCGTTGGCGATGCGGGTGGCGTAAAACAGGGTGGCATAGGGGCCGATCAGGGCATCCATGCGGGTTGATCCCGGTTTGTGTTCGGCGCACCAGGCGATATGCACGGTTTCGGCTGGCTCACAGCCGCCAACGCTGCGCGCAGTTTCGACACAGAAGGCGATGCGCGACAGCGTGCAATCGCGGATCTGATGGGCCCTGAATATCTCGTGATCGAACAGCAGGTGATCGATCTTCTTCTGCAGTACGATGATATCTGACGCGATCAGAAGCGGGTTGAAGCCAGCGCCGCATTCGGCGATCTGTTTGCGCCAGCGGGTGGCGTTGTGGGTTATCAGCCTGCCGCGATACTCATCTGCAGGCTTTGCATCCACCATGGCAAAGAAATCGCGCAGCGCACGGGTATGCGCGTTGCGATCAGACACTTGATCCTGATGATTGCGCAGGCAATCAAGCTGATCGATCACGGCGGCCAGCCAGTCGGTTCTGGCAAGCTGTTCGCGGGCGGTTGCGCGGTCTTCATCGGATGCGCAACCCTGTTCATGGGCCGCCGCGTAGGCCAGAAAGTTCTGGCGCGCGACCTGATAGGCGGTTTCACTTGGTTTGAACATGGGGGTTCCTTTCAGGTCAGGCGGCTTTGGCGACCGGCAGGTCCAGCGCCTTGTTAAGGTCCTGGGTGATGGTCGCGGGGAGTTGAGCCTTGGCCGGTTCCGGCGGCAGGAAGGGTTCGACCTCTGGCCAGATTTCAAGCAGGCGTTTGGTGCTGCCAACGCTTTTCAAAACGGCTTCGGCCTTGGCTGCTGCCTGCGCTTTGCGTTCCTTCAAATCCTTGCGGGCGTTTTCCAGTGCGGTCCATTCAAGGGTAAAGGCGTGTTGCGCGTCGTACGCTGTGCTGCGCATGGTCGATCCGCTATAGCGGTCGATATAGAAGCAGCGCCGTTCGCTGGAAAATTTCAACGTGTCCCGGCACCCGGCGAAGTTGACAAAGGTGTCGCGCGTGACCGGCAATGCGCCGTCCGGCATGCTTTCCATCTGTTTGCGCGTCGCATTGCCGTAATAGTCACAATAGAGTTTGTCGGCGAGGGTCGTTTCCATCTGGTCGATGGCTTCCTGATCGGCAGTGAAGCGGTGCTTGATCAGGGCTTCAATGATGTCGTTACGGATTTCGTTTGAGAGTTTCATGGTTGGTTCCTTTTGCCTTATGGGCAAATGTCACTGAGCTCAAAATTGAGCCGAGTGATATGGGTGTGTCGAAGATCACCACCGGCGCAATTTTGAGCCGGTGCTCCCCTCAAAATTGAAGGGAGTGCGGGTCATTTGACCTCCGCAATGGCGGGTTTGATGATGGTGGCAAGGCGGGTCAGGCCCTTGGCCGTGATGCGTACCTGTTCGGTCACCTTTTCCGAACCGTCGCCGCGCCAGACCGTTGTCGTCTTGTGTTCCAGAAGGCCCTGCGCGGTTTTGGACTGATAGCCAAGCCATGTGGCGGAGCCGGGCCGCTTATAGGTCCAGCCATTCTGCGCCAGCCATGCAAACAGGTCCTTGGGCCGCATTTGCAGGACCTTGGCGGCGTTGGTGATGCACATGGTGCCATCGGCCTGCGCGATGCGGTCGAGTGCATCCAGCTTTGGTTTGGCTTCCTCGATCTGATGTTCGAGTGCGATGACCTTTTCGGAATAGGTCAGAAGCAGGCCGCGCAATGCGGTCGGATCATTAAGCTGCTGGTGGATGTCGGTCGGGCTGGTGGTGGTGCCTTCCATCCGTTCGCGAACAACGGTGTTGCACCACATATGGAATTCCGGCGACAGGTACTTGGCATAGGCCATGCCGACCTGCCAGTGGGCTGCCGTCGTTCCGGTTCTGCCCTTGCCGATCTCTAAAAGGTGGGAAATTTCCACATTTAAACTGTCAGCCAAGAACAAGCAGAATTTTTGCGCATCTGCCGAACGAAGCCATTCCGCCGGTTTACGGGATGGGTCGCTGTCCGCAGCGCGCCACATATCTGTCAGGTTCAGTTTGTCGTCATTAACCCGAATCGCCGCCCCGTTGTAAGACAGTGTGGTAGCGGAGTTGTCATTGAAGGCTTGAAGTTGTGCATTCATCGCAAAAGCGCCCTTTGCTGTATTGAACGGGCAAAGGGTGTCGTTAATATTCGTAATTGTCAACGATTAATTAGGATAAAATAACGAATAATAACGGCAGAAAACTGCGCTCAGTGTCGGAATATCCGATCTTGACTATCTGTTGAGCTAGTAAAAGGTCGGGGAATCCGACCTTTTACGCCGGATAGATGGCGACAATGCGGGCGACGTTGACGATGGCGTCGGCTGGTATTGTGATCTTTTTGCCTTCGTTGCTGTAAATCGTGCCGGTGAAACCGTGTTCGTGGCTGTTTTCAAGGCACCGCATCAGGTGTATTTCGCCGTCGGTGTCATGGATGGCTGCATCGTCGCCCGGTGCTACGGGGTCATCGGGCGAACATAAAACGGTTTCGCGCATTCTCAGTCGGGGCATGTTAAGTGTGTTGGCGACCCTTACGGCATAGACATTGCCGGACAGTGTCATGTTCTGCGGTGCCTCGACATAGGCAATCGGAAAGATTGTGGCGATCACCCGCCCGTTTTGCGCCCTGCCGACCACGGGAACCGCACCGCCAAACATTGGCGGTTCTGCCGATGGTACGCCCGATGATGCGGCAATGCTTGCGGGCGGCGGCGACGAAAATCGTTGCGCGGTTTCCCCGAAAATATCAGACAGTTTGGCGTGCTGCGTCTGCGCGATTTTGAGTTTGTTTTCCATGCGCAGGTCACGGGTTTTGCCGTTCTTGTAATGTCGCAATGCCGATTCATTAATGCCCGCGCGTTTGGCTACCGCCAGTGTGCTTTGCCCGGTTCTTTCCAGCCATCTGTTGAAGCTTTGGCGCTGGTCTTCAATCGGATCTGTCATTTTCTCCTGCTCCAAATGTCCTGCTGTTTCTTGGTTTTCGGCATTGTGCGCGCAACAGGTTCGCATTGTTATCGGCAAATAGTACGAATTATCGTTGACAATAGTTATAAATGCCGAATATGTTGGGTTCATCATCAGAAGAAAAGGCAGTGAACAATGTCGATTGATGCAAATCTGAACCGTATCCGGGCATGGCGGCATCACAAGGGCTTTGCGATTTATCGACTGGCCACGATGGCTGGTGTCAATGAGGCCGCAATTCGCAAGATTGACAGCCCGGAATGGAACCCGACCGCCAATACAATTCGCAAAT
Organism: Thalassospira sp. MIT1004; assembly: GCF_001858545.1. Lineage (NCBI taxonomy): Bacteria > Pseudomonadati > Pseudomonadota > Alphaproteobacteria > Rhodospirillales > Thalassospiraceae > Thalassospira > Thalassospira sp. MIT1004. The sequence continues at coordinate 491,681 of NZ_MCAO01000022.1, read as the reverse complement.
TTGAGGCCGTTATCCCCGCCGATTTCATGATGGCGGCGAATGATACCGGTGCCCCGTCGGCCGCCAAGGCCGACCGGGGTGACGATCAGACCAAGGCGGCCTAGCGGGCTACCGACAGCATTTAAGTTCTCATACAACGGGAAATTGTTTTATGGCGAATACACCCCCAATTGCCCATGAAGCGGTACAGTCGGTTTTTACCGGCGCGTTCCGCCGCCATGTCGGCACCTATGATGCGGAAAACAAGGCGATCACGCTTAAGGCTTTGTCAAAGGGTGGTGTGATCAAGCCCCGGACGCTTGAATGTTATCGCGATGGTGAAAGCCTGCCGGGCATGGTCAATTTCCTGACGATTGCAAATTTTCTGCCCGCCACGTTTTCCAATGAAATCCTTGCGCTGGCCGGGCTTGGCAAGGCGGAAAAGCTTTCGCCCGGTGCTGTCACCATTCATCAGGCGATGGCGCATGCCGCGGAGGTTCTTGCACAACATTCGCAGCATATGGCCGATGGCATCCTTGACCATCGCGAGGCCAAACAGGACCTTGAGGCGATGATCCACTTGCTGGAAACCCTGCAGAATGCCGTCGCGGTCATCAGCAATGTTCACGCATTCCCTGCGTCGCGATCCAAGCGGGCCGGGGGTGCGGCATGAGCAACGGGAACTTTACCAAGGCACCCGTCCAGGTAGGCGCATGCCTGACCAAAGTAATTACAAATTTCCGTGACTCATCCGGTCACAAATCAAACGATAACTATGTCGGCGGCGGGCATCCAAAGATCATTTGCAAGATATCAAAGCAGGCATGGATGCCGGCGCTTGAAGCAACTGAAAATCTGTATCTGATCGCAGAAGCCTTCAATGTCGCCAATGAAACCGGTCTTACGCCAAGTCAGCTACGCGCACAGCGGGATGAATTGCTGGATGCGTTTAAAGCAATCGGTGCTGCCGATGAAGCAGATTTGATCGGCGCCAGTGACCCGGCAATCCGAGGGCTGCTCTATGCGGCGATAAGGGTGGCACGTGCCGCCATCGCCAAAGCGGAGGACCGGTCATGAGCCAGCGCGTCAAAACCGATCCGCAGACAGAACTGGTCGATGCCGCGCGGGCTTTCCTTCTGGATGTATATGGCAAGGCCCCGAAAGAGGCGATGTGCGGCATGACGCCGGACGGGCTGTTTCAGGCGCTTTACAGCATGTCGCCGTCGGCGGCGGCCCGCAATGCCAAGGCCAACCCGGATGGCGCGCCCAGCATTCGACTGGTGCAGGCCATCAAGCGGGCGGAAAGGGCAAAGCCATGACCGCCATCAAGAAACCCGTCCTTCCCCTGGCGCATGTGCCGCATGTGCCGGTTCCGGCCAATGATGCGCTGCCGCGCGCGACCAAGGCGTTGCCGGGGATATCGCAACAGATCGGTTTTGGCGGCCGTCGGCGTGACCTGCCGGTGGTGGTGGAGGCCAAGCGGCCGCAGCGCATCAATGTCATGGATTGCGCCGAAAAGGCGTTTTTCCCGTGGCTGGTGTGGTCGATCTATTGTTCCTATGACCAGGACGATGCGGATAATCGCGCGGTGATCGATGCGATGAAGCGCGATCTTGATCTTTGGGCCGATCTGATGCTGCCCGGTCAGTGGTCGGACTTCAAGCGCGAAGCCAACAATGCGGTCATGGCCGCCCTTGAACCGATGTTCGACAGGAATGCGGGCGGCTGGCAATCGATCAAGGTTCTGATGGTGTTTCTGCTGCTGGTCAAATGGGTCGATACCCATGCCGACCAGCCGATGTTCACCACGGATATCGCCCGCGTTCTGGCCGATATCGCCGCCCATCTTGACCGGTTGCATGGCGATGAATGCGATGCGGTCGAGCCATCGGCCCACAAGATGCTGGGCAAGGTGATCGCGCGGGTCAAGCAATGCGGCCTGTTTCAGTGGCTGCCGGATTATCGGGGGATTGAGGCATGACATCCCTTGGTGCGGCGATGGTTGGTGGACGGACGGGGATCACGGGCGACCGGTTGCGCCAGCAGGATGATTTCTATCCGACGCCGCCCGAAGTATTCGAGGCGCTGTTTCGCCGGATGCCGCACCTTAAGGGCAAACGCATCTGGGACCCGGAATGCGGTGATGGCGTTCCGGCGCGGGTGATGGAAAGCCATGGCTGCAAGGTGATCGGGACGGATCTGATTGATCGGGGTTATGGCACGGGAGGGGTCAATTTCCTGTCGGTCATGCGGCCGCGCGGATCGATCATCATCACCAATCCGGCCTATGACGCGAACCATCCCGCGCAGTTCATCGAACATGCGATGCGCATGCATGTCGGGGAAATGTGGCTTTTGCTGAAATCGACATACTGGCACGCGGAAAACCGGCAGGGGCTGTATCGCCGTCATCGCCCGAAATGGAAGCTTGAACTGACCTGGCGGCCCGATTTCCTTGGGCTGGGGCGCCCGACGATGGAATGCGCGTGGTTCGGCTGGGATCGGGACTGGACGCGTGCGGAAACCCTGCATGACCTGCTGGCGAAACCTTCGATGGATAATCTTGATCTGTTCATGCCTGAACCCGGTTCGCGGGTGGTGAATTACCGCAACGATAATCAGGCGGAAACAACACTTTTGTAAGGCCCCGGCGGGTGGGGCGTTGGTGGCTGGGCAAGTGCCATCAACAGGACCCGACAGGGATCAGACGGGCCGTACCCTGATGCAGAAATAACCCCGTCATCCGGTGGAGGGCAACTCCTGCAAGCCTCCCCGCACTCGCGACCGGACCCAACCCCGTTACCCCGCTTGAAGGCAGGGTCGGGGTTTTGGGGTGAAAGCCCGTAGGCCACGATAGCGCCAGTGAGGCGGGCATTATTTTGAAAGCACAAGCACCACAGACAAAGGAGGTTTAGATGCGTCGCTAGTATGAAGCCGCCGAGTAAGGGCGGGATAACGAGCAAAGCCAAAAGCCCCTTACCCGGTTCCGGGTGGGGCTTGCGGCAATAGAAGGCCGGGCGGTCTGTTTCCTCAAACCTTGTTATCCGCTTGGTGTGCTGTCCGGTCTTCGATCCATTTCTGTTCATGCGAGGGTGACGACATGACAAATCCCGTGACCGATATCGAATCAGCCGCCGCGCGCGGATCCGCGCCGCGCCCTGTGACCTGCCCGCTTGACCTGATCGGGCTGTTGCGGATTGCGGCAAGCAGGCATTCCGCCCAGCCGCCGCACGAAAAGGCATTGAATGTGCTGCGCACCGCAATCGACCGGCGGGCGGAATATCTCAATGACCGTCATGCCTGCCGGGTTTCCGGCGCGGTGATATCCGTGCCCGCGATGGTTGATCTTGCCAATGCGGTGCTGGAAAAGGCGGAGTTGCATGATTTGCGGCTGCCCTATCCCGGTGCCAAATTCTCGCTGGCGGAACATTGCCAGGCGGCAAATGACAACCGCCGCACCCGCTCATCGTTTGATACGGTCGGGGGTGTGTGATGGGGCGGGCAGAAACATTCGCCGAAATCATGGCGGTCACACTTGGCGAGGTCGCCAACGAAAACCGCCGGCCCGCCGATATCGTCAATGCCATCGTCTATGACCTGTCGGTTGCGGGCTTCGCGGTGCGCCGGACTTTTGATCGCGTCGATTATCACAGGGACATCATCGTTCTGTATGAACCGGGCCAGACCGGCGTTTCGGGTGCCAGCCATCATGATGCGATGATGGTGCTGGAAGCGGGCAGCGCGGTTGATCTGCGCGGTGAACATGGCTGGCTGGTGGTGTGGTCGGAGCAGGGGCGCAAGCGTTCCGCCTGGTTCGATGCCGAGGGCAAAAGCCCGATCCTGACCGATTACCGTGTGGCCAACCCGCGCACGCCGGTCGCCGGTGCGGTCGCGGAACTGAAACGCGAGGTGGCGTGATGGAGCCCGAAAAATGGACTGACCGCATCAGCGCCAAGGCCAATCAGATCAAGTGGTGCGTCCATGTGATCGGCCCTGATGATGTGATGGCGATGCCGTCATATGAGGCGGCGGTTGAAATGGCGCAACGCTGCAATCGCGATATCGTCGCGCATGATTTCGAACGGCTGATCGATATCATCTGCTTTGCGGTTGCTGCCCCGTATCACGGGGATGATCACGCCGCCGCCCTTGACAACGAACTGGCCAAGCAATGGCTTGCCGAACAGGAAGGATTAAAATCATGAGCAATCAAGCACTTGAAGAAATCGCCGCAGAACGCCAGCGCCAGATCAGTGGCGAAGGGTGGACGCCTGAGCATGATGATACCCATAAAATGGGTGAATTGGCGCGGGCTGCTTCTGTTTACGCGTTCTGTGCCGCCGATGCGGTTAGTCCCGAAGTGGCGCGTTCACAGGGCGCCAGTTTCCTTCCGCCTTTCGACTGGCCATGGTCACCGGAATGGTTCAAACCCACCAACCGCCGCCGCGATCTTGTCAAGGCTGGTGCGCTGATCGTGGCAGAGATCGAGCGGCTGGACCGTCTGGCGGCCAAGGCAGGGGACGGGGCAAATGAAATATGATCATGCCCGCTTTGCCCGCCGCCGTTGGCGCGCCCGGTTTGAGCGCCTTGGCAATATCGCTGTGGTGCTGTCGGTTCTGTTCCTTCTGGCTGTTACGTTCGGGTGGGTCCAATGAAACGCGCATTTTCCCTTCTGGCGCTGGCGGGGCTGTGGTGCGTGATTGCGGTCTGTGCGCCGCTGTCGCGCCCGATTGACGAGGATGGCTGCGATGCCGATCCCCGTTAAGACCACCAATCCCTATCACTGTGCGCAGCATGACATGACGCGGGTCATGCATGTTTCCACGCAGGGCTATAGCGTTCTGTGCTGCCCGCTTTGCGCGATTGATCCGGCGGAATTCAGGCCGGGCGAAACCGCCTGCACCATGCCGGATCTGCGCGCCTGGCTTGGTAAACTCAATGAAGCCCATGACCGGGCGGTGAGGGTGTGATGGCTTGGAAATTTCCCTTGGCTTGGAAGCGCAAACTTGATGCCGGTGATGCTGCCCTGCATCGCTCCCTTGAGCGGTTCGTATCACCGGGAACACCCGTGACCGCGTTTCAGCATGAACTGCTTGATATCCTCAAGGAAGAGTGCGCCGAGGTGGCGGGGCGCGCCAGCAAGGCCACCCGTTTCGGCCTGGACGAAACCCAGCCGGGGCAACCGGACGATAATGCTGCCCGGTTGGGCGAAGAAATCGGCGATGTGCTGGTCATGATTGAACTGGTAAAGCGGCACTGCGGCGTAACGGATGCAAGCATACAGGTCGGTCTTGAGCGCAAGCCGCGCCAGCTTCGCAAATATATGCAGCATATCCCAGAAGGGTTGGAACTATGATGTCCAGATATCCGATAGCCTATAGTCCGCGTGTGTTGCATCTGCCCGGTGATTTTGGCGGGTGCATCCTGATGCCCGCCATTTTCGGGCCGGTGCTGGATTTCTCTGCCCGTCCTGATTTCGCACATGTCGCGACGGTGACGGTCCGGTCAACAGGTGTTCGTATCCTGTTGCTGCGCAGGGTTGGGGGTTGGTGACAGGCGTTTCAGTTGTTCGTGTGACGCGAACAACTGGCAAAGAAAATGCCCCGGCTATGCGGGCCGGGGCGGGTATTGCAACAGTGAAAGGAACTTTCGCAATGAGTGCCAATTTTAACGCAATTAACGATAATCTGTCCAGCCAAACCGTCGTGACGCTGGATTTCCACGGGTCGAAAATCGCCACATTCGAAGCCGATGGCAAGCCGCATGTTGCTCTGCGCAGTGTGTGCGATGCTATCGGCCTGTCGTGGGCTGGTCAGCGCGAAAAGGTTCTGCGTGATCCTGTTCTGTCATCAACCGTACGTGTGACACGTACGGTTGCCGAGGATGGCCGATTGCGTGAAATGTCGGCGCTGCCGCTTGATATGCTGCAAGGCTGGCTGTTCAAGATCGATGCCTCGCGGGTCCGGGCAAGCCTTCGCCCGCGCGTCATCATGTTTCAGCGGGAATGCTATCACGCGCTGTCTGCCTACTGGTCGCGGGGTGTCGCGGTGCAACCTGCGATTCTGCGCGATGATCTTGACGGTCTGGTAACCGGCCTTTCACCGGATGTCGAGCGGGTGATTGGCGGCATCATCAAAAAGGTCATCATCAAGGCGCTGGATGACCGGCTTGATGGCATGATCGAAGATCGTCTTGCCCGTGATCCGCGCATGGGGGCGGTTACGGCCATTCCGGCCTTGCTGGTTGCCATCGAGCGCGGCGTTGCCAAGCGCCCGCGCGGTTTCATTCAGGCGGTCAGCAATGCGCTGACCCGCTATTGCGAAAGCAGCCCGCATTTCACCATCCACCGTGACGTCTATGGCCGCAAGCTGTTCCCGCGCGAGGCAATTAACGAATGGATCGCCAAAGGCGGCTGGGGCCCGATGAAAGACCGTCTTGACCGGAAATGTGGCGGTCAGAGCGTTCTGCGCCTTGTTGGGAAGGGTCCTAAATGATGGCCGGTTCGCGTCTGGATGGCTGCCCGCACCCCCGTTTTGGGGGTGCGGGCGCGGCCTACGTAGTTGCCCGTAAGCCCAATTTGGGCGTGACGGCGGCGCAAGGGGGGTTCTGCGGGTTTCGAGCCGGTCAGATTGACCGTCCGGGGGCGGGGCGCGGTGCGTTTAACTGCGTTCGTAGTTGCCCGGACCGTCAATCTGACGGTGTGCTGTCGCTATGTACTCAAATTGATGACATGAGCACGTCAATATTGACTATCGCGGACAGGGGGCGTAAGGTAACGCCCATCAACGGGAAAAATCCGTTGTGGGGGCCTTCAAACTCCCTGTTCAAGACGGTTAGCCGTCACGTCAGTTACGGCTATTTTTGTGCCTGGATTCCGGGTGCGATCCTCCGCTTACGGCGGGAGGGCGGTGAATACAAGACCCTTCGGGGGAATAAACCCGCCTGCCTCTTGACAGGTTTGAAGCCTCCCGCCACCAGCGCGGTCCTTCAAAGCTTCGTTGGTGGTCTGTTTAACAGCCATCAAGAGGGCTTTGACATGACCAAGCATGATTCCGCGCGCGATCTGCCCGCGACACTGACTTTCCAGAATACCGAACTTTCGATTATCGACCGTGACGGGGTGCCGTGGCTGACCAGCGCGGATCTTGCGCGGGCTTTAGGTTTTGCGGATCCGCGCAAGCTGTCGAACATGTTCAATCGACACAAGGACGAATTTACCGATGATATGGCCCATGTCCTCAAATTGAGGACGGGGCGGCAGGCGGCTCCCGCCAGCGTCCGGATATTCAGTCCGCGCGGCGCGCAATTGATCGCCATGCTGGCCAAGACGCCACGGGCGAAGGATTTCCGGCGCTGGGTTCTCGATGTGCTGGAAGGGCTGGCACCCGCGCCCGGTAACATGGCCGATGATGCGGATCTGCGCCGCAAGATCGTGGCGGAGGTCACGCAGCAGGTTATGGCATCGATCACGCCGCATCTGCCGGTGGCTCCTGCGCCGCAGCCCGCCCTGCCATTGGCGCGGGGTGATCTGCCGCGCCTGACCGAGGGGCAGGCCCTGTTTATGATCGAGGGGCGGCAGGTGATTGTCGATACCCGCGATGCGGAGCCAGAGCGCGGCGAGCGTGCGGTTGTGATCCGGGTCGAGGATGGCGCAGGCCCGATTGTGGTCACCATCCTGGGCGATCCGCCGATCAAAACATGGTTCGACCGCTGCAAGATTTATGATTCCGGCGTCAAATGGCTGATCCCCGTCGGGGTCGTCATCGGGCGCGTTGTTTGGGAGGGTGATTATCGTGGTTGATACTGCCAAAAAATCAGAGTGCTGGGTATGTGATGGTGCGCCGCCAGCGATCTTTCGTGGCAAATGCGAAAAGCACGATGTCTGTGACCAATGCGGAACGCCGCGCGCGCAGCTTGCGGAAATCCCATGGGGAACGCATGGCGGGTTCCTTTGCCAGCCGTGCGACCGGAAAAACAAGGCGGAACTTATTGCCGGTTATGACAGCGATGACCACGACGATAGCGAGTGGCGCGATTGTCTGAAATGCCCGAATTGCGGCAAAGAAAGCCACCCGGAAATGGAAGATTATCGGGGTGAGGGCGAGGAATACGAAACCAATTGCCCGCATTGCGATCTGCCGATGAAGGTCGTTACGACCTATACGGTTGAATGGTCAACAGCCAAGGCTGTGAAAGGGGGTGCGTGATGCAATCCAACGAGGAACTGGCCCGTTACATTGCGGATGCGACCGGATATCTCAAGGGGTCGTTTCGATATACCAAGGTATTCCTACGCGCCTGCCGGGTGCTTGACGTGCTGAATGTCGGGCGGGAAATGGATAGTGCGCCCACGGATGGCACGACGATCCTGTTGCAAACGTCGGATTTCGGCTGGGTCGAAGGATTCTGGAATGTCCATGTCGCCAATTTCTACAAGTCGCAAGCCTGTTGTGCCTGCTATGACCCGGACAACGCGCAGGGAGACTGGTGTGCGGTGATGCCGCTTAATCGCGAGGGTGGCGACCAGCGGCTTTATTGTGGTTTCACGCCGCAACGCTGGTTGCCATGCGCTGAAAAGTGGATCGATCCGGATTGGGCGTGGTCCGGGGATGGTGATTGATGGCTGAAACCCTCAAACACACCCTTGCGGACATGGCTGATGCCATCAAGGCGCGGTATCGGCCGTCCGAGGTGGTGGAGCCGTTTGTAAAGCTGAAACGTCATGGGGTGGAGCGGGTCGGATTGTGCCCGTTCCACACCGAAAAATCGGGCAGCTTTACGGTCAATGACCGCAAGGGGATTATCCATTGTTTCGGGTGTGGCTGGTCGGGTGATCTGATCGGGTTTTATGCCGAAATCCGCAATATCAAGCCGGTCGAGGCGATCCGGATTCTGGCGGCCGACGCCGGGATCGATGACCCTGTGGCACGCGAAAGGCTCGCACGGCAATCGCGCGAACAGGCGGAACGTCGCGAACGGGAACAGGCCAAGGCCAAGCAAAGCGATGCGGTGAAATTGCGCAATATCTTTGCCGCCCGCACCCCGATGGTGGGCAGTGCCGTCGAAACCTACCTGCGGTCGCGCAAATGCTGGCCGGGGGTGGAAATCCCGACAATCGGGTGCCTGAATGATTATCCTTACTGGCATGACGGCAAGATCATCGGGCGGTTTCCGGTGATGGTGGCGGTGATGCTGATGCCGGATCGCAGTTTTGCCGGGCTGCATATGACATATTTGCGGGCCGATGGCGGCGGCAAGGCGGAGGTCATCTGCCCGGATACGGGCGAGGTGTTGCCGTCCAAAAAGGTGCGCACCGCGATCCCGCTTATCAGCGGGTGCGGCATTTACCTGACGCCATTGCGGGCGCATATAGGGGTGGCGGAGGGTATTGAAAATGCCCTGACATGGATGATCCGGCGGCCCGAATGGGGCTTTGTTGCGGCATACAGCCTTGACAACCTGGCGGGGCATGGGCTGGGCGAGGGGAAGCCGCGGCGTGACGTGCCAAAGCGGCGTTATCCATCCAAGGAACCGGCGATGTCCCAGCCCGGATATCGCCCGCCATGGGGTGATGAAATGCTGGCTTGGCGGGACGCGGAGCCGGTGCGCGACATATCGGTTCTGGCCGATAATGACAGCAAGGATCCGGTTGCCGCCCGGTGCCTGTTCGAGCGCGCACGGCGCAAATTTTCAAATATCGGATACCGGTCGCGGGTAATTTTCCCGCCTGCCGGAAAAGACTGGAATGACGTGATCAGGGGTGGAATGCATGAAAAAGAAGCTTGATGCCGCGAACGAAAATGACGCATTTGACCCGATTGACGATACCGATGCCGATACGCCGTTTATCGACCCGGATACGGATAATGCATCGATGCTGGCCGATGCCGGGCCGTGCCCGGTGCAGTGCCTGGGGCATAATGACGGGCGGTTTTATTTTGTCACGCCATCCGGGCAATTGCGCGATCTGGTGGCGAAAAGCCTTGGCAACCGGCAGGAAATCACCGCCCTGATGGAACAAAAGGCCAAATGGGCCGGGCGTGCCTTTCCGAAATTCAACAGGGACAAGGAATATGTCGGCCCGGATTATCCGCGTACGGGTGAATGGCTGATCATGGAATGCGCCAAAAAGGGGATTTTCAGCCCTGACAAGGTGCGCGGGCTTGGCGTCTGGAAGGATGTGCGTGGCGGGTTGATTGTCCATTGCGGCGACAAGCTGATGCTGTCCAGCGGGGCGAAATCGATTGACGCGGGTGCCGCCCTTGACGATGGCTGGGTCTATCCTGCGCAGCCTCCCTTGCCCGCGCAGTTGCGCCCGGCGATGTTCGAACCGGCCAATACCGCCCAGATGAAGATGGTCTATGACCATATCAAAAGCTGGAACTTCCTGGAGCCTTCGGGGGCGCAAATCTGCCTTGGCATCATGGGCCTGATCTGTGTTTGCGGGGCGCTGGATCGTCGTCCGACGCTGTGGCTTACGGGTGATGCGGGCATGGGCAAGACGGAGTTGTTGAAGCTTCTGACGCAGCCGATTGGCGGGCTTGATTACACATTGCGGTCATCGGATGCATCGGCAGCGTGGGCGCGCGCCGCACTCAAGGGCGCGGCAAGGCCGATCTTCCTTGATGAAATGGAGCCGGGGCCACGCGCAGCGGCGGCAATGGAACTGGCAAGGCTTGGCTTTTCATCCGATCAGGCAGGCGTTGGCCGTGCCAGTGCCGATCAGAAAGCGATATTGCAGCGGATCACCGCGCAGTTTGTCTTCGGATCGATCCTGCATCCCGAACCCAAACCGCAGGATCAGACCCGCATTCACTTTGTCGAAATGACCCGCCTGACGCCAAATGCGCAGCAGATCGCGGAATTCGAGGCGCGGGAAGCCGCCATTCGTGACCTTGGCCCGCGCATCTGGTCACGCATGATTTTGGGCTATTCCCGGTTTCTGTCGAACATGCTGGTCTATCGCGGGGTTCTGGGTGCGTCGTCCTATTCCCGGCGCATGACGGACAAGTTTGCGCCGGTTCTGGCGGCGGTCGAGACGCTTTTGCATGATGAAGTGATCGACCCGGCGGTTGCCGCCGATCAGCTTTCGGAATGGGGGCTTGATACGCCGGAGGTCAATGACAGCGAATCAGATGAATGCCTGAACCATCTGATGTCCTGTCAGGTGGATACCTGGCGCGGCGGGGATCGCCCGACGGTTGGCCAGATGATCGATGAAATCCTTGCGGGCATGAATGGTGCGATGCATGAATACGAGGATGGCAAGCGCATGGCGGAAAAGATACTGCCGGCCTATGGCCTGCGGCTTGCCAAGGATAACGATCATGCGCCGGGTGAGTTCAGGTGGCTTCTGGTGGCGAACAAGCACACCGCACTTGCCAAGCTGTTTCGTGATACGCGCTGGCAGGGCGGGGTGCATCGGCAGGCGCTGGCGCGCATTCCCGGTGCTGTCAACGGGGATCGGGTTGGTCGCTTTGCGGGGGCGATCACGCGGTTTGTCAAAATCCCGCTGGACATTCTCAAGGGGGTCAGTCAAGGTGGTGATCCGTGACCAAACACCACCACCCCGCACCCCGATAATAAAGCGGTGCTTCGCAGTTGTTCATGCTGTGGCAGGGTCTGAATGGTGGAATGTAACGCTGTACCGGATTGGTGTTACATTTTTTGTTACGGATAACCCCTTGAAAAACAAGACTTGTAACAATGTAACGCATGTAACACCGTTATAAGCCTCCATGTGTGCGCGCCTGCGCATACGTATATAATCACTGTTACACCTGTTACATTGTTACAAGATATATATATCAATAACTTAGGCGTAACAAAAAATGTAACGCCTAAAATCGGAGCGTTACACATGGCAAAACAGGATGAAGCGGTCGGCAAAAAACTTACCCCGGAATCGGTATTGAGCGGAGTAACTCCGCGCTTTGTCGAAGATGGGCAGGCATGGTTAGACACGTCAACGTCGCCTGGCACATTGAAAAGATGGTCTGACAGGTATGGGAAATGGGTGGAGGCAGAGAAATGGCAAAGCGCGATGTAATGGATGTCTGGTCGGCCCTGCAATGGGTGGTGCGCGACCAGAAGGCGGACAAGGCTTTTGCCGCCAATGACGAAACGCGGATGCTGTCGCCCGGTGGTTCGGTCACGGGTGCGATGGCCCGGATCGGTGAGTTGCGTGCGCGGATCGATGGCGGCGGGATTATTCGCGGGGCGGATCTTGATGCGGATGCCGAACTGATCTGGATGAATGTGCTGATGCTTGATCATGAATGGCGGGACGGTGCGCTTGCCGGGATGATCGGCAATGATCTTCCGGGGCGGATGGCGGGCTATATGGCGGCCTGCCGGGTCGAGCCGGTGCGCGATATGGTCAATGCTGCGCGGTCAGGCGATATGCCGTTCTGGTATCCGGGTGGTGTGCGCGTTCATTCGGCAGCGACGCGGCGTGAGGTCGAGGAATCGCGGCTGGAATATATCATGATCTGGGATATGCTCGACCTGCTTGCCACGAGGTTGGGGCAAAGCACAAGGCTGGGCATTGTCATTGAATTGCCCGCAATTGCGCGGCTTCCGTGGAACAGTCGAAAAAAGATGTTTGACAAATGCGGCTGATGCTGTATTGACTTTTCAGACCGCCATAGAAGCGCCCGCCGGAGAAATCCAGCGGGCGTTTTGTTTGGTGGTGAAGTCTCCCTGTGCTTCCGGTTGATGATGACCAATGCACATTGGATGTTTTCTCCCTGAATGTCTCAGACTTGGCGGCGGTGATCCTTCGGGACGCCGCCGCAGTCTTTTGCGAGGTGTCCATGCCTGCACTACCGACCAAGCCCTGTGCCTTGGCCCGGTGTGGTCGGCTGGCGCAACCGGGGGAGCGATACTGCGCCGCGCATAAGCAGGAACATCGCAAGCGCGATGATCAGCGGCGCGGGTCATCCAATGATCGGGGATACACTTCGAAATGGCGCAAGGCGCGTGAAGCATTCCTGAAAGAACATCCACTGTGCTGTCGCTGCGAGGCGGATGGCATGGTGACGGCGGCATCGGTCGTTGACCATATCGTGCCGCACAAGGGTGATCAGAAGCTGTTCTGGCGGCGGTCGAACTGGCAGCCGCTTTGCAAGCATCACCATGATGTCAAGACGGCGACCGAGGATGGCGCTTTCGGGCGCAGCGTCGCCCAGGGTGGGGGAGGGTCAAATCCCTAGCCCCCAACCACCCACGACCGACTGGGTGGTCACGTGTTTGTGCGTGGGAAATTGAAAAGGAAAAACCCATCAGGAAAAGCCCTTGGTCATGAAGCCGGGCAGCCTTGGGAACAGGGTGATTTCCGTCGATGAGGTGATGACATGGCGCGCGGACGAAAGCCGGATATCAAAGATAACGTTATACCGCTGACCGTTGATGGTCGCAGTCGCGATCCAGAAGCGCGCAAGCGCGAATCTGCTGAACAGGCGGCGGCGTTGAAGCCGTCTGGCATGCCGAAAGATGTGGCGCGTTTCTGGGATGATGTGGCACCCGCGCTAGCGGAAAGGAACCGCCTTGACCCGCTGTTCGTGTGGTCGCTGGTCGAGTTGTGCCATTGCCTGGCGAAGATGGCGGAATATCGAGACGCCTTCCGGGCGCTTGGGGAGACCTATGAGGTATTCGGGCGCAACGGAAAACAGATGAAATCACGGCCGGAGGTCGCGCAGTTCAACGAAACCCGGCGCACCGCACTGCGTCTTTTTGCCGAATTCGGCATGACGCCGAGTGCCGCGCGGGCGTTGAACAGTGCCGTAGGGCAGGGTGATTTGTTCGATGACTTCGACGACTTCGCAAGCAACCGGGTCACGTAAACGCAAAGCCCGCAAGGTTACCCGTGCCGTGCTGGCAAAGAAGGTGCCCGAAGCGGTGCTTGGCCATGTCAGCACGATCTATGCGCTGGATGTTGTCGAGGGGAAGATACCGGCCTGCAAGCTGCGGATTGCCGCCTGTCAGCGCCAGTTGAACGATCTGGTTTATGGCCCCGCAAGGGGCCTTTATTTTTCGATCCCGCGTGCCGATCATGCGATCCGGTTTTTCGGGTATCTGCGGCATTCCACGGGCAAATGGGGCGGTCAGGTCTTTGAACTGGCGAACTGGCAGGCATTCTGCACGGCTGTCATGTTTGGCTGGCTGTGGGAAGCCACGCAAAAGCGCCGGTTTCGCATGGCCTATATCGAGGTGCCGCGAAAAAACGGCAAGTCGACGTTCCTGTCGCCGATCGGGCTTTACATGATGGTCGCCGATGGTGAGCCGGGCGCGCAGGTCTATGCCGCCGCCACCAAGGCCGACCAGGCAAAGATAGTTTTTGACGAAGCCGCCAAAATGGCGCGCACCAGCCCGGTTTTGCGCAAGCGCATCCGGGAACGTGCGCATCACATGGAGCATCCGAAATCATTTTCGGTGTTCAAGTATATTTCGGCGGACGGCAAGCGTCTGGATGGTCTGAACAGCCATTGCAACATCATTGATGAGGTCCATGCGCATCCCAACCGGTTGCTGATTGACGTTCTGCGTACAGGGACAGGTGCCCGCGAACAGCCATTGACGGTGGAAATCACCACGGCTGGTGCGGATCCGCATTCGATCTGCCGCGAACATCATGATTACACGGTCAATGTCCTGAAAGGGCTGTTCGAAAACGATGGCTGGTTCGGGTTTATCTGTTCGATCGATCCCGGCGATGACCCGTTTGACGAAATAAGCTGGAAAAAAGCCAACCCGAATTACGGAATTTCGGTGTTCGCCGATGGCCTTAAAGCCGAATTCAAGGAGGCGGAAGATAACCCGTCTGCCTTGGCGTCGAAGATGCGGCTTTATCTGAATGTCTGGAGCCAGACGTCGGAAATCTGGCTCGATATCGAGAAATGGCGCGCCTGCGAAACTGTATATGATCGCGCATCCATGCGGGGGCGTCGGTGCTATATCGGGCTTGATTTCGGCGCGGTTAGCGACATTACGGCCCTTGTTCTGGTGTTTCCGCCTGTTGATCCCGGTGAACCGGTCAAGATCATGCCGTTTTTCTGGGTGCCGTTCGGCACGATTGAGAAACGCCGGGTAGATCAGGCGGTGCCATACGATGTCTGGCTGCGCGACGGTTTGATTTTTCAGACCGAGGGCACGGCAACAAACTATGACGCCATAGAGCATTTCATTATCGGGGATGACGCCGGCAATACCGGCCTGATCAACGAATTCGAGGTGATGGAAGTAGATTATGACCGGTATTTCGCCGGTCAGTTGATCCAGCATCTTGAGGAACGTGACGTGCTGTGTGTTGCCTGCGGGCAGGGTTTCGTCAGCATGGCGGCACCGTGCCGCGAGTTGGAACGGCTGGTACTTGAGGGTTCTATTGCGCATGACGGCAATCCTGTCATGGACTGGATGATCGCCAATACCGCCGTCAAGATGGATGACAGCGGCAATATGCGCCCGATCAAGCCGGATACCCGCAAGGACATGCGCAAGATCGATGGCGTGGTCGCGATGCTGATGGCGCTGGGCCGGATGATTTCGGCAGAAGAAGACAGCAACGTTATTTCATATGAGCCGGGCAGCATGTTCGGTTGACGGGGGCAGCCGATGGGCCTGTTTAGTAAGCTTGGACAACTGACCGGGCTTGGCGGTCGTCCCCGCAATGAAAACCGCATCACCGACCCGATGGAGCTTGAAAAAGCCATTCGGGAACTGGTCGGCGATTCCCGTTCGTCATCCGGTGTGGTGGTCAATAACACCACGGCGGCGCGACTCGCTGCTGTCGGTTCGTGTGTGCGTGTTCTTCAGGATGATATCGCGGCGTTACCGCTTGTTCTGTATCGGAAAACGGGGGATCGCCGCGAACCTGCAAAGGATGATCCGCTTTACAGCCTGTTGAAGGTGCGCGCGAACGAATGGCAGACCGCGTTCGAGTTCAAGCAGTTCCAGCAGCGTGCGAAGCTGCTTCGCGGCAATGGTTATGCTCTTATTGTCCGTGGATTTGGCAACCGGATACAGGAACTTATTCCCCTGCATCCGGATCGTGTGGTGCCAAAGCAGGATGATCGCACCCTTGCGATCACCTACGAATATACCCGCAAGGACGGACGGCGCGTTGTCCTTGAGCAAAAAGAGGTGTTTCACCTGCGCGGGCCGTCGGATGATGGTGTTACCGGGCTTAATACGGTGGCGCATTACCGGGAAACCATCGGCGATGGGCTTGCGCTCCGCGAACATGGCAGCCGGTTCTTTGCTAATGGGGCGCGGCCAAGCGGAACTCTGGAAGCTGAGGCCAAAATCGGGCCAGAAGACAAAAGAGCGATGCGATCCGACTTTGAAACGCTTTATAGCGGCGTCGAAAATACCGGGCGCATTGCGGTTCTGGATCAGGGGGTGAAATACAACCCCATGAGCCTGACTATGGAAGATGCGCAGTATCTTGATAGCCGTAAATTCAACCGCACCGAAATTTGCGGCATTTTTGGCGTTCCGCCGCACAAGATCGGCGATCTGGACCGGGCAACATTCAGCAATATCGAACACCAATCGCTGGAATATGTGAATTCCAGTCTGATGCCGCACCTGGTGGCGTGGGAACAGGCCGCACAGCGCGATCTTATGGGCGATCCTGACCTTTACTGCAAGTTCAACACCAATGCATTGCTGCGTGGTGATTTCAAGTCACGGCAGGAAGGTCTGGCAATTCAGCGCCGCAACGGCGTGATCAACCCGAACGAGTGGCGCGGATTGGAAGAAATGAACAACCGCGATGATGCGGGTGGTGACGGTTACATTATCGAAAGCAACATGCAGCCTGATGATGGCACGTTCAAAGGCATGAACCGTAAGGCGGAGGCGAACAATGCGGCGACTGAATAACGGCCAGCGGTTCTTTAACGGGCCTGCGCCCATCGCAATGCCGGACGGGTTGACACAATCGACCGCTCGCCCGTTTTTTAACCGGGCGAGTGGCCGGGTGTTCGACGTGCAGAACGCCGGGGATGTCACCGAAATCGATCTGTATGACGAAATCGGTTTTTGGGGCGTTTCGGCCAAGGATTTCCGCCAGCAGCTTAGGAATGTGACCGGCGGCACGATCCGGCTTCGGATCAACTCGCCGGGCGGGGATGTTTTCGACGGCATTGCGATGTTCAACGATCTGGTCGCGCATAAGGCGCGGGTCGAGGTCGAGGTAACGGGTTTTGCAGCATCTGCGGCATCCCTGATCGCGATGGCAGGTGACAAGATCACCATCGCCGATAACGCATTCTTCATGATCCACAATGCATGGACGCTGGCCGTCGGGGATCGCAACGCGATTTCCGATGTTGCAGCGGTTCTGGAACAGATCGACGGGGCGCTTGCCGACACATATGCGGCGCGCACCGGCATGGATCGTGCCGAAATCGTCGAAATGATGGACGATGAAACCTGGCTTTCGGCGGCAGATGCCCGTGAAAACGGCTTTGCTGATGTGGTTGGCAAGGCCGAGGAAGCTAAAGCCAAGTTTGATCTTTCCTGTTTTGCGAAGGTGCCGGACGGGCTGCGCGGATTTACCGCGCAGTCAGCCGGACCGACCATTCGCGATACCGAACGTGCCCTGCGGGATGCCGGGCATTCCCGTGCGCAGGCCAAGGCAATGGCGGCGCGCGGAAATCAAGCAGATGACCAGCGGGATGCTGGTGATGACGCCGAAAATGCAGAATTCTGGGCCGAATTGTCGGCCTTTTCCGAAAATCTTGAACGGAGCATGACGCGATGAACGCGATTCTCAAAGGTGCGTCTTTGTCGGCAATGATGGCGCAGATCACCGCTTTCAACGGTCCCGAGCCGACGCCAAACCCGGATTTGAGCGATCCGAAAGCCATTATTGCCAAAATCGAAGGCCTGATGACGCAAATGCGGGTCGAAAACGACGCGGCGCTGAAAGGCAAGGCCAACAGCGACACCGTCGATAACATGAATACCGAAATCACCGCGCTTAAGGCAGCGCTGGAAACGGCTCAGAAAGCCGCCCAGCGCGCCCTGATCGGGGGGGCTGGTGGTGGCGAAGGTGCCGAACTGGCGCAGAATGCCGCCCGGTTCATGACTTTGGCGCGTGGCAAACGTGCTGCGGTTGGTGATGCTGCTGATATCGAAGCCTATCAGGAATATCGCAGTGCCTTTGACACGCTGGTGCGTCGTGAGGGCAATGTTGATAACATTGCGCCGGAAATCCGTAATGCGCTGTCTGTCGGTTCGGATCCGAAAGGCGGCTATTTCGTGCCGACCGAGGTTTCCACCGAAATGGTGCAGCGTATCTTTGATACCTCGCCGATGCGTCAGATTTCCAGCGTGACCACGATTGGTACGGGGGCATGGATGGCCCCGTATAAGACCAGTAAGGGCACGTCTGGCGGCTGGGTCGGTGAGCGGTCGGCGCGTCCGTCAACCGATACGCCGACTGTTGGTACCCAGCGCATCGAAGTGCATGAACAGTATGCCTATCCTGAAATCACGCAGGACATGCTTGACGATGCAAGCCTTGATATCGAAGGCTGGCTGGTGCAGGAAACGCAGGACGAAATGGGCCGTGTTGAAAACACCGCTTTCGTTGGCGGCGACGGCGTCATGAAGCCGAAAGGCTTCCTTGCCTACAAGGATAGTGCGGTTACCACCACCGACAAGGCTGGTCGGGCATGGGGCAAGCTGCAATATATCCCGATGGGTGACGCGGGTGCGTTCCCGTCTCTTACCAACGGTGCGGCAAACGCCAACTGCCTGATCAACGCGATCACGGCGCTTCATCCGAACTATCGTGCTGGTGCGCGCTGGACCATGAACCGCACGGTCGAGGCGGAAATCCGCAAGCTGAAAGATGCGGAAGGCCGTTACCTGATTGGCATGAGCCAGATCGAAGGCGCGTTGCAGTTCGATATTCATGGCTTCCCGATCACCAACCTGGAAGATATGCCGGATCTTGGCGCGGACTCGTTCTCTATCGCGTTCGGTAACTTCCAGCAGGGCTACAAGATCATTGATCGGTCCGGTTTCCGTTTGCTGCGTGATCCTTACACCAACAAGCCGTATGTTGGTTTCTATATCGTAAAACGCACCGGCGGTGATGTTCGCAACTTCGATGCGATCAAGCTGATCAAGGCGGCTGCGGCCTGATTTGTGACACGTGACCGGCTGTAAACCAGCCGGTTATTGCCTTTTTATCTATCATCAAAGGAGAATGGATATGATCCGTCGTGATCTTCATTCCAATATCAAGGCGGTGTCGCACTATGTCGGGACACCAACCGCAACCGTGACACCCGCAAGCGGTGTTGATCTTGCCGGTTTTTCGTCGTCGGAGTTCCTGCTTAGTGTCGGGGCCGTCGCAAATATCGCCAACTCGCCGCAGCCGTCCTGGGCTTTCAAGTTGCAGCACAGTGACAGCCAGTCGTCGGACTTTGCTGATGTGACCGATGCCAGTGATGTGCTGGTCGGGTCGGCCAAATCGCCGGTCACCGCGCCGAATGCGTCAACCGGTGTTTTCCTGACGATCGATGACGCCGCCGAGGACGATACGGTTTATCGCGTCGGCTATATCGGCACGAAACGCTATGTGCGTGTTGTCGCAACCGCGGCAAACACGCCGGGCGCAACCGCGATGGCATTCGTTGCCGTGCTGGGCAATCCGGCACTCGCACCGACGGCCGATTAACCGACTGCTGTTCTGATATCCAGTAAGAAAGGCGGGGTGTCCGATGGGTCGGGCACCCTGTTTTCATATGGCAAAACTTCCGAAAATCCAGATTACCCGTGCGTTCAAGGCATGCTTTAACGGTGAAATGCATCCGCGCGATGTGCAGCCGGGCATCTACGAGGTTGTGGCCGATGGTGCCGCCGTCGGTGACGGGCAGGTGCCGCAGCGTGTTGCCGACATTGCCGAGGAAACCGGACGGTGCAAGCCGACAAAAAAGTCGAATGGGCCGGACGCTGGTGCGGAGAAACAGTCTGCATCGCCGCAAACGGACCCAGCCTCGACCGCGCAGACATCCGATACGCCCGATCTGCTGGCTGCCGGATCATCGCCGTCAACAACGCCTGGCACCTCGCCAGCGGAGCCGACGGAAAAGGCGGCGCAGACATCCTCTACGCCTGCGACGGAAAATGGTGGAACCATCACAACGGCGTCAAAGCCTTCGAAGGCGAAAAGTGGACCCAAGACAGGCAAGCCAGCCTGACCTATGGCCTGCGCCATGTGCCAAGCGTCGATGAACCGGGGATATCGTTAAATCCGCCGGTGATCCATCGCGGGGCCAATGGCGGCTATCAGTCGATCAATCTGGCGGTGCTGTTTGGGGCGAAGCGCATCATTCTGCTGGGCTATGACATGGGCATTGCCGATGACGGCCGCCGTCACTGGTTCGGCGATCATCCGGCGGGTCTGAACAACCCGCAGGACCATGATTTTGCCCGCTGGCGGGCCAATTTTGAAACCATGCTGCCCGATCTTGAACGCGCCGGGGTGCAGGTGATCAACGCATCACGGCACACGCGGCTTGAGTGTTTTCCCCGGATGGGGTTGGAGAGTATCCCATGGATGTGAAAATCACCTCAGACGGCACACCACACGGAACCAAGATTGTTTCTGCTGATGGGCACGAGCTGCGTGGCGTTTCTGCCGTCGAGTGGGGAATTTCGGTCGATGAGCCGTCATGTGCCAAAATACACATCACCATGGCTGAAATCGAAATCAGTGGAGAGGCAGCGTTCTTTGTTAATCCTCTCCATGACGGGGTGGAAAAGTGGCGACGTGTCAAATCCATCGAGTTCGAAGATGGTGAGCAAATCAGTCTGATGGATTAAGTTTATAATCCGTCGGTCAATTCTGAGGGTGGGTTGGTGGCATGACCTTGAAAGACCTTCCTGATCATCACGACATGGCCCATCTGAAAGGTGCGTTAAAATTCGTGAAAAACTGGCGCACGGCGATTGATGGCGGTGCGCATCGCGGTATTTTTACAACGGTTCTGTGTGACCGGTTCGATACGGTTCATGCGTTCGAGCCGACTGACCTTTGCCAGAAGATCGATCCGCGCGCCATTGTCTGCCAGTCTGCCCTTGGTGCGTTGCAAGGCTGTTGTTCGATGCAATCGGGTGCAGAAAATACCGGCCAAACACATGTAACGCTTGGTGAGGGCACCGAAATCGCGCGGCTTGACCAGTTTGATATTGCCGATGTCGATTTCATCAAGCTGGATGTCGAGGGATACGAATGGTTCGCCTTGCTGGGGGCAATGCGGACAATCCTGCGCGACCGGCCGGTTGTCATGATCGAGGAAAACGGGCTTTGCCAGCGTTACGGCGTTGCGCCTTTTGCCGCCAATCGCCTGATGGAAGAATGGGGCGCAAGATGCGTGGCGCGGTATAACAAGGATTATGTTTTCGCATGGGCTTGACCGTCGTCAGTGTTTTGCGAAGCGGCGGGCAATACCAGCCATGGCATGTGTCGCGCCTGCGCGATCAGGTGAAAGCGGCGACGCCAGCGGCGCGGTTTGTATGCCTGTCTGATGTTGCGGTTGATTGTGATCGTATCGATCTTTTGCACGATTGGCCGGGATGGTTTGCCAAGATAGAGCTGTTTCGTCCCGGCCTGTTTGCCGGGCCGGTGATCTATCTTGATCTTGATACTGATGTGGTCGGTGATATTGCGCCGCTGGCGGTACGCGAATTTACCATGCTGTCGGATTTCTACCGCCCCGATCTTCCGGCATCCGGTGTGATGGGCTGGTGCGATGATGCGCCTGGCGAGGTCTATGCGGCGTTTTGTGCGGATCCGAACGGCGCGATGGCACGGTGCCGTCATCGCGATTGCTGGGGCGATCAGGGATTTATTGCCGCCGCACTAAAACGTGCCCCGGCACGCTTCGGGCGGGAAATCGTTAGTTACAAGGTGCATTGCCGCAAAGGTGTCCCGAATCACGCGGCGATTGTCGCCTATCACGGCGTGCCAAAGCCGTGGGATGTGCGATGATTGTTGCGCCCCTGCGTGAAATTGAGACAGACTGGTCTTTTTCAACGAGGGGTGACGATATGGGTAAAGTACTGTCGTGGGTCGGTGCCGCTAGCGTTCTGGTCGTTATTGGTATTATGTTTTGGACAAGTGGCGGCCTTACGGTCTCTGAATCCAAAAAGCTGTATGGAAAGCTTTGTGTCGAGATTTTGAAAACTCGGTTGATCAGGCCGTCGGGGCTTGAGGTTTCTAAGTTGAGTTCTTTTGATCTGTCGGGAAAAGGCAGTGTGTATATTTCCTATTCGGCGCCAAACAGGGGTGGTGGGTATGGTGATGGCACAATGTCGTGCGAATTCGAAAGGTTGGGCCCGCGCGCCTTTAGGCTTACAAAGGCAGAAATTGGTAGCGAAAACATATGGCCGGATAATTCCATTTTGTTATGGAATGACATGTCTGATCGGATCGAGATTGGTGGCGATGTGATTTTTGGTTTCTGGGACCGATTGAGATTGGCTTTCTGGTCAGTCTGATAGGTTCAGGATTTGCGGAGGCGGACGCCGGGGCCTTCGCCGTTTTCGGCGATGAAGATGATGCCAGCGTTCTCTAGGGCTTTTGTTATTTTGTCTATGGTTGAGGCGTAACCGCCAGACGATCCGTTCTCGAATCGTGTGATGGTCATGGCGGAAACATCCGCAATTTTTGCTAGGTCTCGAACGCCTAAGCCTAAAGCGGATCGTGCCATCTTGCATTGTACTGGTGTTATCACTGTAACCAAACCTGTTGACATGGTGAACAACTATAACTAAGTTGTGCACAGTGTAATCAAGTTTGTTCATTTTAACAACACATGGTGCAGTGATGGCGGACATAAAGTTTTCTATCGCCTCGACCGTCACCGATCTGCGGTTTGCTTATGAGGCGCTGCGCTTGATCGGTGATGGCGATGGCGACGGCAATCTTGCCGACTGGTACGAGGATCAGCTTGTTGTGGTGCGGGCCCGCGACATGAATGAATTGTGCATCAAGTTCGATGCCCTGATGTCACTGGCCGAGCCGAATAGCGATGCGTTGTCCGAACGCGGTCATGCAATGCTGATAGCGCGGGTTGCGAGCCTGCGGGTTGATATCCACGCGCTGAAAGGCGGTGTGCAATGACGATACCAATGGTTTTTGATTTCGAGGGGCGCGAAGTCCGCACCATAGACCGTGACGGTGTGGTGTGGTTCGTGCTGGTGGATATCTGTCGGGTTCTGGAAATCCGCAACAATCGCCATGCAGCATCGCGGCTGGATGACGATGAAAAAGATGACGTCGTTAGTAACGACGCCATCGGTCGCGACCAGTCGGTGACCATCATCAATGAAAGCGGTCTGTATTCGCTGATCCTGACCAGTCGCAAGGAAAGCGCCAAGCGGTTCAAGAAATGGGTGACGGCGGAGGTCCTGCCGACATTGCGCCGCACCGGGCGATATGAAATCCCGCCGGTTGCGCCGACGGGCGATCTGGAAAGTGGCGAAGAATCAGAATATGGCACGGCGGAGGTCAATTCGGCGCTGGCGGTTGTGCGCGAGGTGCGCAAGATTTTTGGGCGTGCGGCGGCGCGGCGCATCTGGAATGAATGCGGGGCGTTGCCGATGGTCTATCCCGAACCGGATTATACCGGCCTTGACAGTTCGAACGGCGAAGCCTGCCTTGCCTGGTTGCTGGGCGCGTCCGCCGATGGTGGCGGGGTGATTGGTGATCTGGTGCGCGATGCGCGGCATTCGGCAGCATCTGCCGACCGGTTGCGGATGATGGGTATCCGGGTTTGCGACAAATATTGTAGCGGCGGGGTTCTGGTGGCGAATGCGCACCCGGCCTTGCGGCGTGTGTTTGCCAATACCAAATGGGCGACCGGCTGGCGTTCAGCATTACTGAGCATGCCGGGCGCCTTGCCATCCGGGACGAATTGCCGGTTCGGGCCGATTGTATCGCGGGGCGTGGTGGTCCCGGTTTCGGTGGCCCTGCCGGTTCGAGAGGTTGTCGCGGCGTAATATCCCCGGCAGGAATATCAGTTGTATGGATATCCATACGACTGGTCGGGTTCGAGGTTGATCACAGGGCTGCACGTCGCAAGGACGTGCGGCTTTTTTTTTATCGGGGCGGCGATGGATTACAGTTTGGTGCAGACCGTCGCGCCCGCGACGGATTTCATGGAAGATGCGCGGGTGTATGAACATTTGCGCGTGCCTGTTTCTGGCAGCCCGGCAGAGCCAGAGGACAAGGGCCTGATAGCGATCTATCGCGACGGGGTTCAAAGCCATCTTGACGGGATTGACGGTGTGCTGGGCCGGGCCCTGATCACGCAGACATGGCAGATGAAACTGCCGCGTTTCCCGTCGCGATCCTGTGCGATCCGGTTGCCGTTGCCGCCACTGCAAACCGTATCGGCGATTGAATATATCGATGCGGACGGGGATGAAATCACCCTGGATAGCGGCCTTTATCAGGTCGTGAACCGCGGAAAATATCCATCGCACATTGTGCCGGCCTATGGCCAGACATGGCCGTCAACCCGCGATGTGCCCGATGCGGTGACGGTGACATTTGTGGCGGGCTATGGTGATGCGGCGGAGGATATCCCGGCCGCCGTGCGCAATGCCGGGTTGCTTCTGATCGCTGATCTGTATGAGCATCGCGAGGCGCAATCGGTTGATTTCGAAATCCATCAAAACAAAACGGTGGACTGGCTTCTAAGCCCGTTCCGGCAGGTGTTCTGATGCGGCGCAAGATGCGAAATGCCGGGGCTGGCGCATTTGATCAGCGGGTCACGGTGCAGCGCGTCACGCGCACGCCGGATGGATATGGCGGTGCAACCGAAACATGGGCCGATATCGGCACGGTCTGGGCGGAATGTTTGCAGATCAGCGGCGATGAAAGTGCGGTTGGCGATGCCAAGCGGGCAGTATCACGATACCGGTTCACATCGCGCAATGCCGGTGTTTGGGCGGGTTTAACCGCGAGTGACCGGCTTTCGTGGGGCGGGCTGGTGTTTGATATCCGTCATGCGCCGGATGTGGCGCGTGCCCTTGATCGCGTGATCGAGGCGGAAACGGGGGCGGTGCAATGAGCAGCCTTGATCTGCAAAAGGCCATCGTCACCCTGCTGGATGGGGTGTTGTCCTGTCCTGTTTACGATGATGTGCCAGATGATGCGCAATATCCGTATGTGGTGGTTGATGCCGATCTGGTGTCAAACAGCCGGGCCTTGGATCAGTACCGGGAAACGGTGATGGTCTATCTGTCGATCTGGTCGGATTATGCCGGTCGCAAGGAAGTCAAGCAGATTGCCGATACCATCCGCACCGCCACGGAAAACACGCGCCCGGCAATGGATTCCGGGGTGTGTGAAAACCTGCGGTTCGAGCGGGTGACGACGTCAAAGGATGTTGACGGAACGACCTATACCGGGCGGGTGACGCTGCGCGCGATCATCCGGCCTTAACCCGGCCGTGACGGCCATTTCATGCAAAACTAAGGAGCCATTGCCATGACCGTGCAAACAGCGGCCGGGTGTACACTTTCTATTTCCGACGGATCATCTGTCGCGGCAACGCAGTCGGCGTTCGAGGCGGAAACATACCTTGAAGTTGCTGAAATTACCGATCTGGGTGAATTCGGGGCGGAATTTTCGACGATTACCCATGTCTCGCTTGCGGATCGTTTGGTGCGCAAGTTCAAGGGCACCGAGGATCCGGGGTCACTGCCTTTGCAGCTTGGTTATGACCCGGATGATACTGGGCAGAACCAATGCAAGGCTGCGTTGGCGTCGGACAACGAATGGGCGTTCAAGGTGACATTGAATGATGCCGGGACCGGTTCGCCTTCCAGCCCGACGACATTCTTTTTCCGCGGGCGTGTGATGTCTTTCCGTCGTCAGATTGGCAGTCCTGAAAGTGTTGTCGGTGCCACCTGTAATATCGGGATCAATACCCGACCGATTGAAGTCGCCGCCGTTTAACAGATTGCCGCGGCAGGCGGGCGCGTGACGGGGGTTCGCGCCCGCCATCTTTCCCCCGATCCCCGAAAGGTATTCACATGACCAAGACTAAGCAGGCCGTTGCGACGGCCCCGGAACTGACCGTTACGGTCGCGGGCACTGTTCATTATCTTGCGCCGAAACTATCCGCAGTGCGGATGATTAACAGCTTTGCCGGTGGCCTTAACCCGGCCTATCGCAAGGTGCGTGATCTTGATTTCGACGCGATGGCCCAGATTATCGTTGCCGGGGCTGGCTTGAAGCTTAAGCCGTCGGAATATGACGATCTGGTCACGACCATCTGGCAGGAGCCGGACAAGGCCAAGCTTGGCGCGGACCTGATCAATTACATCACGGTTCTTCTGAATGGCGGACGCCCGATCATTGATGGCAACGATGTTGCCGATGATGCGGGCGATGCGGATGAAGCGCCGGGAAAGCCGTAAGCCTTGATGAATGGTGGGACCTTGTTTATCGCTATGCGACCGGATGGCTTGGCTGGTCGGATGAACAGGCGATGCAAACGCCGGTCCCGCGCATTCTGCTGGCGCTTGATGGCCGCATCGATTTCCTGCGCAAAAGCAATGGCGTCGATGACGAACCGGAAACACGGCAGCCATCCAAGGATGAAGTCGCCGACAAATTGCGGGCAGCCCTTCGGGGCTGGAAACCGTCACGGAGATAGCCGCCATGCCCGTCACCGGAACAAAGGAACTGGTGGCGGCGCTGCAGCACGGTATTCCGTCGCGGATCCGTGAGAATGTCGAGGAAGCCCTGCATAAGGCAGCACAGCTTGTGCTGTTCGATATGGAGGCGTTGACGCCGATTGACGCCAGCAACCCCGGCCCGCATGCACGAGACGGTTTGACGATTCTGGCCGGGGATGGCGGGCTTTCCTACGATATCGGCCTGCCGACCCGTGACCTTGCGGAAGATCATTTCTGGTTCCGGTTTCTTGATGGCGGGACCAAGGGCGGCGAGGTTTCCTATCGTCGCAATGGCAGGCGTTTCACGATGCGCGTGCCGAAACGCCCGGCCCTTCGCATTCTTGAGCGTGCGATGGACGGCAACCGTGATGAAATCGAACGGCTGATCGTCCAGGCGATCCGCGAAGCTTTGCGCGAGGGTGTGTGATGGCGGGCGAACTGCAAAAAGTCGGTATGTCCGTTTCGATTGATGCGGAACTTGAACGGCTTGAAGCGAACTTCAAACGGGCTGGTCGGCTGGTTGATACCACTTCGACCAATATGGACCGCAGCACGAAACGGGCCGCAAAGGCGTTCAATCAGCTTCAGGCGTCTTTGGACCCCTTGGCTCGTGCAGGTCAGAATCTTGAGCGCCAGTCGGACAAGGTTCGTCTCGCTTTGGAAAAGGGGGCTATCACTACCAAAGAAGCCAATGCCGCCTATCGCCAGTTAAACGACCGTTTTGATGCCTATGTCGCAAAACTCAATCAGGCGGGTGTTGCGGTCGCGGCAAACGACAATGCGGTCGTCAAGGCCGTGCCGAATTACCGCCGGTTTGGTGCTATCGCACAGCAGGCAGGTTATCAGGTCGGTGACTTTGCGGTGCAGGTTGCCAGCGGACAGAATGTGCTTGTGGCCCTAACGCAGCAGGCATCGCAGTTGCTTGGGGCTTTCGGTCCGTGGGGTGCTGTTATTGGCGCTGCGGCAGCCATTGCCGGGGCTTTGGCGATTGCGTTCTGGGATACCAGCGAATCAGCCGATGAAGCCGCAACCAGCCTTGAAGCTTATGAAAAGTCGGTGAAGAAGGCCGAGGAATTCATTAAAAAGCTGAACGATCAGCAGAAAGAAAGTGCCGAACTCCTGCGCGATGAGCGCGACGAAATCCTGAAAACCGCCAAGGCGCGATTGGAAGCGGCCAAGGCTGCGCTGGAAATCAGAAAGGCAGAAATCGAGCGCATCAACGCCATGTCGAACGATCCGATGTTCGGTATTGGTGATGAACCGATTGATGCGGGTGTCTATCAGAATCAGATCAACGAAATTGCCGAATTGCAGGCAAAATTCGACGATCTGAATGACAGTATGACCGCAGCGATTGATTCCAGCGAGGAATTCAAGGCGTCG
Organism: Thalassospira sp. MIT1004; assembly: GCF_001858545.1. Classification (NCBI taxonomy): domain Bacteria; kingdom Pseudomonadati; phylum Pseudomonadota; class Alphaproteobacteria; order Rhodospirillales; family Thalassospiraceae; genus Thalassospira; species Thalassospira sp. MIT1004. The sequence continues at coordinate 463,604 of NZ_MCAO01000022.1, read as the reverse complement.
CAAGAGGCCGACAAATCGCGCAAAAAAGCTGCGGATGATGCGGAGCGGCAGGCGGAAAAAATCGGTGCTGTGATCGAAGCTCTGCAGTACGAGCTTTCCGCATTTGAAATGACCAATCGCGAGCTTGAGGTAAATAACGCGCTGCGCCGTGCCGGTGTTGATGGTGCAAGTGCGCAAGGTATCCTCATCAGGCAATTGGCTGGTGATGTTTACGATTACAAGCAACGTTTGGAAGATTTGAACGATGCCCTTGATCGTGAAGCCAAGGTTATGGAGGAAGGTGCGCGGGTCACCGAAGCCAACCGCACCGCACAGGAAAAATACAACGATGAAATCGAACGGCTTCGCGAGTTGCTGGCCGAGGGCGCGATCAGTCAGGAAACCTATGGCCGGGCGGCATCTGCTGCGGCGGATGATCTGGCGAAAGCCAACAGCCGCATCAGCGATACCGCCAAGGGTATCGGTTCGGCGTTTAGTTCTGCGTTTGAAGATGCCGCCATTTCCGGGGCGAAATTTGGCGATGTGTTGCAGGCGCTGGAACAGGATATTGCGCGTGTGATCCTTCGTGCGGCGGTCATGAAGCCGCTTGAAAATGCGATCGGTGGCGCGATTGGAAGCTTTGATTTCGGTTCGATGTTCCAGTTTGCCGATGGCGGGGTGATGACATCACGCGGCAAACTGCCATTGCGGCAGTATTCCGAGGGTGGCATCGCCAATTCGCCGCAGCTTGCGATGTTCGGCGAGGGTTCGGTGCCAGAAGCCTATGTGCCGGTGCCGTCGGGCAAGATTCCGGTCGATATCCGTATGCCGAAAATGCCCGCCGCCAATTCCGGCGGGCCGTCGGCGATATTCAATATCGATGCGCGCGGTGCCGATCAGGCGGGGATGGCACGGCTTGAAACCGCCATCACGGCGATTGGCGGCGAAGTGCGGCGCATTGACAGCACATTCAACAAACGGGCCGTAAATGCCGTGTCTGATCAGGCACGGCGCGGCGGCAGTGCCGGGCGGGCAATCAGGGGGCGTTAAAACATGACCGATCCGATTGCCTTGCCAACGGTGCCGATGGAAATCACCGTCACGCCGGTGAATTCTGTTGGGCTGTCGATATCGCAATTCACCTATCAGGCGCAGGCGCAGGCCAATCAGGGGGAGCGTTGGGACATCGCCATGACGTTCGCGCCGGAGCGCCGGGCGGATGTCACGGCGATGCAGGTGTTTCTTCTGCAATGTCGCGGGCCGCTGAACCCATTTCTGTTGAATGATCCGCTGGCGCGGTTTCCGCAAAACAACACCGATGATGTGACGGTGCAGCTTGCGGGGGCGCACGATGCGCGGATCCGCACGATATCGACGATCAACTGGACGACCGACGACCCGGACGGGTTTGCGCTTCGCAAGGGGGACTATATCCAGCTTGGCAGTGGTGTCGCATCTCGGCTTCACATGGTGCTGAACGACGTTGAAATTACCGATGAAATGACCGGTGCAGCCGATATCGATATCTGGCCCGCCACCCGCGCGGCTTATGTCGACGGGGCAACGGTGGTTTATCGTGATCCCAAGGGTGTGTTTCGCCTCAAGCCGGGTGAAACCGGGCAATGGCGGGGAAATCCCGGTGATTATTATGACGGCATCACCTTCGGGGCGATGGAGTACATCACATGAGAACCGACATTGATCCGGATTTGCTGGCGCAATTGTCGGGCGACCGGTTGATGCCGGTTCTGTTTGCGCGCATCGGGACGGCTTCGGGTGATGTGCGGATGTGGACCGGGATCGGGCCGATTTCGTGGGGCGGGTTTGAATGGCTGGGCGGCGGTGAATTCGTCGGCATATCGGAGATCGAGGAAACCGAGGAAATACAGGCCAACGGCCTGACCTTCCAGCTATCCGGGATTCCGATTGAATACCTGTCGCTGACCCTGACCGAAATGCGGCAGGGCCTTCCTGGTGATCTTTATGTCGGGGCGATGTCCGATACCGGTGTTTTGATCGGCACGCCTTACAAGGCGTTTTCCGGTCTGACCGACGTTCCGGTGATCGATGATGACGGTTCGACCATGACCATTTCGGTTTCGGTCGAAAGCGATCTGGTTGATCTGGAACGATCGAAAGTCCGGCGTTTTACCGATGAAGACCAGAAGGCGATTTACCCGGATGATCGGGGGTTCGAATTCGTCAACCGCCTGCAGGATACTGAAATCACGTGGGGGCAGATCAAGTGACGCGATTGCCGCTTTGGGAAAGCAAGCTGTCAGACTGGCAACAGGCCGCTGCAAGGCGGCCGTTTTCGTGGGGCGATGCCGATTGCTGCCTGACCGTCTGTGACGGGTTGCAGGCAATCACCGGGATCGATCCCGCCCAATCGTTTCGCGGGAAATACAAGACCAAAACCGGGGCCTATGGCGCGCTGAAACGCTTCGCCGGGGGCGGGCTTGCCGCGACGGCGGAAAAGATCACAAGCGATCTGGGCTGGCCGGAAATCCCGGTTCTGATGGCGCGGCGTGGCGATGTCGGGCTTGTCAGTACCGACGAGGGCGAGGCGCTGGCGATCTGTGTCGGCCCGCGCTGGGCGACGCAAGGGGCCGCCGGGCTGGTTTATTTTTCCATCAAATCGGGCCTGCGTGCCTGGAGGGTCTGACCCATGCCACAGGCTGCGGTTGCTGTTGTTGCCGCGGCGGCGGCCAAATATGCGGCGACCTATGTTGTCGTCAATACCCTGCTGGCCTACGCCATCAGTGCGGTTGTGGCCGGTGTCATCACCTATGCCGGTGCGGTTGCGTTCCAGAAAAAGCCCAAAGGGCAGAGTTTTGATGCGTCCGGGCTTGCCACCCGCACCCAGATGGTGCGCCAGCCGCTGGCAACCCGTCCGATCATTTATGGCGAGGTGCAGGCTTCTGGCCCGGTGACATACATGAATGTCACCGATGGCAAGCGCAAGCTGCAATGGCTGATCACCCTGACCGGTCATCCGGTCGAGGAAATCGGCGATATCTGGTTTGGCGATACCAAGGTGTTTTCCGGATCGGGCACAGGCAATGCCATCGGCAAATATGCCGGGTTTGCATGGTTCTGGAAGGGTGACGGCACGGATGCAGGCGATGCCGACCTGCTGGCCGCGATGCGGGCACGCAACAGCGAATGGACGGTTGATCATCGGCAGCGCGGATGCGCCAAGCTGTATTGTGAACTGACCTATGACCAGGACATTTATGCGGGCGGCATCCCGCAGATCAAATGCCTGGTGAAGGGCAAGAAAGATATCTATGACCCGCGCAGCGATACGACCGGTTACACCGATAACTGGGCGCTGGTAACCGCCGACTATGTCAAGATTTCCGACGGTGTCGGTTCGGGCTATGAGGCGATAGAGGAAGATACCCTTATCGCGTCGGCCAATGTGTGTGATGAAGATGTCACGCTGGCGGCGGGCGGCACGGAAAAACGTTATGTCGTTTCCGGGGTGATTGATACCGGCAATCCGGTCGGTGACAATCTGCGCGAATTGCTTAATCCGGGCGGCGGTATTGCGACCCGTGCGGGCGGAAAATGGTCGATCCTGCCGGGCTATTACCGCACGCCGGAAATCGAAATCGATGAAAGCTGGCTTGACGGCCCGATCCGTGTGCGGACCCGGCAGTCAAAACGCGATCTGTTTAACGTGGTGCGCGGGGTGTATTCATCCCCCGAAAGTCTGTGGCAGCCGACCGACCTACCGGTTCTGAAATCGGCAACCTTCATTGCCGAGGATCAGGGCCGCGAAATCGCGGTTGACCGTGAATTCCTGTTCACCACGTCACCGGCCTGCGGGCAGCGGTTGCAGAAGCAGGCGCTGTTCAAGAACCGTCTGCAGGCCGAGGTTGAACTTAAATGCAACCTAAAGGCATTTGCGGTGCAGGTCGGCGATGTCGTCGGCTTTACCCGGTCTGCCTATGGCTGGGATAACAAACCGTTCGAGGTGGTGACCTGGCGTCTGGCACCGCGCGATGATGGTGATGTGATCCGGCTGGGTGTGGATATCACGCTGCGCGAGACGGCGGCGGCGGTCTATGACTGGACCGCCGATGATGAAACCATCGTCGCGGCATCGTCGGCCAATACCCTGCCGGGGCCGGGTGATGTAGCGCCGCCTGACGGGCTGGATGTGACGGAGGTCCAGTATGAAACCCGCGAAGGGGGCGGTGTCAAGATCAAGGCGGTGCTGTCGGCGGGAGAGGCCGATGACGGGTTTGTCGTGTCCTACCGGTTTGAAAGCCGCGAAATCGGCGCTTTGGACTGGACGGAATATGCACCTGTCCCGGCACCGGAACTTGAAATATTCGATATGCCGGCCGGTGTCTATGACTTCCGGGTCAAGGCGGTCAACCGGGTTGGCGCAAGTTCGGAATATGTCACGATACGTCGCGAAATCTATGGACTGCCGGGCAAGCCTTTGGCGGCAACCGGGCTGACGATTTCGGCGCTTGGCGGGCTTGCGGTTCTGCGTTGGGATCGATCCACGGAACTTGATGTTCGGATGGGCGGGCAGGTGCGGTTCCGTTGGTCCCCGGCAAGCAGCGACCCGCTGGTGTCGGAAAGTTCCACGATTGGCGCGCCGGTTCCGGGCGGGGATACGGTGGCGGTCCTGCCGCTGAAACCAGGTTGCTATCTTCTGCAATTTGTTGATGCGTCCGGTTCGATTTCCGATGCGGTATGGGTTTCGACCGATGGTGCAACAGTGCAGGAATATGGCGATGTCATTGATCTGGTCGAAAGTCCGGCATGGTCCGGCACGCTTGAAAACCTTGCGGTCGATGGCGGAGACCTGAAACTGACCGGGTCGGGGATGTTTGACGATATTCCGGCCTTTGATGAAATCGCCTCGCTTGATGCCTATGGCGGTATCGTCGCAAGCGGGCTTTATACCCATGCGGCGGGCCATCATTTCGGCACCAAAAGCCGACGGGTGTTAAGCGCATCGGTCAGTCTGCAGACTGTCAATGTCATTGACCTGTTTGATCAGCGCGAGGGCACGGTTGATAGCTGGGCCAGCTTTGACGGCGAAAGTGGCGGTGAAGGTGATGCCATCACCTGGTATCGCACCACAGATGATGATCCGGACATCGTGCCGGAACCGCAATGGTCGGCGTGGCAGCGGCTTGACCGGGCAGAGGTATATTGCCTGGCAGCGCAGTACCGCACCGAAATCACGGTGTCGGACGGATCCTATAACGTTCTGATCAGCGATCTGCGCGTGCGCGCGGAAAGCCTTGCATAATCAAGGATAATCACATGGCTAAAAAACGGCGCACTTCCGGTGCGGCGACCAAATGGGTTGCCGTTCTGGATGATCAAAACATCCTGCGCGGAATCAGGGAAGTTGCCCTTGACGAACCAGGTGTTGACCTTCCGGCAGGCTGTGACCTTCTGGAACAGAAAAGCCTGTTTCGCTACATCGCAAAGACCGGTCAGTTCAAACCGATCCGCGATAAAATGCCCTGCGCCGAAGATGCGATGATCGCGATCATCGATGCGCTGGAAAATGCAGGCATCTCTATGGCTCCAGTCGCCACCGACTGGCGCGATTTCCGCAACAAGCGCAAGGCGGGGAGTGACGACTGATGGCACAGCATGACATGAATATTGCCGATGGTTCGGGTGCTGTTGTCCGGTCGGATGTGAATGGTGCGATCGAGGCGCTTGCTACATGCCAGATGGGGGCAACCGCGCCCAGCCCGACATGGCCGCTTATGTGGTGGGGGGATACCGGCAACAGTCGGCTTAAGCAGCGCAATGCGGCAAACACCGCATGGATTGATCGGGGCGATCTGACATCTGCATTTTTGCAGGCGTCGGATATTGCAGCAGGTGGTAGTGCAGGATTGCTTCGGGCGGATGGGGATGGGTCGCAACTGACAGGTATATTTTCATCAACAGTATCTGCGGCTTCTAAAAACCTTGTCGGGGCCTACGCGACCGCATCAACAGCAACCTATACCGCCGACGAGTTGGTTTTGAAAAACTCGTTAGGTTCCGCTTATCTCGCAAGTAACGTTTCGTTCACGGTTGATATCACGGCGTCTGGCGTTAATGGCCTGGATGCTGGATCAGAAGCATCTGACACATGGTACTACATTCACGCCATTTACAACGGCACAAGCACCAACGGTCTTATTTCAACCAGCGCAACAGCACCGACCTTACCGAGCGGTTACACCTATTCCGCTCTGATCGGCGTTATTAGGAATGATAGCAGCGGGGGCTTCTTTCCGTTTTTGCAAAACGACCGACAGATCAGCGTTCAGCCTCACTCTGTTTTTGCTGGTGTCGCGGGTGTCTCATCTTTTACATCCGTCAGTCTTTCTTCGCATGTCCCGCCGATTGCCAAATCCTGTGACGGCTGGTTCGGCCATGCTTCAATCAACATTACAGCAGGCGTTCGAGTTGCGTCTGATACGGCTGGTCTTGGTGCGCAGGCTCTTGCGGCTCAATCATCTGGGGTTGTGTATGACGGCTACGCAATCCGCATGACATTCATTGATTTAAAGTGCCCGTCCCAGACGATCTATTGGGCTAGCGTCAACGTTGGCACGGCAACGCACGCAATGGCTATTGTCGGCTATCAAATATAGGAGATTAGATATGCATACTATTTTTTACGGACAAGAGAACGTTCCCGGCAACAATTCTGTTGATAACCCTGCATGTTCTAATGCCGGTGTTTTGAACGCTGGAAGTTTGCCTTTCACGGTTCCCGCAGGCAAAAAAGCTGTGGTCAAATCTTACGGCATCGAGGGATATGACTTTGCTGGGATTTCGGTAATTTTCCCGTGGATCGGCAGTACGATCACATCGAACAATCAGTGCCTGCATTCATGCGCAGCAGACAGCGGAAGCAATGAAGTTTTGGGCGGAGAATGGGAAGTTGACGAAGGTGAAACGCTCAACATACGATTGCAAAACGGTACAGCGAATACGGCGGTTTTCGGCTGGTACTGCAAGATTGAGGTTGTGGACCAATGACCTGCTATCCTCACATTGAAAACGGCGAGGTTCGGGGAGTTTATTACTCCCCGCAGCCGGGAAAAGCAGAAGAACCTTATACCGATGACGATCCTTTGATCGTTGCGTATTTCAACCCCCCGACAGCAATTCAGGATATCAAAGACGAGGCGCGTCGGCGGATTGATGAAATTGTCCCGCGTTGGATGATTGATCGTGAGATTCTTGGCGGGGATCCGGTGCCACAAGAACTGAAAGAGCAAGCAGAATCTATACGGACGGCATCTGACGGGCTTGAGGTCATACTGCCATACGATTACACCGCCGACAGCTATTGGCCGTCAACCTCGTAAGCAGGATTCACCATGAACCGCACATTATGGATCGCACTTGCTGCGGTCTTTTTTTTTATCGCTATCGCCCGCCATATCCGCAAGCCCCGTCTGTGGCGATCGCGCCAAGGTGATCGATAGTCTTGCGGCAAAGTATGCCGAGGAACCTGTTGCTGTCGGTGTCACGCCAAACGGCGGGGTGATCGAGGTGCTGAGCGCACCGGATGGTCAGACATGGACAATCCTGTTTACCCGGCCCGATCAGGTGACGTGCCTTCTGGCAAGCGGTGAAGCGTGGCAGCACATCGCGCCGGTTCCGGCATCGCGCGGTGATCCCGGCGACCCGGCTTAACAAACCTGCCGTTTCGACTTCATGCATCAGGGGGTGACAAGGTGCAGGAAAACATTCCGCCGGATTTCGATTGGGCCAATGTGCTTAAGCTGAATGCGCCGTTGCTGGCCTTTTCGCTGATGGTGCGGCTTCTGTGGCATCAGCGGCTGGTACGGGTCGGCCAACGCCGGTTCTGGTCATGGGATCTTTTGTGGGAACTGCCGATGGCGGTTCTGTGCTGTGCGGTCGGGGTGGGTGTTGCCAGCTATCTTGACCTTGTCGGCAGCCAGCAGATTGCCTGCATCGGCGTCTGTTCGTGGCTCGGGCCGCGGGGTGGCGAGGTCCTTCTGGATAAATTCCTGATGCGCTATGCGCCGAAAGGCACGGAAAAATGAAACTGCTGCGTGATCTTATGCGTGATCCGGTGATCTGGGTGTTTGCCGTTGCCGGTGCCGTGATTGGCGGGGTTGGTGCGTTCTTCCTGATCGGTGGTGTCTGGTTGACGATTGCCGGGGTTGCCGGTGGGGCTGTGACTGGCGTCATTGTCTTTGTGATCCTGCTGATGATTGCGTTGGCAAGTGGGGGTTAATATGGATTTGCAGATTGATACGCTGGCCCGCACGATTTATGGCGAGGCCAAGGCAAATGACGTTGCGGATGCACAGGCGATTGCCTGTGTTGTGATGAACCGGGTTGGGTATCGCAACTGGCCATCAACCCCGGCTGCGGTGTGCAAACAGGCGTGGCAGTTTTCCTGCTGGAATCAGAACGACCCGAACCTGTCGCGGATCATGAGTGCATCCGGTGCGTGGTTTGACAAATGCTGTGCAATTGCCAAGCTTGCGGTCGAGGGACGGCTTGAAGATCAGACCAGCACGGCAACGCATTACCTGACCCGCGCGGTGCGTTCAAAGACATTCTGGGCCAAGGGCAAGGTGCCTTGCTTTGAAACCGCAGGACACCTGTTCTTTAATGATATCGATACGCCTGCGCCGATCAGTGCCAAGGATGCGTTGGATCAGCAACGCCCGCTGTCGCAATCGCGCACGATCAAGGGCGCGTCTGTTGCCGGTGTCATGGCGGTTGTCGGCCCGGTGGCGGCGGATGTTTCATCCACGCTTGAGCAATACGCATACCTGTCTGACGTGATCAAATGGGGGTGTGTCGTTTTGGGCGCGATTGGCGCGGGCTGGGCTATTTATGCCCGGCTGAATGACCGTGCAAAGGGGCTGGTATGATAGCGGCTGTCGGTGCGTTCCTGTCGGGTGCGTGGATGCGCATCGCGATCATTGGCGGGGCGGTTCTTGCCGTCCTGCTGGTGCTGTTTTCCGCCAGGCATGCGGGGCGGCAGGCCGAACGGGTCGAAACCATGGCGCGCAACCTGGAGAACGTCAATGCACAACGCAAAGCGGCTGCTGCTGCCCCTTCTGATCGTGCCGGTGTTGTTGACCGGCTGCGCAACGGCAAATTCTGATTCTGCCGTCTGTCCGCCGGTGATCGAATATAGTGTGGAATTTCAGGGGCGTCTTGCCGATGAACTGGAAGCCCTGCCGGATGGTTCGGCGTTGGAACGTGCCATGATCGATTATGGCCGGGTGCGGTCGGAATTGCGGGCATGCCGTTCCTAATGCTGTTGCCGCCCGGCCCGTGTGGGGCCGAGGCGGCAGCTTTTGACGCATTCGGTCAGGGGCAGGCACCGCCGGTGCCCGCGCCCTTGTAGCGGGCAATAAAGTGGCTTGGCGATGTGATCAGCACTGTGTGTCGTTGCGCGCGGGTATGCGCCCAGATGTCCGCATACCTGACAGCGCATCCTGCGCAGGATATCGCCCAGTCCGATATCAGGGCCATGCCGTTCGATCAGTGGGCCAAGGCGTAAAACCCCGCCATGATCGCATAGATGGTTCGCGCAATAGACGAACATGTGATCATCATGCCGGGCCGCATCGCGCAGCGTGATGTAACCATCCCAATCGGGCATTTTTATTTATCCTGATTGTTCCTGTTTTGTTCTATTATCATCCCCGATTTCTAGGCCGTCGTCATCGCACCGAAACTGGTACACATTTTGGTACACATTTTGGTACACAACGCAAAATCAATAAGTTTAATAAACAAGCAAAAACAAACACTTGATGATAAGTGTAAGATCGGTCCCAATCCCTCCTTGTCCGCCATTGATCAAAGCACCCCAAAACGGGTGCTTTTTTCTTTTGAGCCGGGAATAAAACAATCATTTCAAACGTTATCGTATCAGGCGGGCTCGCTAATGGCGTTCTCGAACATCATCTATGATGGATCAGCTTTAATAATCCGACGAGGTTGCGATGATGTATTTCGATCCGTTCAAGTCCATCGCCAAACCATTGTTACTTGCGGGTTCGACCTTGCTGGCAGTGATGGTTCTGACGGCAACGGCGGCAGCGAGCAAACCGGCTGCTGCGCCAGTTTACGAAATCGCGCAATCGGGTGGTTTTAGCCAAGAAGAACGGCGTATCATTTATGACGTGCTTGATGCGGTTGACCGCAATATTGGCGATGACGAAAATCGAGGCAAAGGTGGCAAGAGCAAGGACAACGGCAACGGCAACGGCCAAGACGGATTGCCACCAGGCATTGCCATGAAGCTTGAGCGCGGCGGCACCTTACCCCCGGGGATTGCCAAGCGCGATCTTCCGGCGGATTTGCAGTCGCGTCTGCCATATCGTTCGGATGCCATTCGCCAGATTGTCGGCAATGATGTGGTCCTGATTGAAAAGGGGACCGATATCATCCTTGATGTGATCCGCGATGTGGTGCGCAACTAGCATCAGATGCGGTACCGACAAAAAACGCGGCGAAAATCTCACCGCGTTTTTTGTTAGTATATCTTTTATCTTTGCAGAAAATCAGGTGAAAGCGTTGAAGGTAATGATTGTCTGGGTGTCCTTGATATGGGGCAGCAGATGGATTTTTTCGTTCACATAGCGCCCGATATCCTGCCCGTCCTCGATATAGACCTTGACCAGCAGTTCGAACGGGCCGGAGATCGAATAGACTTCCGAGACCCCTTCGATTTCCTCGACCAGTGCTGTGGCAACGTCATAGGCTTTGCCCAGATCGCATTTCACGAAAATGAAAAAGGGATGCATCGGTGCGGCTCCGGTATTTGGGGATAAAAATTATGCCCCAAGCTATCGCGGTGCGGCGGTGGTTTCAATCATTACTGCGGCGAATATACGCTGCGTATTACGATTGCGGCGGGCGGCGCAGCATTTCAAGATGTTTGATGCGCGCACGCACCTGTTCCGGGTTATGCTGCCCGACCCCTTCAAGCAGGGTTTCAAGCATCACCATGCTGGCCGCCGAGCTATCCCATGTCGTGCCGGTTTCGATGCGCACCGGAAAGACATGCCGGGCGAATTGCGCAATCGGACTGAGCCACTGATCGGTAAACAGGATGATTTTGGCGTCCTGTTTGGCGGCGGCTTCGGAAAAGGCGATGACATCGGCCTGATAACGCCGGACGTCAAAGACCAGTAAAACATCGCGCTTGCCGATATCCAGAAGGTCTTCGGCCCATTTGGCACTTTGCCCCGAAACGCGCCTAACGTGGCTTCGCATGGTGCGCAGATGTTCATAGGCATAGACCGCAAGGGCGGAGGTGAACCGCCCGCCAAGGATATAGACCGATCCCTTGCAGTCGCCGATCAGTTCGATGGCACTTTGCAGTTCGGCCGGATTGATATTGGCAAGGCTTGTGCGGATGTTGCTGATGGTGGCCTCAGTCATTTCATGAAGCAATTCCCCCATCGGATGACCGGAATGATTGCGCGAGCGGGGCAGGCTGCTTCGCGTTAAAGGCGATTGCAGGCGGGCTTCGAGTTCGCCGCGCAGACGCGCCTGCATGTCGGGATAGCTGTCAAAGCCGATCTTGCTGGCAAAACGCAGCACCGTTGGGGCAGAAACACCACACCGTTCGGCGAAGGTCGCCACCGTTTCAAGGCCGGCCATCGGATAGTTGCCAAGCAGAGCCTGAGCGAGCTTGCGTTCCGATGCGGTCAGTGTATCGGCTTTTTGCGTGATCTGTTCGGCGACCGTTGGCTTTGTAGCCTGCTGCTTCACATTCAAAGGCGAGATTTCCCCGGTTATGCCATCCGCATGAAATGGCCAAACACCCGCAAAGTGCGCTTATGCATTGTTCGGGCGCGGTTTACCTTGTCTGACATACAAATACAATGATTGTAATGAATTTTACAATATTTGATATTCTTGTCATCAAAATTGAAATCATGTAACGTTCGTTACAGAAGGGATAAAACCCGTGCCGCAAAAAGCGGTGCAACAATTCAACGGCTTGGCAAAAGTCGGTCGCCCGGGAGGCGGTTCATCACACGGTACGGCCTTGCAAAAGGTAGTGCAGACAAGGGGATGCAATATGGGTTGTCAGGGCTGCGGATACTTCCATCCAGATTTGGTGTCGATGTTCGACCTGTCGGGTTTTTCCGGGCGGTAAGGCATTTCGGATCACCGTTCGTGTCCACCGGATGCGAACGGAGGGGATCGTATTTGCAGATGACAGGCCAGCCGCTGTTGCGACCGATAGAACAGGGAGATGTTGGGGTGGCGTTAGATGCCTGAATTTATCAAGACCTACGTCAGATGGGTCGATTGCGTGAACCGGATCATCGGCCGGTTTGCGATGTATCTGATCTTTGCGATGCTTGCGGTGCTTTTATATTCCGCGGCCACCAAGCTTATGGAATTTCCGGCCCTTTGGACGCTGGAAACCGCGCAGTTCCTGATGGTGTCGTATTTCCTGCTGGGTGGGGGATATTCCATGCAGCTGGACTCGCACGTTCGGATGGATCTGCTGTATGGCGCCTTGTCGCCGCGCAAACAGGCCGGGCTTGATGCAATCACGATCCTGTTTTTGATCTTCTATCTGGCGTTTCTGCTGTATGGCGGCGTTTCATCGACCGCCTATGCGTTCGAGTATGGTGAAACCAGTTATTCCGCGTGGTCGCCGCCGATGTCGCCGATCAAGGCGATCATGACCTTTGGCGTGTTCATGATGTTGCTGCAGGCGATTGCAACCTTCTTCAAAGATGTGGCAGCCGCCCGCGGGGAGAGCCTTTCATGAGTTATGAGATGATCGCTCTTCTGATGTTTTCCACGATGATGCTGATGCTTCTGACTGGGAAACGGGTTTTTGGTGCCATTGGTTTTGTTGCCGTTGTCTTCGCGCTTGGCATGTGGGGGGATGGCGGTTCTGAAATGGCGTTCAGTGCCGCGATGAAGCTGATGAAGTGGTATCCGCTTCTCACGCTGCCGCTGTTTGTTTATATGGGTTACATGCTTTCCGAATCCGGTCTGGCAGACGACCTTTACCGGATGTTCCATGTCTGGATGGGGCCGGTCCGCGGTGGCCTTGCCATCGGGACGATTGTTTTGATGGTGGCGGTCTCGGCCATGAACGGGCTGAGCGTTGCGGGCATGGCGATCGGGGCGAGTATCGCGCTGCCGGAACTTTTGCGACGCGGCTATGACAAGATCATGGTGACCGGGGTGATCCAGGCGGGCAGTTCGCTTGGCATCCTTGTGCCGCCAAGTGTGGTTCTGGTGCTGTATGGCATGATCGCGCGTCAGCCTGTTGGACAGCTTTGGCTGGCGGGGGTGTTCCCCGGGCTGCTGATGGCCGGGATGTTCATCGTTTATATCGCCATTCGCTGCTGGCTGCAGCCCGATATGGGCCCGGCACTGAGCAAGGAAGAACGCGCGGAAATCACCTGGGGTGACAAGATCGGATTGCTGAAGGCGGGGATTGTTCCGCTGTTCATCTTTTTCTCGATGACCGGTCTGTTCCTGATGGGGATTACGTCGCTTGTGGAAAGCTCGGCGGTGGGGGCGCTTGCCGCTACCCTGGCTGCCTTGTTCAAGCGTCGTCTGAACCGCGTTGTCATGGAAGAAACCCTTCGCAAGACGCTTTCGATCAGCTGCATGTTTATGTGGATCATTCTGGCGGCACTGGCATTTGGTGCGGTGTTTGACGGGCTGGGTGCGGTCAAGGCGATTGAAAGTTTCTTTGTCGATCAGCTTGGACTTGGTCCGTGGCAGATCCTGATCATGATGCAGATTTCCTTCATCCTGATGGGCATGTTCCTTGATGACACAGCGATGCTGGTGATCGTGGCGCCGCTTTATGTGCCGCTGGTCGGCGCACTTGGTTTCGATCTGGTCTGGTATGGCGTGCTTTATACCATCACCTGCCAGATCGCCTATATGACGCCGCCGTTCGGCTACAACCTGTTCCTGATGCGTGCCATGGCACCGCCAGAGGTGACGTTAAAGGACATCTATAAATCGATCACACCGTTTGTGATCATCATGGCGATGGCGTTGGGCATTGTGATGGTGTTCCCGCAGATCGCGCTGTGGCTGCCGGAATGGCATTACGCCCGGTAACAATACGAATCCGATACCGGCGGGGTCGCAGAAGGCCCCGCCGTTCAAAACAAAATCAATTCAGGGGAGGTTTGAATTTCCAACAACAGGAGGCGCTGCCAGACCCGTTAGGCGGGCAGGGCAGTTAATGAATGCGTTAACGAACTTCATCGATCAGGGAGATGATACAATGACGACGAGACGCGACTTTATGAAAAAAGCCGGTGTTGCAACCGCAGCAGCGGGTACGACCGCCTTTGCCGCACCTTATGTCAAGGCGCAGAATGCCAAGATCACCTGGCGTTTGCAGACCTATGCCGGTCCGGCATTGGGCGAGCATGTTATCAAGCCGGCGATTGATGCCTTTAACAAGGTCGCCAACGGTGAAATGGAAATCGAACTTTATTACGCCGATCAGTTGGTTCCGACCGGCGAGCTGTTCCGTGCCATGCAGCGCGGTACCATTGATGCGGTTCAGTCCGATGATGACTCGATTGCGGCTCCGGTCGATATTTCGGTCTTTGGCGGCTATTTCCCGTTTGCGACCCGTTACAGCCTTGACGTTCCGGTCCTGTTTGAAGAATACGGTCTGAATGAAATCTGGGACGAGGCGTATGGCGAAGTCGAAGGTGTCAAATGGCTTTCGGCCGGTTCGTGGGACCCGTGCCATTTTGCAACGGTTGATCCGATCAACAGTCTGGAAGACCTTAAAGGCAAACGCGTCTTTACCTTCCCGACGGCGGGTAAATTCCTGTCGCGCTTTGGCGTTGTTCCGGTCACCCTGCCTTGGGAAGACATCGAGGTTGCCGTTCAGACCGGCGAGCTTGACGGGATTGCATGGTCGGGCATCACGGAGGATTACACGGTCGGTTGGGCAGATGTGACCAACTACTTCCTGACCAACAACATTTCCGGTGCATGGTGTGGCTCGTTCTTTGCCAATGAAGAACGCTGGAACGAACTTCCGGAACATCTGAAAGTTCTGTTCAAGCTGTGCATGGACAGCTCGCACTATTATCGCCAGCATTGGTACTGGGGTGGTGAAGCCAAACTTCGTACCCATGGTACGAAGATGAAGCTGACCTCGATCCCGGATGCGGAATGGGCGACGGTCGAAGCCGAAGCACATAAATTCTGGGACGAGATTGCACAGACCAGCCCGCGTTGCGCCAGAGTTGTGGACATCTTCAAACAGTATGCTGCTGTGATGGAAAAAGCGGGCAAGCCGTATCGTTACAGCTAAGCCAATCGGGAATGGTCACATTTGACCGGGCAGGGGCGCGCAGGCGCATCATTTGTGTCTGTGTTCCCTGCATTCCCTAGGGTTTGGTTGATGTTACGGATTGTAACAAATAATACAAAAAGCAAAATTTATGTTTATTTGTTGCATAGTGTAATTTATGTTACGCAACAAGACGTCACAAGACGCGATGACCAAAAACGGGCAGGAACCGGTCAGTCCGACACAATAACAAAGCCCAAATCACAGGAGGCCGCCGATGCAGGCGAAGGATGTCAAAACCGCCGATGACGCACGAAAACTGATTAAGGAACGAGACATCAAATTCGTCAAAATCGGTATTTTCGACGTCGACGGAATCATGCGCGGCAAATACATGCATCGCGACAAATTCCTGTCAGCACTCGATTCCGGTTTCGCCTTTTGTGATGTGGTTCTGGGTTGGGATTCAAATGACCAGCTCTATGACAAATCCGAGTTTACAGGATGGCACACGGCATATCCGGATGCACCGGTGCGCGTGATCCCCGAAAGCTGCCGCGAATTGCCGATGGAAGACGATACCGTTCTGTTCCTTGGCGAGTTCGAGGGACGGGCGGAAACCGTGTGCCCGCGTGGCACATTGCGCCGTGTCCTCGATAAAGCCGATCAGATGGGATATGACGTGTCGGCTGCCTGCGAGTTCGAGTTTTTCCTGTTCGAGGAAGATCCGCATTCTGTGCGTGAAAAGAACTATCGCAATCTCAAGAACATTACGCCGGGTTTTTACGGTTATTCGATGCTGCGCAATTCCGTGCATTCAGAATTCTATCATGACCTGCTTGAACTGGGTGAAAGGATGGATTTCCCGATTGAGGGACTTCATACCGAAACCGGTCCGGGTGTGCTGGAAGCCGCCATCGGTTATGACGAAGCATTAAGAGCCGCCGATAAAGCCGCATTGTTCAAAACCTTTACCAAGGTTCTGGCCCAGCGTGCCGGATGGATGGCGACCTTTATGG
Source organism: Thalassospira sp. MIT1004 (assembly GCF_001858545.1). Taxonomy (NCBI): domain Bacteria; kingdom Pseudomonadati; phylum Pseudomonadota; class Alphaproteobacteria; order Rhodospirillales; family Thalassospiraceae; genus Thalassospira; species Thalassospira sp. MIT1004. The sequence goes on along the minus strand of NZ_MCAO01000022.1, from coordinate 447,296 downwards.
CGAAATGGTCACCTGATTGGCCGGGGCAGTCGGGTCATATGCATGTTTCGATCAAGGGCAAGGATGGCCGGGCGGCATTTTATGACGCCAACAAGCCGCACAATATGTCCGATGAAATGCGTTGGTTCCTTGGCGGTCAGCAGAAATTGATGCCGGAACTGCTGTCGATGGTGGCCTGCACGGTAAACAGTTATTCGCGACTGATCCCGGGTTTCTGGGCACCGACGACGGCAACGTGGGGTGTTGAAAACCGTACCACGGCTCTTCGTGTCATTCCGGGTAGTGCCAAATCGCAGCGTATTGAATATCGCATTGCGGCGGCGGATATTAACCCATATATCGCGCTTTCGGCGGCCATCGGTTCGGGGCTTTGGGGCATTGAAAACAAGGTGGAGCCGGGCAAAATGGTCGTCGGCAACGCCTATGCGCAGGAATTCCCCGAAGATACGACGTTGCCAGCGACCCTTTACGAGGCAGCCGGACGTTTGCGCAAATCCGCGGCGGCAAAAGCGCTGTTTGGTGAAGAATTCGTGACCCATTACGCCCAATCGCGGGAATGGGAAGAACGCGAATTCCGCAAGGCGATTACCGACTGGGAAATGCAGCGTTACTTCGAAATTATTTGATCTGTTGCACGGGGCGACGCATCGTCGCTTCGCGCCTGGTCACATATCTTAGCGCCCTAACTCATTCTCCAATTGTGAGGCATCATGTCTGAGAGTTTACGCACCATCTCGCCCGTTGATGGATCCGTTTATGTCGAGCGTCCGCTTGCCGGTGCCGCCGAGATCAACAAGGCACTTGATGTTGCCCGCGCCGCACAGGCCGAATGGCGCAATGTGCCGGTCGCGACCCGTCAGGAAATCCTGCGCAAGGCGGTTGCCGCCTTTGTTGCGAAAAAGGATGAAATTGCCGCCGAGATCAGCTGGCAGATGGGGCGGCCGATTTCGCAAGCTGGTGGCGAGGTTAACGGTTTCAAGGAACGCGCCGATTATATGATCGACATCGCGCCTGAGGCGCTTGGCGATTACAATCCGGGCGAGAAGGCCGGTTTTAACCGTTTCATCCGTCGCGAGCCATTGGGCGTCGTTGCGATCATCGCACCGTGGAACTTCCCGTATCTGACGGCGGTGAACGGTGTTGTTCCGGCCCTTATGGCGGGGAATGCGGTGGTGTTGAAGCATTCGCACCAGACCCCGCTTTGTGCCGAACGCTTTGCCGAGGCGTTTGAAGCCGCCGGTCTGCCCAAAGGATTGTTCCAGTATCTGCATCTGAGCCATGCGGATGCGGAAAAACTGATGGGCGATATCCGTATTGATTTCGTCAATTTCACCGGTTCGGTGCCGGGCGGTCATGCGGTTCAGAAAGCGGTTGGTGGCAAGTTCATCGCGACAGGTATGGAGCTTGGCGGCAAGGACCCGGCCTATCTGCGTTCGGACGTCAATATCAATCATGCGGTGGAAAACGTCATTGATGGCGCGTTCTTTAACAGCGGACAGTCGTGCTGCGGGATTGAACGGATTTACGCCCATGAAAGCGTTTTTGATGCCTTTGTCGAGAAGGCTGCCGGTCTTGTATCGCAATACCGCCTTGGCAGCCCGATTGATACGGAAACCAATCTTGGCCCGATGGTGCGTGCATCATCAGCGGCCTTCGTACGGGGCCAGATTGCCGATGCTATCCGCGACGGCGCAAAGGCATTGATCGACCCGTCGAAATTTGCCGCCAACAAGGAAGGCACCCCGTATCTGGCACCGCAGGTCTTGATCAATGTCGATCATTCGATGCGCGTCATGAGCGAGGAAAGCTTTGGCCCGGTCGTCGGCATTATGAAGGTGACATCCGACGATGAAGCCATTGCCCTGATGAATGACAGTGAATTCGGGCTGACGGCATCGATCTGGACAGCGGATGAGGATGCTGCCCTTTCGATTGGTGACCGGCTTCAGACCGGAACGGTTTTCATGAACCGTGCAGATTACCTTGATCCGGCACTGGCCTGGACGGGGGTGAAAAATTCGGGACGTGGATGCACGCTTTCGAAACTGGGTTACGAATCCCTGACCCGGCCCAAAAGTTTCCACCTGCGGACCAAGATTTAACGTGGCGTTTGCGCGCAAAGGATACAGAAATGACCAAGAAGATTGTTGGAAACTGGAACTTCCCGACCTCCGTGCGTTTTGGTCCGGGCCGTATTTCAGAACTGGCTGATGCCTGCAAGGCAACCGGCATGAAAAAGCCGTTGCTGATCACCGACGAGGGTCTTAAGGACCTGCCGATGGTGCGTGATGCAATTGCCGCAAACGAAGCCGCAGGGCTTCCGACCGGGCTGTTTGCCGGGGTGAAAGGCAACCCGACGGGCAAAAACGTTGAAGACGGTCTGGCGGTCTATCGTGCAGGCGGTCATGACGGTGTGATCGCCTTTGGTGGCGGTTCGGGCCTTGACGCGGCCAAGGCCGTTGCCCTAATGGCGGGGCAGACCCGCCCTATGTGGGATTTCGAGGATATCGGCGACTGGTGGACCCGTGCCGATCCGGCCGGTATCGCACCGATTGTTGCGGTTCCGACCACGTCGGGGACCGGTTCCGAAGTGGGCCGTGCCAGCGTGATCACCAAGGAAGATACACACGAAAAGAAAATCATCTTCCATCCGAAGATGTTGCCAGCCATCGTAATTTCCGATCCGGAACTGACCGTGGGCCTGCCGCCTCATGTGACGGCGGCAACCGGTGTTGATGCGTTTGTGCATTGTTTCGAAGCCCATTGTGCGCCGGGTTATCATCCGATGGCAGACGGTGTTGCCCTTGAAGGTATGCGCCTAATTGCCGATGCGCTGCCGCGAGCCTATGACAATGGCAAGGATATCGAGGCGCGTGCCGATATGCTTTCGGCAGCGTCGATGGGGGCAACAGCCTTCCAGAAGGGGCTTGGCGGTGTTCACGCACTGGCCCATCCGATCGGGGCGATTTTCGACACCCACCATGGCCTGACCAATGCCATCCTTTTGCCTTATGTCATGCGGGCCAACCGCCGTGCGATTGAAGGCAATTGTGAAACGATTTGCCGTTTGCTGGGCCTAGCTGCACCGGGCTTTGACACCTTGTTTGAATGGGTTCTGTCATTCCGGACGCGTCTTGGCATCGTCAATACGCTGGCGGAAATCGGTGTCGACGTAAACCGAGCCGACGAAGTCGCGACCAAAGCCAAGGGTGATCCGTCCGATGGAGGCAACCCGATTGAACTTTCGGTGGCTGATTATGCCGAAATCTTCCGTCAGGCCTGTGTCGGTGAGCTTGGCTAAGTTCAAGAAACGATAACCAGAACAATAACGGGATCAGGGTGTTATCATGGAAAACGTCAGAAAAATCCTGATTGTCGATGGCAATCGCCACGAAGTGAATGAATTCAACCGTTCACTGGGGGGATCGCCATCGGGCGAGGGGTATGAAGTGGCCCTGAGACGCCTTGATCCTGAACTTGATGTTACGATTGTCCGGCCTGCGGATGATGGGCCGGACTGTCTTCCCGACGGTGTGAAGCTTACCGATTTTGACGGCATTGCGTGGACCGGCTCGGCGCTGAATGCCTATATCGATGAAGACGCGGTTTTAAACCAGTTGCCATTGGCTAGGGCGACGGTTGAATCCGGTGTGCCGGTATTTGGCAGTTGCTGGGGCATGCAGATTGTTGCCCGTGCGTTTGGCGGTGAAGTGCGCGCATCGCCCAATGGGCGCGAGATCGGCGTGGGCCGCATGATCCGCCTGAACCGGGCAGGGGTTGCGCATCCGATGTATCGCGGGAAATCGGTCTGTTTTTCTGCACTGACCGTGCATATGGACGAAGTATCGGTTCCGCCCAAGGGGGCCGTGATCCTTGCCGGGAACGAACACAGCCATATTCAGGCGTTTGTGATGGAAAATGACGGCCTGAAATTCTGGGGCGTGCAATACCATCCGGAATATACGCTGGCGGAACTTGCCGCGATTTTCCGGCGGTACGGGCAGCGGTTGATTGATGCCGGATTGTTCGCCGATCAGGGGGCGCTTGAAACCATGGCGACCAACTGGATGACGCTGCATCAGGATCCGGATCGGCGCGATCTTGCGTGGCAATACGGGATTGATAATGATGCGCTGCGCTATGAACGCAGATTGCTGGAACTTGGCAACTGGTTGAAATATTCAGTCGGTAAAATTCGCAGTTAGATCGTTTCTTTGTAGGCGTTTAACGCGCGTTCCTGAACCGTTTTGCTATCAAGGTTCCAGACAGTTGTGCCGTGGGTTTCCGCCGTCAGACTTGCCATGGCAAGGCCGGTACCAATCGCGGCGTCAAAGCCGGTTTCCAGTTTGCTGAAAGCCGACAGGAAGCCCGAATAAAACGCATCCCCGGCTCCATTGACGTCAACGACCTTGGTTGGCAAAGGACGCCAGAAGGCAGTTTCACGGCCATCGGCAGATACGACACCCTTGGCACCCAGCGTGATGACAATATGGGGAATGCCATGATCGCGTAGAACCGTGATTGCGTTTTTGGCATCATCAATGTCGTTGATTTCAACACCGGATAAAACTTTTGCTTCTGCCCGGTTGGCGATCAGGACATCAAGTTTGTCCAGAAGTGGCTTGAAACGGGCCGATTTTGACGGGGATACGGTCGCGGCACAAAAGCGTGATGTGCCTTTCTGGTCGGCTAGCCAGATCAGCGTTTCGGTCGGCAGATTGGCATCGACCATCCACCAGGGCCAGTTTTGAATATTTGCCAGTTGATCAGCCAGAAGATCGTATGTCAGGCGGTCATAGATTTCGGCATCCATCAGGCCGAGGGCCAGTTCGCCGGTTTCGTCAAGGATGGCGGTGTAACCCGCGGTATGGCCGCCGGGGATTTTGCGGATTTGCCGGGTATCGATACCGATTTCCGATAAGGAGCGGATGATCTGATCGCCGTCGCCATCGTCGCCGACCGCACCCAGCATACCGACATTACATCCCAGCAACCGCAGGTGAACCGCGATATTGCGACTGACGCCACCGGGTTTGCGGTGCAGGGTCCGGACAGGGTTTGACGCCGCAGGCACGAATGTTTCCGTGCATTGCAGGGTTCGGTCAAAATGGGCTGCGCCAAGGCAAAGGATGTTGCTGGCAGGGTTGATCAAGATGATGCTCTGTTTATTGTTAAACGATCTTTGATGGCTGGCGCAAAGTCATAAGCTGCGGGGTCAATTCAACGCAAGCAAAACAAGAAGGGCGGCGTACGGGATCATCGTGCGCCGCCCTTTGGCTAACCTGGTTAGATCGGGTTTATTTCATCATGATACGATCATGGGTTGCCGGGGTCATCGGCGAATTCATGCCGATATATTCCGCCACTGCCTGTTCAAGGTTCGGACCGAAATCATAAACATCGGTTGCGTTATCGCGGAACAGGGCATAACCATCTCCGCCATTGCGCATGAAGTCGTTCGAGACAACACCATACGTTTTGGATGGGTCAATCTGAACGAAAGTACCGCCTTCATTGACCATAACGTTGGATACGCGCGATCCGGCCGGTGCGTTAAGGTCCAGATCGAATTTCAGACCGGAAACCTGCGGGAACTGGCCCTTGCCCTCGGATACCATTGATACGCCATGTTCAAGGGACGCCACGATATCGGCACCGGTCAGTTTGAAGGTTGCCAGAGCATTCTGGAACGGCAGAACCGTCAGGACTTCGCCCATTGTCACGGTACCTTCGTCAATGTTGGCACGGATACCGCCACCATTCTGGATGGCGATCTGATACCCTTCGCCAGCTTTCCACAGCATTGCATCGGCAATCAGGGAACCCATAGCGCATTCCATCGCGCGGCAGCTTTCACGCGATCCATCGGCGGCCGTGGTGAAGCTTCCGACCTCAACCGTGCGAATGGCATCTACCGCACCGCTGACTTCGGCGATTTTCGCCAGAACGTCGTCGGCCGGTTTGATACTGGCATCAAGGGTGATCGGTTCGCCCGACCATGCCTTTGCAACGCCGTCATCGTCAAAGGTGACCTCAAGCGCGCCGAGATAGCGGCTATAGGCGTAGGCCTGAACGACCAGAACTGGTTTGCCATCCGGTGCGGTTTCAACGACCGGGTAGGGATAGTCGGCCTTTTCATTGGTGTTCGAGAAGAGCTGGTTGTCATGTCCGCCAACGATGACATCGATGCCGCTGACGGTTTTTGCCAGTTCAAAATCCTTGTAGGACCCGGAATGGCTCATAACGATAATTTTGTTGATGCCCTTCAGGCGCAGGCGGGCAACGGAATAGCGCAACGCCATTTCGGAATCGGTGATGCTGACATGATCACCCGGGCTTGAAATATCCGGGGTTTCTTCGGTCGTGATACCGATCAGGCCGATTTTCTCGCCACCGAATTCGATGATGGTGTCAGGCTTGATGAAGCCTTCAAGGCCGGAACCGCCAAGCGGCTTGACGTTGGCCGACAGAACCGGAATTTTGCTGGCCTTGATGAAGGCGGCAAGAACATCGGGACCGTCGTCAAATTCGTGATTGCCGATGGTCATGGCATCATAGCCCGCCATTGCCATCAGTTCGGCGGTCAGTTTGCCCTTGTAGGTCGAATAATAAAGCGACCCCTGGAACTGATCACCACCATCGAGAACAAGGACATTGCCGCCCATGGCGCGATTGTCGCGAATGGCGGTTGCAAGGCGCGCGTAACCGCCAAAGCATTTGCCTTCGGTTTCGTCTTCTGCGCTGCAGCTGTTGTTGTATTTGGTAACTGATTCAACGCGATCATGAACGTCGTTGGTGTGCAGGATACGAAGATCATAATCCGCAAGTGCCGAACCGGCACCAAAAGTCAGCATCGTACAGGCCGAAAGAAGCCCGGCAATTTTCCGTTTCATTTTTTATCTCCGAACAAGCCGTTGCACCGGGATCCCTCGCCCCAGCGTGGCATGAAAAGTCAAATCCCTGAACGCACGCGATCCTAGCATTAAAATTCCGGCGGGGGTACGCCCGGTTGATGACGTGACGGTTAAATTGTCGATCTGCATTTGTTCGGGCGGGGTGTTGTATTTTCATTGCAATGCAGAATCGGACGGCGCCGTTTTCGGGGCAGTAGGCCGAATTGTAGAAATGGCGCGCGGTGCAATTATGAAATTCTTTAAGAAATAGTATCGGCAGCGGCTAAAATGTCAGCGTTTGCTAATGCGGTAAAAACTAAGGGAAACCCCGCAGATAGACGCCAAAATGACAAGCTGGGGTAGAATGAATTCTGACCGAATGGACAGGTTTTGTGTCAATGGTCCGTGCTCTGCTATTTACAGAGTACCGTATTTTGTAGTTACCATAGGCGTTCTGTAGCAGATACGCACAAGAGGCACCGGTATCCGGGGCAAAAAAAGCGGTGCTGCTGCATGAAACACTTTTTCGATGAGGGAGTCCTGCCGGTTAAGGGCGCTGGCGGGATATAAAAGAGAATCAAGCAATAGAAGGGCATCGGAATGAAAAAGCTTCTGACCTCCATGGTCGCGGCTGTTGCATGCTATGCAGGTGTAGCGAGCGCAGCAGAAATCAACCCGGCAGTCGTTTATGACATGGGTGGCCGTTTTGACCGTTCGTTTAACCAGGGCGCATATAACGGTGCCGAAAAATACAAGGCCGACAAGGGCGTCGAGTATCGCGATTTCGAGATCCAGAACGATTCGCAGCGCGAACAGGCAATGCGCAACTTCGCACGCCGTGGCATGAACCCGATTGTTGCAATCGGCTTCTCGCAGGCGTCCGCCCTTGAGAAAGTTGCAACCGAATTCCCCGACACCAAGTTCACGATCGTTGATATGGTTGTTGACCTGCCGAACGTTCAGTCGGTGGTTTTCAAGGAACATGAAGGTTCGTTCCTGGTTGGTGTTCTGGCAGCCATGGCATCGGAAACCGGCAAGGTCGGCTTCATCGGTGGCATGGACATTCCGCTGATCCGCAAATTTGCCTGCGGTTATGCACAGGGCGTTAAACACGCCAATGGCGATGCCGAAGTTTTCCAGAACATGACCGGCACCACCGGTGCGGCATGGAATGACCCGGTTAAAGGTGGCGAGCTTGCGAAATCGCAGTTCGACCGAGGGGCTGACGTTGTCTATCACGCAGCAGGCGGCACCGGTGTCGGTGTTCTGCAGGCGGCGGCGGATGCCGGCAAGCTTGGTATCGGCGTTGACTCCAACCAGAATGCCCTGCATCCGGGTTCGGTTCTGACCTCAATGCTCAAACGTGTTGACGTTGCTGTTTACGAAGCGTTCGACGCGGCAGCCAACGATACATGGAAGCCGGGCGTCACCGTTCTTGGTCTTGCAGAAGGCGGTGTTGACTGGGCTCTTGACGAGAACAACGAAAAGCTTATCACCGACGACATGAAAGCGGCTGTTGCCAAAGCCAAGGAAGAAATCATTTCCGGCAACCTTGAAGTCCACGATTACATGAGCGACAGCGCCTGCCCGATGTAAGGCAGGACGAACAAACCGGGGATTTGTAGTGTCGGATACGATGCATCAAATGCACGGCGCTGGGGAGACCGGTGCCGTGCAACCCGCTATTGAACTGCGCGGTATAGACAAGCGGTTCGGTGCGGTACACGCGAATAAATCAATCGATCTGAAAGTCGAAAAAGGTACGATTCACGGCATCGTCGGGGAAAACGGTGCAGGGAAATCGACCTTGATGAGCATTCTATACGGTTTTTATCAGGCCGATGGGGGCACCATCCATGTCGATGGCAGGCTTTGCGATATCAAGGGATCGGAAGACGCCATTGCGGTTGGCATCGGCATGGTCCATCAGCATTTCATGCTGGTTGAGCCTTTCACGGTTCTTGAAAACGTTATTCTGGGTGTCGAGGGTGGGGCGATCCTGCGCCAGGGCGTTGATAAAGCCCGCGGGGAGCTTAAGCGTCTGGAGCGCGAATATGCGCTCGACGTTAATCCCGATGCCATTGTGGGTGATCTGTCTGTTGGCTTGCAGCAGCGCGTTGAAATTCTGAAGGCCCTTTATCGGGGGGCCGAAATCCTTATTCTGGATGAACCGACCGGGGTTCTGACCCCGCAGGAAGCCGATCATCTATTCCGCATTCTAGAAACCCTGAAACAGCAGGGCAAAACGGTTGTTCTGATCACGCATAAACTGCGCGAAATCATGGCGGCAACGGACAATGTTTCCGTGATGCGCCATGGTGAAATGGTGGCTCATCGCAAAACGGCCGAAACCAGCCCCGAAGAACTTTCCGAACTGATGGTCGGCCGCAAGGTGCTTTTGCGCCTTGAAAAGGGCGAAGCCGCACCGGCGGCAACGGTTCTTGAGGTCGATAATCTGTGCGTTGAAACATCGCAGGGTGTGCGCAAGGTAAAGAATGCCAGCTTTTCGGTGCGCGCCGGTGAAATCGTCGGTATTGCCGGGGTTTCCGGCAACGGGCAAAGCGAACTTCTTGAAGCGCTTGGCGGGATCCGTGCCGTAACCGAGGGGCAGGTGCTACTGAACGGGCAGGATGTGACACCGGGACGCGGTGTTGATGCTGCCGAGCTGCGTAAGCGCGGTGTCGCCCATGTGCCTGAGGACCGCCATCGCATGGCAATGGTGACGTCATTTTCGGCCAAGGAAGCCGCCATTCTCGGTTATGAGGATGACGCGGCCTATCAGAAGGGCATGTTCCTGAACTGGCATGCGATTTCCGATGCGACCGAACATATGATGTCAGAATTCGATGTACGGCCAAATGATCCCGATCTGAAAGCAGCCAATTTTTCCGGCGGCAACCAGCAGAAACTGGTTTTGGCGCGTGAAATCATGCGTGACCCGGAACTTCTTCTGGTCGGACAGCCGACGCGGGGTGTCGATATCGGCGCCATCGAATTCATTCACAAACGTATTGTTGCGATGCGCGATGCTGGCAAAGCCGTCCTGCTGGTATCCGTCGAACTGGACGAAATCATGTCTCTTGCCGACCGCATACTGGTGATGTGTGATGGTTCCATCATCGGTGAAGTTTCTGCTGCTGATGCTAATGAACGGGTGCTTGGCCTGATGATGGCCGGGGTTGATCCCCATGAAGCCAAAGCTGCGGAGGGGCAGGCATGAGTGACAGTGTTCAACTGCCGCGCTGGATTGATGTTGGCGCGTTGCCGCTGCTTAATCTTTTGCTGGCGCTCGTTGTTTCGGGGCTTGTTGTTCTGGCGATTGGTGAAAGTCCGACGCAAGTCGTTGAAATCCTGCTTTATGGTGCGTTCGGCTATGAAGAGGCGTGGGGTTATACGCTTTATTACACCACCAACTTCATCTTTACCGGTCTGGCCTTTGCTGTGGCATTCCATTGCGGGCTGTTCAATATCGGTGCCGAGGGGCAGGCCTATGTCGGGGGGCTTGGTGTCATTCTGGCGGCCCTTTACCTTGATTTCCTGCCATTCCCGATCATGCTGATCGTTGCCATTCTGGCCGCGGCAATTTTCGGTGCGGCATGGGCCTATATACCTGCTTATTTGCAGGCACGTCGCGGATCTCATGTCGTGATCACCACGATCATGTTCAACTTCATTGCGTCGTCGCTGATGGTTTATCTGCTGGTCAATGTTCTGCGCCCGCAGGGATCAATGACCCCGGAAACCGAACAGATCGCTGAACATCTGCGTTTGCCGTTCATTCATGACATCGCTGCAAGCCTTGGTCTGGAGATGGCAAGTAGCCCGCTGAACCTGTCGTTTGTTTATGCGCTTGTCTGCAGTATTCTGGTCTGGCTGTTCATCTGGCATACAAGATGGGGTTATGCGATCCGCACTGTGGGGGCCAATGCGGTCGCCGCGACCTATGCCGGGATCGAGCCGGGGCGATATATCATCATGGCGATGATGATTTCAGGTGCGCTTTCGGCGTTCATGGCGCTTAACGAAGTAATGGGTGTTCAGCACCGGTTGCTGATCGATTTTACGGCCGGTTACGGCTTTGTCGGGATTGCGGTTGCCCTGATGGGGCGCAATCATCCGTTTGGTATTTTCCTGGCGGCATTGCTGTTTGGGATGCTGTATCAGGGCGGGGCGGAGCTCAGCTTTGAAATCCCGACGATTTCGAACGATATGGTCGTGGTTATTCAGGGGCTTGTTATCCTGTTTACCGGTGCGATGGAACATATGTTCCGTCCGCGCGTGACCCGGATTTATACAGCGTGGCATTTGCGCCGCCGTGCGCAGGAGGCCGCATAATGGATAATTTTGAACTGGTTATCCTGCTTCTGGATGCGACGCTTCGGACATCGACCCCGCTTATTCTTGCCGCACTGGCCGGGATGTTTTCAGAACGGTCGGGTACGATCAACCTGGCACTTGAAGGCATGATGCTGGGCGGGGCGTTTTCGGCTGCTGCGGTGGCTTATTATATCGGAAATCCCTGGGCCGGGTTGCTGGCTGCAATCGCGACGACGATCTGCCTTTCGCTTCTGCATGGTTTTGCCTGCATCACGCATAAGGGCAATCAGGTCGTGTCGGGCATGGCGATCAATATCCTGATGTCGGGTCTAACGGCATTGGTCGGGATTGCCCTGTTTGCGCAGGGCGGTAAGACTCCGTCGCTTGATCATGGATCGCGGTTCCAGCCGATTACCTTGCCCGGCGCGGATGCCGTTGCCGATGTCCCGGTTCTGGGATCGATTTATTCAGAATTGCTGAGCGGTCATAACATCCTTGTCTATGTCGCGTTTCTGGCAGTACCAGCCGCGTGGTGGGTGATGTATCGCACCCGTTTCGGTTTGCGTCTGCGTGCGGTTGGTGAAAACCCGGGGGCCGTTGATACCGCTGGTATCGACGTGGTTGGCATGCGTTATCGGGCGGTGATTTGCAGTGGTGTTCTTGTCGGCATGTCGGGGGCGTATCTTTCAACCGCGCAGGGTGCGTCGTTCCTGCAGGATATGACGGCGGGCAAGGGTTATATTGCGCTGGCGGCGATGGTATTTGGTAAATGGCGGCCTTTCCCGGCACTGTTTGCGTGCCTGCTGTTTGGTTTCCTTGATGCCGCGGCAACCCGCATGCAGGGTGTTATCCTGCCGGGGATCGGCGAGGTGCCGGTGCAACTGGTGCAGGCATTGCCCTATATTTTGACGGTGATCCTGCTGGCGGGCTTTATTGGCCGCGCCATTCCGCCCAAATCGCTTGGTCGTCCGTATGTGAAGGAACGCTGATCGCGCTGCGATTAGCTTCCCGATCCGGCATAACTGGCAAACGAGGCTGTGATGAATTGCAAACAGGTCTTTTCCATCATTGCCGTTCTGACGGTTTCGATACCCGCGATGGTTTTTGCCTTGCAGGCCGCAGAAATTGCATCGGCAGTTGTTTATTCGACCAGTGCAGCGTGGAAGGACCGCGAGCCGTGGTGCGGAACTGGCAGCTACACAGATCGGTCTTGGTGCGGATGTTGTTTTGCAACTGGCCGGTGGCACGGGAATTGGCATTCTGCAGGTAAAAGTGGATGCCGGAAAGCTTGAGATTGTATCAGATGCAAACCAGAACGGACTGCATTCGTAATCGATTCTGACATCGATGGTTAAGCATGTCGATGTTGCCGTTTTCGAGGCATTCGCGGCGGTGCGAGATGGGGACTGGAAACCGGGTATTCTAAGTCTTGGCCTTGCCGAAGACGGGGTTGACTGGACGTTAGACGATTAACAGGGACCTGATCATGCCTGCGATGAAGGATGCGGCCGATGCGGCGCGCAACGACATCATCAACGCCAGGTTACGGTTCACGACTATATGCAGAATGGAACCTGCCCGCGATAAGCGGCAGGAAAAACAGGATAAGACATATGACATCGCAAACTGTAACCAACGCCCCCCGCGATTTGATTGATGTGGCACTTGCCGCGCGTGACAGGGCATATGCGCCCTATTCGAAATTCCACGTCGGCGCAGCCCTTCGGACGGAGCGCGGGCAGATCATTGCCGGATGCAATGTTGAAAACGCGGCCTATCCCGAAGGTGTGTGTGCCGAGGCCGGGGCGATTTCGGCGATGGTTCTGTCGGGTGAAACCAAGTTTGACGAAATCGTCGTTGTGGGGCTGGGGGATGTTGCCTGTACGCCATGTGGCGGGTGTCGCCAGAAAATCCGGGAATTCACTGGATCGGATGCGACGATCTATATCATCAATGATGCAGGCAAAACGCTTTTGACCCTGACACGTGAAGAACTTATTCCCCATTCCTTCGGGCCGGAGAATTTGAAATGAGCAACGTCAAAGCCGCATTGGAAATCATTGCCGCCAAGGCACCGGGCTTTAAGGCCGAGGTCGCACTTGTTCTTGGCAGTGGGCTGGGGGGCGTTGTTGACGCCGTCAGTGATGCAATCAAAATTTCCTATACCGACCTGCCGGGATTTCCTAAGCCGACGGTGGAGGGCCACGGCGGGCAGTTGGTGCTTGGCAGGATTGGTGGTGTATTGGTTGCCGTCATGCAGGGGCGGGCGCATTATTATGAACATCGCCGTTCGGATTTGATGAGCGAGCCGCTCGAGACATTGCGTGAATTGGGTGCCGACCGGCTTATCCTTACCAATGCGGCAGGGTCGCTTATTCCCGAGGCATCACCGGGGAACCTGATGCTGATTACGGATCATATCAGCCTGTTTGGGCCCAATCCGTTGATCGGATATCATGGCAATGATCGTTTTGTCGGAATGGATGTGCCGTATGATCCGGAAATCGGATCGGGTTTGAAAAATACAGCGGCGGAGCTTGGCATTAATCTGTTTGAAGGCACTTATTGCTGGTGCACCGGGCCGAGTTTCGAAACGCCGGCCGAAATTCGCGCGCTTAAGGTTCTGGGGGCGGATGCGGTGGGCATGTCGACGGTGCCGGAAAACATTCTTGCCCGTCGTTTGGGATTCCGGGTGGCGGCTGTTTCAAACATCACCAATCTGGCCGCGGGCATGAGCCCGACTGCCCTTAGTCATGAACAGACGCTTGAGATGGCGAAAGAAGGATCTGCCAATTTAATCAAGATCCTGCTGCGTTATTTTTCAAGTGATGCATGAGTCTGTTTCAAACGGGTTTGGAAACGTAATTCAATAATAAGCGCGCAGGAGACAGCATATGCTGCCGCAGGAAATCATTCGCCGCAAACGTGAAGGCGAAGTTCTGACAGACGCCGAAATCGCCTTTTTCGTCAAAGGCATTGCCGATGAAAGCATCAGCGAGGGGCAGGTTGCCGCCCTTGCCATGGCGATTTTTTTTAACGGCATGACCATGGATGAACGTGCGGCCCTTACGCGCAATATGCGCGATTCCGGCACCGTTCTTGATTGGAAGGCGCTTGGCCTTGACGGGCCGATTGTCGACAAGCATTCGACTGGTGGGGTTGGCGACAAGGTCAGTCTGGTGCTGGGGCCGATTGTTGGTGCTTGCGGCGCATTTGTTCCGATGATTTCGGGGCGGGGGCTTGGCCATACGGGCGGGACGCTGGACAAATTTGATTCCATTCCCGGCTATCGCACCGCGCCGACCCTGGATGAATTTGCCAAGGTCACCCGTGAAGTCGGTTGTGCGATCATCGGGCAGACCGCCGATCTTGCCCCTGCGGACAAGCGTTTCTATGGCATTCGTGATGTTACCGCGACGGTGGAAAGCATTCCGTTGATTACCGCATCGATCCTGTCGAAAAAACTGGCGGCGGGTCTGGATGCGCTGGTGATGGATGTCAAATTCGGATCGGGTGCGTTCATGAATGAATATGATCGTGCGCGCGAACTGGCCGAAAGCATCACCGAAGTCGCAACCCGCAATGGTGTACCGACAACGGCCCTTTTGACCGATATGGAGCAGGTTCTGGGCGATACGGTCGGTAATGCGCTTGAAATGCACGAGGCGGTTGATTTCCTGACGGGCAAACATCAGGAACAGCGTGTTTATGATGTCACGATGGCGTTGGCAGCGGAAATGCTGGCACTGACCGGTGTTGCAACCGATGTTGCCGATGGGCTGCAAAAAGCCAGCGACGCCCTGACATCGGGCAAGGCAGCGGAGGTATTTGGTAAAATGGTGTCGGCCCTTGGCGGACCGGTCGATTTCATTGAAAACACATCGGCCCATCTTGAGACGGCACCGATGATCAAGCCGGTACGTGCCGCAAAGACCGGGCGGGTGGTATCAATGGATGCGCGCAAGGTGGGGCTTGCGCTGGTTGCGTTGAAAGGTGGCCGGACGCGTGCGGATCAGAAGATCGACTTTGCTGTCGGCTTTACCGATTTCATCAAGGTCGGACAGGCGGTTTCGGCCGAAACGCCGCTTTGTAACGCTCATGTCCGCGATCAGGCACAGCTTGACGAAGCGACGGCCCTTTTGCGCGAGGCAATCGTCATTGGCGATGGCGAGGTCGCCAGAACCGGTTCTGCAGCAGCAGTTAGCGAACGGATTGTTGCCCGTACCAAAGGGTGATTAATCGGGCGCGCAAAAATGCAGAAGGCCGGGCAGGAAGGATGATTGCCCGGCCTCTTTGTTTGGTCTGTGTGGCTAGTTTCGTGTGCTTTCCATGATCATGGTAGCTGCCTTTTCCGCGATCATGATGGTCGGTGAATTGGTATTGCCCGATGTAATGGTGGGCATGATTGAGGCATCGGCAATCCGAAGCCCGTCAAGCCCGCGCAGGCGCAATTGCGGGTCAACCACCGATGCCGGGTCCGCACCCATGCGACATGTGCCAACAGGGTGGAAAATTGTCGTGCCGATATTGCCCGCGGCTTTGACCAGATCATCCTCGGTCTCGTATGACGGGCCGGGTTTGAATTCTTCGGGCCGGTACGGGGCAAGGGCGGGCTGATTGGCAATTTTGCGGGTCAAACGGATTGAATCAACCGCGACCTTTTTATCGGCATCCGCACTGAGGTAATTTGGTGCGATGGCCGGTTGGTCGCGAAAATCGGGTGATTTCAGGTGGATGCTGCCGCGACTTTGCGGGCGCAGATTGCAGACACTTGCCGTAAAGGCCGGAAAGGGATGGACAGGATCACCGAACTTTTCAAGCGATAGTGGCTGCACATGATATTGCAGGTTTGCCGTTTCAAATGATGCGTCCGATTTGGTGAAGATGCCAAGCTGGCTTGGGGCCATCGACATCGGCCCTGATTGATTAAACAGGTATTCCAGCGCGATCCCGGCCTTGCCGACAAGGCTGCTGGCCTGTTCGTTCAGGGTGCGGATGCCGCTGACCTTGAAGGCGCAGCGCAGTTGCAGGTGATCCTGAAGGTTTTCACCGACCTGTGCACTTTCATGAATGGTTTGAATGCCATGTTCTTGCAGGACATCGCCCCGACCAATACCCGACAGTTCCAGAATATGCGGTGATCCGACGGCACCGGCCGACAGAACGATTTCACGACGTGCCGTGACGGTTTCAACCTGGCCATTGCGGTCATATTCAACGCCGGTCACGCGACCGTTTTCAATGATCAGGCGACGAACTTGCGCATGCGCGCGCAGTTCCAGGTTCTTGCGCGACAGGGCAGGTTTCAGAAATGCCTTCGAGGTATTCCAGCGAATGCCGCGTTTCTGGTTGACGGCGAAATAGCCCGACCCTTCGTTATTGCCGCGGTTGAAGTCGGCGATCTTCGGGATGCCTGCCTGTTCGGCGGCATCCTGAAACGCATCAAGGATTTCCCAGCGCACGCGCGCCTGTTCAACCCGCCATTCGCCGCCTGACCCGTGCATATCATCTGAGCCGAGATAGTAATCTTCGGATTTTCTGAAATGCGGCAAGACATCATCCCAGCCCCAATCGTTACATCCCGATTGCCGCCAGTGATCATAATCGGCAGCCTGACCACGCATATAGATCATGCCGTTGATCGACGAACACCCGCCCAGAACCTTGCCGCGCGGATATCCCAGTGATCGGCCATTCAGGCCGTTCTCTGCCTCGGTTTTGAAGCACCAGTCAACATTCGGATTGCCAATGCAATAAAGGTAACCCACGGGAATGTGAATCCATGGATTGGTATCCTTGCCGCCGGCCTCTAGCAGAAGAATGCTGGCCTCGCCCAATTCCGAGAGGCGATTGGCCAGTGTGCATCCGGCAGAACCGGCGCCAATGATAATGTAATCAAAGCTATCCAATGATCGAACTCCGTTGCGTGACGCGGGGATCATTCCGGACAGGGTAAGGTCGTGTGATCATGTTTTCTATCCTCCCAGTGATATCGTTGTTTTGGCAGCACAATTGGCTGCATTTGATTTTGGCTGTAACGCTATCATTGATCGCCGGGATCGGAAATATAATCGATGGTGGGATGCGTTCCACGATACGGAAAACTCCGAAAGTAATTGAAAATTGGAATAATTATATAAAAATCAAACTGTTGCGAAGAGATTGTGATGTCGTAAGTTGATGGCATATCACAGCGTTTCACAGCACATATGCTGCCTTATGGCCGGAGCATCCGATGATCCGATTTCCTCTGATTGACAAGCTTCCGATCTCGTCGACCGGTGCCAACCCGGCATCGCCCCGCCGACCCGGAGCATTACGGCGGCAGGCCGGGCTTTGGGGCGGGATGATCCTGTTTGTTGCCATGGTGCTGATGGAGCCACCAAGTGGCATGAGTTCGATTGCCTGGTACTCGGCATCCCTTGCCGCCTTGATGGCCGTTTGGTGGTTGTCGGAAGCGATCCCGATAGCGGCAACAGCACTGGTGCCGGTCGCCCTGGCGCCGGTATTTGGTTTGGCATCGGTTGCACAGGTAACGCCGCACTATGCCAATCCCCTGATATTCATGTTTTTGGGGGGATTCATCATTGCGATCGCCATGGAGCACTGGAACCTGCATCGACGCATTGCGCTGATGATCCTGAAAACGGTAGGGTTTAGGCCGCGTGCTCTTGTCGGGGGCTTCATAACCGCCACGGCATTCCTTTCGATGTGGGTCAGTAATACCGCAACCGCGACGATGATGTTGCCGATTGCGCTTTCGATTGTGAATTTGCTTCGCGACAATGAAACGGAACCGTCCAGAGGCATTGAGGAGGACGATGAAAGTGTGACGGAAAAGCTTGCTCCGCTGACGCGCAATTTTGCGCTGGCGCTTCTATTCGGGATTGCCTTTGGTGCGAGCATCGGCGGGATCGGGACCCTGATCGGGACGCCGCCGAATGCGTTGCTTGCCGGTTATCTTGCCAGTAACTTTGATGTCAGCATAGGGTTCGGGCAATGGATGATGCTGGGGGTTCCGTTTGCTGCGGTCCTTTTGCTATTCTGCTGGTGGATACTGACATCTGTTGTCTATCCGCAGGCGGATGATCTTCCGGAAAATGCACGACATGCTTTGGCGCGTGATATTGCCGCACTGGGACCGATGTCACGCGGGGAGAAGTCGGTTGCCATCGTCTTTGTGGCTACGGCCTGCCTGTGGCTTTTCCGACCGCTGATCGAGGTGGCTTTGCCCGATGTCCCGATCAGCGATGCATCGATTGCGATGTTTGCTGCGATTGCCTTGTTTGCGATCCCGGTCAAGGCACGTGAAAATCTTTATGTGCTGGATTGGAAGGCGACATTGCGGTTGCCTTGGGGCGTTTTGCTTTTGGTGGGCGGCGGACTGGCGTTAGGGGCGTTGATCAATGACAGCGGCCTTGCGGCCTGGATTGCCGGAAATGCCGGTGCTTTACCAGACCTGCCGGTGTTCGTGCAGATCGGTCTGATTGCCTTGATGGTGATCCTGATCAGCCATCTGACATCCAATACGGCGACGGCTGCAACCTTTTTGCCTCTGGTGGCAACTTATGCGTTGGGCGAGGGCATCGACCCGCTATTGCTTGCCGTGCCGGTGGCGATTGCCGCGAGCTGTGCCTTCATGTTGCCGGTGGCAACGCCCCCGAATGCTATTGTTTTTGCCAGCGGCTATCTGAAAATTGGCGATATGGTTCGCGCCGGTGCGGTTGTGAACCTTGCCGGGCTTGCTCTGCTGGTGGTGTTTTCCATGATTCTGGTGCCCATTCTGTTTAAATAACAACTTCTTTGTGCGCAGGGCTTGCATTGCCGTTCATTAGAAAGCATTTTGATCGGTAACGAAAATTAACAATCAAAGACGAAAATTCAGGGCGGAAGGAAACAATATGGGCAAGCTTGATCGGCGGCGTCGCGAAATTCTTGAACTGGTCGCGGCGAACAGTTTCATGACGATTGACACATTGGCCGATCATTTTGCCGTTACCCCCCAGACCATTCGACGTGATATCAACGAGATGGCCGAAGAAGGGCTTGTTGCGCGTTATCATGGCGGGGCGGCCAGCCTTTCGACCACGGAAAACACGGCATATACTGATCGTCAGGTTCTTAACCTTGGCAGCAAGCGCGAGATTGCCAAGCTGGTGGCGCAGCATATCCCCGAAGGGGCGTCGATATTCATCAATATTGGCACCACGAATGAAGAGGTTGCGCGCGCGTTATCGTCACACAAGAGCCTGAAAATCATCACCAATAACCTGCATGTCGCCCAGATTTGTGCCGCCAACCCGGGCTTTGAGGTGATTATTGCCGGTGGCGTTGTTCGTCAGCGTGACTTTGGCGTGATTGGTGAGGCGACCATCGATTTTATCAACCAGTTCAAGGTGGATTACGCGATTGTCGGGATTTCCGGCGTTGACGAAGATGGTAGTCTGATGGATTTCGACTATCGCGAAGTCCGGGTGGCGCGTGCGATCATTTCCAATGCCCGCCAGACGTTCCTGTGTACCGATGCATCGAAATTCGGGCGTCGCGCGATGGTGCGGTTGGGGCATCTTTCGGAAATTGACGCCCTGTTTACCGACCGTCATCCCGGCCCGGTTTGGGCCGATGTCATCCGTGAAGCGGATTTGTCGGTTTATACCGCGAATTGACCGGCAACAACGATTTGCGATCAGGCAACCATATGGTCGCCGCGCTTGCCCATCCGCATGGTGATCGGACCTTGGGACGAACCATTGAGCATCTGGGTCAGATGTTCATTATGGGCGTCATTAATATCGTTTGTCGGACCCGACCAGTAAACTTTGCCCGCGTGCATCATCACAAGGTTAGCGTAACGCGTGCGTGCGATCTGCATATCATTGGTAATGGTAATGACGGTGGTACCGCGCTGGGTCGCGATCTTGCTGATCATCAGTTCGATATGGTTCGACAGAACCGGATCAAGACCTGCGGTCGGATTATCAAGCAGCAGAATTTCCGGATCGGTTGAAATGGCACGCGCAATGCCAACGCGCTTTTGCATGCCGCCGGAAAGATCACCCGGGGAAAGAAAGGCACTGTCTTCGGACAGGCCAACATGACCAAGCAGGTCTACTGCATGATCCTTGGCTTCTTTGCGGGTCATGGTTCCGCGCTCTATCTGGCGAAAACAGATATTTTCCCAAACCTTCATGCTGTCAAACAGGGCGTTTTGCTGAAACAGCATGCCAATCCGTTCGGCCCAATGTTTTCGCGCAGGCGAACTGACCTGGCTGACATCGTCACCGCCCAGCATGATCTTACCGCTGTCGGCTCCGTGAAGACCGACGATACATTTCAAAAGCACGCTTTTACCCGCCGCCGACGGGCCGATGATCGCCATGGTTTCACCCTTGCCGAGCGACAGGCTGACATCATCAAGCGCAGTATTCGGACCGAACTTTTTGGTCAGTGACTGAACCGTGATGAAGCCCGATGTTGACGCAGCGGTAGCAGGTGTGGAGGGCGTGGTCATGAAGATGTTTATCCATTGCTGTTTGCCCGCCGATCTTCGGCATTTGACGGGCAGGGGGCAAGCCCGAAATTTGCAAAAAAGAAAACGGCCCCGTTTCGGGGGGCCGTTTCCGGTACGCAATCTGTGGAAGTCCACCGGGCGTTTTGCCTAGTGAGACAGGATCTGGCTGAGAAACAGCTTGGTCCGTTCGCTTTTCGGGTTCGCAAAGAATTCCTGCGGTCCCGCCATTTCAACGATTTCACCGGCGTCCATGAACACGACGCGGTCGGCGACTTCTTTGGCGAAGCCCATTTCGTGGGTCACGCAAAGCATGGTCATGCCTTCCTTGGCGAGTTCGACCATAACGTCGAGCACTTCCTTGACCATTTCCGGGTCAAGGGCCGAAGTCGGTTCATCGAACAGCATGATTTTCGGCTGCATGCAGAGCGAGCGGGCGATTGCCACACGCTGTTGCTGACCGCCGGAAAGCTGGCCGGGGAATTTGTGCGCCTGCTCTGCAATCCTGACACGTTCCAGATAGTGCATCGCTAGATCAATGGCTTCTTTCTTGGGCATCTTGCGAACCCAGATCGGGGCAAGCGTCAGGTTTTCCAACACGGTCATGTGCGGGAAAAGGTTGAAGTGCTGGAACACCATGCAGACTTCGCGGCGCACGGCTTCGATGTTTTTGACATCGTCGCCAAGCAGAATGCCATCAACGGTGATTTCGCCGCTCTGATAGGTCTCAAGACGGTTGAGTGTGCGGATCAGGGTCGATTTACCCGAACCGGACGGCCCGCAGATAACGATGCGCTCGCCCTTGCGGACATGCAGGTCGATATCCTTGAGAACATGGAAATTGCCATACCATTTGTTGGCCTTGCTGACGGTGATCACTTCCTCGTTCGACGGAGGAGGGACAACGCCATTGGTGGTTTGTACTTCTGTAGCTGTCATTGTTTTTTTCCTCTCTCCTTACCGTTGCTCGCCCTTGCGGAGCTCTTTTTCAAGATAGGCCGAATATTTGGCCATGGAGAAACAGATCAGGAAGAAAATTGCCGAGGCGAAGGCATAACCCTCGACGTAGTATTTCGTCCATGCTGGGTCGCTGCGCAGTGCCAGCTTGACGGTGCCAAGGAAGTCGAACAGACCGATGATGACCACCAGTGTCGTATCCTTGAGCATCGAAATGAAGCTGTTCACGGTCGGCGGGATTACCAGACGCAAAGCCTGCGGCAGGATGATCAGGCGCATGGACTGCCAATAGGACAGGCCAAGGCTGTCGCCGGCTTCGAACTGGCCCCGCGGCACAGCCTGGAGACCGCCACGGAACACCTCGGCAAGATAGGCCGCGGTGAACAGAATGATACCGATCTGCGCGCGCAGCAGTTTGTCGATGGTCACACCGTCCGGAAGAAACAGCGGGAACATGACAGATGCCATGAACAGAACCGTAATCAGCGGCACACCACGGATCACTTCAATATAGACAACCGAGATCGTCTTGATCGCAGGCATATTCGACTGACGTCCCAGTGCCAGAAGCAAGCCCAGCGGGAAGGCAAAGATGATGCCGATCGCCGACAGGATCAGAGTCAGCGGAAGTCCGCCCCAATAGCTGTTCTGCACATAGGTCAGGCCAAGTGCACCGCCCCACATCAGGATGGCAATGATCGGAACTCCGATCACCCACATCGGGATGATTGCCTTGCGGAAGGAAGGATATTTAACCCCGCCAAGGCTGAAGCAAATGATGCCCATCAGGACAATCATTGCCAAAAGCGGACGCCATTGTTCGTCGTACGGATAGGTTCCAAACAGAATGAGACGCAAGTTGGCGTTTACAAAGCCCCAGCATGCGCCGGTGACTTCGGCACAACCTTCGATGGAGGGCGTCAGCGTTGCATTGATGATCCCCCAGTTCACGAGTGGCGGAATAAGCCACACAAGGAATGCGATGGAGCCTAGTGTCAGGAGGGTGTTGAACCAACCGTCAAACAGGTTCTTTTTTGACCATGTAACTGCACGGGCAGAAAAAGTGCCTGTAGGAAGCGGAGGTAATTTTGCCTTATCTGCCATCTTACCTCTCCACCAGTGCCATTTTCTTGTTGAACCAGTTCATAAAGAGCGAGGTCAACAAGGACAGACCAAGATAGATCGACATGAAGATCGAGATTGCCTCGATCGCCTGACCGGTCTGGTTCATGGTCGTATTTGATACCGACACCAGATCGGGATAGCCGACCGCGACAGCAAGCGAGCTGTTTTTGGTCAGGTTCAGATACTGGTTGGTCAGTGGCGGAATGGCGACGCGCATTGATTGCGGCAGGATCACCTTGCGAAGGGCAACCGAACGCTTGATGCCAAGACTATCGGCAGCTTCCCACTGGCCGTGAGGGACGGCCTGAATACCGGACCGGACAACTTCGGCAACATAGGTTGACGTGTAAACCGTCAGGCCAATTAGCACGGCAAGGAATTCGGGTGAAACATTTGTGCCACCACGGATGTTGAAGCCTTTGAGTTCCGGTATGTCCATATCGGTCGGCGCACCGCCGATCAGATAGGCAATAAAGACCAGGCCGACAAAAATGCCCGTTCCGACAAGAAATACCGGGAATGGCTGACCGGTTTCATCCTGGCGTTTTTTGGCCCATTTTTTGATAAGAAAGATGGCAACGAAGGCGATAATCGCAGCAATCCCCATCAGGGTATAGGCATTATCGGCAACCGGAACCGGCATATACATGCCACGTGACGTCAGCAGGACGCCGGGCAGGGGTTCGAATGCGTCGCGCGGATGCGGGAACGCGTTCGGAATGACGGCATACCAGAAGAAAAGCTGCAACAGGACCGGGATATTCCGGAAAATTTCCACGTAAACAGTCGCCAGTTTCCGAACGATCCAGTTCGACGACAAGCGCGCAATCCCGAAAATGGTACCGATAATGGTACACAGGATAATCCCGAGTAAAGACACCTTTACGGTGTTCAGAAGGCCAACCAACAGTGCGGTTGCATAGCTGCTTTGTGCACTGTACTGGACCATGCTTTCACTGATTTCGAACGAAGCTTCGAGATCAAGGAAGCCATAACCGGTTGAGATGTTTTGTCGTTCCAGGTTTACCAGCGTATTGGAAACCAGATACCAGCCCGCCAATATGACAAGTCCGATCGCAATGATTTGATACAGTATTGCGCGAACATTCTCGTCATTCAGGTAATCGACGACGGTCTTGGAACGAACACCCCCCGGGGCATTTTGAGTCTTACTCATCTGACCCTCAGGTGTAGATTGTATCCAATGTAAGTGGCCTTAACGAAAAGCTCCGCCCATGCGTTCAGGCAGTGGGGCGGAGCTTCGTTAGGCGATTTTCAGCCGACGCTAGATATTAGCGAACCGGCCAAGCATATTGCAGACCACCATCGGTCCAGAGGGCGTTCAGGCCGCGCTCGACACCCAGTTTCGCGGTAACGTTTTTCTCATAGCTTTCGCCATAGTTACCAACCTGCTTGATGATGCGGTATGCCCACTCTTCGTCAAGACCAAGAGCTTCGCCCATGCCCGGGGAAACGCCTAGAAGACGCTGGATGCCGGGGTTGGTGCTGCTCTTCATTTCGTCAACATTTGCCATCGTGACGCCGTACTCTTCGGCTTCGATCATGGCGGCAAGAGCCCAGCGACCGATATCAGCCCACTGTTCGTCACCCTGTGCGACAGCCGGTCCAAGCGGTTCTTTGGAAATGATTTCCGGAAGAATCATATAGTCGTCCGGGTTCGGCGCCATTGTGGTACGGATCGAGGCAAGGCCCGATGCGTCAGTGGTGTAAACGTCGCAACGGCCAGAGAAGAAGGCAGCGGTTGCTTCGTTGATGTTTTCGATAACGACCGGCTCGAAGCTCATGCCTTTGGCACGGAAGTAATCAGCCAGGTTGAGTTCAGTGGTGGTGCCCGGCTCGACGCAAACGGTTGCGCCGTCAAGTTCCGTTGCGCTGGATACGCCCAGGGCTTTCGGAATCAGGAAGCCCTGGCCATCATAGTAGTTGATACCAAGGAAGGTCAGGCCAAGCTTGACGTCGCGCGTCAGGGTCGCTGTGGTGTTACGCGAAAGGATGTCGATTTCGCCAGACTGCAGAGCGGTGAAACGCTGCGCAGCGGTCAACGGGGTGTACTGAACTTTATTAGCGTCGCCCAGAAGTGCAGCAGCAATGCCACGGCAAACGTCAACGTCAATACCTTCCCATTTGCCTTCGGCGTTGGCAGCGGAGAAACCCGGAAGACCGGTGTTCACGCCACACTGAACGAAACCTTTAGCCTTGATGCCGTCAAGCACAGCGCCCGCGTGGGCATTGTTTGCGGCGATGGCTGCAACAGACATTGCGCCAGCGGCCAGGATCGTTTTGATTTTCATTAGATGAGCTCCCTCATTAGCAAAGCATTCTTTATGGCTTTGGTAACTTTTATGCCACCCTGGATATGCCAGAGCAGCATATCCTACTGTCCTGTTTTTATCGGACCACCAAATTAAGAAATTTTCGGCTGGTATGTGTCAAGCCTGAAAAATTTTACGCTGGGGGCTTGTTCTTCAAATTCACGCCATTTCCACGCTTTGGTGATGTACTGAAAAACGTTGTTTTGACGACTACAGAGCCTTTTTGCTGTTAAAAAACGCCATATTTCAAAAGGTTAAAAACCTGTTCGAATGGTCAGGTTCTGAAAAGCAACAAATCTCAAAATTTTTTTGTTGCCAGCAATGAAATGAGCGTTTTTTAACCAATTGTAACTGTTGCTCAAAAAATAAACTCTGTTGCGGCGCGGAATCGACTTGCGATGTGCGCTGAAATCAAATCGGCACGCTTTATGGTTCTGATTAATCTTTTGCAAAAACGAAAGCCCCGTCGATCACGCGACGGGGCTTTGATGTTTTGAGCCGGACGTCTCGGCCTAGCTGCGAAGTTCCGGTAAATTGGAAAAAAGTTCAAGTGCTGTGGGGTTTGCGAGTGCTTCCTGATTCTTCACCGGGCGCCCATGCACAACATCCCGGACGGCCAGTTCGGTGATTTTTCCTGACTTTGTGCGGGGAATATCGGCCACGGCAATGACCTTTGCCGGGACGTGACGGGGCGTACAATTGTTCCTGATCTGTTTGCGTATACGGTCGATCAGAAGTTCGTCCAGCTGATATTTTTCGCGCAGCACAACGAAAAGGATGACCCGAACATCGTTATCCCATTCCTGACCGATAACGATGGATTCTTGAATTTCGGGGAGCTTTTCGACCTGACGATAAATCTCGGCGGTGCCGATCCGGACACCGCCCGGGTTAAGTGTCGCGTCTGATCGGCCGTAGATGACCATACCGCCGTCATCGTCAAGCTCGACATAGTCGCCGTGGCACCAGATGTTATCGAAACGGTTGAAATAGGCTTCTTTATAGCGTGCGCCATCGGGGTCATTCCAGAAACCGATCGGCATGGAGGGGAAGGGGGCGGTGCAGACCAGTTCGCCCTTTTGATTGCGGATTGATTTGCCGTCATCGTCAAAAACATCAACGGCAAGACCCAGCGCGCGGGTCTGAATGATGCCGCGCTTCACCGGTAAGACCGGACAAGCAAGAACAAAGCAGCCCAGAATGTCGGTCCCGCCAGAGATGGAGGCCAAATGGATATCGGATTTTATATCGCGATAGACATAATCGAAACTTTCGGGGGCCAGGGGCGATCCGGTGGATGTCATGGCACGCACCGTCGATAGATCATGGGTTTCCCGTGGTTTAAGTTCGGCCTTTGCCAATGCATCGATATATTTGGCCGATGTCCCGAACAGGGTCATGCCCTCGGCATCGGCATAGTCAAACAATATATTGCCGCTGGGGTAGAACGGTGATCCATCGTAAAGCAGCAGTGTCGCGCCAGCGGCAAGGCCACCCATCAACCAGTTCCACATCATCCAGCCACAGGTGGTGAAGTAGAATACCCGATCGCCTGGCACCACATCGCAATGCAGGACATGTTCGGAAACCTGTTTAAGAAGTGTTCCGCCAGCGCCATGCACAATGCATTTCGGTTTGCCTGTCGTGCCGGACGAAAACATCACATAAAGCGGGTGATTGAATTCGACCTGTTCAAATACGATCTTTTCCGGACTGAAGGGGGCAAGGAAATTATCGTAGGAAATGCCATTGCGAATGCCGGTCGTGTTGGTGCCATCAAAGGCATATTTGACGATGACAACTTTCTGGATCGTCGTGATCCTGTCGACAACATCACGGACTTTTTCGCGAATATCGTGGCTTTTGCCATTATAGTGATAGCCGTCAACGGTAATCATTAATTTGGGTTCGATCTGGCCGAACCTGTCAACGACGCCCTGAACCCCGAAGTCGGGGGAGGCCGATGACCAAGTGGCGCCGATTGCGGCTGTACCCAGCATTGCGATCACGGTTTCGATCATGTTGGGCATATATCCGCATACGCGATCACCCTTTTTGATGCCTTCGGCGCGAAGTGCCTGCGAGAATTTCGATACCGCGATATTCAGGTCGCACCATGAGATACGGGTTTTGACCTTGTCTTCCCCCCAGAAAACGAGCGCGTCGGTGTCGTCATCGCGGACCAGCAGGTTTTCTGAAAAATTCAGTCGGGCATTCGGGAAGAACTTTGCACCGGGCATTTTGTTGCCGTCAACAAGTACTGCGTCACCCCAGCTTTCTGCCTTCAGACCGACATAGTCGATAATTGCGGGCCAGAAATCTTCCTTGCTGGCGACCGACCAGTCATAGAGCGCGGGGAAGCTGTCCAGTTTCAGGCTGTGCTTTTCGTTCACCCAGTTGCGGAACCGGGTGACATTGGCGTTTTCAACGCGCGCTGGACTGGGCTGCCAAAGCAAATCGCTCATGATGGATCCTTTGTTTCCTGCCTGTTTTCTTGCAATTACCGACCATTTTTAAGGCTCAAATCGGTATCTCCCTACCACTTTTTTACGGTGAAATATGTTGCATGGCAAGAAAAGTCATGGGGCAGAGTGGGCGAGGTGTGAACTATCTTGCTGAAAGTCAAGTTTAAGAGTTTCAGGTTTTCTTCTTAGTGTTATGAAAATTAACATTAATTTTATTGGGTTTGTTGCCTGTTTTTTGAATGGAGGGTGATCGGGCTCGGGAAATTCAAGCGTTTTTCGGTAATTAAATAACCAAAATTTGCGATGTTTTGTTCGATTGTGATGTGCCGAGGGAGTGTTGTGCGGTGCGGTATTTCGAAACGGCTTGCGCTTGTCTGCATGCTGACTACTCTGTCGGAAATGAAGCCACCATCCGGAGTTGATAGCATGTCCAGAATCGATGAAAATCGCCCGTTTGTATCTGTAAATATTGCTGTTCTGACGGTGAGCGATACCAGAACGCTGGGGAATGATACCTCTGGCCAGATCCTTGCCGATCGGATCGAAGCCAAAGGTCACAAGGTCGCGGCGCGGACTATCGTAAAGGATGATTTCGACACGATTGTCTCGCAGCTCCGGCAGTGGTGCGATGATCCGAAGGTTGACGTGATCATCAGTACGGGCGGGACTGGTGTGACCGGGCGCGATGTTACGACAGAGGCCCATCAGAAGGTTTATGACAAGGAGATCCCCGGGTTTGGCGAGCTGTTTCGCTGGCTGTCATATGCCAAGATTGGCACATCGACTGTTCAGTCGCGTGCAACTGCTGGCGTATCGTGCGGCACTTACATGTTTGCCCTGCCTGGGTCGAATGGTGCGTGCAAGGATGCCTGGGATGATATCCTGTTCTATCAACTCGACATTCGTCACCGTCCATGCAACTTCGTCGAACTGATGCCGCGTTTGACCGAAAAGTAATCTGCCGCTCAGGTTTTAGACGAGACGATCACCTTCCGTAGGACGATTTTATGGAAATTATCACCGATCCCTTCTTTTACCTTGTTGCAATTCCGGCAGTTTTGATTGCTGGTGTGTCAAAAAGCGGGTTTGGGGGTGGGCTTGGTGTTATGGCAGTGCCACTGATGGCATTGGCGTTGTCGCCGCAGGCGGCTGCGGCAATTATGTTGCCGATATTGTGTCTGATGGATGTTGCCAATGTCTGGGCATACCGGAAGAACTGGGATCGTCGCAATATGATGATTCTGATACCGGCCGCACTTCTTGGTATCCTGGTCGGCACATTATCGTTCAGCTATCTGAATGAGTATGCCGTGAAGATGATCATTGCACTCATTGCCATCGGCTTTACCCTTGATCATTGGTTCCGCGGAAAAAAACGCGGCGATGAAGCCAGGCGCGCGAATTGGGGTAAGGGATCGTTTTGGGGAACCATTGCTGGTTTCACCAGCTTTGTTGCGCATGCTGGTGGTCCGCCGGTTTCTGTTTTCCTGTTGCCGCAACGAATGGATAAAACGGTTTTTGTCGGTACGACCGTCATGTTCTTCATCGTTGTCAATTATGTGAAGCTGATTCCTTACTGGTATCTAGGGCAATTCGGTGGTGCCAATTTCGGAACCGCGCTTGTTCTGGTTCCGGTGGCGATTCTCGGGACGTGGCTGGGGCTTTGGGCGCATGACAAGGTCAATGAAAAGCTGTTTTATCGGGTGTGCTACACCTTGCTGTTTATTACCGGTTTAAAACTGCTGTCTGATGCCGTTATCCACTTTGCCGAGATTTGAATGACGTTCTGGTGTGATTGATGCGGTAATTTTTGTGTTCATCAGGTTGAATTTTAGGGCGGGAAATTTCCTGCCCTTTTTCTTTTGGCGTGATTTAATCGGGAAAATTATCTCAAACGCACTATGTAAGCATTTTTTCATTAACCAATCGGGCATGAATCGCATATAAATTGCACGCTTAAGAATGATGCATAAAAAAAAAGCATCAACACGGGGTGAAACCAAATTTTGCAAGGGGAGCTTGCGGGAATGCCCGAACGAATTTTGCAGGTGGCAACAGAGATGTCGCAACTTGCCAATGAGAAGATCACAGAAATAAAAGGTGTAACCCGGGCTACGCGGACATTGGCGCTGAATGCGTTGATCGAAGCAGCACGTGCGGGGGAAGTAGGCCGCGGGTTTGGCGTCGTTGCCAACGAGGTTAAGGAAATCTCGCAGCGCGTAACCGTCATTACCGAAGAACTCGAACATATGTTTGAAAGTCTGGCGCTTGATCTTGAGCGAACGGCGCAAACGGCGCGTGGCGACCGCTTTGCCGACCTGTCACGATATGTTGTCGAGCTTATGGACCGAAACCTGTTTGAGCGGTCTTGTGATGTTCGATGGTGGGCCACAGACGCCGCGGTTGTTGATGTTTGCGAGAACCCGGACAACGGTGAAATCGCCAGCCAGACATCGCAGCGCCTTGGCGTGATCCTTGATTCCTATACCGTCTATCTTGACCTTTGGATTGCGGATTGTAACGGCCGGATCATTGCCACCGGGCGTCCGGATAAATACCGTCTTATCGGTACAGATATCGGTCACATGCCGTGGTTCCGCGAAGCTATGCGATGTCGGGATGGCGGGGCGTATGCGGTTGCGGATATCGCGCACAGTGAGCTGCTAAATAACGCGGCTACGGCGACCTATGCGACGGCTGTTCGACGGGGCGGTAAGGCAAAAGGCGACGTTATCGGTGTTATGGGGGTTTTCTTTGATTGGGAAAACCAGGCGCCGATGGTGGTAAAGGCATTGAACTTCAGCGATGAAGAGCGTGCACGCACGCGTGTAATGCTGATTGACTCGCAAAATCGCATCATCGCGGCGTCCGATAATCAGGGCGTCTTGAGCGAGCAGATCCGGTTGGAGGTCAAGGACCCCAATCGTGGTTCCTATCTACTGGCGGATGGGTCACTGGTTGCTTATGCGCTAACGCCCGGTTATGAGA
Organism: Thalassospira sp. MIT1004; assembly: GCF_001858545.1. NCBI lineage: Bacteria > Pseudomonadati > Pseudomonadota > Alphaproteobacteria > Rhodospirillales > Thalassospiraceae > Thalassospira > Thalassospira sp. MIT1004. The sequence goes on along the minus strand of NZ_MCAO01000022.1, from coordinate 416,710 downwards.
CATATAAGGGGCTTGGTTGGCGCGGGGTGATTGTTCAACAACCCCGAAATGCCACCAAAGCAGTTGATAAGCCGGGGGCAAAGCTTTCAATGGCGTCATAGGGCCGGGTCGGCAGCAAAGCCAGACCAAGAAAAGCATAGCAACCAGAAAAGCGGGCACCGTCGGGGCTCGCTTTTTTGCTTATGCACCTGGTGTTCGTGAAACATCCTAAAATTGGTTCCTGCTTGCGCAGGCTGGAAAAAGGAGATAGCGGTAAAATATAATATTACGACAATTCATCGATGAATTGTTAAAATAAGCCGCGGGAGGTTACCTTGACGTTGCTGTTTGCCAAGCTTGCAGTATCAATTTCTGTTGTGCTGGGGTTATCCATCCTTGCGGAGCGTACAGGCCCGCGTGCCGCCGGGGTGCTTTCCGGTTACCCGCTTGGAACGGCGATCCTGCTGTATTTCATCGGGCTGGAGCAGGGCGTTGTGTTTGCGACAGAAAGCGCCGTCTATGCCCTGCCGGGGCTGATCGCAACACTTGCCTTTCTATATGCCTATTACCTGACGTCACGGTTGTTGTCAGACTGCCGGATGATATTGCAGATACCGGTAAGTTCCGTCGCGGCCTTTGGCGCATTCATGTTCGTTTCATGGATTTGCCAGCAGATCCAGTTTACCCGGATTTCAGGTGCCGTTACCCTGTTGGCTGCCATGATCGTCGCTCTGATACTGTTTCGGGGGATCGAGAATGTTCGCATATTGAACCGGGTGCGGTTGACCCGACGCATCGTGCTGTTTAGAGCTGTTCTTGCCGCCCTGATTGTTCTTGGCATCAGCGGTATTGCGGCATGGATCGGACCGAAATGGGCCGGGCTTTTTTCAGGGTTCCCGGTGACGCTTTATCCGATGATGCTGATCCTGCATGCATCTTATGGCATTGGTCCATTGCACACGGTAATCCGTAACTTCCCAAGAGGTATGGGATCGCTTTGGATTTATATTCTTGCGGTGACGTTCACGTATCCGGTTTGGGGTGTTAATGTTGGTACATTGCTTAGCTTCGCGGCAGCGACAGTTTATTTGATCGCTTATTCCACTTTGGTCTGGATGCGCGAAAAGTCCGTGCGTGTCTGAAGCCGATCCCATAATATTACAATATATCAGTTCCCAAGGCTCCAAAGCCTGCGACCGGAAGGATGATCTGCATGCAGCAGGTTCAGTCATTGGTAAGGGCAATCAGCATTCTGAACACGCTTGCGGATAGCGAGTACGGGATGACCTTGACCGAAATCGCCCATCAGGTGCATTTGCCGCCCTCTACCGTGCACCGGTTATTGACGACGATGCAGCATGAACGCTATGTCACATTCGATGGTGAACGAACGCTGTGGTCGATCGGCGTGCAGGCGTTCAGTGTGGGTAATGCCTTTACGAAAAACCGTAATCTTAGCCAGATCGCGCGCCCCTATATGCGCGCCTTGATGGAAGACAGTGGCGAAACGGTCAATCTGGCTGTGGCTGATGGCGGCGAAGTTATTTTCCTGTCGCAGGTGGAATGCCGCAAGATGATGCGGGCATTGGTAACGCCAGGCCGCCGGGCGCTGATGCATTGCTCGGGGGTGGGGAAGGCACTGCTTGCATTTCTGCCTGATGAAGAGGTGAATGCGGTAATCACGCAGCATGGTCTGCCAAAAATCACCGAACGTACACTGATCAGTGCCGATACGCTGAAAAGTGATCTGAACCGGTCAAGACAGCGTGGATACGCACTTGACGATGAAGAACATGCCATTGGCTTGCGCTGTGTTGCAGGCGTTGTACGTGATGAGACAGGACTGCCGATTGCGGCACTATCCTTGTCGGGCCCCGCTGCCCGCATACCGAACGAACGGATTGAACAGTTCGGATTGAAAGTCCGGCGGGTTTGTGCAGATCTTAGCCGTGAATATGGCGGCAAACCGGTGTAAGATGATCAGCCCGCATTGGTGTTCATGCAGGCTGATCATTAAACCTTGTATTGCGTTTTATAATCCCGGGCACGAAATGCCGGTTCCGCCAAGGCCGCAGTAACCATCCGGGTTCTTGTGCAGATACTGCTGATGGAAGTCTTCTGCATAGAAGAATGGCGGGGCGTCTTTGATTTCGGTTGTGATGGCATTGCGCCCGGCGGATTTGAGCGCATCAAGATATTGTTTTCTCGACGTCTCGGCGGCTTCTTTCTGTGTGTCGTTCAGGGTATAGATTACCGACCGGTACTGTGTGCCGATATCATTCCCTTGGCGCATTCCCTGGGTCGGGTCATGATTTTCCCAGAACAGTCGCAGCAATGCCTGATAGGATATCACTGTCGGATCAAAGACGATCTGCACAACTTCCGCATGGCCCGTCATGCCGCTGCAAACCTCGCGATATGTGGGGTTTTCAGTGTGGCCACCCGCGTAACCTGCTGCTGTGGTAAAGACGCCATCCTGCTTCCAGAAAAGACGCTCCGCCCCCCAGAAGCAGCCCATACCAAAGACAGCTGTTTCAAGGTTGTCGGGAAACGGGCCGGTCATCGGATTTCCGGTAACCGCGTGACGGTCTGCGACCTGCAATTTCTCGGCGCGACCGGGCAGGGCTGTTTCGGCAGACGGGATAGAGACTTTTTCTGGGGCGATCGAAGAGAACATGTCAGAACCTGCCTTGAGTTAATGGACTGAGTTGCAATTTAACCCAGATCGATGCTTTGGCAATTGCCTTCACGGTAAATTGTCTTCGAACATTCTTTTGGTAAGGGCCGCGCGGGACGCGATAATAAGAATACTGCATGTCATTATCGCTGGAAGCCGCTGATTTGCGACGCGCAAGACATTTGAAATCATCCTTGCTGATTGGTGGCGGTGTAATCAACCTGTTCATCGGGTTCGTATTCCTGCCTCTGCCGCCCCCGTTTTTCGGGATGGTTTTTATTGCGATTGGCATCCCGATGCTGGCGGCCGGGTCAAAACGCACAAGGCGTTTCATCCAGTATTTGCGTTGGCGATATTATCGGCATAACACCAGAATCGAGGCGGTTCTGAAGCGCCTGCCGGGGTTTCTTCGCAGGCATGGCCGTAAGACAAGGCCGGAAGCGCTTCATCGGCACCGGTCATTCGGTCACTGGGCAGGTAAAGCATCCGGGGTGGGTATGCCACCCGACGATAAGTCAAAACCCTGAAGCTTTTTCCGAAGATGTGATTTCAGGGTTTTATGTGACGGATCAGACAGTCAATTCCGGCGCGTTTCAGGCCGCCACACGCTGACTGTGCTTCGGACTGGCTGGAATACTGTCCGGTCATAAGGCGGAAAAACAGACCTTGACCTTCAATCGCAATGCTTTGGACCTCGTGGCTTGCGCCACGAAGGATGCCGTCGCCCATAGTTTCAAATTTCAACCAACGGGATTCAGCCATTTCACGCGAACGATAGGCCGCCAATTGCACCGCGTAATAAGAAGAACTGCTTGTTTGAACCGATTGAGACGCTTCTTGCTTGGGTTCCTGTTCACGGATCGAAGGTGCAGGGGCTTCAGCAATCTTTGCTGGCTCGGTTGGAATTTTCTCCGCGCTCTCTTCAGCTTGTGCTTTGTTTGGCGCATCCACCATTGGAACTTCGATCAAGGTGCTTTGCGATGCAGGTGTTTCATCTATCAGTTCCAGCGTGCCGCTTTCAATGGGACGCGTTGTTGAAATCAGAGCCTTGTGTGACGCGCTTGGCGTAACCGCATCGCCTTTGATCGTAGGTGGTGTCGTTGCCGCGGTTAGTGGCTCTGTTTGAGGGGCAACAGACGGTGCGGCAATTTTCCTTGCTGGTCGGTCAACAGAGGTCAGGCGTGCTGTATTGCTGCTGACATCCATTTCCATTGCAGGACGTGCAGCCGTTGAATCCTCGGGCGGAATGTCGACCGCGACAGTGTTTTTGTAAAAATCGCGATTTCGTTGCACCGTCGGCGGATCGGGAAGTTCCGGGCCGGGCGCAACGATTGCCGAAGCAACCACCGCATCAATTTCGCGCGAGCGGGCAAGATCAGGATTGCTGATATCCATCGCCTTGATGCGCTTTTGTGCAAGGCTTGTGATCGTACCGCTTAGCATAATGCCGTTACCGCAATTGATCGAGATCGAGGCATTCGGATCGACCGCGGTCAACCAGAGATAAAGGCGCCGCGCCTTTGCATGTTCGTTGGCAAGATCAAGTGCCACGGCCTGACGCAGGTCATCGGCCGGATTGCCCTGCAGCGATATCGGTTCTGCTGCATTGTCATTCAGGGCCTGGTTCGAAACTGTCCCGGCAGATGCATTATCAAAGAAAAGGCCGCAGGCAGCACTATCGATGCCAGCTGCTATTGCCGTTTGCGACTGGCTGTCCGTATCGCTGATCTTGATTTGTTTGGCCCCAGTTTCGCTGCCAAACAGCGACATCATATCGTCAGAAGAGCATCCGGAGAGCAGGGGGACGAATAGGGCAATCGTCAGGCAGCCGTATTTCCAGCGCGACGATATGACGGATTTGGCGCTTTTATTGATCAATTGGCACCTGATTTCCCTTTGAGCCCCCAAAGGTCCATTGCATGGACTTCACCAATTTTGCAACCGGGCGGCACACTGTCAAGCAGTCAGAGAAAACAGATGATCGATTTATCTCAGCGTCTCGTGGGATATCGTCGTTTCGATGCGATTAGCGGTGTTATGCACTATCAGCGGTTCATCAATGGGATGACAATCCCGGCAAGAAGCACCAGAACGGTAATCGCCAGAACGATGTTGACGATCCCCTTGCTAAACTGGTTGGCCACTTCGTGGCTGACGCCGGAATCCTTTGCGCGTGATTTTGCCGCGCCGCCATTTCCTGCGCCACTTTTCTGACGGGTCAGGATTTTCACAACCTGTTTTTTGTCGCGTTTTGTGGCGTCGTCATATTTGTTTTCGACAACGCGAACTTCGGAATTGTTATTGTTGGTCAATGCGTTTTTCGCAGAATTGATCGCGCTTTGATAATCCGAAAGCGTTTCCAGGTCCATTTGCTGTCCGGTGCTGCGCACGACAACAACAGTATAACTTTTCCGCAGCACAGCGTCAGGCATGACCAAGTCCAGTTCCATGTATTACCCACAAGAGGGGTAATACATGGCGACAAATGTGTGTGTTGCAAAGTTATCCTAACGAATAGTTTCGGAAGGTTTTTTGCGGTGCAAATCTATTGCGGAATTTTTGCTGACAGCTCTTTGTATTCGTCGCAATCCATACCGCAGACTTTCTCCAGTCGCGCAAGGTTTTCACGCGCCATGTCGGGCTTTCCGGTCTGAAGGAACAGTTCGCCCTGATATTCCAAAGCACCCTTGTGTTCCGGATCAATCATCAATGCGCGTTCGTAGTTTTGGGACGCACTTTCAAGATCGCCTGATTTCCGCTGACTATAAGCAAGATAGTTAAGGATATCGGCATTTTTCGGATCATCTTCGAGCATGCCTTCAAGGCTTGCGATAGCTGTGTCGTATTTGCCAGCATCAATCATTTCGACGACTTCGGACAGATCGGGTGTATCGCTGCCCCAACTGCTGCCGCTGCCCATCGCCAAAGCTGCGGAGGATGCAGTACCCAATGCAAGCGTCATCGCCAGCGATGCAATAGAATAACGGGTTTTACCTTTGGAATTCATTGTCGCTACCTTTTCCTGAAAAAACATATGCACCAGATACGTTGGGAGCTTGGGATCAGTTTCGGATTTAGCACAACTTTGCGTTAAGTGCAGTCACGAGTTGGTGAAAGAACTATATTCCAAAGCCCTGAATTAGGTGGCGATTGCCAAACGAATGTTGAAACCTTTGGTTCCGCTGTGCCGTCCTGAAATACGCAAAATGCGAAGGCCCGCAATAAAACATGCGGGCCTTTGTGGTTTCGCCTTGAAGTGGGCAGGCGATCAGAAATCGGCTTCGATTACGCGATCACGGATTTCGGTCGCCATGTTTTCGGCCAGCTCATCAATCCCCATGGTTTTCTGATGCTGAAAACCGAGACGACGGACCGACGCTGTTTTTTCCTCTGCTTCGCGTTTGCCAAGAGCAAGGATCAGCGGGATTTTCGCGTGGCTGTGTTCGCGAACCTTGTAGCTGATCTTCTCATTTCGAAGGTCAAGCTCAACATTCAAACCTTTGGCCTGAAGTGCTTTTTTGACGTCCTCTGCGTAGCTATCGGCTTCGTTGGTGATCGAGCAGATCATGGCATGAACAGGTGACAGCCAAAGCGGCAGGCGACCGGCATAGTTTTCGATCAGAATGCCAATGAAGCGTTCAAGCGAGCCAAGGATCGCGCGATGCAGCATGACCGGACGATGCTTTTCACCATCTTCGCCCATATAAGACGCGTCAAGGCGTTCAGGTAGCACGAAGTCGGCCTGAAGGGTGCCACACTGCCAGTCACGACCAATCGCATCACGCAGAACAAACTCAAGCTTCGGCCCATAGAACGCGCCTTCGCCCGGGTTAATTTCAAGCGTCAGACCAGCTTCTTCGGCGGCTTCGCGAAGGGCGGCTTCTGCCTTGTCCCAGATTTCATCGGAACCGGCACGGACTTCCGGACGGTCCGAGAATTTGACGAGGATGTCGGTAAAGCCAAAATCCTTGTAAACCGATTTCAGAAGGTCACAGAAAATCTTGGTTTCCGAGACAATCTGGTCTTCGGTGCAGAAGATATGCGCGTCATCTTGAATGAACTGACGCACGCGCATGATGCCATGCAGGCCGCCGGACGGCTCATTACGGTGGCAGCAGCCGAATTCAGCCATACGCAGCGGCAGGTCACGATAGGACTTGCTGCCCATACGGAAAATCTGCACGTGGCACGGGCAGTTCATCGGCTTGAGAGCCAGAACCTTTTCCGGGTCGTCCTCATCCGGGGTCGTGGTGAACATGTTCTCGCGGAACTTTTCCCAGTGGCCGGATTTTTCCCAAAGGATACGGTCAACAAGCTGCGGTGTGCGCACTTCCTGATAACCTTCTGCATCAAGACGTTCACGGATATATGTTTCTACCTTGCGATACAGCTTCAGGCCCTTGTCGTGCCAGAAAACCGAACCCTGTGCCTCTTCCTGCATGTGGAAGAGGTCCATTTCGCGGCCAAGGCGGCGATGATCACGCTTTTCGGCTTCTTCAAGCATGTGCAGATAGGCATCGAGGTCTTCCTGCGTTTCCCAGCAGGTGCCATAGATACGTTGCAGCATCTCGTTATCCGAGTTGCCACGCCAATAGGCACCGGCAACCTTCATCAGTTTGAAGGCTTTGCCGATCTTGCCGGTCGACGGGGCATGCGGGCCACGGCACAGGTCAATGAAATTGCCCTGGCGATAGCAGGTGATGGTTTCGGTTTCCGGAAGATCGCGAATGATCTCCGCTTTATAGTCTTCACCCTTGTCGAGGAAGAATTTGATCGCTTCGTTACGATCCCAGACTTCGCGTTCGATTTTCTCGTTCCGCTCGACGATCTTGTGCATCTGCTTTTCGATCTTGATCAGATCGTCCGGCGTAAAGGGTGTCTTGCGGGCAAAGTCGTAATAGAAACCGTTTTCGATGGACGGGCCGATCGTGACCTGCGTGTCCGGATAGAGTTCCTGAACCGCTTCGGCCATGACATGGGCGCAGTCATGCCGGATCAGCGGCAGAACCTCCTTGTGCCCCTTGGTCACGATTTCGATGGCGGCATCAGTATCGATTTCGCGCGACAGGTCGCGCAATTCGCCGTTAACGATGATGGCAAAGGATTTCTTTGCCAGCGAGGGACTGATGCTTTTGGCAACATCGAAACCCGATACAGGGCCGTCAAATTCGCGTACGGCGCCGTCCGGAAGGGTGAGGGCAATCATGTCTGGCTCAACTCTGCTTTATCTGCGGGCATAAATGTCATGTGCGCATTTTTCAAACCCGCATATTTACGCGGGCTTTAGGCACAAGAAAAGGAATTTCAGGATGAGGTCAAGTTCGCTCTTTGAAAAAAGCGACCGGGGAAACAACACACAAAGCCGCGTTGCCCGAAAGACATGCGGTGATTGTGCATTCCATCAATTTATTGTCGGCCATGCCGTGCATTGATGCTATCCCGTTAATTGAAAAGCCAATATAGCATCAAAAGAGAGCAGGGCAAGCCGTAACCCGGTTAAGATTTTACAGCAGTTCCTTGTTCTTGTAGTTTGCAAAAACACCAGATTGAAACGGCGCCACCACGCCAGAGCCTGATGAAGGTACGCCCCGTATGTCCAGTCCCGAAGTGCGCCGAAATGTTCTGTTTTTAAGTTTATGTGTTGCCCTGTCGGCCAGCGCGATGTCACTGCTGTTTACGGTTGCAGCCGTAATCGGTTATTCGCTGGCGCCAGATAAATCACTTTCTACGTTACCGGTTGCGTTCACCATGATTGCAATGATGGCGACGACCGCTCCGTCGGCATTGATGATGAGCAGGTTCGGTCGCCGTGTCGGATTCTGGATCGGATCTGGTATCGGCATGGTCGGTGCCGTGGCAGGCATGGGGACGGTCTATTGGGGGAATTTCTGGTTGCTGTGTGTAGCTTGCGCCTGCATCGGGTCTGCCAATGCCATCGCCATGCAATATCGTTTCGCCGCAGCCGAGGCCGCGCCGCCGGAATTCCGTTCTCGTGCGATTTCACTGACCATGCTGGGCGGGCTTGCTGCTGCCTTCGTCGGACCAAACCTGGCAAGTTTTGCACGCAACTGGTTTGATACGGTGCCATTTCTCGGAACTTTCCTGGCACTGATCGGGATTCAATTTCTGCTGGTTCTGGCGATCAGCCAGTTGCGCCTTCCTGATATGCGTGGCACCAAGCATGATGAACCGGCGCGTCCGCTCAGAGTGGTGATAGGGCAACCTGCCGTGATCGTTGCAATGATTGCCGGGGCACTTGGCTATGCGGTCATGAGCTTTGTCATGACTGCAACACCACTTGCGATCCTTGATTGCAATTACGAGTTCGGCGATGCCGCCTTCATCATTCAGTGGCATGTGGTGGGTATGTATGCGCCGGGTTTCTTTACCGGCAACCTGATCCGCCGGTTTGGTGCCCTCGGCATCATTCAGGCGGGGGCGGTGCTGAACCTGATCTGTCTGGCATTTGGTCTGGGCGGGGAGGATTTGATCGGCAATTTCTGGCCGTCTCTTGTGCTGCTTGGGGTTGGATGGAACTTTATGTTCGTTGGCGCGACCACCTTCCTGACCGAAAACTATCGCCCGGCGGAGCAGGCCCGCGTACAGGCGATCAATGAATTTGTGGTGTTTGGCACTGTTGCCATTGCATCATTGTCAGCTGGCTCGATATATGCTGGGGCAGGATGGTCAACCTTGCTGTATTCGGCGGCCTTGCCGGTTGGGTTGGTGATGTTGGTGCTTGCCGGATACGCGTTGCGCCGCCGTCGTCAACCAGCTTGAAAAATGCAAAAAGGCCAATTGATGCGGCCTTTTTCGTGTCAGTGATGCCCGGCAAGAATATCAAGTGCGTGGGACCGAAATTCCCGATTGTATAAAACCAGCGTAACCCATGCGGCGCCGATGATGAACGCGACCGGATGATAGAACCACGCAAGTGCTGACAGCGCGAAGAAATAGGCGCGAATGCCGCGATTGAAATTGTGCGCTGACATCATGCTCATGCGTGATGCCCGGGCGGCTGCCCTGACCGCATCCGGTGCGCTTGGGTCCGGGGCAGCACCGATCAGGATCGAACAATAGTTCGACAGACGGAATGCCCATGTGAACTTGAAGAACGCATAGATAAAGATCAGAATCAGCAGCACGACCTTGCATTCCCAGACTGCTGCCGTTGTTTCGACGGCAAAGGGCAGGGCGGATACCGTTTGGATTGCTTTTTCGGTGTAGCCAAGAAGTGCGATCAAACCAATCAGGACCAGAATGGTGGTCGATGAAAAGAAACTGATGCCGGTGATCAGGTTACCCGCGATGGAGGTATCAACCATGCGCAGATTGCGTTGAAGCATCTGTTCCATCCAGCGATGCCGATTGCGCGCCATATGGGCCGAAATCGAATTACGCCGTCGCGAACTTGCATCGGCAAAGATGGTATAGCCCACCCACCAGAGAAATGCCCAACTAACAGCGGCGATGTCCAGTAACGTAAATTCGGGCATAGTGTGATCCGTCTTTAAATTCGTTTCGACCATAAAACACGGCGGCCTGTAACGTCATCCTACTGAGGATACATGTTTCTTCGCAATCGGGTTTAATGTTTCCTGTATTCATTCCGATCTGTGATCCATGCATGTCTGATCCCTATTGACCCGGTGCGGGTTGTATTTTTCACCGATACAGAGTATGAGCGGCGCAAATTTTCACTGGAGAGCGACATGAGCGACCTCGAAAACGATCTTGGCGAAGACATCGACTTCGAAGAATTCGAAGCGCATACCGAACAGCTTCTGGCCGAAGGCCGTAACAAGGACGATCTGTTCGAATTTATCGGTTTCCTGAACATCAATGAAGTCGGCACGCACATGATCGCGGCCGAGATGGTTCTGGACGAAGATGCCATCGACCAGATGAGCAAGACGCTTCGCAAGCTTGATGTTGATCTGGGGCCGCTTGGTGAATTGACCGGTGGTCTTAAAGGCGGCGAAGACGTCAAACGTGCACTTGCGGCTCTATTCCTTGAATTGGTAGAGCTGTGCGAACTTGATGAAGACGATGAAGATGCCGGCGATCTTTCCGAAGAAGCGCTGGTGCTTTTGAATTTCGTTAAACGCTTTAATCCGCAGATGCGTCGCCTGACGGTGGCACTGACCGATACCGATGATGACGATGTCGCGTGCGAGTACGAAGTCACCAACTGGTAAGTCTTGGGACTTGCCCTTATGACAAAATATCATGTAGGCAAAGGCAGGGTGTTTTCATCCTGCCTTTTTCTTTGCCGGAGCCACCATTGTGAGCACAGCCATTCTTGATGATGCGTCTGCACGTTTTCAGTCTTATCTTGATCGTTACGCAAAGGGGCAGGAACCGGTGGCTGATGCACCGCGACTTCGCCAATGGATCATTGATCATCAGGCTGATTTCGCGTCGGTCCTGGATTGCGATCTGAAAAGCTGTGCTAAAATCGTTTATGACTTTTCAAGCAATGGCGATGTGGTGATTGGTGGTACCAGCGATCCGGCGCGCCAGACCGAAATCATGTGGCAGCAGATGGCGGATGCCAATGCGCCGGTAGGTGTCGGTCGTTATCGCGAAGACCGGATATGTTATCAATCCGATCAATTCAAAAATGATGGCGAGGCGCGCAGCCAGCATCTTGGCATTGATCTTTTCGCCCCGGCGGGTACGCCCGTTTATGTGCCACTTGATGGCGTCGTCCACAGCTTTGGCGATAACAATCTGCATCTTGATTATGGGCCGACCATCATCCTTGAACACAATCCGGAACCGGATGTGACTTTCTATACATTGTATGGTCACCTAAGCCGTGATTCGCTTGAAGGTCTTTATATCGGACAGCCCGTGGAAAAAGACCATCTTCTATGTGCTTTTGGCGATTTCCCGATTAATGGCGACTGGATTCCGCATCTTCATTTTCAGATCATTTTCGATATGCTGGGTAAAAAGGGCGATTATTTCGGGGCGGCAAAGCCATCGGAATGGGACATCTGGGAAAGCATCTGTCCAAATGCCAATCTGATCCTGCAAATGCCTGAAAATGTGACGGCAAAGCGGGGTGGCCAGTAATGCAGCCACGGCTTAAGGCTGGCATCTGGGTTCGCGGGCAGATTGCGATCTGCCAATCAAAGCTGATTACGGCGATGGTGGTGCACATGGGCAATGAAGATGCCGGTGCGGTGCTGCTGAAGCTCAATCGTTTTGCGGCCGGATGCTATGTCTTTTCGCGGGTGACGACACTTGATGGCGATATGGGCTGGATGCAGGTGGCCGGCGGCGCGGATGGTGGACGCGAGACCGAGTTCGCCTGCGACGAATACTGGCGCAAACAGGTGAAATTTGATCGAGATGTCTGGGTGCTGGAGATCGAGGATCACAAGGGCGAATACGAGCTTGATGCGCCACTGGTCGATTTTTGATGGATGAGATTTCCGAAGTGCTAAATCAAGAAGGGCCCGCAAGTTGTTGCGAGCCCTTTGGTATTTTGGTGAGCGCCAATCAGGCGGTGCGCTGCAGCAGGTGGTAACCGAAATCGGTTTCCACCACGTCGGACGTAGTGCCGACTTCCATGTTGAAAGCAGCGGCATCGAATTCCGGAACCATCATGCCACGTCCAAAGAAGCCAAGGTCACCGCCCTGCTGACCGGACGGACAGTCAGAGTTTGCTTTGGCGACTTCACCGAAGTCAGCACCATTGGCGATCTGGTCTTTGAGCGCGTTGATTTCGGTAAGCGCTTCTTCTTTGGTGCGGGTTGCACTGGAGCGTGCCGAACCAGCATACATCAGAAGAATGTGCGACGCGCGAACTTGTTCACTCATAACTCGTCCTTTCTTCCACAGGTGGGTTGTACCCTGCGGATTTTCTGCAAGATTAGAAATCTATGGGGAATGCAAAGGGTCCAAACCGATGCACAAACGTATATACGCGTGTACATGGGCTTGGCCCTAGACTTTCTCCATGCCTTGTGGCTTGTTACGACAAAATGATCAGAGATGAAAGAGAAGAGGCGTTTTAATGCTTGCTGTTGTTTCTCCGGCAAAGAAACTTGATTTCGAAACGGATGCACCTGAAATGGCCGTTTCAGAACCGCAATTTCTCGACGATACTGAAGAACTTATTGAAGTTGCGCGTAAAAAAAGCCGCAGCGATTTGATGAAGCTGATGGGGATCAGTGAAAATCTTGCTGATCTGAATTATCAGCGCTTTGCGCATTTTTCACGGCCTTTTGATCGCACAAACGCCAAGCCTGCAATTTACGCGTTCCGTGGTGATACCTATGTCGGTCTTGATGCCGACACGATGGATCAAAAAGATATCGACTGGGCCGAAAACCATTTCCGGATGCTTTCGGGCCTTTATGGTCTTTTGAAACCGCGTGATTTGATGCAGCCCTATCGTCTTGAAATGGGAACCCGACTTTCGAACCCACGTGGCAAGGATCTTTATGCATTCTGGGGTGATAAGATTGCCAGACAGATCAATACTATTACCGCTGATCACAAGAACCGCAGCCTGATCAATCTGGCATCGCATGAATACTTCAAGTCGGTGAAAGAAGATGTGCTTGACGGTCCGGTGATCACGCCGGTCTTCAAGGAAGTCAAAGCCGGTGTTGGCAAGGTCATTGGTTTCTCGGCCAAACGTGCACGTGGCATGATGGCGCGTTACATGATCGACAATCGTCTGGAAAAGCCCGAGGACCTTAAATCGTTCGATATGGACGGTTATCGCTATCAAAAAGATCAGTCAAATGATAACGAGTGGATATTTACACGCGAACATAACTGATAACAGAAGTGGTGCGATCGTATGACCGACGACCATCTTGAGCAGCTTGAAGATGACAACCATCTGCCGGAAGCTCATCCGTTTTCCGGATATCTGCGGACTTTCTTCCGTGGACCGGGGCGTTCACGCAGCCTGACGCGCGAAGAGGCATTTGAAGCCTTTTCAATGATCCTGCGTGACGAGGTGGAACCGATCCAACTGGGCGCGTTTCTTTTGATGCTGCGTTATCGTGCCGAAACGCCCGAAGAACTGGCAGGCATGATCGAAGCCGTTCGCAAGGCCGCGCGGCTTGAGCTGGACGATGAAAGCCTGATTCCGGAAAAATGTCATCCGATGCTGGATTGGCCATCCTATGCGGCAGGGCGTTCGCGCGGTTTGCCGTGGTTCGTGCTGTCTGCGATGTTGCTGTCGCGGAATGGTATTCCGGTTCTGATGCATGGCTATAATTCGCACCTGACCAACGGTGTGAGCACCGAGGTTGCGGTCAAGACGCTAAAATTGCCCTTGGCGATGTCGGCCGACGAAGCACGTTCCGATATTGCGTCGAAGGGCTTTGCCTATTTGCCGCTGCGCCACATCCATCCGAAATTGCAGGAGCTGATTGGTCTGCGGCCTTTATTGGGGTTGCGCAGTCCGGTCAATACCCTGCTGCGTCTGCTTAATCCGTTGCAGGCGCGTGCGGCGTTTCTTGGCGTATTCCATCCGGCGTTTCTTGATGTTCATCGGGAAACCGGAAAGCTTCTGGAATTACCGCGTATTGGCGTCATCAAGGGCGGCGGCGGTGAGGCGGAACGCACACCGTTCAAGCATGTCGATCTTCGTATGCTTGACAATGGCGAGCTTAGCGACGTTCGCTGGCCGGCACTTCTGGCGCGGACTGAAAAGGACGATGAAGACAACAGCCCGGTGACCTTGCAGCATTTTATGGCCGTATGGCGCGGCGAGGTCGAAGACAGTGCCGCGATTGCGCGCATCAAAGGCAGTGCGGCAATGGGGGCGTTCCTTGCAGGCAAGGCCGACTACATGGACGAAGCCGAAGCACTGGTTGATGGCTGGTGGGAAAAGCGTGACCGCAAGATCGGTTGAAAATCGCAGGGGTGAGTGACTGCCAAATCAAATCAGGGGATGGTGAGACGAATCATCCCCTTTTGTTATTTTTAGAATGAAGAGTTTGGTTCTTTTAGGAACGCAATTTCATCTGGCGTTGATGTCCGCCCCAGAATGTCATTACGGTGCGGATAGCGACCGAAACGATCGATGATCCGTTTGTGTTTGATTTCGTAGCCATGATTGTTTTCAAGGCCCGGCTGGTTAAACAAATCCAGTGCGATCTCGTGAATGGCTTCTGATTCCGAATGCATGTAGGGCATATACAGGAAGGATTTTTCGGCGGGCTTGGTCAGTTTGATATCAAAGCCATGTGCAACGGCTTCCTGTGCCAGAGCGAGTGCCATAGGGTCGGAGGCAAATGATTCCGGTTTGTCGCGATAGATGTTGCGAGAAAACTGATCCAGAATAATGATTTCAGCCAGTCGGCCATGTGCGGTTTTGCGCCAGCCATACAATTCCCCGGCTGCTGCTGCGGCATGAAAATCAGCAAATCGTTCCGCGATATGACGGTCAATTGCAGTGTCTTTTTCAAACCATTGTTTAGGCTCAAGTTCCTTGAACCAGAACACAAGAATGGATTCAGGTTTCATGGGGCATTTCCCGTTCTTTTAATGTTGCTGCAGCATAGGCTAGCTCGAAAATGCCAGCAAGTCAGGCTTTGGATATGACGCCATCCTGAAGGCGAACGGAACGTGTTGCGACCTGATCAAGAAACAGATGATCATGGGAAATGATCACCATCGCTTGTGATAAAGAGCGCAAAATTGCAATCAGAAGTTGCTCGACATCGGCATCAAGCCCATTGGTTGGTTCGTCAAGCAGAAGGATTTCGGGCGACATCGCCAGAACTGTTGCAAGTGCAACCAGTCGCTTTTCACCACCGGAAAGCTGATAAGTGATCCGGGTTTCAAATCCATCTAGTCCAAGATCAGCTAACGTTTGCATCGCTATTTTTCGAGCATCATCGCGCGATTGACCAAGGTTAAGCGGGCCAAACATCACGTCTTCAAGAACGGTCGGGCAGAAAAGCTGATCATCGGAATCTTGAAACAATAACCCAACCCGGCCGCGAACGGCGCAGAATTCGGATTCTGTTTCGCATCTTGACCCAAGAATGGCGATCTCGCCATTCTCTGCTGTGACCAAACCCATCAGACAATGCAACAGGCTGCTTTTTCCAGCGCCATTCGCCCCGATCAGGGCCAATCTTTCACCGGTCCGCAGGTACAGGTCCACACCATTCAAGACCTTGCGCCCGGTGGGGAAGGTGAAATGCAGGTTTTTGACTGTGATCAGATCAGCGGCGGACATGCGACCTCCAACCCGATCAGGGCAGCGGTGAAAAGGATGAGGGCACTGGCAAACAGATAATCCTGAGGACTGAACCGGGGCAGGGAGCCGAAATGCATATGACCGTGGTAGGCACGACATTTCATCGCCCAAAGAATGCGTTCTGAACGATCATGGCTGCGCACCAACAGCATCCCAAGTAAATATCCAAAACTGCGCCAGCTATGACGATTGTTACGCGCGACAAAGGCGCGTGCCCGCATGGCAACACGCAGGCGCAGATATTCCCGCCGCAAAAGATCGATATAGCGAATGGTAAACATGAAAAGCGTCACCAGCTTTGCCGGAACGTATATCCCCTGCAAACCCCGCCCCAGAAGGATTGCATCCATTCCGCCCACCAGTGCAATCAGAACAAGGATCGCAGCATTTGCCTTAAGCGCGATCAGCACGGCCTGAAAGAGGCCCTGATAGCTGGCGTCAAAACCCCAAAGGGTGAATATCACATCACCGGGCACGGTAAAGGGCAACATGGTCAGCATCACAAGGATGAAGCCATCCATGGTCAAAACCATTTTAAGTGTTCTGGACCAGTCGGGTTTGGCAAAGCCGGTAATGATCGCAGCGACCAGAACCAGCATTGCTAATGGTTGCCAGCTTGAAAAACTGACGGCTGTTACGATCAGTGCGAGAGCTGCCAGCAAACGACAGCGTGGATCAATCCGTGACAGAACTGAATTGGATCGTGACGGTACAAGGACATTTGTCGCGCCGATCATGGTTTTTCATTCTGCTGATCGGGCCTTGATTTTCCGGCCCTGAACCATGCAAAGGCCCCGAATATTCCGACGATGACACCAATCCCACCCAGAAGATCGGAGAATCGGACTTTGTCCTCATAGGCAACCAGCTGTTCGCGCAAGGGCCGAACATGACGGGATACAGCCGCATCAATCAGGTTGTCCAACTCGTCCCGCGAAAGGGTGACCGTTGTGTTGGAACTATCCGTGGCAATGATTGTCGATGGGGGATCTTTTTTTTTGCTTTGAGACGAGGATGCTGCGTCAATCTGGCTAACCTGAACGTCGATACCTTCATTTCCTGAGGGCAATTGCCTGGAAAGCTCATCACCATTGATTTCGAAGCTGGCGATATGGCCATCACCGGAATTGGCTTCGATGACATAATCCTGTTGGTGGCTGACGCGAAGTTTGAATTCACCCTGACCATCGGTCTTTCCGGCAAAAATAACGCGACCTGTATCATCGAGAAGCTGGATTTCTGCAGCATGTGGCCGGGCACCGCCCCCGAAATAGGCATAGCCGTCGATGACGTCGCCGTTTCCCATCGCAAAAACATGCAGGCTATGTGCCTGGGCATTGACGGATATGAACAGCGTGCCGATCAGAACAGAAAATACGTATAAAACGGGAAATCGCGGCATCGATCAGGCAGCACTTCGAAGCGAGCCGACGGGTGCCAACATGACCGGACGGACTTTTTTGACAAGATGCACGGCTGCTGCGGTCAGGATACCTTCAACCACCATGACCGGTATATGGCTCATGACCACAAGCTTTGCGGTTGGAACAAATTCCTGCCCGCTAGCAGCAAGTGACAGGCCAACCATTATGCTTGAAAGGGCAATGGCACCGCACCCGGCGACAAAGCCTGCCAGCAAGATCGATTTACCTTCGGCACGTACCAGAAACGGTGAAACCAGCCACCACATCAAAACCGCAGGCAGGGCGATGTTGATTGTATTTACACCCAGAACGGTGATGCCGCCGAAACCAAAGAAAACGGCCTGCAATAACAGTCCGATGAATATTGCCGGGAAAACAGCCCAGCCCAGCATCAAACCTGCCAAGCCATTTACGATAAGATGTGCGCTGCTTGGCCCGACAGGAACATGGATCAGGGAGGCAATAAAGAAAACCGCACTCATCATCGCCACACGGGGCATCGCATCAATATCGATTTTACGAAGTCCGTAACCGATACCTGCAACCGCAAAAACGGCGCCGGTTACAACGACTTCACTCGATAGGGCTCCATCGACGATGTGCATGGTCAAATCCCTGTTAAGTGCATTTGCAATCCTGAGGTCTACAGGACTGGCCTGCAAACGGATCAATTTACGTGTGCATTTTGTTCTGGTGGGGCAGGCAGGTCATAAATCCTACCTGAAAATCGTAGCGATTTCGCAGTCGCGAAGTCAAGCAGGTTTCATATTTTTTACAAATAAGTATGACAGGTCTGGCGTGTTGCTTGAACGTCAGTCCATTGGGTCGGTTTTGACCCAGATAACACCGCCGCGTTCAACTGGGACCTGATTATCCGATCCTGGGGCCGTCATCGTGCCATCTTCGACCAAGGCGGCAAACGCCCACCAACCATCATGGGGCATGGCATAGTTGAAAACACCATTGCCATCGGCTTTGATGACCTGCGTTGAAAAACTTTCGTTTGGTAGTGTGATGCTGCCGTCATTGGCATATTCAACCTCGACCTCGGCAAACGGTACCGGTTCGCCGTTATGACGGACAATCGCGCTGAATACATTACCTGTCCAGATGCCATAGGGGCGGGTCAGGGGCTCTATCTCGACCGGGAAGCCGACCATCTGGTCCCATTCTTCACCGGCACCAAACGCATCAATGATCGTTTTGGTGTACTGGACGATGTATTTACCCTCGGACGGTTCGAAATAGGGAAGCGGTTCGACATAAAGCGCGTATCCGCCGGGACGATCAATGCGGACTGTGGCGTCGAAGGCTGCTTTGCCATCGACCGTCTTTGCCACCAGACTGTCGCGAAGATCGGTTTTATTGCCGTCGGTCTGAATGCCAAACCGAACCGGCCGTGCCATTTCCATTGCCGGGCCATTGGTCATTGGATGGGTAAAGGTCAGGTCGACCTCGATATCGCGACCGGTTTCCTGGGTGACCACGTTGGTTGACGGGATCATCTTCTGGAAGTGGGCCTGTGCAGCATGCTGGGCAATGATCAGCAACCCAACTGAAAAGCCCACGGTCACGATAAACCGGAAAGGAATCGACATCTTTCTGTCCTGTGAAACTGGAATGATGCCGTACCCTATGGTGACCGATTTGCCGGGTCAATCCATTGAAACAAGATATTTCATAAAATATTTTAAAACGTATGATTATCTGGGATTTATCGAAACCGACGATGAAAGCCGGTTTCGATATGGTCATATGGTCATATGGTCTTGTTAACTGGATGCCTTTTTTATCAGGGGATTGTCATCAATGTCGGTTTCTGATGCCAGTCGCGCATGCTTCTGGCGTTGTTTCTGTCGCCATGTGTCGAGGAACAGCAGGATTGGTGCCGCTATATAGATCGACGATGTCGTGGCAATCACAACGCCGAACACCATCGGAACGGCAAAACTCTCAACGGCAGACCCGCCCCAGATCGCCATTGGCACCATTGCAAAAAGGGTTGTCAGAGATGTGAAAAGGCACCGGGCAAGTGACTGGTTAATCGACATGTCGATGATTTCGCGCATCGGCATTTTTCGATAAAGCCTCAGATTTTCGCGCATCCGGTCATAAACCACCACCTTATCATTGACCGAATAGCCGATCAGGGTGAGCAGGGCTGCAATGGCCGTCAGGTTGAAGTCGAGCCCCATAATCGCGAAAAAGCCGATGGTCTTGGTCACATCAAGGATCAATGTCACAATCGCGCCAACGGCAAATGGCCATTCAAACCGCCACCAGATATAGCACAGCATCGCGAGGCTTGCGAAGATGACAGCGCTGACACCAGATTGGGCCAATTCACCGCTGACTTTGGGGCCAACGACTTCTGTGCGTTCAAAATCTGCTGCCGGATCAATTGATTGTACGGCTTTCTTAACTGTCTCGACGGCTGCTGTCTGTGCCTGTTCGCCGCCCGGCTGACGTTCAACCCGGATCAGGATATGGCCATCCTTGCCGATATCCTGAAGGCTGACATCGCCAAGCCCCAATGTCGAAAGTTCCTGTCGCAAGGCTCCAAGGTCAAGCGGGCTGTTACCGTCATTCGCACTGCTACTGGCAACTTCAACCTGAATGCCGCCCTTGAAATCAACCCCGTAATCAAGACCGGGTTTGAAGAACAATCCGATTGAAATAGCAGACAGCAAAAGCGACATTCCGATGCCGAGAAAACGTGCCCGCATGAAAGAAATGCTGGTTTTTTCGGGCATGAAACGCCAAAGCGGTTCAATGACGAGCTTTTTCATACGGGTGCGCCAGACGATTTCGGTCATGATAACTCGAACCACGGCAACCGCGGTAAACATCGAAATCAGAATGCCAAGCCCCATAGTGATGGCAAAGCCGCGCACCGGACCGGACCCGAATTCAAACAAAAGGGCGGTGGCAATCAGGGTGGTGATGTTGGAGTCAACAATCGTGGCATAGGCCCGCTTGAAACCGGCATCAAGTGCCATAAATGCCGAAAGTCCCTTTTTCGTTTCCTCGCGAATACGTTCATTGATCAGAACGTTGGCGTCAACGGCAAGGCCGATACCCAACACAATCCCGGCAATACCGGGCAGGGTCAGTGTTGCTCCCATCAGGCTCAGTGCGCCGAATGTCAGCATGACGTTAAGGCCAAGTGCCAGATTGGCGATCATGCCCCATCGCCCATACAGGAAAAACATCAATCCGGTGACCAGTCCCAACCCGATCAGGCCGGTATAAAGGCCCATCTCGATGGCATCTGCTCCAAGGTCGGGGCCGACGGTTCGTTCTTCGATCACGGTCATTGGTGCGGGCAGGGACCCGGCACGAAGAAGTGCAGAAAGTGTTACCGTTTCACCAACCGTAAAGCTGCCGCTGATCTGGCCCGAACCACCGGTTATCGCTTCCCGGATGACTGGTGCGCTAAGGACTTCGTTGTCCAGAACAATGGCAAAGGGTTTTCCAACATTGGCGCGTGTGATATCGGCGAACTTTGCCGCACCGGCCGTATCAAACCGGAAATTGACAATTGGTTGATGGCTTTGTGGATCAAATCCGGCATGGGCATCTGTCAGATGGTCGCCCGAAAGGGCCGGAGTACGACGCAAGTGATAGCTTTGCCCCTCCTTGTCCAGCAGTGTTCGTACACTGCTGTCGCGTTTATCGGTCCCGCTGCGATCCGCGAGCATATAGAAGCCAAGCTTTGCGGTGCTGCCCAGAAGTTTTCGAACCTGTGACGGGTCCTGAATGCCGGGCAACTGAACCAGAACACGATCACTGCCAATCCGCTGGATCGTTGGTTCCGATACGCCTATCTGGTCAATGCGGCTTCGAATGATCTCAAGGCTTTGCTGGGCGCTGGCGTCGACCCGGTTGCGAATGCCCTGTTCGCTAAGTGTGATATGGATGCTGTTATCGGATGGCGCGGTAATGACAAATTCTGCCGTTGATCCATGCCGTGGTGTTTCAACCTGCGCATTGGCAAGGTATTCCAGGGCATCAAGGGCACCGTCGTGGTCCTTGGTATCAGACAGGCTTACAATCACCTGATCATTACTGATCTGAATGCTGTTGGTGTCGACATTGGCCTTGCGAAGGGCGTTTGTGACATCATCGCGCGTTATTTCAAGGCGTTCGGCGACCATTGCCGCAGTATCGATTTCAAGCACAAGGTGCGATCCGCCGCGCAGATCAAGGCCAAGGGCAACCTGGCGTCTTGGTAAAAATGAGGGCCAGTCTGCAAGCTGAGCCGGGGTGAAAAGGTTTGGCAGGGCTGTCAGGAAACCTGTCAGAAGGACAAGGCTGTAGACAACCACGCGCCATCTTGATGTACGCATGAAAAATAAACTCCGCACAGCAGTCAGACCGGGCCAACCTGATACCCGGTTATGCTGTCATCTGATATTTCTGGAAACACGGCGCATATCGTGCCGCGATTATGAGTAGGAGAAATCAGACCCGAAAGGGCGGAGCGCGCGGGGAAAATGGAAGAATTTCAGCGCCATGAGTGGCGATTGCACTTGCCACAAAGATGCATTTTGCCCGTTGGGGAGCTGTATGCTGTGTGACCGACGGTACAACAACGGCATCATCGGGGAAGGTTGGCTTATGGCCTGGTAAATCGTCCAGGGTTTGGCGGGGACCGGCAATGGCACGATCCGGTGCCACCGGAAGGACTGCCTGCGACGGGCCGCTATCATGATTGACGGTATTAAACGGATAGGGGAAAGTCGGTCCGTGGGAAATTGGCGTGTCAGTAACGGATGTGCCGCCACCAAACAGGATAAGCGCGCAAGCAATCAGGCAAAATGCAGCATGGCGCAACAAACCCGGTAGGGATTGACTACGATCACGATGATCTATTGCCTTTGCGGCTTGGCTCGGTGGTTGGTTCATATTGGTCCGGCAGCGGTGAAACAGCGACAGATATGGCGTGACGTCTGATAAAACACAAGCCTGGCAATAAAATCTAATCGGGCATCGAGGTAACAAGGGGAACATGAAATGCTCAGGATGGTTTATGTCACGCCGGATGGCGGGCGTCATTGGGTCGATTCTACCTGGCGCGAAACCTCAACACTTCATAATGCGGTGGCCAATTGTGCACCTGGTGATTTGATCCGTTTGATGCCGGGAAACTATTTCCTGCCTGAACCGGTTGATATCCCGATAAGCGGCCTTGAAGATCAGCCGATCATCATTCGCGGTGAATATGGTGCCATTCTTGACGGTCGCCGTCCGCCTGATCCCGAAGTTTCGGCAATCGATCCCGGATGCGCCAAATACGCGGCGTTTCGCATAATCGGAAAGCACCATATTCGTCTTGATAATATCCGTATCGCACGAGCATGGCCGAGTGCCGTCTATATCCGCGACAGCAATGATCTGATATTCAAAAACCTTCAAATCCGCGGCGGAACATATGCTTTTTATGCGACGGGCGAGCACACATCACGCATCATCATCGAAAACTGCGACTGGATTCAGGATGATGTGATCTGGCGGTACCTTGACTGGTCGATGATCCATGACGGCGAAATCACTCCGGGCAAGGAAGCACCATATCGATACCTGAACGGTGCATTTTTTGGGGCAGATGACATTGCGGGCGATATCGTAATCCGTGGAAACGATGTGCGCCACTGCTATAACGCCGTTCGAATGGATGTATCCGCGACCAATCTGCAAAAGCCGATCGGCAGCTTTAACCGCAATGTCCGCATCATTGATAACCGATTCAGTTTTGTGCGCGACAATCCGATTGAACCCGAAGCAACTGCCGTGGGCTGGTGGGTGGCCTATAACCAGTTCTATAACTGTCATAAGCTTTTCTCGCAGGATAATCTGGCTGGCGGGTACTGGTATTATTTCGGCAATCGCGGCTGGTTTGATAGCCGCCCGGGGCCGGAGGGTGATGAAAACAACGGTGGTGCCGTTTTCAAATTCGGCAAGTCAAGTCATGCGCAGCCAATCATGCCTTTTGAATGCTTCCACAATAGCTTCTTCCTGCGTCAGAAATACGTCAAAAAGGGCGCAACCAGGATGTGGCAAAACCGGCGTAATGCCATTGGGTATGCCAATCCAGCGACTTTGCCCATCAACCTGATGCCGCTTGATCAGACATTGTTTGGTCATACTGACGAACTTGATCTTGGCAGGGATGAAGATCGCGGTGTGCGGTTTTCCGGTGATGTGTGCAATCACGCGACTTATCCCGCAATATTTGATGCCTGGCCCGGTGTGCTGAGCAATCCACGGCCGGCAGCAGGGCCGATATTCAAGGCGGGTATTTGTGGTGACCTGGAACTGGTGCCCGAATATGCCGAAGGTTTCCGTGATCCGCTTGAAGTCCCAATGCCCGATGGCACCGTCTGGAAATCCGATCCCCAAAGCTGGCCCGGGGCATTGACCGGCAAAAAGCTATTTAACGGTCCGGACTATGTGCCGGTTGATTTGGCATTTATTCGTACCAAGACGAACGAAAGTAACTCGAATGCAGGGGACTAGGGAATTGGCGACGTTGTCGTAATCTTGGGAATGGCCTGCAGCGAAGTGACGTAAGCGTAAATATATTGACTTGTAAGTACCAATGTTGCGATGTTGCACCATTGCATTCATTCAATAAGAAAAACCATGAACGATAAGCTGTACAGCATTACCGAGCTTGCCGAAGAGTTCGACATCACGCCGCGCGCTATCCGATTTTATGAAACCAAATGCCTGCTATCACCCCAGCGGGCAGGTGCGACGCGTGTATATAACTATCGTGATCGCGCGCGCCTTATGCTGGTGCTGCGTGGCAAACGTCTTGGTTTTTCGCTTGAAGACATCAAGGAATATATTGATCTTTATGACGCTGAACGGTCGGGTGCAGATCAACTGGCGCATCTGATGCTGGTCGGGCGTCGTCGCATTTCCGAACTGGAACAACAGCTTGAAGACGTTCAGACAACCTTGGGCGAACTTCGCAAAATCGAAAGCGAGGCCGCCGACGCCTTGCGCGAAAAGGGGATTGACCCAGAAAAGGCATTGGCACACATCAAATCCAAACTGACGCCTGAAACCGCGTAATTTTTGGATGTCGTCTGATGGCAAAATAAAAACCCGGCCAATTCAATGTGACCGGGCTTTTTTCATGATTTATCAACCCGATATCAGGCGACGTCGCGTTGCAAGGGCAGGGTGACTTCAAACACTTCCTCATCGGCAAGATATTTGCGCGAGAAGCCCAGTTTTTCGCAAAGCGTCAGCATACGGCGGTTATCTGGTAGAACCTGCCCGATAAAGGTTTCTGTCCCTTTCTGGCGGCAGAATTCGATCATCTTTTCCATTAATATGCGGCCAAGCCCGCGCCCTTTGATGTCTGAGCGAACCATAATCGCATATTCGGCATGCTCGTTGTTCGGATCGATTACGACCTGAACAATGCCATGGATATCGCCTGCTTCTGGCCCCTCTGGCACGATGGCAAGGAATGCCATATCCCTATCGTAATCAAGTTGTGTCTGGCGGGCCATTTCCGAATGCGGCAATTCACGGACCGAGCCAAAGAACCGGAAATGAATGTCTTCCGGTGTCAGTTTCGACATGAATTCATAGTGCTTCGGCTCGTCTTCCGGCTTGATCGGACGCAGAAGGTATTTTGTCCCGTCTTCAAGGATCAGTTCCTGTTTCAGGTGGCGCGGATAGGGATGAATTGCCAGACGTTGATCATCGCTAACCACTTTTGGTGTCACCTTGATCCGTGCGTCCAGTGCTATCACCCCGGTCTGATCAATCAGAAGCGGGTTCATGTCGAGTTCAAGTACCTCGCCAAGATGCACAACCAACTGTGACAGCCGCACCAGCGTGACGTAAAGCTGTTCCAGGTTGACCGGCGGCACATCGCGATAACCGCGCAGCAGATTATAGATACGCGTTCCTTCCACAAGCTCGCGCGCCAGCTTCATATTCAGCGGTGGTAGCGCCATGGCCCGGTCGCGGACTACTTCAACTTCGACCCCGCCATGACCAAACAGGATCACCGGGCCAAAAATCGGATCGGTGGTCATGCCAACGATCAATTCACGCGCACCAGCACGTTTGATCATTTCCTGAACGGTAAAGCCTCGTACCCGCGCATTTGGGAATTTCTGTTTGACGGTCCGCAGCATCTTGTTGCCGGCAGCTCGGAGCTCTTCGTCACTGTCGATATTCAGAACCACACCGCCAACGTCGGACTTGTGGCTGATATCATCCGAGAGAATCTTGAGCGCGACCGGATAACCGATGGCATTCGCCGTTTCGATGGCGACATCAACCGATTCTGCGGCTACGGTTTTGACCGTATTGATGCCATAGCATTCCAGAACGGCTTTTGCCTCTGGCTCGGTCAACATATCGCGCCCCGAATGAATGGCTGTGTGGATTATCTGGCGCGCCTTGTCGGTTTCCGGCGTGAAATCCTGCGGAACTGATGGCGGCGTTTCCATCAGGACTTCCTGCAACTTGCGGTAATTCACCATATGCTGGAAGGCGGCAACGGCATTTTCCGGGGTACGATATGTCGGGATCCCAGCGGCATAAAACAGATTGCGTGCCTTGGCGACGGTTGCCTCGCCAACCCAGTTGGTCAGGATGTTTTTGCGACTGTCCTTGATCGCATCAATCACGCCTTGGGCAACTTCCACCGGATCGGTGATAGCGGTTGGGGCATGCATGACCAGAAGGCTGTCGATATTGGGATCTTTCAGGACCGCATCAATCGACTTTGCATATCGTTCGCCCGGGGCATCGCCGATAATGTCGATCGGGTTTGCATGTGACCAGGTCGATGGCAAGACACCGTTAAGGGCCTCGATCGTGCTGTCTTCAAGCTTGGCAAGATGGCCTTGGCGTTCAATCAGGGCATCAACGGCCAAAACGCCAATACCGCCCCCATTGGTGATAATGCCAAGTTTGTCGCCCCGGAACGGGCGCATACGTGACAAGGTTTCTGCGGCGGAGAACATTTCCGAAACTGTATAAACGCGCAGAACGCCCGCACGTTTGATGGCGGCATCAAACACGTCATCGGCTCCGGCAAGCGCCCCGGTATGCGATGCGGCTGCGGCTGCACCCTCGGCAAAGCGGCCCGATTTGATGCAAAGGATCGGCTTGTTGCGCGATGCGGCGCGTGCTGCGGAAATGAAACCGCGGCGTTCCTGAATGGATTCGATATAAAGCATGATCGCACGCGTATTCGGATCCGACCCCAGATAGTCGATCACGTCGCCGAAATCGACATCGTCGCATTCGCCTAACGATATAAAGTGCGAAAAACCGATGCCGCGTGCCGCCGCCCAGTCGAGAACAGCGGTGCAAAGCGCGCCCGACTGCGACACAAAAGCGATTTTGCCAATGCCGATGCTTTGATGACTGAAACTGGCATTGAGTCCGATACCCGGCACCATCAGGCCAAGACAGTTTGGGCCCAGCAGGCGCATTTTATGGCTTGCGGCAATTTCAAGCATCGCCTGTTTCACGCTGCGGCTATCGTCATATTGTTCGGCACCAAGACCCGCGGTCAGCACAATGGCGGCCATGCAGCCTTTGGCGGCAAGGCATTCCATGGTTGGCACAACGGCTTTGGGGGGGACGCAAATAACGGCAAGTTCGGGAACAACCGGCAGGTTTTCAACATCAGGGTAGGCCAGAACACCACCAATTGACTGGCTGTGCGGATTAACCGGCATGATCGGTCCGTCAAAACCGCCTGCCAGCAGATTGCGCATGATCACCTGTCCAACGGAATGGGACCGATTGGATGCGCCGATGACTGCGACCGATTTTGGTTTGAAAAGATGGTCCAGATTGATCGTGCTCATGACCGAATTCCCGCTTTTTCCATGGGGCACGCGATGACGCGGCCGGTGGCAATTGAATGGCCATCATATTTGTTCCGGCCACCTGTCAAAATCCGCTTTCGCAGATGCGAGATCATATTTCGTCAAAGAGTATATTGTTTTGCTGTGGATCAATAAAGCATTGTGGACATAACGGTTTCGCACAACCGTCATATGCCATCCAACCATCTGCTGATCGGCAAGTTTATTTAATCGACTTTACTTAATGCAGATGCCCATGATGACTTTCGTCATCGAAACGCTCGGACTGTTCAATCCATTCCTCGACTTCGCCGGCACTTCGCATCGCCAGCGCAATTTCAAGATCGTTTTGAACATGGGCGAGGCTGTCAAACATCGGGCACCAACCAAATGCCTGGATACGTTCATCGGTCGTCGAGGAAATTGTAAACAGATCACCATCTATCCGGTGCACAAGGCCATGAATGACATCATCTTCGCAGACAATCATCCAGCCCTCAGTCGCACCGGAAAGCGTGCCAAGTTTCACTTGTTTCAATTCGATTTTGGCTGTTTTCATGGTCGATAGGTCCGGTTTTGGGGCGGATAAAGCAATATCAAAAGAAAAAGGGACCGAACAAATTGTTCGGTCCCTTTTTAATTGGCTCCGGCAGCAGGACTCGAACCTGCGACCCAATGATTAACAGTCATTTGCTCTACCAACTGAGCTATGCCGGATCAGGGTTGGCACTCCGTTTGAAGCGCGTGGCAGGGGTATAATAAAACAGCTTTGATCCCGCAAGACCTTTTTGAGAAAAAATGATCCGAAATCCATCTTTTTTCACGGTATCGTATCGCCCGTCGCCTTCCGGTTAATTGAACACCTGTTTCCTGTGCCTGTAAATGCTTAGGGGACCGGATGCCCCTGTGCCGCGATCAGAATTTCAAACCAGTCCTGCCGATCAAATTGAACGCTGCAGGATGTTGTTGCATCAATAATGCGGTGTGTCTTCATGGTGCCAAGGACCGGCACCGGCTGACAGGGCAGGCGCAACAACCATGCAATTGCAACTTCGGCGATGCCGGGCAGGTTATATTTGTCACGCATTCGTTCTAGAACGGGGCGCAAGCGGTCGGCTGTCACATCATTTTGCGCGTTGAACAGTCGTGCGCCACCAAGTGGTGACCAGATCATCGGATGGATCCGCTTTTGCTGCATCTGATCAAACGTGCCATCAAAGATCGGGGCAAGTTCCAGAACCGAACATTCCACCTGATTGGTTGCGAGCGGTGCATCAAGTCGGCTTTGTAACAGATTGAATTGTGACGGCGTAAAGTTTGAAACACCGAAATGACGAACCTTGCCGGATTGGCGGAGTTTGTTGAATGCATCCGCAACCTCGTCAGCGATCATCAGTGGATCGGGACGGTGGATCAAAAGCATGTCGATACTGTCGGTTGTCAGGTTACTAAGCGAATTTTCAACCGATGCCAGAATATGCGCCTTGCTGGTGTTGTAATGATTGATCCGGTTGTCGGGCCGCGCATCCTTGACCAGTGCGACATCGCACTTGGTCACGATTTCCATTCTCTTGCGCAGTTCTGGTGCTTTTGCCAGCGCCTCGCCAAAATAGGTTTCGCATCCGTAGCCTCCATAAATGTCGGCATGATCAAATGTGGTAATCCCAGCATCAAGGCAGGCGTGGATCAATGCCAGAATATCACCGACATTTTTGATGTCCGTGCTGTCGCGCAATCGCCATGCGCCCCACGCCAATTGCGAGAAACTCAAATCCTTGGCCATGCGACGGCGCGAAACAGGGGATGACATATATTGATCCTAATCGAAGTTCAGGGCGGATGATGCGCTATTGGTAGCAATTTGCAGGGCAGGGCACAAAAGCAAAAACCCCCGGAACAGAGTTCCAGGGGTTTGTGGCTCCGGCAGCAGGACTCGAACCTGCGACCCAATGATTAACAGTCATTTGCTCTACCAACTGAGCTATGCCGGATTAGTGGAGGCGCGAGCCGGAATCGAACCGGCGTGCAAGGATTTGCAGTCCTCTGCGTAACCACTCCGCCATCGCGCCTTCGCGTTGGCTGGCCGGTGTATAGCCCTATCGAATACAGGCCGTCAAGCACCCAATTTTAGATTTTTAAACAGAAAACAATCTGAAGATCGCCAACAAACAATTTGTGCACGGATAAATCCATTCTGGATATGTTTTCAATATGTTTTCGCGAATAATTGCCGCTCTGCCGTTGATCCGTTGTTGTCAGTTGCCCATGTGCTGACTATAAACAGGGCAACATCTGTGACGTGGTTTTGGGGACAAAGACCGGTTGCAGGCTTTTTCTCGCGAGAATTTTCAGGTCAGATAAACATGGATTACCAAATCGCGCGCCATAACATGGTGGAAAATCAGGTTCGGACCAACAAGGTTACCGATCCCTTGGTCATCGCTGCGATGGAGGAGGTTCCACGCGAGCTGTTCCTGCCGGAAGGCAAGCGTGGCATTGCCTATGTCGATGAAGATATTCCTGTCGGAAATGGCCGATATGCGATGGAGCCGATGGTAATCGCACGCATGATGCAGTCTGCCGAGATTGCACGTAGCGACGTCGCGCTGGTGATTGGCGCAGGCTATGGCTATACGGGGGCAGTTCTTTCGCGCGTTGCCGAAACCGTGGTTGCGGTCGAAAGCGATAAGGAAATGGCATCCATCGCTGAAAAGACATTCCAGGCGCACAGCTATGACAATGTCATCGTGGTGGAAGGCGATCTTGACGAGGGTTACGCCAAGCAGTCGCCGTATAATGTGATCGTCTTTGACGGTGCGGTTGCCGAAGTTCCTGCCAACATTCTTGATCAGCTTTCCGAGGGGGGGCGTTTGCTGGTTGTCGTTCGGGCACCTGGCAAGGTTGGTGTTGCGCGTCTTTACGAACGTGAAAACGGGGGCGTTGGACATCGTGATCTGTTCGATGCCAACATTCCCTATCTTCCCGGGTTCGAACCGGCAGAAAGTTTCGTGTTCTGATATGATTTTGTTTTGCCCGGGGAAAACTCCGGGCAAAATTCTATGTAAACCGGTTCAGCAACCCGATCAGGAAAATAGAGCAGGTAAGAAAGTAAATGGTGCGCGATCTTCGATGCAGCGAACTGGCATCAAGTCTTGAAGGAAACAATCCCCTCGTACTTGTTGATGTGCGCGAAGATTGGGAATTAGAGATTTGCGCAATCGCGGGCGCGATCCATATACCTTTGGGCGAATTGGCGGATCGGGCAGGGGAACTTGCCCCCGAAAAACCGGTTGCACTTCTTTGCCATCATGGCGTTCGCAGTCGCCATGCCGCAATGCTGCTTGAGGATCGCGGATTTAAAGATGTTTTTAATGTTGCTGGCGGTATAGATGTCTGGGCGTTGGAAATCGACCCGGATATGACACGTTACGATTGATAATTTGATGGCGAAAAGGTCGGCATTTTTATTTTTTCTCAAACAAATGCCTCTTTTGTTGGAAAATATTCGTTCCGTCGTTACCATATGCGAAACTGCGCCGGGGTCGGGACTTGGTGTAGGATCTTACAAGGGTAGATAAATGTTAAAACGGTTCTTGCTGACCTGCAGTATTCTGGCCACTGGTGGCATCGTTGCCAATGGGGCCTCTGCAGAGAGCCTTGAAGAAGCTTTGATCAAGGCATATCAAAGCAACCCGACGCTGGAATCCGGTCGTGCGTCGCTTCGTGCCACGGATGAACAGGTTTCGCAGGCGCTGTCAAACTGGCGCCCGAACGTTTCGCTTTCGGGCGAAGCTGGCTTCCGGGACTTGGATACCGACCTAAATGGTACCGAAACGGACAATAGCCTGACGCCTTATACTGTCGGTGCAGAAGTTGTTCAGCCTCTCTATCGTGGTGGTCGTACCGTTGCTGAAACTGATCGGGCGGAAGCGCGTATCAGTGCGGCACGTGCGGCCCTGCGTTCTTCAGAACAGGATGTGCTGCTGCAGGTTGCAACGGCCTATTTCAACGTTTTGCGTGATACGGCAGTTGTCGAACTTAATCAGAATAACGTCCGCGTTCTTGAACGTCAGCTTGAAGCAACGCGTGACCGTTTCTCGGTTGGTGAAGTGACACGTACCGACGTCTCACAGGCCGAAGCCCGTCTTGCCGGTTCCAAGGCAGACCTGATCTCAGCCCAGGGTAACCTTGCCAATACCCGTGCCCAGTACGAGCGTCTGGTGGGTAACAAGCCTGACAATCTTGAAATTCCGAATCCGTTGTCGGGGCTTCCGACCAGTGTTACGGATGTTCTGGCGATTGCCCAGGAACAGCATCCTGATGTGGTTCAGGCCCAGTATACCGAAGATGCCGCGAAATCCGACATCCGGCTGAGCGAAGGGTCGCTTTATCCGGAAGTCAATCTGAGTGCCGGTGTGCAGCGCGCTTACGAAGCCTCGCAGGAGGATCTGACCTCGGACAGTGCAGAAATACTCGCACAGGTCACCGTTCCGCTTTATCAGAAAGGTGCGGTTTATTCATCTGTTCGTGCGGCCAAGCAAACAGCCGGTCAGGCCCGGGTTCAGGTTGATGAGGCCCGTCGCGCCGTGATTGAAAATGCGACCAGTTCCTGGGAAACCCTCGTGACGGCACGTGCGAGCATCGAATCCCAGCAGGCGCAGGTATCATCTGCCGAGGTAGCCCTTGATGGAGTGCAGCGCGAAGCTTCTGTTGGTTCGCGTACCGTTCTTGACGTTCTAGATCAGGAACAGGAACTGCTTCAGGCACGTGTGAACCTTGTTGGTTCGCGCCGTGACGCAGCGGTTGCCGAATTCCAGGTCAAGGCGGCGATGGGTGCCTTGAATGCGCAGGTTCTCGGCCTTCCGGTCGAAATTTATGACACTGAATCCAACTACAACAAAGTCAAGGATCAGTGGTGGGGAACGGATTGACCTGATTGCTGACAGGGCCTTTGGGCCCTGTCAGACCTTGGGGAAGGGTCGGTTCGGTAATGAAATCTAGTGCGGAAGATAAAAAATGAGTGACGGGCAACAAGAACCTTCAATGGAGGACATCCTCCAGTCCATCCGCAAGATTCTTGCTGATGAAGGGGATGATGACAAGAAACAGGCCGCTCCTGAACCAGAACCGATGCCGGAACCAGAGCCCGAACCGGAGATTGAAGAAGAGATCGACGAGCTCGAACTTGATGAAGAGCCCGAAGAACTTGAATTCGATGAAGAACCGGAAGAGCTTGAGCTTGACGAGCCCGAAGAAGAGCTCGAACTCGACGATATGCTCGATTTCGATGAAACCCCGGAAGAAGACGAATTCGCAGAACCTGAACTCGATCTGATGGATGACTTCGACGAACCTGAACCCGAACCGGCAATGCCGACGGTCTAC
This sequence comes from Thalassospira sp. MIT1004, assembly GCF_001858545.1. Lineage (NCBI taxonomy): Bacteria > Pseudomonadati > Pseudomonadota > Alphaproteobacteria > Rhodospirillales > Thalassospiraceae > Thalassospira > Thalassospira sp. MIT1004. The sequence continues at coordinate 384,145 of NZ_MCAO01000022.1, read as the reverse complement.
GAGGACGACGAAGATGACGAGCCGCTGATTTCCCGTGCTACCGAAAACACTGCAACCGGAACCATCTCGGATTTGGCGCAAGCCGTTGCAAAGAAACGTGCCGTCGCCCTTGGCCTTAATGCGGGTCATATCACGCTTGAAGATCTTGTGCGTGATATGCTGCGTCCGTTGCTTAAGGAATGGCTTGACGAAAACCTTCCCTATATGATCGAACGCCTTGTGAAAAAGGAAATCGAGCGGATTGTGAACCGCGCCGAAGACCTGTAGGCGAGCCGAAATATGATTTACAGCGGCGCGCCAACGGTGCGCCGCTTTTTCTTTGTACAGTGATAAAACCCGCAGCGGATCAAAAGACCATGTTGGAGAAGACATATAGCCCGGCCGACGTTGAAGGCAGACTTTACGATAAATGGGAAAAATCGGGGGCGTTTGCCGCCGATCCTGCATCAGGTGCAAATCCCTATGTCATCATGATGCCGCCGCCCAACGTAACCGGCAGCCTCCATATGGGGCATGCACTGACCTTTACGCTTCAGGATATTCTGGTGCGCTATAACCGGATGTCGGGCAAGGATACGCTGTGGCAGCCCGGTACCGACCATGCCGGTATCGCGACACAGATGGTTGTTGAACGCCAGCTTGGCGAACAAAACGTGACGCGTCATGACCTTGGCCGCGAAAAGTTCATCGAAAAAGTCTGGGAATGGAAAGAAAAATCCGGCGGCACCATCACCAATCAGCTTCGCCGTCTGGGCGCATCACCAGATTGGCCACGTGAACGCTTTACCATGGACGATGGTCTGTCGGCTGCTGTTCGCAAGGTATTTGTTACCCTGCACAAACAGGGACTGATTTACCGTGACAAGCGTCTGGTCAACTGGGACCCGAAACTTCTGACCGCGATTTCCGATCTTGAAGTCGTTCAGAAAGAAGTCAAAGGCCATTATTGGCACTTCAAATACCCGATTGAGGGCAAGGAAGGCGAGTTCATCACCGTTGCGACCACGAGGCCTGAAACCATGCTGGGTGATACCGGTGTTGCGGTTCATCCTGATGATGAACGTTACAAGGATCTGATTGGTCAGTACTGCATTCTGCCAATCGTGGGACGCCGCATCAAAATCGTTGCCGATGAATATGCCGATCCTGAAAAGGGATCGGGCGCCGTTAAAATCACCCCAGCGCATGATTTCAACGACTTTGAAGTCGGCAAACGCAATGATCTCGAAAAAATCAACATCATGGATGATCATGCGCGCATCAATGATGACGCGCCGGAAGAATATCGTGGTCTGGATCGGTTCAAGGCACGCGAACTGATCGTTGCCAAAATGGAAGAACTCGGTCTGCTGGAAAAGATCGAAGACACCGTTCACATGGTGCCATATGGTGACCGGTCAAACGTCGTGATCGAGCCGTACCTGACCGATCAGTGGTTCGTGAATGCCGAAGTTCTGGCCAAACCGGCGACCGAGGCAGTTGAAGACGGTCGTATCAAATTTGTGCCCAAAAACTGGGAAAACACCTATTTTGAATGGATGCGCAATATCCAGCCATGGTGCATATCGCGTCAGCTTTGGTGGGGACATCGCATTCCGGCATGGTTCGGTCCAGACGGTGAAATATTTGTCGAGGAAACCGAAGAAGAAGCATTGGCCGCAGCCAAAGCGCATTTCGGCAAGGATGTTGAACTTACCCAGGAAACCGACGTTCTTGATACGTGGTTCTCATCGGCATTATGGCCATTCTCGACCCTTGGCTGGCCGGATAAAACGCCGGAACTTGATAAATATTATCCGGGCGATGTGCTGGTTACCGGTTTTGACATCATCTTCTTCTGGGTTGCCCGCATGATCATGATGGGCATGCATTTCATGGACGGTAAAGTTCCGTTCAAGGATGTCTATATCCATGCGCTGGTCCGTGACGAACATGGTCAGAAGATGTCGAAATCCAAGGGCAACGTAATTGATCCGCTGGAACTGATTGACGAATATGGCTGTGACGCGCTGCGTCTGACCCTGACGGCACTGGCGGCTCAGGGTCGCGATATCAAGCTTGCAGCGTCCCGCGTTGAAGGTTACCGCAACTTCGCGACCAAGCTTTGGAATGCGGCACGTTTCGCTGAAATGAACGAATGCAAACCGGTCGACGGGTTCAATCCTGCCAATGTCAGTTCGACACTGGCACGCTGGATTGTCGGTAAGACCGCCGAGGCGGCAAAAACCGTTTCATCGGGCATCGAAAGCTATCGTTTCAATGATGCAGCGAACGGTGCTTATCAGTTTGTCTGGGGCACTTTCTGCGACTGGTATCTGGAACTTGCAAAACCGGTCCTTATGGGCCAGGACGAAGACGCCAAAGCCGAAATCCGGGCTGTGACTGCATGGGTTCTGGATCAGATTCTTTTGATCCTGCACCCGATCATGCCCTATATCACCGAAGAACTTTGGGAAAAGTCGGCTGATAATCGTGCGACGCTTCTGATGTCGCAGGCTTATCCGAAATTCGACGATGCACTGATTGACCGTGCCGCCGAAGATGAAATCGATCTTGCCATCCGCCTGATCGGTAATATTCGTGGTGTTCGTTCCGAAATGAACGTACCGCCTGCGGCTGAGGTTCCGATCTATCTGGTCGATGCATCCGATGCAATGAAGGCAGCCGTGTCCGCGCAGGAAGCCCAGGTTAAACGTCTGGCACGTGTGGCTGTGGTTGAATTCAAAGGGCAGGGCGATGTTGAAGCCATCGCCAAAGGGGCCATTCAGACCGTCGTTGACGGTGTAACCGTCTTCGTTTCGGTTGCCGATTTCATCGATGTCGTGGCCGAAAAGTCGCGCCTTGAAAAGGAAATCGACGGCAAAACCAAATATATCAAGGGTCAGGAAGGCAAATTGTCGAACGAAAGTTTCGTCAGCCGTGCGCCTGAACATATTGTCGCGACCGAAAAAGCCAAGCTTGAAGAAGCGCGCGATACCCTTGCCAAACTTCAGGAAGCTCACGCCCGCATCGCGGCGATGTAATTCCGGTTGTTGTAATCACGTCAAAGGGCCAGTCCATCGGGTTGGCCCTTTTGCGTTTCATTCACTCTGATCTTTGACGAATTTTGAAATTCATCCTCGCCAGAGTTATAGAATCGCATAAATTGGCGACCAACCGTTATCTCGCGATCTGATGCAACTTTATCCCGATGATGGGCCGAACCGTAAAATGCTGATTGAAGAATGCCCTTATATCGAACCGCTTGATGCCTACGGTGCCTTTGCCGGGTTCGCAGACAGTCATTTTCTTGATTCCGGTGACCGGGACCGCTTTGCTTATGTTGTTGCATCGCCGTTGCATAAACTGACTGCCAAGAACGGGCAGGTGAAGCTTGACGGTTTTCCCGTTCCCGGTGATCCGTTCGGGGTTCTAGCCGATCTGATGGCGCGCTATCGTGTGGAAGCCGATCCGGATTTACCCCCGTTTCAGGGCGGGGCTGTCGGTTATTTCGGTTATGAGCTTGCCCAACAGCTCGAAACGCTTCCCCATGCTCCGCAGGACTGGCTCAACATGCCCGACATGGCGGTTGGCATCTATGACCTTGTTATCGCATTCGATCAGCTTGATCGCCGCATGTGGCTTATTTCGACGGGGATTCCCGAAACATCGCCGACTGCACGGAAAAAACGTGCGGCTGATCGCATCGGGATTATTCGTAAGTACCTTCGGCTTGCACGGCCAATGCTTGAAACGCCCGAAATTCCTCATAGGCCAGATATCATGCCTTGGCAGTCGAACTTTGATCGTGTCGGCTACGAAGGTGCCGTGCAGACCGTCGTTGATTACATCCATGCCGGGGATATTTTTCAGGCGAATCTGTCGCAAAGCTTCCGGGCCGAATATACTTATGATGCCATTCCCAAACGGTTTGACCTTTATCGCCGCCTCAGCCTTGCCAGTCCGGCACCATTCGGGGCTTTCCTGAATTTTGGCGATGTGGCAGTCCTGTCCAATTCGCCCGAGCGGTTTATGAAGGTCGCGAATGGGCAGGTGGAAACCAGACCGATCAAGGGCACACGCAGGCGCGGGGCCATGCCCGTCGAGGATGCCGAACTCGCACAGGAATTGATGTTATCTGCGAAAGATCGCGCAGAAAATATTATGATTGTTGACCTTCTGCGTAACGATTTATCGAAAGTATGCAAGCCGCATAGCGTAAAGACGCCGCAGATTTGTACGCTTGAGAGTTATGCAAATGTCCATCATTTGGTTTCGACTGTGACCGGGGAATTGCAGGATGGCAAGTCTGCTGTCGATTTGCTAGCGGCCTGTTTCCCAGGCGGTTCGATTACAGGCGCACCAAAAATCCGCGCAATGGAAATCATTACCGAACTTGAAAGATCGACGCGTGGTGCATATTGCGGGGCAATCGGCTTTATCAGCTTTAATGGCAGCATGGATACCAATATTGCGATCCGAAGCATTTGTGTAAATGGCGGTCGTATGGCGTTCAATGTCGGTGGTGGAATCGTCGCCGATAGCATTCCCGCTGCTGAATATGATGAGACGCTGGTCAAGGCCGCCAAGATATTCGAAGCATTGGGGATCCGGCCCTATGCGGTGTAAGATGGTTGACCTTATGCATTATCATCAACGCACTCCTGGACGGATCGGGTTGAAATGATCCTGCTGATCGACAATTACGATTCCTTTGTTTTCAATCTGGCGCGCTATTTCGTGGAGCTTGGACAGAAGGTTGATGTCGTGCGCAATGATCGGATCGATATTGATGAAGTACGTCGGTTGAATCCCGATGCCATCGTCTTTTCCCCCGGACCATGCGGCCCGGATGAAGCGGGAAACAGTATCGACCTGATTACCAAATTATCCGGCGATTACCCGATGCTGGGGGTCTGCCTGGGGCATCAGTCGATTGCACGGGCATTTGGTGGCGTCGTAAAGCGCGCAAACCGACCGGTACATGGCATGACATCGGCAATTGATCACAATGGTTCGGCACTGTTTAACGGTATCAAATCTCCGCTGACGGTAACGCGCTATCACTCGCTGGTTGTTGATCTTCCGCTGGATGGCACTTTGGTTCAGACCGCGACGGGACCGGACGGCGAAATCATGGCTTTTGCCCATCGGGATCTGCCGATCTTTGGTGTCCAATTCCATCCCGAAGCCGTCTTGACCGAGCAGGGACATGATTTGTTGTCTAACTTCCTTGCCATTGCCGGTGCGACCGTTCCGCGAAAGGCTGCGTCGTGACGAAAGTCTGGCTTAATGGCAATATCATTGGTCAGACGGATGCGCATATTGCCGTCACGGATCGGGGATTGCTGTTGGGAGATGGTTTTTTTGAAACCATGCGGGCCCATAAAGGCAGGGTTGCCTGGCTTGATCGGCATCTTGATCGTCTGACCAGCCATGCCGAATTAATCGGGCTTGATCCGATATTATTGCCAAATGCCCAAACAATTGCCCAGGCTATCGCATCGCTTTGTATGGAACTCGGTGGGAATGAAGCGGTTATCCGCCTGACCGTTACGCGTGGTAGCGGCCCGCGCGGGTTGTTACCACCCCAGGATTGCCATCCCACGGTTCTGATAACGGCGGCTCCCTTTGCCAAAGCGGCAAAGGATGAGGGATTGATCCTTGCGACGTCAAAACGGGTTCGGCGCAATCCGTGGTCGATTGCAGGCAAGGTCAAAAGCCTTAACTATCTCGACAATATAGCGGCGCGACAGGAAGTCGCCGCTTGTGGCGCGGAAGAGGCACTCGTTCTTTCTGTTGATGGTTCTGTCGCGGAAACAACAATCGCCAACCTGTTCGGGATTCGTGACAACACGTTTTATACTGCACCTGCCAATTGCGGAATTCTTGCCGGGTTGGCACGGAAATTCGTCATTGATTGGTGTCGAGATCAGGCGGTTGCCGTCCACGAGGCGTCTATCGATCTGAAAGACCTGCTGTCAATGGATTTGGTTTTTGTCTGTAACGCATTGCAGGGAATAAGGTTTGTTCGCTCGATTGATGGCGTTGCTTTTGACTTTGATCAGGCGAAGCACGATCACGCTATGCAATTGGTGAGTGATTTTGAAAAATCACTATGCTTTGGTATAGATGTTTAACTAAAATTAACTTCAATCGGGCATTTTCGTTTCCCACGCCTTTTGACGGGAATGCACATGACCGCGTCTTCAACAAAATCGGAACTGACCTTAGCAAGGTTCGTTGAAAACCTGCGCAAACACGGGGCCAATGGCAAGCGGTCGATTGTTGCAATTTTGAATATCCCCGTATCCTTGCGCCTTGAACCGCAGGATTATCAGGATATTTCGCGTGATGCATTTCATCATCTGCCTGAAAAGACCCAAGAATATCGTCTTGAAAACGGTATGGTCGCTTTTATTCGTCCATCCAAATCGTTTGGTGAAACCGATACGTTTTTGACCAGTGTGACCGAAACGCTCAAGGACGTTATCCATCGACAGGGTTTGGGCGACATCCCGCAAAAGCTTTGGAACGAATTTTCCTGGCCAGAAGACCGCAAGGCAATGTTTGGTTTGTTGGGGCTTCCTGAAGAAAACCATTTTCCAAACGAAAGCCTGCAACGCTTTGATATGGCCGAAATGCTGCGTTCTGCCATCACTGATGAAGCGGTTTTCGATTCCTGTCGCCGTCAGGCTATTCTGGAATTTCACGACAGCCGTCGCGAAATCCTTGGCCATGAACTTTATTGTTCGCTGGATTATCTGCGTCAGCACCATCTTGCCAGTTTCCTTCTGGAAGGCCCGGGCGAGGTTGAAATCCTGTCGCGCGTGCTTGATGAGAAGGTGATGGATGTCACCAAAAGTCTGGCCCCTCAAATGCTGCCGGATACCTTGCATCTGAATATGATGGTGCAAACGGTATTCAGTGATCGCTTTGCCGAGTTTCTGGGCTCGGAAGACAGTCGTTTTGCTGAAAATCTGGCGATTGAAATCTCGCTTGAAAATGCGATTTCAGATTGGTGGGAATTCGAAGATGCCTGCAATCTGCTGCATTCTGCTGGCGTGCGTGTGGGGCTTGATCGTATCACCTTGCCATCGCTTGAATTCCTGTCGCCTCAAAAGATCAATGTCGATTTCGTCAAGGTGATCTGGGATCAGAACATTATCGGCTCCAAACGGGCTGACGCGACAGACAGGCTTCGCGAATTTGCTTCTGTTTTTGCCGACCGCAACCTGATTCTGACCCGGTGTGACAGTCGCACGGCACTGCGCATGGGCCGAAGCCTTGGTGTGGATGCGTTTCAGGGAAGCTACATCGACGCGCTTTTGGGTAAATACCTGCATAAGGAATGTAAATCGCGTAATACCACTTCGGATCGTAAATGTGCTGTATGTCAGTGGGCACCGCGCGAATTACGCAAAAATGGTTGCGAATTTCATTTCAGGGCTGGAAAAATTCTGGCCGAGATTTGACCTTGTCGCCCTACTACCCGGCAACACAGTGTTTCCACTGACACCCTGTATAGGGGGTTTGACAACAATCTTTCCATTTTCTAAAGTGAAGAGGTCTGATCAAGGTGGTCAGGCATGTCGTTGAAACACGGCGCTTATTCTCAGGGCAGGGTGAAATTCCTGACCGGCGGTAATCCTGATTTCAGGGAAGCCCGCGAGCGCCTGCCAAAGCAATTTGGCAGGGTCAGCAGATCCGGTGAGATTCCGGAGCCGACGGTAACAGTCCGGATGGGAGAGGATAAAGCGTGGCGGATAACGGGGGAACCTGTTGTTGTCAGCCTATGACTGTCGTGCGGCTTTGCCGTGCGTGCAGACCTTTCTTTTGATGCCTTGATTCGTAAGCTCCTTAAACGGAGAACCGTTATGAATCAGAGTGTTCATCAGGAACCGGAACTTTCGATCTTTGGCGATCCGATTGCACGTATGGAACGTGCACTTTCGGATTTGCGCAATGGCAAGGGGGTTCTGGTCGTCGATGATGAAGATCGCGAAAATGAAGGCGATCTTATTTTTTCCGCAGAAAATCTGACCAATGAACAGATGGCGATGCTGATCCGCGATTGCAGCGGCATTGTCTGCCTGTGTCTGACCGATGAAATGGCAACTGCACTTGATCTACCGCCGATGGTTGCCAACAACACGTCGAGCATGGGAACCGGTTTTACCGTTTCCATCGAGGCAAAGGTTGGCGTGACCACCGGTGTTTCCGCTGCTGATCGCGTGACCACGGTCAAAACCGCAATTGCCGATGGAGCAAAGCCGGATGACCTTGCCCGTCCGGGGCATGTCTTCCCGCTACGTGCACGTGCAGGCGGTGTTCTGGAACGTCGCGGTCATACCGAAGGAACGGTTGATCTGATGCGTCTGGCAGGCTTTAAACCGGCAGGTGTTCTCTGCGAAGTCACCAATCCGGACGGCACCATGGCGCGTTTACCGGAACTGATTGCCTACGCACAGCAGCACGACATTGTTGTGATCAGCATCGAAGATATCGTTGCCTATCGCGGCGTTTTACAGCTTGCAGCGGAATAGATATGTCAGACAGGGACCGTCTGGGGGTGAGAGTTTAATCTGACTTTGCGCTTCTTGGGCTCTTGGCGAGCGAGTAGCACGACAAATTTGCGCACTTGGCAAGGCTTGCGTCATACTTTGCTCAAGCTGAAAGGCAGCAGAGTTTTTCTGCTGCCTTTTGCGTTCGATGACTTTGTCTCGCCGGGCCGCGAACGATCCTTGATCAGTCGTCGATCATGCACCAGACCGGGGTGTGATCCGATGCCTTTTCCTTGGCGCGCGGGTCGCGATCAATATTCGATGCGCTGAGCCGGTCGGCTGCGGCCGGAGTCAACAGCAGGTGATCGATGCGAAGCCCGTTATCCTTGTTCCACGCCCCCGCACGGTAATCCCACCAGCTATATTGGTGGCCCTGCGGATTGAAGGTCCGGAATGCGTCGGTGTAGCCCATATTCATCATGGTTCGCAGTTTTTTGCGTTCCACGGTCGAACATAGAACGGTTTCGTGCAGCTTGATCGGGTCGTAAACATCCGAGTCATCCGGCGCGATGTTGTAGTCACCGCCCATAACGGCGGCGTCGCCACTTTCACGGATTTTCTCAAAACGCTTGATCAGGCGATCCAGGAAGTTCAGCTTATATTCGAATTTCTCCGATCCGACCTCGCTTCCCATCGGGACGTAGATCGATGCCACACGAATCGGACGATTTCCCGCTATAGTGGCTTCGATATAGCGTGCCTGTTCGTCGTTGTCATTGCCCGGCAGGCCGCGTTCGACATCTTCAATCGGGAATTTTGACAGGATCGCCACCCCATTATAGGTCTTCTGGCCGTGCAGGGCGATGTTATAGCCAAGATCCTCGATTTCCATGGCCGGGAAGCCGTCATCGACAGTTTTGGTTTCCTGAAGCAGGACAACATCGGGCTTTGCGTCGCCAAGCCATTCAAGGATATTGGGCAGGCGAGCCTTGATCGAGTTGACGTTCCAGGTGGCGATTTTCATGCGGGCCTCGATGTTCAGGATGAGTTTTGCGGCTTTATGCACAGACATAACAGCGTTATGTCCAAACAAAAACGGGGTCCGTGAAACACGAACCCCGTTTTATAAATCGTTTTTCCGATGCGGATCAAACCGAGAAACTGGATCCGCAACCGCACGATGATGTTGCGTTTGGATTATTCACACGAAACGCTGCACCAACCAGTTCGCGGACAAAATCGATTTCCGCACCACCGAGAAGATCGAGCGATACGTCATCAATCACCATTTTCGCGCCGTGATTTTCGAAAATGTGGTCTTCATCGGTCTTGTCGGAATCAAGCGAGAATTCATACTGAAAACCGCTACACCCGCCACCGGAAACCTGAAGACGCAACATCAGGCCCGACTTGCCATCGCTGGCAATCAGTTCCTGAATACGTTTTGCGGCACTTTCGGTCATCTGGACCTGCCGGGCAGTTTCCGTCATTCGACACTCCTTGATTGTGCTATCCCGAAATATTCCAGTTGCTGGATATTCACGGGCAACCCAACGGGTATATTGACGATCATGGTGGCAACTTTAACACAGCCTGATCGCGTTCCTTAAGGGTCTATTTAGCGTGCATGGCAGAAATGTCAAAACCTGAGAGCAGGGCAACCAAGCGGTTGCTTGCGTTTTGATGCGAAATGTCCCAAAACAGCCACATCAAAATGGTTGTGATGGACCATGAACGAAATTTGCAAAGACCAAAAGTGATGAATGTTTTCAGCCTGTTGAAAAGCGACATCGAGAACCAGATTCTCGCCCTTGAAAAAGACGGCGTTCTGCCCGCTGGCAGCGATACCGCACGTATCACGGTCGAACCGCCGCGCGATGCCGCGCATGGCGATGCCGCGACCAATGCCGCGATGCTGCTTTCCAAGGCTGCGGGGATGAAGCCACGTGATCTGGCAGAAAAACTTGCCGAAAAACTCGGCACGCTAGATCATATCGAACAGGTCGAGATCGCCGGGCCCGGTTTCATCAATCTGCGAATGGCCGATGATTTCTGGTTGTCGCAGATCACCGAAGTGCTTGAAAACGGCAAGACCTATGGCAACAGCAATCTTGGTGCAAACACCAAGATGAATGTCGAATATGTCTCGGCCAATCCGACCGGCCCGATGCATGTCGGCCATTGCCGCGGGGCGGTTGTCGGTGATGTTCTGGCAAATCTGCTGGCCAAGGCCGGTTACGACGTGACCAAGGAATATTACATCAACGATGCCGGTGCGCAGGTCGATGTTCTGGCGCGATCCCTGCATCTGCGTTACCGCGAAGCACTTGGCGAAACCATCGATGAAATTCCGGCTGGTCTTTATCCGGGCGATTATCTGGTGGCACCGGGCAAAAAGCTTGCGGCGCGTGACGGCAACAAATGGGTCGAAGCCCCCGAGGAAAATTGGCTGGAAGAGTTCCGGGGTTTTGCCATTGTCGAGATGATGGCATTGATCAAGGAAGACCTGCGTCTTCTGGGCGTTGATCACGACGTCTTTACGTCTGAAGCCGGACTTGTTGCCGCAGGCAAGGTGCAGGCCGCGTTCGAGCATCTGGAGAAAAAGGGCGACATTTATGTCGGCGTTCTGGAACCGCCAAAAGGCAAAACGCCCGATGATTGGGAACCGCGCCCGCAGACGCTGTTCCGGGCGACTGAATTTGGTGATGATGTTGACCGCCCTCTGAAAAAGTCGGATGGCAGTTGGACCTATTTTGCGTCCGATATTGCCTATCACTTTGACAAATACGAACGTGGTTTCAACCACATGATCGATATTTTCGGTGCTGATCATGGCGGTTACGTCAAACGTATGAAAGCCGCGACCAAGGCGATTACGGGCGGCGAGGGCGACCTTGATGTCAAGCTTTGCCAATTGGTCAGCCTATTTGACAATGGTGAGCCGGTTAAAATGTCCAAACGTGCCGGAACGTTCGTGACCCTGCGTGATGTGGTTGAACGCGTTGGTAAGGATGTCGTGCGGTTCATCATGTTGACGCGCAAGAACGACGCGACGCTTGATTTTGATTTTGCCAAAGTAACCGAACAGTCCAAAGACAACCCGGTATTTTACGTTCAATACGCCCATGCCCGCGTTAATTCGGTATTTCGTCAGGCGCGCGAAGCGTTCCCTAATCAGGATTTCTCGGATGCGGCACTGGTCGGGGCCGATCTATCGGCTTTGGTGTCGGAAGATGAAAAGATGCTGGTGCGTCGGATGGCTGAATGGCCGCGTATTGTTGAACAGGCCGCCGTTGCACATGAGCCACATCGTATCGCATTCTTCCTGAGCGAAATTGCTGCCGAATTCCACGCCTTGTGGAACAAGGGGCGTGACAATACCGCATTGCGTTTCATCGTTGCCGATGATCTGGCGGTGACGCAGGCGCGCCTTGCCATGATCCGTGCTGCCGCATTGGTTATTGCGTCCGGTCTTGATGTCCTGGGCGTTGCCCCGGTCGAGGAGATGTAATCACGATGAACGAAGAACAGGGTTTCGGCCTTAGAGCGGAGCAGCGTTATCAAGGGGCTGGCAAAAAAGCCCCGGGCGGCGGCTTGGCGAAAGGGGTTGGAACCATCGTTCTTGGTCTTGTGATTATTGGTGGTGGTCTGGGCGGGGCCGGTTACTGGTTATATAATCAGGGGCAGCCCGCACAGGAGGAAGGCAAATTGCCAATCCTTTTGCCAGATCCACTGCCGATCAAGTTGCGACCGGATGATCCCGGCGGAATGGAAGTTCCCCACCGGGATACAACGATTTATGAACAGCTTGATAGTAACCAGCCCGAGGATCAGGTGGTTCTTCAGGAACTGCCTGATATGCCAAAGGCGCCCGATGTCATACCATCCCCCGATAATACGGGAGAACCAGCGGTGATTGAGCAGACACCGGAGGCCGAGATTGTCGCAAATGCAGCGCAGAGCGGTTCGGGCAAAGATGTAAATGCGTCTGCGACAACTCCGGCTGAAACAGCAATTTCCGCACCAAGTGATGCAGAAAAAGCAATCGCTGTTGCCAAGGCCAAGGAACAGGCCGCAGCACCGGCTGCCACCAGCGCCAGCGGCGTATCGGAGAAAGACTTTCGCATTCAATTGGCGTCAGTTCGCGATACGTCGGGGGCCGAAGCGGAATGGAAGAGATTGTTGTCTAAAAACAATGACTTGCTTGGCAGTCTTCAGATATATCTGAAACGTGCAGACCTTGGTGACAAGGGTGTGTTCTATCGTTTGCAAGCCGGTCCTTTGCCGGACTCTGCTGCGGCTGAAACGCTTTGTCGCAACTTGAAACAACGCAATGTGGGGTGTCTGATTGTCCGGCCTTGAGGTAAGAAAACCGCGTGCCTGTATTCTTGGTGTTGAAGGTACAGAACTAAGCAATTGGGAGAAGGGCTTCTTTCGTGAAGCTGATCCCTATGGCTTTATCCTGTTTGCCCGTAATGTCACGGATCTGAAGCAGGTCAAGGCGTTGAACAATCAACTGCGCGAAGTTGTCGGCAATATCAATGTGCCGATTTTTGTCGATCAGGAAGGTGGGCGCGTCATGCGCCTCAAGCCGCCGCACTGGCGCAAAATCCCTGCGGCTGGTGTGTTTGGTCAATTGTTTGAAACAGCACCTGAAAATGCCCGCGAAGCCGCATATATTAATGCGCGCCTGATGGCGGCGGATTTGCGTGATGCCGGGTTTAACATCACCTGTGCGCCGGTGCTTGATATCCGCTTCCCTGGTATGAGCGACGTGGTTGGCGACCGTTCCTATGGTTCGACGGTGGAACAGATTGTGCCGTTGGCAAGTGCGGTTGCCGCCGGGTTGCTGGACGGCGGGATCGCACCGGTCATCAAACATATTCCGGGTCACGGGCGTGCATCGGTCGACAGTCACAAGGATTTGCCGATCGTGACCGCGTCGCGCGAAGAACTGAGTCGCCTTGATTTCGAACCGTTCCGTCAGATGAAGGATGTGGTTGCAGCGATGTCGGCCCATTTGCTGTTTACCGCGATTGATGATCAACGCCCGGGAACCGTATCGGCCAAGGTCATTTCCGAAATTGTCCGCGGTGATATCGGGTTTGAAAACCTTCTGATCAGTGATGATCTATCAATGGAAGCGCTTGGTGGATCGATTGCTAGCCGGACTCACGAATGCCTTGCCGCCGGGTGCGACATTGCCCTTCATTGCAATGGCAAGCGCACGGAAATGGAGGAAGTCGTATCCATGGCCCCGAAACTTGCCGGTGAGGCGCTGACACGTTCGCAATTGCTGAGCAATCAGATCGTAGGTTTTAATACTATACAGCCACCCTCGGCGCAGATTGCCGATTGGCAGGCCCGACTGGCTGAATTGCTATCACCGGTCTGGTCGGCTGGCGAGCAGGCGTAAGGGAAGCTGAATAGGTGAACGACATTATCGAGATTATCATTTCCGCGTCTACGTGGGTGTTGCCGGTATTGCTGGCGGTGACTTTGCACGAAGCCGCGCACGGCTTTGCAGCCAAGCTGTTCGGGGATGATACAGCGCAACGCGCCGGGCGGCTTAGCCTGAACCCGATCCGCCATATTGATCCGGTGGGGACTATTCTGATTCCCGGTTTGCTGTTGCTGACTGGTGCGCCGTTCCTGTTTGGTTATGCCAAGCCGGTCCCGGTCGCGTTCCATCGTTTGCATCCGCAACGTCTTGGTGTAATCGGGGTGGCGGTTGCCGGGCCCGCAACCAACGTCGCATTGGCAATTGCATCAATTCTATTACTGGTCGGGTTGCCGTCATTTTCGCCGGCGGTCAATGACTGGCTGGCAACGACGTTACAGCAGTCGATCTGGCTGAACTGCATTCTGGCGGTGTTTAACATGCTGCCAATCCCGCCATTGGATGGAGGGCGGGTTCTGACCGCGATATCGCCAATGCCAATTGCGCGGGTCTTGGCGCGCATGGAAAAAACCGGCATGATCCTTCTGATTACGCTGATCTTCCTGTTGCCCTACGTCACGGGGCTTCTTGGCGTTAATCTACCGATATTCCAATGGCTGGTGATTGAGCCTGCATCTGCACTTGTTGATTTTCTGGCCGGTATTTTCGCCTGATATGAGGCGGACGGTCCGGGGGGATTATGGCCAAACAGTTCGAACTCGATATTCCGGACGAGGTATTTGACAAGGCACCCGTTGATGATGGGCCAAGTCTTGCTGAACGCCTTATGCTGGATCTGGAAGGGTTTGAAGGGCCGCTTGACCTTTTGCTGGAGCTGGCACGCGACCAGAAAGTCGACATAATCAGGATTTCGATCCTAGAGCTTGCCGAGCAGTATCTGACTTTCATTAATACCGCGCGTGAATTGCGACTGGAACTGGCGGCCGATTATCTGGTGATGGCGGCGTGGCTGGCTTATCTGAAATCTCGGTTGTTGCTGCCAAAGCAGGAGTCCGACGAGGAAGAGCTCAGTGCAGAGGAAATGGCAGAGCTTCTGGCCTTCCAGCTGAAGCGGCTGGAAGCGATGAAAGCGGCCGGTGAGAAACTGCTGGAGCGGCCCAACCTCGGGCGTGATTTCTTTGGCCGGGGTGATCCGGAGGAAGTCCGGGTCACGACGGCGTCGGTTTATGATGCGTCGCTTTATGACCTGTTGAAAGCCTATGCGCAGATCATGCTGACATCTGAATCCAAGACACTGGAGATTGAGGCATTCGATCTTTATGCGATGGACGATGCAATCCGGCGGTTGCGCGATCTGTTCGGGCGACGGGTTGTACCGACATGGACAAAGCTTCTGGAATTCATGCCACATGGTCTTGGCACGCCTTTGAAGGCACGGTCGGCACTGGCTGCGCATTTTGTTGCCAGCCTTGAAATGTGCCGCGATGGCGAATTGGAAATCTCGCAAGAGCAGGTGTTTGGCCCGATCATGCTGAGGTCACCGCAAAAAAGACGCGATCCTGAATTGGACATCACATCCGGGGATTACAGCGATATGGACAAGCTAAGAGCCAAATCCGGGGCAGGGATGGATAATAATGGTGACTGAGACAGTAACCGACCCGCAGTTTGAAATCGATGGTATCGAACACGGTCCTCAAATCGACTTTCAGCATCTTCGAATTGTTGAAGCTGTGCTGTTTGCGTCTGCGGAACCGGTCAGTGAACGGGTTCTTGCCGCGCGTTTGCCCGAAGGTTCAGATGTTTCCCTTTTGCTTAAAGAACTGCAGGCAAACTATTCAGAGCGTGGAATAAATCTGAATCGTGTTGGTGAAAAATGGGCGTTTCGCACTGCGGCTGATTTGGCAGGTGATCTTCATATCGAGGTCGAAAAAGCAAAGAAAATGACGCGTGCAACGCTCGAAACGCTGGCGATCATTGCCTATCACGAGCCGGTTACACGTTCCGAAATTGAAGAAATTCGTGGTGTGGCCCTGTCCAAGGGGACGCTTGATATTCTGCTGGAAGCGAAATGGATCCGTCCGAAGGGGCGCAAACGTGTGCCGGGCCGTCCGGTTCTTTGGGCGACGACGGATGATTTTCTGGATCATTTCGGACTTGAACATCGTGACGATCTGCCGGGACTTGCCGATTTGAAAGCCGCTGGATTGCTTGATAGCCGTCCTGGCATGGGCCGATACGGTGCCAGTTCCGACGAGGAAGCATTGCCCGATCTGGTTGATGATGGCGAAGTTACCGATGCTGTTGTCGAAGAAGCTCTTACGACCCGCAATCTGGCCGATCTTGATGAAACCATCTACAGCGATAATCCCAATCTGGAAGAAGAATACGACGCGGAGAACCGTTAAATCGGGCCCATTCACATCTTTTATCGTGCTTCTTTGATCCAGCTTCTTGCATGCGCTGTTGGGTAGGATTAAATCTGGGAAAGATTTTGCAACTTAATTGCAGGGTTTCCTTGCAAAAGAATAAAGAGAGATCTGATGCCCGACGGCTTGAGAATGTCCAATGTCAGCCATGATTTCGGCAGTACCAAGGTTCTCAAAGACATAAGCTTTGACGTTGCGCCCGGCGAACTGGTTTGCCTTTTGGGGCCCTCGGGATGTGGCAAGACTACTGCATTGCGTATTGCCGCAGGGCTTGAAAAGCTTCAGCAAGGCAGCGTTTCAATTAATGATCAGCTTGTAGCGCGGCCCGGGGAATATCTTGAACCCGAAAAACGCGGTGTCGGTATGGTGTTTCAGGATTACGCCCTGTTTCCGCATCTGAGCGTTGCCAAGAATATCGGGTTCGGTCTGCGTTCATCATCTGAGATTGAACGCAAGGAAGCGGTCGAACGTGCGCTTCGGCAGGTCGGTATGGCAGAATATTACAATGCCTATCCCCACGAATTATCCGGCGGGCAGCAACAGCGGATTGCACTGGCCCGAGCTCTGGCGCCAACACCGCGCGTGATGTTGCTGGACGAGCCGTTTTCGGGGCTTGATGTTGCACGCCGTGCCGAACTTCGTGATACCACGTTGCATGTTTTGAAAAATGCCGGGATCGCAACCATCATGGTGACCCATGATCCGGAAGAAGCGATGTATATGGCGGATCGGATTATCATCATGAATGAAGGGCAGGTGATGCAGGATGGCACCCCCGAAGACCTTTATTTCAATCCGCAAAATCGTTTTGTTGCATCTTTCTTTGGCGAGGTTAACCGTTTCCCCGGAACAGTGCAGGGCGGGATTGTGACGACGCCGCTTGGTGATGTGGCGCAGGGTGATCTTGATGACGGAACACAGGTTGAAGTTCTGGTGCGCCCGGAAGGATTGCAGATTGCCGATGCCATGAATGGACATGATATTCTGGCGCGGGTTGATGCTGTGCGGTCACTTGGTGAAATCAGTCTGATGCATTTATCACTTCATGCGGGCGGGCATGTCCATGCGCGCGTGCCACGCAGACTTTCGTCAGTAAATCAGGGGTCGGTCGCTATTACGCTTGATCCTGACATGACCTTTGTGTTTCCTATGAATTAGGCCAATTTCAACGCGAAACAGGTCCGATGAGACTAAGAAACAAACATACAGGTTCGTAGCGGTGCACGGTATATTCACAATCGTTGCATTGCACAGTGGGGGGCTTTCTGCCATTATCCGGGCATTCTCGCCGGATGGCAGATTGGATCTTTGGAGATAGAAGTTATGGGTATTGGCGTTTGGCAAATCGTTCTGATTCTGGCGATTGTCCTGATCATCTTTGGTGCCGGCAAACTGCCGAAAGTCATGGGTGACATGGGTAAAGGGATCAAGAGCTTCAAAGCAGGCATAAACGAAAAAGACGAAGACAGCGCTGCTTCGGCCAAAACCATCGAAAACAACACGTCTGCTTCGGTTTCTGCTGAAAGCAAAGACAAGGATTCCGTGAAATCCTGATCGTCTGTCGGATTTCCTTCAGATAGGCGTGTTCCATGTTTGATATCGGCTGGACCGAAATGGCACTTGTGGCCGTCGTCGCGTTGTTCGTCGTCGGCCCCAAGGACTTGCCCCATGTGCTTTACAAGCTTGCCGGGTACTGGAAAAAAGTGCGCGGTATGGCGCGCGAATTTCAGGGCGGTATCGATAATCTGATTCGTGAAGCCGAACTTGATGATCTGCGCAAGCAGGTCAACGATGCACGTTCGAGCACATCAGACTTCATCGAAAACAAGATTGCCGAGCCGAAAACCAAGCCAAAACCGGCAAAACCGGCAGATAAAACTGCCGAAAGCGAAACCGACAACAAATCGGAAACCAAAACCACAGCACCGAAGACCGATGCCGCGGCATCTGCAAAACCTGCTGCTGCGGATAAGAAGACTGATCATCCGGAGAGCCAGGCGTGAACATGCAGTCGGATGACAAGCAGATGCCGATCATGGAGCATCTGATCGAGCTTCGGAACCGTCTGACATGGGCGGTTCTGGCACTCTTTATCACTTTCGGTATTTGTTATTATTTCGTCGAAGATATTTACGGGTTCCTCGTAAAGCCCCTTGCTGACGTCATGGGGCCGGACCGGCGCATGATCTATACCGCATTGACCGAGGTGTTCTTCACCTATGTGAAGGTCTCGTTCTTTGCGGCCTGTTTTGTTTCCGCACCGGTCTTTCTTGGCCAGCTATGGGCCTTTGTCGCGCCGGGACTATACAAGAATGAACGTTCGGCATTCATGCCGTTCCTGTTTGCGACGCCGATCCTGTTTCTTGCGGGCGGGGCACTGGTTTACTACCTGATCATGCCGCTGGCGTGGAAATTCTTCCTCAGTTTCGAAAGTGCAGGCGGGGCATCGGGACTTGCCATTCAGCTTGAAGCCAAGGTCGGCGAATATCTTGCGCTGGTGATGAAGCTTATTTTTGCGTTTGGCCTGAGTTTCCAACTACCGGTATTGCTGACACTGATGGCGCGCGCTGGCATCGTAACCGCATCTTCGCTTGCCAAGCGGCGCAAATATGCGGTTGTGATCGCCTTTGTGTTTGCCGCAGTGCTGACGCCGCCGGATCTGATTTCGCAGGTTGGCCTGGCGATCCCCATCATCATTCTTTATGAAATTTCGATCCTGATGGCGCGGATGTCGGAACGTAAACGTGCCCAGCGTGAAGCGGAAGAAGATGCCGAGCTTGAAGGTGACGATGAGGATACCGATCACAATAAAGACGACGTCGATACCCAGGGGGCGGCTGCGGCAGCTGCTGATTACGGGGACGATGATGGCAAAGCAGATGACAAGACCGATTTCAAAGCGCTTGCCGGTTCTGCGCCAAAATCTGATGCGCCTTCGTCATTCCGATCTTTGGGATCCGCGAAAGGCGACGATGACGAGGATGATTTCAATAGCGCGCGCTGATTGAATTGTCCGGTTCTCGAATGACCGATCTGACGGGGTGGACCAAGCGTCCACCCCATCGTATAAAAGCCCGAATAATTGCCCGCATAGCTGAATAACAAGGTGCCGTTTCATGCACGACATTAAATGGATTCGTGACAATCCCGAGGCCTTTGACGCGGCGATGACCGCGCGCAAGGTCGAAATGACCGCCCAGCGTCTGATCGATATCGATGCAGACCGTCGTCGCCTGATGACTGAACATCAGGAAATGCTGGCGCGCCGCAAATCCATTTCCGGTGAAATTGGCAAATTGCGCCAGAGTGGCGGCGATGCTGACGAACTGATGGCCGAGATGGGTAAACTCAAAGACCGGATCAAGGATGCCGAAGACGGGCAGGCCGGTTTAAACGAGCAGCTTGATCTTTTGCTGTCGTCGCTTCCGAACGTTATCGATGCGGAAGTTCCGGCAGGCGAAAGCGAAGAAGACAATGTTGAAGTTCGCAAATGGGGAACTCCCGGCGAATTTGACTTCAAGCCGCTTGAGCATTTCGAGATCGGCGACAAGCTTGGCATGATGGATTTCGAAACCGCGGCTAAACTTTCGGGTTCGCGTTTTGTTGTTCTGCGTGGTGGCCTGGCAAAGCTTGAACGGGCATTGGGCCAGTTCATGCTGGACCTGCATGTAAACGAGCATTGTTATGAAGAAACCATCACGCCGATGCTGGTACGCGATGATGCGATGTTTGGCACCGGTCAGTTGCCGAAGTTTGCCGAAGATTCGTTCAGAACCACCAATGACATGTGGCTGATCCCGACGTCGGAAGTGACGCTTACCAATCAGGTCGCGGGCGAGATTATCGACGAAGCCGCATTGCCGCTGCGCTATACCGCATTGACCCAGTGTTTCCGTTCGGAAGCCGGTTCGGCCGGGCGTGATACGCGCGGCATGATCCGCCAGCATCAGTTTTCAAAGGTTGAAATGGTGTCGGTTGTGGCCGCCGAAAAATCGAACGAGGAACTTGATCGAAAAACCCGCTGCGCAGAGACCGTTCTTGAACGTCTCGGTCTTCCCTACCGGACGGTGGTTCTGTGTTCAGGCGATATCGGTTTTGCCGCGCGCAAAACATTTGATATTGAAGTCTGGCTTCCGGGGCAGGGTAAATATCGTGAAATTTCATCCTGTTCTAACACCGGTGATTTCCAGGCACGGCGCATGAATGCGCGGTATCGTGCCGCTGGCGACAAGAAAACCAGTTTTGTTCATACCCTGAATGGGTCGGGGCTTGCTGTTGGGCGTTGCCTGATTGCGGTGATGGAAAACTATCAGCAGGCAGATGGTTCAATTCGTGTGCCGGATGCATTGAAGCCCTATATGGGCGGTGTCGAGGTGATTTCACCGCGCGGATAGGGGGCGATATGGTCGATCTGAAAAATGCCCGCATCCTGATCAGCAACGATGACGGGATTGATGCGCCGGGGATTCGGCTTTTGGAAAAGCTTGCCTGTTCCCTTTCCGATGATGTCTGGGTTGTCGCACCGACGACAGAGCAAAGCGGGGCCGGGCATTCGCTTACCCTGCGCCATCCGTTGCGGATACGCAAACGTGACGAGCGACATTTTTCTGTCGACGGAACGCCAACCGATTGCGTTCTGCTGGCCCTTCAGCAAATCATGCGTGACAGTCCGCCCGATATTGTTCTTTCGGGGATCAACCGGGGTGGCAACCTTGGCGAGGATGTAACCTATTCCGGTACGGTTGCTGCCGCGATGGAAGCAACGTTGCTGAATGTGCCTGCAATTGCCTTTTCCCAGTTTTTTTCCGGCAATCTGATCGACTGGTCGGTTGCGGAAAAGCATCTTTTACCGGTTGCGGAAACCCTTATTCACACGACTTGGCCACGTGGCGTTCTGATTAACGTCAATTTCCCGGAAGCCGAACGTGACGGCGGAGCCCGTATCGAGGTTTCCCGGCAGGGGCAGCGCAAGATTGGCGATCATATTGCCGAACGCCTTGATCCGCGCGGAGAGCCTTATTATTGGATCGGTGCGATCAAGTCGGAATTGCCCAAGGATGAAAATGCGGACTTGCGGGTCATTGAGAGGGGCGATATTTCGGTAACTCCGATCAGTCTCGATTTCACGCATTACGAGACGCACGCAAAACTGACGAAGGCATTTCCGTGAACGAGCCTGTCATTGCCCGAGAAGCTGAAATCGAACATCTGCTTGCGATCCTGCGCAATGACGGGATCCATGACGAGGACGTTTTACGTGCGCTGGCCAGCATCCCGCGCGAAATTTTCGTCGCCGAGCCGTTTGTCAGCCGGGCATGGGAAAATGTCGCCCTTCCGATCAGCAAGGGCCAGACGATTTCACAGCCCTATATCGTCGCCCTGATGACGCAGGCGCTTGAGCTGAATGACCGGATGAAGGTGCTTGAGGTCGGTACCGGGTCGGGCTATCAGGCCGCCATCCTCGCCAAGCTGGCACGCCGGGTTTACACGCTTGAACGGCACAAGCCGCTTCTGCGTGAGGCGGAAGACAAATTCCGCGAATTGGGGTTGCATACGATTTCGACCCTGCATGGTGATGGCGGGCTTGGCTGGAAGGCACAGGCACCGTTTGATCGTATTATCGTGACTGCGGCAGCACAAGATGTGCCGCCTGTGCTGGTCGATCAGTTGGCGATTGGCGGGATCATGGTCGTGCCGGTGGGCGAGGTATCCCACACGCAACTGCTTTTGCGGGTTTTGCGTACCCCCACCGGGATTGATGTAACCGAACTGATGCCGGTCCGTTTCGTTCCGATGTTGCCGGGTACTGAAGAATTCTGAGCCGATTGCTGCATCTGATTACGGATTGTTAACGGCTGATCGCAGACAATGTTTTCCATGATGGAAAATAGTGTCAAACAGGCAGTTCGAAGAATACGGACGCTGGCGCTTGTCTGTGGGACAACCGCAGCGCTTGGCGGCTGTTTGCTTAATTCCGTCCCTGTGCCAGTAGTTTATGGCGAAGGTGCGACTTACAGCCCCTATAGCATGCCCAAGCTTAAAAATGGTGAGCGGGTTATTACGGTCGAACCGGGTGATACTGTTTCGGGGCTTGCCAACCGGTATCGCACCGATTTTGGCCGTTTTACCGAGCGAAACAAATTGGCGAAGCCTTATGTGATCTATCCGGGACAGCGGCTTGTGCTGCCGCCGTGGGATCCGTCTTATGACAGTAACAGCCAGACTGCAGTTGCAAGCCGGTCATCATCGACGACACCAAGTTCAACAAGCTCCGCGCCGCGTAAGACCGTCACCATCGGCGGCAAGCGCGAAGTTGTCAGTGTGCCGCTTGGTACATCTGAAACTGCCGCCGCACCCGAACGCTCGTCAACGGTTCAAACCGCGCGTATTAGTCCGAATAACGGCGGCAGCATCCCGACGCCAGGCCTGAAGCCACAGGATTTCGCCGCGCGCGCCGAACAGCGTTACGCATCTGCCAATAGCTGGAATAACGATACCCGCCAGATGCCCGAAGCAACACCGGTTGCGGGGCAAGGCAGTGCAGTTCGTAAGAATGTCGTTATTGCCGAACCCGACAATCGCAAGGGCTTTGTCTGGCCGGTTCGCGGTGACATTGTTCTTAAATACGGTGCCAGCACGGGCGGTCTTTACAATGACGGAATCAACATCAGGGCTGCGCGTGGTACGCCGATCCTTGCTGCGGATAATGGCGTTGTGACCTATGTCGGGAATGAGTTGCGCGGCTTTGGCAATCTGATCCTGATCAAGCATGCCGATGATTATGTGACAGCCTATGCCCATACGGAAAATCCGATGGTGGCACGCGGCGACGTTGTCGAGCGCGGTCAGAAGATTTCAAGTGTCGGCAGCACGGGGGCAGTTAACCAGCCGCAACTTCATTTTGAAATCCGTCGTGGACGAAAATCCACGGACCCGATGAAATACCTGCCACAGATGATGGTATCGCGATAAACAAAACTCCCGGACCTTGATGTTCCGGGAGTTTTGTTTATACGCTGCTGTCTGGGGCAGTCAGCCAAGCTTTTTTCCCATTTCGCCGGCTAATTCCTGAATGAATTGCCATGCAACGCGGCCTGAACGACTGCCACGTGTGACCGTCCATTCCTTGGCTCGTGCACGCAGGTCTTCAATCGGAACATCAAGCCCGAATTCCTTGGCGTACCCTTCGATGATTTCGAAATAGACATCCTGTGAAATGTTGTGGAAGCCAAGCCACAGGCCGAAGCGGTCGGATAGGGATACCTTTTCCTCGACGGCCTCGGACGGATTGATCGCGGTTGATCGTTCGTTTTCGATCATATCGCGCGCCATCAAATGGCGACGGTTCGATGTTGCATAGAAAATCACATTGTTGGGGCGGCCTTCGATGCCGCCTTCAAGCACAGCCTTAAGCGACTTGTAGGATTCATCCTGCAAATCGAATGAGAGGTCATCACAGAACAGAACCGTCTTGCGACCGCTTTCTTCGAGAATATGCAGAAGATGGGGCAGGGTCGGGATGTCTTCGCGATGGATTTCGACCAATGCCAATGCGCCAGCCTTTTCCGTGTTGATTTTGGCGTGCATCGCCTTGACGATCGAACTTTTGCCGGTGCCACGTGCGCCCCAAAGCAACGCATTGTTGGCCGGAAGTCCATTGGCGAACCGTTTGGTATTGTTATAAAGAATCGTCTTTTGCTGTTCGATTCCCTGCAAAAGATCGATATCAATCCGGTTCACATTGCGCACCGGTTGCAGATAACCGCTTTCGGCCTGCCAGACAAAGGCATCAGCCGCGGCAAGGTCATTGGTTTTATGCGCAGGTGGGGCCATGCGTTCCAGCGCGTCGGCAATGCGCTCAAGGGTGGGCAGCAATTGATTGAAATCGTTGGTCATTAAAGCCTCTTGGATGTTTCTTTTTATCGTGGTGGCGACGAATATGCCCAAAACGCTATCACAAGGCGATCTGGCAATAACAGTGCCATATGATTTAGCGCGCTTTTGGTGACGTGAACAGAACCACAGAATACGGGATTTAACCGATAAAAATCCTGTTCTTCCTTGCGTTGACGGGACACACCGTTATATTCCGGCAGTTGATTTGTTTTGTTGTATGGGATTAGGAGTTCCTAATGTTGATTTCGCCGGCTTTCGCGCAGGGCGCAGGTGGCGCAGGTGGTGCAGATATGCTTACCAGCTTCCTGCCGCTGATCCTGATTTTTGTTGTTTTTTATTTCCTGCTTATCCGTCCGCAGCAGAAAAAACAGAAAGAGCATAAAGCGATGCTCGCTGCTGTTCGTCGCGGTGACAAAATCGTTACCGCCGGTGGTCTGATCGGTACCGTTGCCAAGGTTATTGGTGACGATGAACTTTCGGTCGAGATTGCTGAAGGGGTCAAAGTCAAGGTTGCACGCGGCATGGTTTCGACAGTTCTGTCGAAAACCGAGCCAGCCAAAGGCGACGACAAAGACGAAGACGAAAAAGAAGCTGAAGAGACCAAAAAAGACTGATCTCTTTGATGACTTGCAAGGCGGGGCAAAATGCTCCGCCTTCTTGTTTACAGCCGGTGGCCTGCGGGGTGTAACTCTCCCGATGTTCGATAGAACCAGACCAAGGTTTTCCAGACAAATCTGGTTAAAGGACACATGCTTTATTTTACGAAATGGAAAGCAGCACTGGTTTTGCTGGTGTGCGCTTTGGGCGTTATATACGCTGCACCGAATTTCCTGCCCAAGGGCACGTTGGCGACTGAAGCCAGCTATCTTCCGGGTAAACAGATCAGCCTTGGTCTTGATCTGCGCGGCGGATCGCACATG
The DNA here is from genome assembly GCF_001858545.1 of Thalassospira sp. MIT1004. Taxonomy (NCBI): domain Bacteria; kingdom Pseudomonadati; phylum Pseudomonadota; class Alphaproteobacteria; order Rhodospirillales; family Thalassospiraceae; genus Thalassospira; species Thalassospira sp. MIT1004. The sequence goes on along the minus strand of NZ_MCAO01000022.1, from coordinate 359,016 downwards.
CTGCTTGAGGTGGACATTAACAGCGTGATCCGCGAGCGTTATGAAGCGCTTGGAGATACGATCCGTTCGACACTGCGCGAGGAACGCATTCGTTACCGTCCGCGCGATGCCGGATTGGACGGCGCGGAAGTCACCATCGTCAATGCCGACGAGGTCGAAAAAGCCCGCGATCTGATCCGTGATGTCGAACCTAATACCGTCATGAGTGGTGACGGCAACAACATTATCGTTTCCTACACCGAACAGGCCCGCAAAGAACTTGTTGATCGCGCGATCAGCCAGTCACTTGAAGTGGTGCGCCGTCGTGTTGACGAACTGGGAACGACCGAACCGTCGATCCAGCGCCAGGGTGAAGACCGTATTGTTGTTCAGGTACCTGGACTTGATGATCCGTCGCGTTTACGCGCGATTCTTGGCCGTACCGCGAAAATGAACTTCCACCTCGTGAACGAGGAAAAAACAGCTTCCCAGGCGCGTGCCACCGGCATGCCGCCGGGAACCATTATCCTGCCATCGGCTGATGCCGGTGACCGTGCGGCCGGTATCAACGAATATCTGATTGACCGTCGTGTGGTTGTTTCGGGTGATAACCTTATCGATTCCCAACCCACCTTTAACGATGGTCGCCCCGTTGTTTCATTCCGCTTTGACGCGGCAGGTGGTGCGCGGTTTGGCGACATGACGTCGAAAAATGCCGGTCGTCGTCTGGCTATCGTTCTGGATGGCGAAGTGATTTCAGCCCCGCGGATCAATGAACCGATCCTTGGTGGTAACGGTATCATTACCGGCCAGTTCAGTGTTCAGGAGGCCAACGATCTTTCGTTGCTGTTGCGTGCCGGTGCATTACCCGCACCAATGCAGATCCTTGAAGAACGTTCAGTCGGCCCCGGGCTAGGACAGGATTCTGTCGAGGCCGGTGAAATTGCAGCCGTTCTTGGTCTTGTCTTCGTTATTGCCTTTATGGTGATCAGTTATGGGCGGTTCGGGATTTATGCCGATATCGCACTTCTGATGAACCTTATCCTCGTGCTGGCAGTGATGTCGGTATTGCAGGCAACGCTGACACTGCCGGGTATCGCCGGTATCGTTTTGACGGTCGGTATGGCGGTTGACGCCAACGTACTGATTTTCGAACGTATCCGTGAAGAACGTAATAATGGCCGTACGATCATCAACGCAATTGATGCCGGTTATCGCAGTGCGATGTCGACCATCCTTGACGCCAACCTAACCACGCTGATTGCGGCTCTTGTGCTATTCAGCTTTGGTTCCGGGCCGATCAAGGGCTTTGCCGTCACGCTTGCCATCGGCATTATCACGTCGATGTTCTCGGCAATCTGGGTGACCCGACTGTTGATTTCGGTGTGGGTTAAACGCCGTCGTCCGACGGAACTGGTACTTTGAGGAAGGGAGCAGGAAAATTATGAAACCATTGCATCTTGTTCCGGATGACGTGAACGTCCCGTTCCTCAAATTCCGGAAAATCTTTTATATTGTCTCGCTGGTCATGGTGCTGGCATCTGTTGGCTTATTTGTAACCAAGGGGCTGAATTTCGGGATCGATTTCCGGGGTGGTATTCTCCTTGAAATCAAAACCGACGGTCCGGCCGATATTGGCGCGCTGCGTGATAATCTTGGTTCTCTTGGACTGGGGGATGTATCAATTCAGGAATTCGGCGAACCCGATGATGTCCTGATCCAGTTGCAGCGCCAGGACGGTGATGAAAAAGCCCAGATGGCAGCGCTTGCTACTGTGACCGAGGCACTTGGTGACAATGTTACCATTCGCCGTAGCGAACTGGTCGGCCCGAAGGTCGGTGACGAGCTGAAGGAAGCCGGTGTCTATTCGGTTGCCATCTCGCTTTTGCTGATCATGGTCTATATCTGGTTCCGGTTCGAATGGCAGTTTGCCGTGGCATCGGTTGTGGCACTTCTGCATGATGTTCTGATTACCATCGGTTTCTTTGTGATCACCGGTGTTCAGTTCGATCTGGCGACGCTGGCAGCGGTTCTGACCGTTGCCGGTTATTCGATCAACGATACGGTGGTTGTATTTGACCGTATTCGCGAATATCTGCGCAAATTCCGCAAGATGGAAATACCCGATCTTCTTGATCTGTCGATCAATTCTACCCTGTCACGTACGACCATGACATCATTTACCACATTACTGGCGCTGATTGCGTTGTTCGTATTTGGTGGTGAAGCGATCCGTGGTTTCACGATGGCGCTGATTTTCGGCATTGTCATCGGGACTTATTCGTCAATCTGTGTGGCGTCTCCGTTGCTGATGGTTCTGCGGCTTAACCGCAAGATTCCCGAAGGCGAAGAGACCCAGAAGGCCGGTGCCTGATTCCTCAGCCGCAAGACATGGATTTACAGAAAGGCCGGGTTTGTGCGAAAACAACCCGGCCTTTTCCTTTAGTGCGCAGTGGCGTATGACTTTTGCGAACTGATTAAACCATTTTCAAAACTGGTTCTTGCCTGTGGCGCTTAATATGGACGCAAGTGATGGTCATCGGGCAAATTTGCTCGGTAGTCTGTGGATGATGGCGGCAATGGCAGCATTCGCCGTTGAAGACGCATTTGTGAAGGCCGTTTCGGCGACGCATCCAGTGGGACAGGTTTTGATCCTGTTTGGTGTCGGAGGGGCGGTTTTGTTTGCCGCGATTGCCAAAGTCCAGAATAAGCGACTGCTTGACCCGGCGGTTCTGTCGCGTCCCATGTGTGTAAGGATCGTGTTCGAGGTCATCGGGCGACTGTTTTATGTGCTTGCGCTTGCTTTAACACCTTTGTCTTCGACCACGGCCATTTTACAGGCAACGCCGCTTATTGTGGTTCTTGGTGCGGCGCTCATTTTTGGTGAAAAAGTGGGATGGCGCAGATGGTTGGCAATTTTTGTTGGTCTGATCGGTGTTTTGATCATTCTTCGTCCGAGCGCCGATGGCTTTTCAGTCCTGTCGTTGCTGGCGGTGATCGGAACAATCGGTTTTGCCGGTCGTGATCTAGCCAGCCGGGCAGCCCCGATATCATTGGGGACGTCTATTCTGGGATTCTATGGTTTTATTGCCATTATTATTGCCGGTATCCTGTTTTCGGTTTGGGAAGGCAAAGCATTTACGCTACCCGACGGCCAAAGCCTTTTCTATTTTTCCGGTGCGGTCCTGATGGGGATTTCTGCTTATGCCGCCCTGATGAAAGCGATGCGCAGCGGTGATGTTTCGTCGGTTACACCGTTCAGGTATACTCGGTTGTTGTTCGGTATTGCCTTGGGCGTGTTCCTGTTTGGTGAGGAACTCGACATGCCTATGTTGATCGGGTGTAGTATCGTTGTTGTTTCCGGGTTGTTTATTTTGTGGCGCGGGAAAAAAGCAAAGGCACCTGCGGCTGCGCTTTGAGGCAGACAACGCCAGGAGAAGTTTTCAAGGTTGCGTCAAAAGGGAATGATATGTCTTTGGAAGTAAGTCCGCTGATCGCAGAAGGCCGAAAGATCGTTACCAGCTATGGGGATGGCCTGTTTCGTTTTGGCGAAGAAGTTGTCACGGGTTCGGTTCTACTGTTTCCAAAGAATGTCTATTCCTGGCCGTATGAGAATATTGATCAGGTTGATGTCGATGCCTTTGGTCGGGTGATTGAAGCATCCGACGAGATCGATATCCTGCTGCTGGGAATGGGAAGTGGCATGAAACCATTGCCTGCTGAATGGCGCATTGCACTTCGCAAGCATGGCATTGTCGTCGAGCCGATGGATACCGGTGCTGCGTGTCGCACCTATAATGTTCTGGTATCGGAAGCCCGTCGGGTTGCCGCAGCCCTGATTTCGGTTTGACCCGTCTTATAAGTCGCGCAGTTTCAGATATTGATGCAACTGCGCGCGAACCTTCATCACACTTGCGATAACCGCTGCCGGTCCGGGCGGATAATCCGGCGGAAAGGCATCCCCGCATAAAAACAGGTTCCGCCAAGGTGGCGTAATCCGGTGGCGAAGTGCTGCAACCCCCGGACTGAGTTCCGGAAAAGGGGCTTCACAGTCAACATAACTGAAAGCCGGATGCTCATCGCCGGTTTCAATTTTTGTCCTTTCCGACAGATCATGATTTAAATGCTGATCGCAAAGCTCTGTGACGCGCTGCCAGATCGTTGCTGCCAACTGAACCGCTGTGCCGTCGCTTGGCAGAATCAGACTGCTGTTCATGCTGACCTGTATGTGACGACGGTTGCAATAAATCGCACGTACCAGATCATCATCAGCCAGGACACAGCATGGTTCGGCAAAGCTTTTGCTGGCCTGAAACACAAAAGTTCGTCGATGCGCCGGGGCTGGCGGAATGCCGATATCAGGTACCGCATCGCAAAGTGGCCTTGGATGAAGTGCAAGCACCACGGCATCTTGCGGGCGCACCTCGATCTGATCATCGCCGAAAAACAGGTCGGTGGCGAAATCCGTCGTACTGTCGATATCACCAAGTTCCATACCGCTTATGATGTCGCCGCCAGCTGCGATAAAATGATCGCGCATAGTGGGCAGCGCGATATCGTTTAGGATGATTGGGTCAATCGCCGCGAAGGCGTGGCTTGCATTATGGCGGCGTATTTCACGCAATGTCGGCATTAAAACGCGCCCCAGCAAAGCGGCCGAGCAATTGTGGGCTGGCATTGAAAACAGCACCTCGGCCAGTGTCGCAAGTGCACCCTGATGATAGGTTGCTGTCGGTGTTTCCATATCTTCACCCAAATCAGCAGCGACCCGCATTCGTTGACTGACACGCCGATCTTCACTGGCGTAACGGGAGAACCATAAATTCCATGCCGTAAACAGCCGTGCGAAAATCGTCGGGCGACGTGCAATCAAAGCCGCGGCAATGCCGTGATCAAGATCAATGATGGCGGGGCTTCGTCCGGGGTGTTTAAGGCCGATAACCGCATGGGCCGGTCGGATCAGTTTTCGCGGAATTTCCGGCCATTGCGAGAAAAAATGCCGAACCAGATCCTCGGGATCATAGAAAATTTCGGGTTCGGCAACCTTGTGGTTTTTGGGGGAAGTTTTCATGCCGCGTGTCCAGCGGCTGGCGAAAGGTTCGCCGGAATCGTACAACGTTACGGATACACCATCCTGCGCCATTTGCGTTGCAAGTGCTGAGCCAGCAAGTCCGGCGCCAATGACATGAAGTCTTGGTGCAGCAAAGGATGCCATATGCCTGTCCTGTTTTAGTTGTTATACAGGGGCCGCAAGAAACAATCCGTAGCGGTAACCGTTAAGTCATTGTTTGATTTAAAACCTTAACAGCAGATTACATGTGAAGTCATGGACGAAATTACATCCGAAATTGATAGCCTGAACAGCGAAGTCATTGATCAGATGACCAATTGGGTTGAGATGCTGGGCGGCGGAGAAATCGGCAAATATGTCGTCGCAGGGGCGGTGCTGCTGTTTGTGTTCGTCCTGAAACGTGTTCTGGCACTTGGTGTCATTGGTAGCCTGCGCAAGCTGGCGCATCAGCACAAACATAGTACAGCCGCCCATGTTCTGGACGCCTTCGAGGCACCGATTCAGCTTCTGGTGATTCTGGGGGGCGTGTATTTTGCCATCGAGATTCTTGATCTTCCGGAAAACTTTGACACCGTTCTGTTTGAGTTGATCGGCATTTTTGCGACCTTCTCGGTCTTCTGGGCGCTATTCAGGTCGATTGAACCGCTGGCAATGTCTTTTAACAATCTGGCATGGCGTTTTGGGGGCGGTCTTGGTGATGATTTGCGACAGTTCTTTATTCGGGCGGTCAAGACGCTGATTGTTGTGATCGGCGTTGTCGTTCTGTTGGAAAACTGGGGCATTGATGTTTCTGCATTTCTGGGCGGTCTTGGGCTTGCCGGTATGGCCGTGGCATTGGCAGCAAAGGATTCAGTCGCCAATGTTTTCGGCGGCCTGACCATTCTGGCAGATAACCTTTACAAGCGGGGCGACTGGATCGAAACACCGCAGTTTGAAGGAACGGTCGAGGTCGTCGGCCTTCGCGCGACCAAGGTGCGCACGTTTGCCAAGGCCTTGGTGACGATGCCCAATGCGCAAATCGTTGATTCCCCGGTAATCAACTGGTCCCGCATGACCCATCGCCGCATCAAGATGGTGATTGGGGTCGAATATCGCACCACAGCCGATCAGATTGAAAAGATCGTCGACGATATCCGATCCTTCCTGAAAAATGATGATGATGTCGCGCAAACCGATGTGGTGCAGATGGTGCATTTGTCTGATTTCGGGGCAAGTTCGATCAATATCGATCTGTATTACTTTACGACCACGACCGATTGGGTGACATGGCGCGATATCCGCAACCGGCATATCATTGCATTCAAACGTATTGTCGAGGATAACGATGCGGCGTTTGCCTTCCCGTCGCAGTCGCTTTATGTCGAAACCTTGCCGGAAAAAATGACCGATAACACCAATGATGACCGCGCTGAAACATCGCGCAAGATCGGATAACGTGCGATGACTGAGGCCCCAAAGCTTTCCTATTGTGCCGACTACGTGCGTCGAAATGACAAGGATCGGTTTTTGTGTTCGCTTTTCGCAAGCCCGGACAAACGTGAAAGCCTTTTCACGCTTTATGCCTTTAATCAGGAAGTATCGAAAACGCGCGAAATGGTTAGCGACACCATGCTGGGCCATATCCGGTTGCAATGGTGGCGTGACACCCTTGCCGAGATTGAGCAGGGTAAAATCCGCAAGCATGAAGTTGTTGAACCTCTCTCGGTCGTGATCCAGTCCGGGCGGCTTGATGCGCGTAATCTGGAAACCCTGATAGCTGCGCGTGAATTTGACCTTACCGATAAGGTGCCGGCAAATCAGGCTGAACTCGATCACTATATCGATCAGACGTCCGGGCATCTGGCGGTGATGGCGACCGAACTGCTTGGTGTGGATGATGCTGATGCCAGACACGCCGCCCGACTGGCCGGGAATGCTTATGGTTTGGTGGGAATTCTGCGCGCCATGGTTTTCCATGGCCGGGCAAAACGGCTTTACCTGCCTCATGATCGGATGGAACATTATGGGGTCGGGCAGGGCGACATTTTTGAATTCCGCAAAACAGACACAGTCAAAGCACTGACGCGCGAGATTGCCGAACTGGCGCAAAACCGGATCAGGGAAGCCAGAAAGTATCGTAAATATCTGCCGTCAAATGCATTGGCCGCGGCATTGCCTGTGGTGCTGGCTGATGGATATTTACGCAAGCTTGAAAAGGCCGGTTTTGATCCATTCAGTGCCGAGTTTGGTCTTGCACGCCCGGCCAGTTTCCGGCTGACGGTAAAGGCATTTTTAAATCGATATTGAGCACCAAGCTAGATATTGGCGAAATCTCATCTAAATAGATGTAATGGATACAATATTTTCGTAAAGTCTTGTGGTAGCGTTATTTGACGCTGGGGGCCTGATGGCAAACGAGGCGGACGAAATGAACATAACGAGGTCCAACATGATGAATTTGCATGCGCCGATCAAAGCTTTGGGGCTGTTTGGCATGCTTTTGATCATGTGGCTTGTTGTGCCAGCGCCTTGTCATGCGGGAAATATCGGCCCGTTTGTTGGCGAGTATCACGGGACATCGATCTATAACGCCGAGGAAGAACTTAAAGCGCGCGATCTTGACGTGAAGATCACGGAAACCGGTCGTGGCTTTACCATTGATTGGTCAACGGTAATTCACAAGGCTGATGGTCGCGAAAAAAACGTATCGCTGAGTATCGAGTTCTATACCACGGATCGGCCCGACATTTATGGAAGTGCGATGCGCACAGGCCTGTTTGGCAAACGTGTTCCCAATGACCCGTTGCAGGGTGAACCGTTTGTCTGGGCGCGTATCGTCGGAAAAACCCTGACCGTTCATGCGCTTTACATCACGGATGACGGTGGTTACGAAATGCAGGTCTATGAACGCAGCTTGGATGCAGATGGCAATATGGATCTCGTGTTCAAACGGTTCCGAAATGGCGAACCTATCCGCGATGTCACCGGAAAGCTCAAACGCCAGAGCAAATATTGAAATTTAAAAGGCCACATCGGATGATGCGGCCTTTGTTTCATGCGGCGTTGATGTCTGAAAGCCATGCGTCAAACAAGGGAATAGCGCGGTCGCTATAAAGCTTCTTGCGGTCGCGGCCTTTCACCCGTTTGGTCAGTTCAAGTTCCGGGAAAAGCCCGAAATTGACATTCATCGGCTGGAAGGTGCTTTCGTCAGCACCGCCGGTGATGTGGTTTAAAAGGGCTCCCATGGCGGTTGCAAGCGGCGGTGTCGGGATTGTTTTGCCTTGCTTTTCAGCCGCAGCAAAACGCCCAACCATCAGGCCTACAGCGGCACTTTCCACATATCCCTCACAGCCGGTGATCTGCCCGGCAAATCGGATATCGGTCCGGGCTTTCAGGCGAAGCGTGCCATCCAGAAGACGTGGGGAATTCAGGAAGGTGTTGCGATGAATACCGCCTAGACGGGCGAATTCGGCATTTTCAAGCCCCGGGATCATGCGAAACACATCGGCTTGCGCACCATATTTCAGTTTCGTCTGGAAACCGACCATGTTGTAGAGCGTGCCCAAAGCATTGTCTTGGCGCAGTTGCACGATGGCGCGTGGCTTACGGGTCGGATCATGCGGATTGGTCAGACCAACCGGCTTCATCGGGCCGTGACGAAGGGTTTCGCGGCCACGTTCAGCCATGACTTCAATCGGCAGGCAACCATCGAAATAGGGAGTATCTTTTTCCCATTCCTTGAATTCGGTTTTATCACCTTCGATCAGGGCGTCGATGAAGGCGTTGTATTGCTCTTCATTCATCGGACAATTGATATAGTCCTTACCATCGCCCTTGTCGTAACGCGACTGGAACCATGCCTTGTCAAAGTCGATGCTTTCCTTATAGACGATCGGCGCAATCGCATCGAAGAAGGCAAGGCTTTCCTCGCCGGTGGCCTTGCGAATGTCTTCGGCCAGTGCGCTTGAGGTCAGCGGGCCGGTTGCGATGATTGTGCTTTCCCATTCGACCGGTGGCAGGCCATCGATTTCGCCACGCTCCATGGTGATCAGAGGATGGTTCATCAGCGCATCGGTTACCGCCTGCGAGAAACCTTCGCGATCAACCGCAAGAGCGGCACCGGCGGGAACCTTGTGCGCGTCCGCACAGCGAATGATCAGCGACCCGGCACGGCGCATTTCATCATGGATCAGGCCGACCGCGTTATATTCTTTGTCGTCAGACCGGAACGAGTTGGAACAGACCAGTTCGGCACATTTGTCCGTGTGATGTGCGTCGGTCGGGCGGGTCGGGCGCATTTCGTGCAGGATAACCGGAATGCCGGCCTCTGCCAGTTGCCATGCGGCTTCGCTACCGGCAAGACCGGCGCCGATGATATGAACAGGTTTGACCGTGCTCACGGTTGCGAACTCCTCAGCAAAAACAGAATTAAACTTTCTGGCACACACATAGCGGTGCAGGAGGCCAGATTTCAAGTGAATTGCGCCATTTCGCTGCTGCATATCACTTATGTGACCGTAAATTATTCACAAACCTCCTGTTGCTGCGTCGCTGATACCAGACACATCCATCACAAGGAGGGCATCATGAGCTATCCGCATCGACCCTATGGTTACGATCCGGCCCATTGCCCAGTGATGGGGCTTGTTCCAATCCGGCGATCCAGACAGAGCACGACGATTGATTGTTTGCCTGATGGCAATGGCGGTGAAGGTGCGACAGACGGAGATGATAATACATCAGCGCGCAAAAATGCCGCCTCTACCATCGGACGGATTGCCTTTCCATTTGGTGATATCGGCGCCAACAAGTTTGGCAGCAGTGATGTTGAAAACATGATTGATTATGTTGTCGCCACCCGTCAGGGATGGCGCGCATCGCTTGTCATGCGGTCGTTTTTGCGCTGGTGGCGCAAGGATGAAGGGCTCGATGCCGATGCCCAAATGCGCAAAACGTCAGATGCAATCGTCATGTTGCTGGCGCTCAATCAAGGGCGGGACGGATTTGTGCATGGTTATCTGTCTGATCTGGCGGGCGGGCGCGATCAGCTTGATAACACACAGCGGGCTTTTTTCCGTTCGCTTCGGGTGGCAGCAATTGCGCTGGCGCTTTCGCCGATATTGCTGGTCGTGTCGGTGATGCTGTTTTTACACGTAGACCAGATCGTCAGCGCCGGGCACGGCAAACTGTTCGGCTTCAGTTATGATTTGTTATTCTTTGTCGGCAGTTTCGGTGCGATCGGGGCACTGGTCAGCATGATGATGCGGTTGGGTAAGGATGTCGACTGGGCGGAAATGGAACCGGCGTCGGTTTTTTTCAATTTTCTGTTTCGACCCTGCCTTGGTTTTTGCTTTGCCCTGATCGTGTTGCTGGCACTGCGTGCCGGTATTCTGCCGATCCCGCTGGATCAGTTGCACAATATTTCCGACATGGATCAGATCGGAACGATTCCTGGTGCCGGGCAACAGATTTCCATCGTGCTGGTGCTGGCATTCCTGTCAGGCTTTAGCGAGCGGCTAAGCTCTGCTCTTGTCAAACGGGTCGAAGATCGGGTCGAAGCGGGCTAGGTGCCCGCTTCGCTTTAAGACATTACTTCAGGCCGAGATGGCGTTTAAGGTATTTGCCGGTATAGCTTTCCTCGTTGGCCATGATGACCTCTGGTGTGCCGCAACCAACCAGCTTGCCGCCACCATCACCACCCTCGGGACCGATATCAATGATCCAGTCGGCAGTTTTTATGACATCAAGGTTATGTTCGATCACAACCACCGTGTTGCCCTGATCGACAATGGTGTGCAACACTTCCAGGAGCTTGCGGATATCATGGAAATGAAGCCCGGTGGTTGGTTCATCAAGGATGTATAGCGTGCGGCCAGTGGCCCGCTTTGACAGTTCCTTGGCAAGCTTCACGCGCTGCGCTTCACCACCCGAAAGGGTCGTTGCCTGCTGACCGAGATGGATGTAGCTCAACCCGACCTGTTTTAAGGTTTCCATCTTGTCGCGAATGGACGGAACGGCCTTGAAGAAATCGGCCCCTTCTTCGACTGTCATATCAAGAATGTCAGATATCGATTTGCCTTTAAATGATATTTCCAGCGTTTCGCGGTTGTATCGCTTCCCCTTACATTGATCACAGGTAACGTAAACATCAGGCAGGAAATGCATTTCGATCTTGATCACGCCATCGCCCTGACAAGCTTCACAACGGCCACCCTTGACGTTGAACGAGAAACGGCCGGGCTTGTAACCGCGTGTTTTGGCTTCGGGCAATTGCGCGAACCAGTCACGGATCGGGGTGAAGGCCCCGGTATAGGTGACTGGGTTGGAACGCGGGGTGCGGCCAATCGGGCTTTGGTCGATATCGATGATTTTGTCGATATGTTCGATGCCGGTGATGGTGTCATGGGCACCGGGGTGATTGCGTGCATTATGCATCCGCTTGGCAAGTGCTTTATACAGCGTTTCAATGACAAGGCTGGACTTGCCGCCACCCGAAACACCTGTAACACAGATGAATTTGCCAAGCGGGAATTTGGCATCGACATTTTGCAGGTTGTTGGCGCGGGCACCCTTGATCGCAATCGATTTGCCATTACCATTGCGGCGTTCCTGGGGAACGGCGATCTGTTCAACCCCGACAAGATACTTTCCGGTCAGGCTGTTCGGGTTCTGCTGTATCTGTTCTGGTGTGCCTTCGGCAACAATACGACCGCCATGGATACCAGCACCAGGGCCCATATCAACGACATAATCGGCGGCACGAATGGCGTCTTCGTCATGTTCAACAACAAGCACGGTGTTGCCCAGATCGCGAAGACGTTTCAGGGTCTCAAGCAATCGGTCATTGTCACGCTGATGCAGGCCAATGGAAGGTTCATCCAGAACATACAAGACCCCGGTCAGGCCGGATCCGATTTGCGACGCCAGCCGGATACGCTGGCTTTCGCCACCTGAAAGTGTGCCAGATGTACGCGACATCGACAGATAATCCAGTCCGACATCCCGCAGGAAACGCAGGCGATCATTGATTTCGCGCAGGATGCGTCGCGCGATTTCGGTTTCTTTTTCGTTCAGTTTGCCTTCAAGCGCCTGGAACCAATCGGCGGCTTTGCCAATCGAAAGGTCGGTAATTTCCGAAATCGTACATTTGTCGATCTTTACGGCCAGTGCCTCGGGTTTCAGGCGATGGCCTTCGCAGGTCGGGCAGCTTGAAACCGTCTGGTATTTCGAAAGTTCATCGCGTGCCCACTGGCTGTCGGTTTCGCGCCAGCGGCGTGACATGTTGGGAATGACACCTTCGAACGGTCGGGCAACCTTGTAGCTGCGCGAACCGTCATCGTAGGTCACCGTGACGTCTTCATCACCTGAACCATACAGAATGATGTCCTGTGCTGTTTTCGGAAGCTTTTCCCATGCGACATTGGTCTTGAAGCCGAAATGCTTGGCGACCGCCCGTAGGGTTTGAAGATAATATTTCGATGTGGTGCTGGCCCAAGGCGCAACAGCGCCTTCGTCAAGGCTTTTGCCTTCATCCGGGACGACCAGTTCCGGGTCGAATTCCATCTGGGTGCCAAGACCATCGCAAGCCGGGCAGGCGCCAAACGGGTTGTTGAACGAAAACAGGCGGGGTTCTATTTCCTCAATCGTGAAACCGGAAACCGGGCAGGCGAACTTTGCCGAGAACACGGTTGTTTCGCCGGTTTTGGCATCTTCTGTCAGGACGATACCGTCTGTCAGTTCAAGGGCGGTTTCAAAACTGTCGGCAAGGCGGGTTGCAATCCCTTCCTTGACGATCAGACGGTCAACCACGACCGAGATATCGTGCTTGAGTTTTTTGTTCAGTTCAGGTGCTTCGTCGATGTCATACATTTCGCCATCAATCTTGACGCGCTGGAACCCGCGTGTGCGAAGGTCACGCAGTTCCTTTTTGTATTCACCCTTACGCCCCCGAACGAACGGTGCCAGCAGATAAAGCCGCGTGCCTTCGGGCATTTCCATAACGCGGTCAACCATCTGCGATACGGTCTGGCTGACAATCGGAAGGCCGGTTGCCGGGGAATACGGGATGCCAACGCGCGCCCAGAGAAGACGCATATAGTCATAAATTTCGGTAACCGTTCCCACAGTCGAGCGCGGGTTGCGCGATGTTGTTTTCTGTTCGATGGAAATGGCAGGAGACAGGCCATCAATATATTCCACATCGGGTTTTTGCATCAATTCAAGGAATTGACGTGCATACGCTGACAGGCTTTCGACATAACGACGCTGTCCTTCGGCATAAATCGTATCGAACGCCAGCGAACTTTTGCCCGACCCTGACAGACCAGTGATGACCACCAGAGCATCGCGAGGCAGTTCAACATCGATATTTTGCAGGTTATGTTCTTTCGCACCGCGAACCGAAATTTTCGTCAGCATGTCGGGCCTTTTGTTCCTGTAATGTTCGGGAAAGGTATAGAGGAGCCAATCCTGATACGCAAGCGCGCCCCTGACAGTTCCTGTCAGTATCTGTCAGGAGTAGTTTATTTTTGCAGTGGCGCAAGATCGCCCACGAAAAAAACCCGCCGGAAAAACCGGCGGGTTGAACATGCTTTTGCAATCCTAAAGGATCACCCTTTGGTAACCGACCGACCGGTTGCGCCAAGATCCTTGAAAGCTTCTTCGAGGCGGGCCGCCATCGAGAGTTCGGCTTCGCGGACCCATACGCGCGGGTCGTACTGTTTTTTGTAGGGCTGATCGGTATCCGGATCGACCTGATATTTGAAAGCACGTGCATTGGCTTCGACATATTCGCCAACCGGGCGCGAATAGGCGAACTGGGTATCGGTATCGATATTCATCTTGAAGACGCCGTAGCTGACGGCTTCTTCGATTTTTTCTTTTTCCGAACCCGAACCGCCATGGAATACGAAGTCCAGCGGCCGGTCGCCAAGGTTATGCTTTTCCGAAACGTATTTCTGGGATTCCAGAAGGATTTCCGGACGAAGTTTGACGTTGCCAGGTTTATAAACACCGTGAACGTTACCGAATGCCGCCGCGACCGAGAAATGGCCAAGCGGAGCAAGGCGGCGGTATGCTTCTTCGACTTCTTCTGGGCGGGTATAAAGGCGCGGATCAATTTCCTCGACACTAGTATCAAGGTCATGGCCGATACCGTCTTCTTCGCCGCCGGTCACGCCCAGTTCGATTTCCAGACTCATTTCGATTTTCGACATGCGTTTGAGGAACTCTTCGCAGGTCGACAGGTTGTCTTCGAGCGGTTCCTCGGACAGGTCCAGCATATGGGAGCTATAAAGCGCCTTGCCGGTCTCGGCATAGGCCTTTTCGCTCCATTTCAGCATTTCATCGACCCACGGAACGAATTTCCGGTTTGCGTGGTCGGTATGCATGACGACAGCAACACCATAATATTCAGCCATCAGCTGGGCATGGCGTGCCGCCGAAACGGCGCCTACCACACGGGCAGCCGCAGCGTCCTTGATGCCCTTGCCGGCAAAGAACTGTGCACCGCCATTCGAAAGCTGAATGATGATGTCAGAACCGGCATTTGCAGCGGCTTCAAGGGCGGCATTCATCGTGCTGGACGATGTGATATTGACGGCGGGAAGGGCGTAACCGTCCTGCTTGCAGGCAGCGACAAGGTCACGATAGGCAGAACCGGTAACAACACCGGGTTTAACGGAAGGCATGTGGGTACTCCTCCTGGGGGTCAGAGTATTATTGTTTCCCCCGTGCGCACCGACTGATCCGCAGCGAGGGCAATCCGTAAGGAGCCCAATGCATCTTCCATATGCTGCGTAAGGTCAAGGTTTTCCATTATAGACTTTAGGAAAAATTGCTGTTCACGCAGACACAGGCCGTCATGATCGGGCTCGTCGTCTGTGCGGATGATTTCGTCAGATTGTGTAAATTTTCCGGCAGCATCTGTGGCAGCATGGTGAAGCTTTAAGGCATTCGTCTTTGTGTGGGTGTCGATATCGGCTGAACCGGCACCTTTTTCTTCAACATCGGTGATGGAAACACAGCCTTTCGGTCCGATCACATCTTTGACGAAAAAGGCGGTTTCGCTGATCATTGGTCCCCAACCGGCCTCGTACCAGCCAACTGATCCGTCATCAAAGCGCACCTGCAACTGACCATAGTTATACATTTCAGGTGCAACTTCATCAGACAGGCGTACGCCGATGGCGCTGACCGATACCGGTTTTGCGCCGGTCATCAGGCACATCATGTCAAGATAATGCACACCACAATCGACAATCGGTGAAACACTGTTGAGCAACCGTTTATGGGTTTCCCAGAAAGCACCGCTGCTTTGTTGGTTCAGGTTCATGCGCATGACGAGCGGCTTGCCGAGTGTCTTTGCAACTTCAACGAACTTTTCCCAAGACGGATGATGGCGCAGGATATAGCCGATCACCAGTTTGCGACCGTGCTTTTTGGCTGCATTGACCACACGTTCGGCATCCTCGGCAGTAGCTGCCAACGGCTTTTCAATAAAGACATGCGCCCCGGCTTCAAATGCGGCGATGGCAAAATCAGCATGGGTTTCGGTATATGTGTTGATCGAAACTGCATCAGGTTTTGTTGCCGCCAGGGCAGTATGAAAATCGGTAAATTGCGGGTAGGCGGCAAAACCATCCGGAAGGTTTTCTGCCGGGATTTCGGAACGGGCACACAGTCCGACGATTTCGTACCCTTCAAGCGCGTGATAGGCTTTGGCATGCGATAATCCCATATTGCCAAGACCGACGACAAGAATACGAACCGGCTTCATGTTGTGCCTCCTGATAAGTTTTTAATGCTTTGTTGTATTGAGATTATTCTACGCCTTTGATCCAGCTGCGAGTGACGTTGTAATCGTCATCAAACAGGATCATGTCGGCCTGATAGCCCGGTGCGATGCGACCCATGACATCGTCAAGTTTCAGGAACGCGGCCGGATACAGGGATGCCATGCGAAGGGCTTCGCCAAGATCGATGCCGACCATTTCGACGCAATTCTTAACCGCGGCGATCATGTCGAGGTCCGATCCGGCCAATGTACCATCAGCCAGCGCGCAGCGACCATCGGTGGCCATGATCTCCTCGCCACCCAGAACAAAGCGTTTTTCGTCAGCCCCGACTGTTGGCATGGCGTCGGTCACCAGCATGATCTTGCCTTTGGCCTTGGCGTGAATGGCAACCTTCAGAACGGCTGGATGCACATGATAGCCATCAGCGATCAATCCGCACCAGGTGCTGTCATCGGCCATCGCCGCACCGGCAACACCGGGTTCACGGTGGGTCATCGGGCTCATGGCATTAAACAAATGCGTGAAGCCGCGCATGCCTTCGGCAATGGCAGCCTGTACGTGGTTATAAGTGCCTGCAGTATGACCGGCACAAACCAGAACGCCACGATCAGCCAGCTTTTTAATTGTGCCTTTGGCGGCCTTTTCCGGGGCCATGGTCACCAGGATACGGCCATTGGTAAGGCGGGTCAGAAGATCAATCGCGTCACCTTCCATCGGGCGGATGATGTTCGCGTCATGCACGCCTTTGCGTTCGGCATTCAGATACGGGCCTTCCAGATGGATGCCGACAATGCCCGGCACATCCTGGCTGATCGCATCGGTGACGGCCGTTATCGCGGCTTCCATTTTATCGCGGTGATCGGTGATCAGGGTCGGCAGCATGGCCGTGGTGCCATATTTACGGTGGGCAGCCATAATCGCACGAATACCGTCGACATCGGGTTCGTCATTCAGCAACACACCGCCGCCACCATTGACCTGAACATCGATAAGGCCCGGTGCAAGTGTCTGATTTTTTGCATCAATCACGTTGATGTTTTCAGTAATATCGCTGCTTTCGACAATTGCATCTACCTTGCCGTTCCGGACAATGACAGCTTTGCCGTTATGGAAATCTGTACCGTCAAAGACACGTGCATTGGTAATGGCAAAATCGGTCATCAGTGCGTCTCCGTTACTTTGGACAGGTGTGGTGGCGCATCTGGATTGCAACCACGTTCCAGCGCAACATGTTCTGCGAGCGTATAGAATGTCTGGATCATTGCGATGGGGGCCAGAAGCGGGTGGATATCCTCGACCACCGGAAGATGGCCCTTGATATCAGCGTGACCGGTTTCGGCGGCGAACAGATTATTGGTTTTCGCCCGCATTTCTTCGAGGAAACCCTCGACACTTTCGCGCGATGCATCCTGTTGGGAAAATACCAGCAACGGGAAGTCCTTGGTTACCAGTGCCATCGGGCCATGCTTCACTTCGGCTGCGCTGAAAGCTTCGGCATGCAAGCTACTGGTTTCCTTGAATTTAAGGGCTGCTTCCTGTGCGATGGCAAAGGCCGGACCTCGGCCGATCACATAAAGACCGTTTGATTTCGCAATCGCGTCAGCAGCATCAAGCCAATCCTTGCCAAGTGCCTTTTCTAGTGACGCGGGCAGGGTGGAAAGTGCTTTGTTAAAGGCTGGATCCCGGGTCCATCCCCCAACGATCTGTGCGATGGCAGAAAGGGTTGCGATATAGGATTTAGTGGCGGCAACACTTGTTTCAGGTCCTGCCATCAGCGGAATGACATGGTCAACCGTATCGGCCAACGGGGAATCAACGACATTGACCAATGCCAGGGTGCGGGCACCGGCATTATGGGCGGCCTCGGCATTCTTGACCAAGTCCGGGCTTTTGCCCGACTGGGAGACGGCAATGAACAGGGCGTCCTTGCTGGCGATAGACCGGTTATATATCGAGACGATCGATGGGGCCGCAGATACGACCGGAATACCAAGCTGGCTTTCAATCAGATATTTTGCATAAAGCGTTGCATGATCAGAGCTGCCGCGCCCACACGTCACAACGAATTTCGGCGGGTTGGCACGCAGGTCTGCGACCAGAGCATCAATTGCAGCCTTGTTATGATCAAGCTGCTTGGCAACGACGACCGGGGCTTCGGCCAGTTCGCGACCCATCTGGGTTTTTGGTTTCCAGCGCGTGCTCATATCGAGTGTTTCCTCAAACTTTTGGGGCGACGTGCGACGCGATCATTTTCAACGCGCATCAACTTGCATTTCGGCGATGAAGTCGTAACTGTCGCCACGGTAATAGGAACGGGTGAATTCGACAGGGGTGCCGTTCGCAAGGAAGGAACGGCGTTCGATGTAAAGGGCTGCGCTGCCATCAGGTACGCCAAGGATTTTTGCCGTTTCGCCATCAAACAGTTCAGCCCGAAGACGTTGAAGAGCGCGTTCAGGCTTTTTGCCGTATTTTGCCAGCGCATCATAAAGCGACTTTTCGACTTCATCCGGGCTTGGCAGGAAGGCGCGTGGCACGACTGCGTATTCGAGAGCCATCGGTTTGTCATTGGCTGTACGTAAACGCCGCAACCTTGTTACTTCTGTACCCGGCGAAAGATTAAGCGCCATGGCTTCTTCGGGCGAGGCATGACCGAGGGTTTTTTCAATCCAGACTGCACCGGGCTTCATACCACGCGTGATCATATCCTCGGTAAAGGATGTCAGGCGCGAAAGGGCCTGTTCAACGCGCGGGGCGACAAATGTGCCTGCGCCGTGACGCTGTACAAGGACGCCTTCTTCTACAAGGGCACGCATGGCATTTCGTACGGTAACGCGTGAAATACCAAGTTCATTAGCTAGATCGCGTTCGCTTGGCAGGGCGTCATCGACTTTCAGGATACCATCATCGATAACGGCCTTGATTGCCGTTTGCAGGCGGCGATACAGCGGGCCATGACCGATATTTTCGATGTCCCGGGCACGCAGGCTTGCGATGACGTCTGCTGTACTGATCATGCATGCACCTTTTGATATTTCCTGGCCATCAGGATTGCCCCATGCAGGGCATCGTTTTGTGCCGGAACCAGATCGGACCGGATATCGTCAGGCATGCGTTTGGCCATCTGCTCGGCAAGGCCGCCCATCAAACTCAGCCGTTTCGCGCCGAATTCCTGAAGCTTGTGCAGAATATTGCGATTTGCGGTTACAGCAACATCAATGATGGCGGCAGCAGTCGAGTCACTATGGCTGTCGGCATCGAATACCATTGGGCAGAATGCGCCATAATCAGCTGGTCGGGCTTTCTCGGCAAAAGCGACGATTTCTTCTGGATTGTCGTTAAAATGTTTCATGACGGCGCGAGTCAGTTCGGATGACACCGCCAAACCTTCGTGGGCAAGCAGGGCGGTTTCAATCGCCGTCCGGCCAATACGGGCGCCGCTTCCGATATCAGAAATCTCGAAGCCCCAACCAGCAAGTGCCAATTCACGACCCTCGACAATCGCCTGTCCGCAGGTGCCGGTTCCAACAATCAATATGGCACCATCAGCACCATCATGTGCGCCAAGGCATGCAGTGTAGGCATCGGTCGCAAAACAGGCACTGGCGAACGGATGTTTATAGGATTCGGCAAGTTTGCGTTCGCGCTCCAACGGCAAACCGGCCAGTCCAAGTCCTGCGTGCAAATCCGAAATGCGGCTGTCGGAAAGGCCTGCTTCCTTGAGTGCCATGGTCGCAGCGGCAATGATTTCACCAAAGACGTGGTTTATGCCAAGGCGGGTATTTGCCCCGCCGCGCATGGCTTCACCGAGGGTTTCGCCCGCGCTATTGACAATGCGCGCCCGGCAGCGCGTACCGCCACCATCAATGCCAAGGTAGAGCTTTTCTTTTTGTGCGTTTTGCATTCCGACCATCCCTAACTGAAGGGATCATAGCAGAGTGGTATTTTGAAAAGCAATACCAATATAAATCCACTAATGCTGTTCTCGGTCCCATTTTGGCATTGTGTAGATAAGGATGGCGCTGCCGGTGATAAATTGAAATCACCTATTATCTATTTGAAAACAAGTGAAATATGAGGTGCATTTGAGTAAATTTCGGGGTACGTGCAGGAAGTGCCTTGCCTTGCTGGTATCATAATGGTATTTAATTGATGGAGGGAGATTGGAAAATGGCATCACGCACTGAAGAATTTGATATGCGCTTTGCCGGGTTGGATCGGTGGTCCGACGCCGATTTCCTTATGGTTTTGTGGGAAGGCCAGATGCGCGCGGTCGCATCGCTGGGGCCGGTCCTGTCGGATATGGCAATAGCCGCAAACGGGATAGCACGTCGCCTGGAGGGCGGCGGGCGTCTCGTTTATGTTGGTGCTGGAACTTCCGGCACGGTGGCCTGGCAGGATGCCAAGGAACTTGGCGGAACTTTTGGCTGGCCCGAAGACATGACCATTGTCATGTTGGCAGGCGGTTTACAAAGCGAGCCGGGTGTATTCAATTCCGCTGAAGACGATACCAAAGCAGCCGAAAATGAAATTACCCGACATCGCATAGGTGAAGGTGACGCGGTCATTGCCGTCGCGGCCAGTGGCTCTACGCCTTATACATTGCGCGCCGTTAAACTGGCCCGCGAGCGCGGTGCTTACACCGTTGGTCTTTGCAATAACCCTGATGGCAAACTTTTGACGACGGCAGAGTGCGGTATTTTTCTTGATAGCGCGCCCGAAGTTATCGCTGGCTCAACCCGGATGGGGGCAGGGACCGCGCAGAAGGCTGCCATAAATATCCTTTCATCGCTTGTCATGAGCAAGCTGGGGCGACTTTTTGATAATCTGATGGTCGGCATGCGTGCCGAAAACATCAAGTTGCATGATCGCGCCATCCGCATTACGGGGCATATTGCTGGTTGCGATGCGCGGAATGCCGAAAGCGCCCTTGAAAAAGCACAGTTTGATATCCGCATCGCGGTCCTGATTGCCAAAGGGCACGAGACCGCGAAAGCCAAAGAAATTCTTGCGATGTTTAACGGAAATCTCCGGGCAGCGCTTGAGTATAAGGACTGACATCTGCAGGGATAGCAGTCCGCCGACATTGATCAGAGGAGGCATAAATGTCGAATAAAGTGTTTGCAAAAGGCCTGGCAGCGGCCCTGGCGGCAAGTGTCGCCCTGGTTCCGTTGATGGCATCTGCCGGCGAACTCGTGATCGAGAGCTGGCGTAACGACGATATCGATATCTGGAATGATCAGATTATTCCGGCCTTTAACAAGGAATATCCTGAAATCAAGGTGACTTTCTCGCCGACCCCGCCGACAGATTATAACGCGCTGATCAATGCGAAATTCGCAGGCGGTACTGCTGGCGATCTGATTACCTGCCGTCCGTTCGATGCGTCGCTTGAACTTTACAAGCAGGGAAATCTTGCACCGCTTGATGACATCAAGGGGATGGACAATTTCTCGGACGTTGCGAAATCCGCATGGCAGACCGATGATGGTTCCGCCACCTTCTGTCTGCCAATGGCATCGGTTATTCATGGCTTTATTTATAACAAGGAAGCCTTCGAGGCGGCCGGTGTAGAAGTGCCGAAAACCCGCGAAGAGTTCTATGCCGCCCTTGATAAAATCAAGGAAGAAGGCAGCTATATCCCGATGGCAATGGGGACTGCTGATCAGTGGGAAGCCGCCACAATGGGCTTCCAGAACATTGGTCCGAATTACTGGAAAGGCGAAGAGGGCCGTAAAGCCCTGATCGATGGTAGCCAGAAATTCACCGACAAGCCGTATATTGATACCTTTACTGAACTGGCGAGCTGGTCGAACTATCTGCCGGACGGTTATGAAGCCATTTCCTATCCGGATGCGCAGAACCTGTTCTCGCTTGGTCGCGCGGCAGTTTATCCGGCCGGTTCGTGGGATATTTCCCTGTTTAACAGCCAGGCCGATTTTGAATTCGGTGCCTTCCCACCGCCCCCGGCTGCGGGTTCGGATACCTGCTATATCAGTGATCATACCGATATCGCGCTGGGTCTGAATGCCAAATCGCCGAATGCCGCCGAAGCAAAGATCTTTCTCGAATGGATGACCGGTTCGGAATTTGCGTCGCTTTATTCGAACGCGCTGCCGGGTTTCTTCTCGTTGTCGAACCACAAGGTTGAAATCAGCGATCCGGTTGCCAACGAGTTCGTCAGCTGGCGTCAGAAATGCGAGTCAACCATTCGTAACTCGTATCAGATTCTGTCACGCGGCACGCCGAACCTTGAAAACGAACTGTGGAACATTTCCGCACAGGTTATCAACGGCACCGTTACCCCGGAAGAGGCAGGCAAAGCTACCGAAGCCGGACTTGCGAAGTGGTATGCGCCGCATCAGTAAGGCCTGAATACAGATGGCAGGTGACTTCTTGCGCCTGCCATCCTTGTATCCGCAGTAATATGTTGCAGTTCCGCAGATCACGCTGATTGACAAATGCGGCGGACAGGACTGCAATCAGGCGCTTAGATGAACGCTTTCGACCGGGGGGCGCGTTCCCCGTACGCTTAATCTCAGAAAGACAGGATAAGGTATGGCGCATTCCGGGCCCATGACCGATTGGCGCAAGGCAAAATTGCCTGTGTTTGCCTTTCTGGCACCTGCGACGATCATCTACACATTGTTCATGATCTATCCGCTGATCGATTCCATACGTCTCAGTTTTTATTCCACGCCAAGCGGCGGGGAGATGGCCTTTGTCGGTTTCGATAACTATCGAACCATTCTGGGTGATCCGGACTGGTCGGCGACCTTCTGGAACAGTTTCTGGAACAACATGAAATTCTTTGCGGTTCACATGCTGGTACAGAACCCGATCGGGATCGCGCTTGCGGGTATTTTGAGCCTGCCGCAACTAAGGTTCCGCAATACCTATCGCACGATGATGATCATGCCAACCATGCTGTCGGTGGTGATTGTCGGTTTCATCTGGCAACTGATCCTGAGCCCTGTCTGGGGTGTGGGCGTCGATATCCTTGATATTTTCGGCCTGAAATCACTGTTTGGTCCGTGGCTTGGCAAGGAAGGTTCGGCCCTGATCACGCTTTCCTTTATCTCGGTCTGGCAGTGGGTGGGCATCCCGCTGATGCTGATTTATGCGGCCCTTCTGGCTATCCCCGATGATCTGGTCGATGCGGCGATTGTCGATGGCGCGACCCATTTCGAGGTGTTTCTGCATATCAAGCTGCCGCTGGTTCTGCCGACGATTGCGATGGTGTCGATCCTGACATTTGTGGGTAACTTCAATGCGTTCGACCTGATTTATGCCGTAAAGGGTGCGTTGGCCGGTCCGAATTTCTCGACCGATATCATGGGCACACTGTTCTATCGCACATTCTTTGGCTACCAGTTGCAGCTTGGCGATCCGAGCCTGGGGGCGACGGTCGCGTCACTAATGTTCCTGATCATTCTTGCTGGTGTTCTGTTCTATCTGTTCGCCGTGCAGCGCCGTCTGGCGCGCTACCAGTTGTAAGGAGGCGGCCAGATGATGATGAATAAAAATATTCGCAGGGAAGACATGTCGCGTGCCGTGATTGTGCATGCGATCCTGCTGACCTACACGTTGGTGGCGCTGTATCCGATCTTTCTCGTGATCATCAACGCATTCAAATCCCGCAAAGGTATTTTCAAAGACCCGATGGGGTTGCCGAATGCGGAAACCTTCAGTCTTGACGGTTTTACCAAAGTCCTGGCCAAGTCGAATTTCGAGCTGTTTTTCTTTAACAGCTTTACCGTAACCGTCGTGACCATCGTTATTGTTCTGCTACTTGCATCTATGGCCGCCTGGGCGCTTTATGAATACAAGTTTCCGGGCAATACCTGGCTTGCGCTGTATCTGGCTGTTGGCATCATGGTTCCGATCCGTCTGGGATCGGTTTCCATCCTGAACCTGATTGTTGAGTTGGGATTGATCAATACGCTGACGGCCCTTGTGCTGGTTTATGTCGCGCAAGGATTGCCGTTGGCGATCTTTATCCTGACGGAATTCATGCATCAGATACCCAAGGATTTGAAAGAAGCCGCCCGTTGCGATGGGGTCGGTGAATTCAAGATTTTCTT
Organism: Thalassospira sp. MIT1004; assembly: GCF_001858545.1. Lineage (NCBI taxonomy): Bacteria > Pseudomonadati > Pseudomonadota > Alphaproteobacteria > Rhodospirillales > Thalassospiraceae > Thalassospira > Thalassospira sp. MIT1004. Next base: position 335,110 of record NZ_MCAO01000022.1, on the reverse strand, counting down.
TGCAGTTATCCTGCCGCTGATCCGGCCGGCTGTGGCAACGGTCGCCGTATTTACCATGATCCCGATCTGGAATGATCTTTGGTTCCCGCTGATCCTTGCCCCGGGGGATGGCAAGCAGACCATTACGCTTGGTATCCAGCAATTCATCGGTCAGTACGTGACCGACTGGAACGCGGTTCTGGCGTCGTTGAGCCTCGCGATCATTCCGATCCTGATTCTTTATCTGATTTTCTCCCGACAACTCATTCGCGGCCTGACATCTGGCGCGGTGAAATGAGTATTGGTGTGACAGGAGCTTACCTAAATGGCTGATTTGAAACTGGACCAGATCCGCAAAAGCTATGGCGCTGTTGACGTGCTGCATGGCATTGATCTGGATGTGAAGGACGGAGAGTTCGTCGTATTTGTTGGGCCGTCCGGCTGCGGTAAATCGACACTTTTGCGCATTATTGCCGGTCTGGAAGATATCACGGCGGGTGATCTGATGATCGACGGTGATATCGTCAATACCAAAAGCCCGCGCGACCGCGGGATTGCGATGGTGTTCCAGTCCTATGCGCTTTATCCGCATATGACGGTCTATAAAAATATGGCGTTCGGCTTGAAACTGGCTAATCACGACAAAAGCGCGATTGACCAGCGGGTGCGAGAAGCCGCCCGCATTCTGCAACTGGACAAGCTGCTGGATCGTCGTCCTTCTGAATTGTCGGGCGGGCAGCGTCAGCGTGTCGCAATTGGTCGCGCCATTGTGCGTCAGCCGAAAGTTTTCCTGTTTGATGAACCACTGTCGAACCTGGATGCGGCGTTGCGCGTTCAAACCCGTATCGAGATCGCTAAGCTGCATCAGGAATTACAATCAACGATTGTCTACGTCACACATGATCAGGTCGAAGCGATGACGCTTGCCGACAAGATCGTTGTGATGAATGCTGGCAATGTCGAGCAGGTCGGATCACCGATGCAGCTTTATCATCACCCGCAAACCCGGTTTGTTGCCGGTTTCATCGGATCACCTGCGATGAATTTTACAACCGTGCATGTTGATGCGGTAGCGCAGGGTAAGGTAACCGTCACTGTGCCAGGAGGCACCAAGGCCGTCCTGCCGTTTGATGTACCGGTCGATGATATTGGCAAGGATGTCGAACTGGGAGTACGTCCCGAGCATCTGTCACCGGGCGAGCAGGGGGATTTGTCGATCTCGGGCGAGGTCGACGTTGTCGAGAAACTTGGCGACTCTACCTATTTGTATCTCAAGCTCGCGAATGGCGACCGCTTCACGGTTCGCGCCCCTGGCCACAGCCGTATTAAAATCGGCGAGACTGTTAGTGCAGCAGCCGAAGCCGGGGCATCCCATCTGTTTGACGTCGACGGCAAGGCTTATGCCAAGCTGGAATGCCCACCGGAATATAGTGCCGACGAATAGAGTTTAGCTTCCAGATATTTAGTTATGAAGGGGTAGCCGGTTTGGCTGCCCCTTTTTTATTTGCAAGCAGATGCGTTTCGGTCCCGAAGTTCCGAAAAATTGTTGCAGAAGTTTAACTTGCAGAAAGTCCGGTTTCACGGCGAGAATTGAAACGAATTGTTCAAAAGAACGCAAAATGATCGATTTTGCTTTCGTTGCAACAGAGTTTCTTGCGATACTGGTGCAGTCCCGGAACGTTAGCAATGTCACAGAATACATTGACGCCGGACAGGGGAAGTGCCGTCACGTCAACAGAGAGGTAAAATAATGTCGAAAAAGCATGGCGCACTGCGCGGTTCTTTGCTGGGGCTTACTGCTCTTGCTGGAATGGCGATGCTTGGTGCAAACGCACAGGCTGAAGAGCTTCGTTTGCTGACCTGGGGTGGATATGCCCCGGATGACGTCGTCGAGATGTTTGAGAAAGAGACCGGAATCGACGTTGAAGTCACGCTTTCGAACAACGAAGACATGATTTCCAAACTGCGTGCTACCGGTGGTGGCGGTTTCGACCTTGCCCAGCCATCCCAGGACCGCATTTCTGGTGCACAGCTCGAATACGGCATTTACAAGCCGATTGATCTTTCCAAGATTGATGCTGCGAAGTTCATTCCTTCGATGCTGGAAGCAACCAAGAAAAACACCACGCTTGATGGCGAGGTTTATGGTGTTCCGCATGTTTGGGGCACCAGCGGCCTGATCGTTGACACGACCAAAGCTGGTGACGTCAAGGATTATACCGATCTTTGCAATGCCGATATTTCAGGCAAGGTTTCCTATCGCTTGAAACGTCCAACCCTGATCGGATTTGCCTTTGCAATGGGTATGGATCCGTTTGCGGCTTATGGCGATGAAGCCAAGTATCAGGAAATTCTTGATGCGGTTGAAAAGAAACTGGTCGAGTGCAAGCCGAACGTCAAAACCTATTGGGAAGGGGGCGATGCGCTTCTGAACCTGGTACGTTCTGGTGAAGTGGTTGCCGCTATGGCATGGGATACCGGTGGCTGGAAGCTCAATAACGACAACGCCGATATCACGTTTGTTGCCCCTGCATCAGGTGCATTGGGCTGGATCGATACCTTCGTCTTGCCGCGCAAATCCGAGAACGAAGATGCTGCTTACAAGTGGATCAATTTCGTCATGCAGCCGGAGATTGCTGCCAAAATCACCGCAAGTGCCGGTAACTTTACCGCATCCAAAGGTGCGGACGAGTTTGCGGATGACAAGCTGAAGGCGCAGTTCCAGGGAAGCTTCCCAGCCGAAGCCCTTGACAACATTAAATGGTATCCGACGGTTCCGGCTGGTCTGGAAACCCTTGAAGGCAAAACGCTTGATCGTGTGAAAGCAGCACAGTCGTAAGCCAAGCTGTTCTGATCCTGTTTGGATCGGATGATAATGTCCCCGGCATATGTTGCCGGGGACATTGCATTTTTTCATTTCTGCGATAGCCGGGTTCAAGCTGGCATCGGTAATTCATTTCATGCAGGCTCCTATGGCAGATCAATTCGACCTTGAATGTCGTGACGTGGTCAAAAAGTTTGACGCTTTTACCGCGGTAGATTCGATTTCACTTACGATTCCCAAAGGGTCCTTCTTTTCTATTCTGGGGCCAAGTGGTTGCGGTAAAACCACGCTGTTGCGCATGCTGGCAGGGTTTCAGGCACCGACATCGGGCGACATCCTGATCAAGGGATCATCGGTGCTGGGTGTCCCGCCAAACCGTCGACCGGTGAATATGGTATTTCAGCATCTGGCGCTGTTTCCGATGATGAATGTTTCGGAGAACGTGGCATACGGACTGAAACGCCGTGGTGCTGATCGGGCTACAATCGAGAAAAAGGTCAGTGATACACTGGCACGTGTCGGGTTGCCGGATTCCGGCCCCAAACAGATCAGTCAGCTTTCTGGAGGGCAGAAACAGCGTATCGCGATTGCACGATGCCTTGTGCTGGAACCAGCGGTGCTGCTGCTTGATGAGCCGCTAGGCGCTCTTGATCTCAAGTTGCGTGAGCATATGAAGGTAGAGCTCAAGCAATTGCAGCACGAGATCGGCACGACCTTTGTTTACATCACGCACGACCAATCCGAAGCCTTGGTAATGTCCGATCAGGTGGCCGTCATGAATGCTGGCCGGTTTGAGCAGGTTGGGGCTCCGCAGGATCTTTATTACAACCCGCATACGGCTTTCGTTGCCGGATTTGTTGGCGAAAGCAATCGCTGGAAGGGGACGGTTGGCATGACGCATGACGATCATATCGTTATCAATCTACCAACCGGTGGGGCCGTTCTGGCATCTCGCAAGACTCATCCAACACTGGCTGAAGGGCAACCTGTTGATGTTTTTGTCCGTCCGGAAACCATCGCGATTGACGGGCAGGGCAAGACTGACAATGCGATTGCCGCAAAAGTTGACAATGTTCTGTTTAATGGTGCCGCCAGCAGTGTTCAGGTCCGTGATAAGGCAACCGGCCATGAAATGACGGTTGCGTTGCCGCAAACGGGTGCTTTTGCCAATCTGAAATCCGGTGATCTGGTCAATTTGACCTGGGGGGCTGAACAAACCCGATGCTTTGTCGCAGCAGAAAATCAAGAGGCGACAGCATGACAAATCCTGCATCCTCGGGCACTGGTGGGGCTGTTCGCTTTGGCGCGCTATTGCTGGCCATGCCCTTGTTGATTTGGCTGTTTTTGCTGGTGATCCTGCCGCATGTCGACTTGTTGCTTGTGTCGCTGCGTGAACGGATTTCATATGGCAAGTACGAATTCAGCCTGATCAATTACACCGAGTTTTTTGTCGAGCCGCTTTATTGGAATACCTATGTTCGAACGGCGGTGATGTCGATCATGGCGACCGCACTTACGCTTTTGATCGGTTTTCCTGTTTCCTATTACATCGCCAAAGTCATGCGGGGCAAAGGCAAAAATGTTTTGTTCCTGCTATGCCTGATCCCGTTCTGGGTATCAGAGCTGGTGCGGACGTTTGGCTGGATGATTTTGCTGCGCGAAAGCGGTGTGATCAGCAATTTCCTGCAATGGGCCGGGATCGCCGATGGGCCGGTCGAGATGCTTTATAATGATGCCACCATCATGGTGGGGCTTGTATATACGTCGATGTTGTTCATGGTCGTGCCTCTTGTGTCAGTACTTGACAGCCTTGACGACAGTTTGATTGAGGCAGGCTATGACCTTGGCGGAAATGCATTCACGGTGACACGCGATATCGTCATTCCGCATGCCATGCCCGGAATCGCGTCAGGCTGCATCGTTGTTTTCATGCTGACACTTGGTAACTATCTGACCCCGAATCTTTTGGGCGGCAAGGATAGCCTTTGGTTTACCGAGCAAATCTATACACAGTTCATCACGCGGTTTAACTGGGAATCCGGATCGGCATTCGGGTTCCTGTTGCTGGTTCTGTCATCGATGATTGTTTGGATCGGTCTGAAGCTGAGCCGCCAGACACTCTCAGAAACCGTGAGCTGAGGGAGGAAACCGCCATGATTCCGAGCATTCCGCAGCCGCGCTTTTACAAAGGCATTTACGCAGGGTATATCGCTCTATTTTTCATCTACCTTAGTGCACCGTTGATTGTTGTTGGTGTGTTTGCCTTCAATGATAGCCTGTTCCCGTCCATGCCATGGGAGGGAGGCACACTCAAATGGTTTTTTGGCAGCGACGGTCCGTATATCGGAATATTCAATGACGGCAAGTTACTGGAAAGCGTTGGGGTTTCAGCCTTTGTCGCATTTTGGGTGACCTTGCTGTCGGTTACTGTCGGAACCTGCAATGCGTTCCTGTTTGAACGTGCGCAGTTTCCGGGCAAAAATCTGCTTTATGTGGTGGCGTTGTCGCCCTTGGTTATTCCCGGGGTCATATTGGGCATATCGATTCTGGTCTTTTCCAATGCCATTGCAAACGGAATTGAAGAAGCGATTGGATGGGATCTTGATTTCCTGCGACCGGGGCTGTTTCTGGTGATTATCGGACAATTTGCCTTTATCACTACGATAACGACGCTAGTGATTTCTGCGCGTCTTCGCAAATTTGACATCAGCCTGGAAGAAGCCGCACTTAATCTTGGTGCAACACGACAGGCAGCTCTTTGGACGGTTACCATCCCATTCCTGAAACCGGCATTGATCGGGGCGGGGATCGTTGCATTCCTGATGTCATTTGAAAATTTCAACACAACACTGATGCTAGTCGGATCTGATGCGCCGTTGACCATTGCCATGTTTGACCGCCTCAAACAGGGATCAACACCGGTTCTGAACGCGCTGTCCCTGCTGCTTATGGTGGTTTCCGGCGGCTTGGCATTGCTTTCCGTTTTTGTTCAGCGTGACAGGAATTCCACCTGAGATTACAGCGTCAAGATGCAGCGATCCATGTTCGCAAATGAACATTGAACGGGTATCCTTTGGGTACCCGTTTTGCATATGCAAATGGAGTTGTTGCAATGCATTGTTGCAAGTGCATGACTTTGTAATATTTGTGAAAGTGCCGAAAAATCTGGGGAAATGTTAAATGTGCGCATGTGAAAGACATTTATGCCATTCATCAGGATTGAAAGCCTTTGCAAGCTGTTCGATTTATGAGATGTTCATATGAACATTTGAAGGGGTCGAATGCACACTAAAAAGCAAAAACTGACAGTTTTTAAGGTCATTTCGCGCATCAAAAGTAAATTTCCGAAAACTGTCACTTGAGGAAACGTCCCCCTCGAATGAAAACGAATGCGTTGTGTCGACCGATCAACAGGCGGTTGGCGCGAACGAGTTTTTATTTGGGAGATAGAAGATCATGTTTCGCAAAACCCTGATGGCAGCAGCAGCTGTGTTCGCACTGGGCGGCACAGCGAATGCTGCGACCGAGATCACTTGGTGGCATGCCATGGACGGCGCACTGGGCGATGTCGTCAATCAGATCACTGCCGACTTCAACGCCAGCCAGGACGAATACCAACTGGTTGCTGTGAACAAGGGCGGTTACGAAGACACGATGACCGCCGGTATTGCTGCTTTCCGCGCGAAAAACCAGCCGAACATCATCCAGATCTTTGATGCCGGTGCTGCAACCATCATTAACGCCAAAGGCGCTGTTAAACCGGTTCAGGACCTTATGGAATCAAATGGTGTCAAGTTTGACATCAATGATTACATCCCGGGGGTTCGCTACTTCTATGCCGATTCCGATGGCAAGATGATTGGCATGCCGTTCAACAGCTCGACCCCGCTGCTTTATTTCAACAAAGATGCGCTGGCCAAAGCCGGTGTTGACGTGCCGAAAACCTGGCAGGAATTCGAAGAGATCGCACCGAAGTTGAAAGAAGCCGGTTTCGAAGGCCTTGCCGAGTCACACAGCCCGTGGATCTTCTTTGAAAACTTCATGTCGCGTCACAACCTTCAGATGGCAACCGCCAACAATGGTTATGACAGCACGGATGTCGAACTTCTATACAACAATGACGCGCTGAAAGATCACTGGAAGCACGTCAAAGAATGGAAAGATGCCGGTTATTTCGGTTACTATGGCCGCGCATGGGGCGCCAACCAGGACGCCTTCCTGCAGCAGAAAGCCGCAATGTGGCTCGGTTCTTCCGGCTCGTTCGGTGGTCTGAAAAAATCCGCACAGTTTGAATTTGGCACTTCGACCCTTCCATATTGGGAAGGCGTTGGTGACGCGCCGAAATCGACCTTCATCGGTGGTGCCTCGCTGTTCGCATTCTCTGGCCACAGTGCAGAAGAAGATGCCGGCGTTGCCAAATTCTTCGAGTTCCTGACCAAACCGGAAACCCAGTTCTACTGGCACAAAGAAACCGGTTATGTTCCGATCACCACCGCGGCCTACGAACTTGCCAAGAAAGAAGGCTACTATAACGAAAGCCCGGACGCCGAAGTCGGCATTCAGCAGCTTTCCGAAGAAGGTGGAGAGTGGACCAAAGGTTATCGCCTTGGTTTCTACGTTCAGATCCGTGAAGTCATCTATCGCGAAGTCGACAAGATGATGAATGGTGAAGCAACCATCGATCAAGCTTTTGCTACGATCGAGGAAGAAGGCAATGCGCTTCTGAAACGCTTCCACGATACCTATTCGAACTAAGCATTATCTCGCTGACAGGGCGGCTTTTACCGGCCGCCCTGTTTTTCGATTCCTGGACCGGTCTTGGGGTTGCGTCAGCAATGAAACGCGTACAATTCGGGCACAGCCCGGTGCCATACTTTTTTGTGGCACCACAAATTCTGATTATTGCGATATTTTTCCTGTGGCCTGCCGCACAGGCAGTTTACCAGTCTTTCCTGCTTGAGGACGCCTTTGGCATGTCCTCGCAATTTGTTTGGTTCCGAAATTTTGAGGATGTGCTTTCGAGCAGCAGCTGGCTGAAGTCAGCCATTTTCACAGCTGTCTTTTCCTTCCTTGTGGCATTCATTTCCATCGCGATTTCGCTGTTTCTTGCCGTTCGGGCCGATGAAGTGATCCGTGGAGCCAAATCATATAAAACGCTTTTGATGTGGGGATATGCCGTTGCGCCGCCTGTGGCTGGCTTGCTGGGCAATATGTTGTTCAACCCGTTGATGGGCGATCTATACAAGCTGTTCAACAGCTTCGGGTTTGAGTTCAATCACATCCAGAATGCGAATGATGCGGCATTTGTCGTGACGCTGATTGCCGTGTGGAAACAGGTCAGTGTGAATTTCATTTTCTTCCTGTCAGGTTTGCAGGGAATTCCGAAATCGGTAACTGAAGCCGCTACGCTGGATTGCAAAAGTGCGGAACGTCGTTTCTGGACGATTACCTTCCCGCTGCTGGCGCCAACCACATTCTTCCTGATGGTGATCAACCTGACCTATGCGTTCTTTGAAACGTTCGGGATCATCGATGTTTCGACCAAGGGATCACCGGGGGGTGCGACAGCAACCCTTGTTTACAAGGTTTATGTCGACGGATTCCTTGGAGCGGATATGGGCGGTAGTTCGGCGCAATCCGTGCTGCTGATGATCATGGTCAGCGTGCTGACTGTATTCCAGTTCCGATTTATCGAACGCAAAGTGCATTATTAGGGGGGGGACGCGTCATGTATCAGTCAAAATGGCGTTCTATTACCAATCATGTGATCCTTATTCTTGGATCGCTCTTTATGATCCTGCCGGTATGGATTGCGTTCGTTTCATCGACCCATACGCGTGAATTTCTGTTCCAGAACGGCTTGCAGTTCTGGTTTGGCGGACATTTCCTTGAAAATTACGGCGCGATCTTGTTTGACACGGCGGCAACAAAAGGCCGTGTTACTGCGCTTGAAATGCTGTTTAATAGCATGGTTCTTGGACTTGGCTTTGCGATTGGCAAAGTCATCATTTCAATGATGGCGGCATATGCGATCGTCTATTTCCGCTTCCGGCTTGCGGTGCCGATATTCTGGGTCATTTTCTCGACCCTTTTGCTGCCTCTTGAAGTGCGAATTGTGCCATCCTACGAGGTGGTATCAAGCCTTGGGCTACTCAATACCTATACCGGCTTGATCCTGCCGCTGATTGCGTCGGCAACGGGTACGTTTTTCTTCCGTCAGTTTTTCAGATCTGTTCCGGATGAGCTTTTGGAAGCCGCGCGTCTGGATGGGGCAGGGCCGCTTCGTTTCTTCATCGATATTCTGGTGCCGCTTTCGGTCACCATGATTGCCGCGATCTTTATCATCATGTTTGTGGTTGGCTGGAACCAGTATCTTTGGCCGTTGCTGATGACTACTGATGATCAGCTTTACACCATCGTGATCGGGATCAAGCAGGTTTATAATTCGCTTTATGAAGGCGGCCAGATTCCGCAGTTCCCCAAGGCATTTGCACTGACAATCATGGCAACCATCCCGCCGGTACTGGTGGTGGTGATTTTCCAGCGAATGTTCGTAAAAGGTCTGGTCGAAACCGAAAAATAGGCTCGATCAACCATTTGATATCAGTGATTTAAAGATACACAGATCCGCATACAGGATACGAAAATGGCAACTGTTACCCTTAATCGGGCTGAAAAAACCTATGACAATGGCTTCAAGGCTTTGCATGGTATCGATCTTCATATTGGTGACGGGGAATTCACCGTTCTGGTCGGCCCGTCGGGCTGTGGCAAATCAACACTTCTGCGAATGATCGCGGGCCTTGAAAGCATTACAGGTGGCGAGATCAAAATCGATGACCGGGTTGTCAACAATGTTGCGCCGGCTGATCGTGACATCGCGATGGTGTTTCAGAACTATGCGCTTTATCCGCATATGACCAACTATGCCAACATGGCGTATGGTCTTAAAAATCGCGGATACAGCAAGGTGGAAATCGACACCCGCGTTCGAGATGCCGCCAAGATTCTTCAGCTTGACGATTATCTGGAACGCAAACCGCAGCAGCTTTCGGGCGGGCAGCGCCAGCGTGTGGCAATGGGGCGTGCAATTGTGCGCGAACCAAAGGTTTTTCTGTTTGATGAGCCGCTGTCGAACCTTGATGCAAAGCTTCGTGTCGATATGAGGCTTGAGATCAAGAACCTTCAGCAACGTCTTGGAATTACTTCAGTTTATGTGACGCATGATCAGGTCGAAGCCATGACACTGGCAGATCGCCTGATTGTCATGAATGCTGGCGTTGCCGAACAGATTGGCACGCCGATTGAAATATATGAAAAACCGGCCAGCCTCTTTGTCGCAAGCTTCATCGGATCGCCGTCAATGAACTTCCTAAACGGGACGGTTTCGGATGACAAAAGCCACGTCGTTATCGGCGATGGCAGCAAGATCGATCTTGATCATCAGATCGAGGCCGGTCGAGAACTGGTGGTCGGGGTCCGTCCAGAACACTTTACCCTGACTGTCGATGGCAGTGGTGCATTGAAGGCCAGGGTTCGAATGATTGAATCGCTTGGTGCGGAAACGCTGGTCTATCTTGAATTCGGTGAAAAGAATGAAAGTGTGACGTTGCGCATGCAGGGCACGCATCAGTTTGCCAAAGGACAGGAACTGGCACTTTCGACCACAACCGATCAGGTGCATCTGTTTGACAGGGACAGTGGCAAGCGTCTCTGATCTTGATTTGATCTCTGGTTCGTCGCAAGCCGGTCTGCAGCGGCCCCGGTGCGTCTATCGTGCCGGGGCTGTTTTTTAGACGGAGGGAATGCGTAACCGGGTTAATTTTGTCCTTGTTTCGATACAGCCAAGCAGGTAGTTCCTTGGCCATACAACGCAGGAGCATCATGTGAACGCCGAACAGAAACAGGTTCTTTATCAGGAAGCTGAAAAAGAACTGATCAGCATCACCGAGGGTGAAACCAACGTCACCGCGCTGATGGCGACAATCAGCTGTATTCTTGCACAAAAGTTCGACTATTATTTCTGGACTGGCTTTTATATCGTTGATCCAGCGAAAGAAAATGAACTGGTCGTCGGGCCTTATCAGGGGACTTTGGGGTGCCTGCGCATTCCGTTTGGTCGCGGTGTTTGCGGCACAGCTGCTGCGACGCTCAAAACCCAGGTTGTTGAAGATGTTCACGCTTTTCCGGGGCATATCGCCTGTGACAGCCGGTCGAACTCCGAGATTGTCGTGCCGGTGCTGAATGCGCAAGGACAGTTGATTGCGGTGCTCGACGTCGATAGTGTCGAGGCTGGTTCGTTCGACGATACTGATCGCATCGCACTTGAAACTTTAATGCAGCGCATTTTTGCGCAATGATAACTCACCAGTTTCGTTCATACGAAACGGCGGACAACACAAACTTTGGAAGATAACCCATGGCTGGCAGTGTCAATAAAGTCATTCTCGTCGGGAACCTCGGCCGCGATCCTGAAATTCGTTTCACCCAGGCTGGCAAAAAGATTGCCAATTTCAGCATTGCGACCTCGGAACAGTGGCGAGACCGCCAGTCGGGCGAGCGTCGCGAGCGCACCGAATGGCATCGCATCGTCGTTTTCAACGAAGGTTTGGCCGATGTGGTTGAACGCTTTGTGAAAAAAGGCAGCAAGCTTTATATCGAAGGCCAGCTTCGCACCCGCAAATGGCAGGGGCAGGACGGCAAGGACAATTACACCACTGAAATCGTGCTTGAAGGATTCAACTCGAACCTGACCATGCTCGACAACCGCGGCGAAGGCGGCGGCATGGGTGGTGGCGGCGCAAGCTCTGGCGGCAGCTATGGATCGGACAATGGTGGCGGTTATGGCGGCGGATCGGATGCCGGTTGGGGCAATGGTAGCTCGTCGGGCGGCGGTTCTGCGCCTGCCGGAGCACCGGACCTTGATGACGAAATTCCGTTCTAAGACGCGGTTGGTTGCAAGACTTGTTGATGCCCTCGGGAACTTGCTTTTCCGGGGCATTTTTGTTCATGCCAGAAGAGTGCATCTGAATAAGCCACCCAGCCGATCTTTCGGTTCCCAGCCTCGCATCTGTGAAAAGTAGCATTCCCATGACATCGAATGGCAAGTTGACCCTTGATTTCATAAAGCAGCAGGCAGAAGAAGAACAGCTAATGCCGACGAACTTCAAGCAGGTGAAGCTGACAAAGAAGTTTCTGTTGCCGCACATCCGGAAATTGCAAGACGACTTGCTACGTCTGAGATTGCAGTTTGATCGTGAGTTTGATCAGGCCCGGCACCCGAAAAAAGGCGAATATCCCCAAGGATACTGCTATGAAATCACCAAAGGCGTCAAAGAGCTTTTGGAGCATGAGTTGCAGGCGCCACAGACCGTGGGGATTGGCGCGTTACGAGATTTTTGTCTGAATGGTGGAATAGCCAAACGTGTTTGGGGCAATCTTCGACACGAATATTTTCAGAATGCTTTCCAGTTCGGCGATCTTTACGTCGATGTTTCCAATGATACAGTGACGATCACCAAGCCAAAGGTGGAAATCCTTCCGCTGGCCAAGGCCCGATTCTATTCGATCTCGGACTATGACACCTATGCCGGGCTCGCTGAGAAATACTGGAAGGGTAATATCTATCCAAACCGGCTTTTGCCTGAATTGGCCGTTATGTTCCCGATCTTCTTTGTTTCGGCGGACGGGAAGCTCGAAGCGCATGCGAATTACCAGACGATCCTGTATCGCAATATGCAACTCGATTTCGCGTTAGCGGAGAGGTTCCTGACCAAGGGCAGGTTTCAAGATCGGGTATTCCCTGAAAACCATGCCAAACGTCTGATATCCGAGTTCGGCGGTCTTGAAATGCCGGTATCAAATGATGACCTTAAAAGACACTTCGCCGCCGCCCGGCAAAGCGAATTACGGCTGGATGCTGTTCGTTGTCAATTGCTGCTTGATCAGGCGCGAGCAATTTGAAATTGTTGTAACTTCAAACATATAATGTGTTCGTTTGAACATTTGCGCGGTATTCAAATCCGGGAATATAAATTTGGTCGGACCGATCTTTGGTAACCCGGACATGGGTAGAAACTACATCGTGCAGGACTGTGTCTATGCCGTCATCCGCAACGATGCCGGTGAGGTTGCGGTTGCGCGCACTCCCAAAGGCGTTGTTCTCATCGGGGGCGGGGTCGAGCGTGGCGAAAGTGAGCGTGATGCCTTGCATCGCGAAGCATATGAAGAATCCGGTTACAGGATAGATATTCGCAATCGTCTTGGAATTGCTTCACAATATGTCAGCAATTTTACCAAAGGCCGGTTTCGGCTCAAGCGCGGTGTGTTCTTCCTGTGCGAGTTCACCGAACGACTTGGGCCGCCGGTTGAACCGGATCATGAACTGATCTGGCTTGCCTATGATGATGCGCATCAAAAATTGATCCGGCCATTTCATCGTTGGGCGCTTGAAGTAGGGTTTGCGGGAGAGCAGGCATCGCCTTAACCGCAACACTTTTTATATTTCTTGCCCGAACCACAAGGGCAGGGATCATTGCGGCCAATGTTGACGGAGTTAAGAACAGTTTTTAGGTTTCGTTGTTCGGGAAATTTACCATCTATATAAAGCCAGTTCCCGTTGCGGCGTTCAAATCGGGATATTTCGTGCAAGACATGATCGGTACCCCTATCGCGAAACCGGGCAACGAATTCGACAATACCATTCTGATCAAGAATGCCGCCTTTATCCGTCGCAATTATTTCCAGTCCAGTCCATTCGCATCTGTCCGACCTGATCTGATCCTGATCAAATCCTGATGCCTTTTCCGGAGCCAGTGTTGCCAGAAGGTAATCCGCGTCTCGGCAAACAAATGCGCTGTAACGAGCACGCATCAATTGTTCGGCAGTTGAGGCTTTTCGCTTTCCAGCCAGGATTGCCCCGCAGCAATTGTCGAAACTTTCGCCTTTTCCACAAGGGCAGGGGCCTATGGCTGCAGGTTTATGCATCGCACATCGCAACTGTCCATTGGTCACATAAATCATTTTCGCTCAAACGCATTGTTAATGTCGTGTCATACCAGCCCCAACAGGAGCGGGTATCGACCAGTCCCATTACCACATTTTATGGGGTGCCTTAAAACGCTGCAAAAAACAATCAGTATGCCTTCTTTTTGCCGTATATCGATTTTAGCGTGAAGATATTGGTATTGATAATTCCCGACTGCGTTTATCGGGTAAATTATGTAAAATACTGATATTGAAAGTTAAATATAGCTGAAATCCAGTCAGGTTTATCTTGACGAATTTAGTCGGATTTAGGTATATTAACTTTTGCGGGTGGGGGCCCAATGGCACCGCCGGATGATGTTCCGGCCTAATGGCGGACATGTAAATTGTCGATTTGCTTCGAGGAAGGAAGAGACACGATGAATATACGTTATCTTTGCGTCTGCTGTCCTCTCCCATAGGGCCTATGGGATGAAATTGCGACCGGACGAAACCATTTCCCCAAATGAATGCCGGTCGTCCACGTGATTTAAGTCACAACTGACAGTGTTTGCGCGTCATCTAAAGTCTGTTTGAATTCGTAGGAAGAATTGTCAGGCGTGGTGCGTAAACCTCTCTGGAGGACATGATATGAGCACGATTAAATTACCTGCAGTACCGCAGGACGACGGTTTCTCCGGTTACCTGAGACAGGTCTGGAAGTTTCCGATGCTCAGCGTAGACGAAGAATATATGCTTGCACGCCGCTATCACGAGCATGATGACACGGATGCAGCTCACAAGCTGGTCACAAGTCACTTGCGTCTTGTAGCAAAAATTGCGTTCGGCTATCGGGGCTATGGCCTTCCAATGGCTGATCTGGTGGCCGAGGGCAATACCGGCTTGATGCGGGCTGTTCAAAAATTCGATCCGGAACGTGGTTTCCGTCTGTCGACCTATGCAATGTGGTGGATCAAGGCGGCAGTGACCGAATATATCCTTCACAGCTGGTCGATGGTGAAACTTGGCACCATGGCAGCGCAGAAAAAGCTGTTTTTCAGCCTGCGTAAAGCCAAAAAGCAGCTTAACATCTATGACAATGGCGAACTGTCACCCGAACAGGCAGATGCCGTTGCCGAGAAGCTTGGCGTGACCGGTAAAGAAGCGCTTGAAATGAACCGTCGCCTTGCAGCGCGTGATTTCTCGCTTAACACACCAATGCCGAAAGACGAAGGCATGGAGTATCTTGATACTCTGTCGTCAGATGCACCAAGCCCGGAAAGCATCGTTGCAGATGCAGAGGAACGTGTTTTACATAACGACATGCTGAAAAGCGCGATGGGTGAGTTGCCAGAGCGTGAGCGTGAGATTATCGAAGCCCGTTTCCTGAGTGATGATCCGATTACGCTTGAAAAACTTGGCGAACGCTTTGGCGTAAGTCGCGAACGTGTCCGTCAGCTTGAGGCGCGCGCATTCAAAAAAATTCAGGAATCTGTTCTGACGCAGCATGCTGCAGCGTGATCAGATTTCCACTAATCGATCAAAAGGCGGCATCTTCTGATGTCGCCTTTTTGTTTTCGTGAGGGTTGAATTTACCGACGTAAAGCGCGCGAGCGGGTAATGATGTCTTTGGTTTTGTCCCAAAGCCTGTAGTCATCAAGCTGCACGAAAGGCACCCAGCGGGCATCGGCAGCATCGCCGCCAGTCTTTAAATCGGTTTCTTGTGCTTCGGCGACGAAGTCGATCAGGGTATAGTGATATTGAACCTACCCATTGCCATCTGGCGTGATCAGGTCGACTGTATCAATCAGAACCGGGGTTGATACGATGATACCGGCTTCCTCCAGGACTTCCCGCCGAACCGCATCACGCAATGTTTCACCAAGCTCCTGTGCGCCGCCGGGAATGCTCCAACTGCCTTTACTTGGCGCCTTGCCCCGTTTGATCAGTAAAACATTTTCGTCATTCTAAATAACAGCACCAACTCCGATGATCGGTCTGGCAAGGTAATCTCGCTTATCGTCGATATCAGACATCATCCTCATCTTCTATGTCTTCATCCGGATCAGGAACGTCATGGGCGACTTTTCCTGTCATTTCCCGCGCCCTTATGGCAGGTCGGCCAAGAAACTGATCTTCGGATTCCGGATGCAAAGACATCACGAAATCGACTGCTGGTGCGTCACCCAGGGCAAATTGCCGTGCAGTTTCATAATCGGGCGCTGTTACCTTCGCTGTGCGGATACCGACAGAGCCATTATCATCGTATATGTATTCAACAATCCAGACCTGCAAAACAACTCCTTTTCAATGGCGGTTGATGCCGCCTGTTTTGTTTGGTTGCGCCACAAACTTGAATGCTGCTATCACTCTATAAATGGGAATTTCCCAGCTTAATAGTCGCAGCATTGCCATACTGTTAATGACAAATGGTGAATGCAAATATGTATTACAGGTCAAAAGATGTAATGCGACGTCTCTTCACAGGTGATCAATGACCGCCAATCACGATAATCAACATGATTCGGATAGCGAAAACGCCGGACATGCCCTTCCCAGTCCGGGCTTTTTTGCCCGTGTGCGGGCCTATTTTCTGACAGGCGTTCTCGTCAGTGCGCCACTTGTTATAACATTTGGTTTGGCATGGTGGTTTATAGAATTCGTCGACAGTAAGGTCATGCCGCTGATTCCGGGGCATTACAACCCGGTCTATTACCTGCCCGAAGGTTATCAGGAATACGGTATCCCGGGATTTGGTTTGTTGGTGATCCTGATTTTCATTACGGTTGTCGGCTGGTTCACCACCAACTTTGCCGGACGCGCGCTGATCAAGCTTTATGAACGTATTCTGGCGCGTATTCCTGCGGTTCGCAGCATTTATGGTGCGGTCAAACAGATACTTGAAACGGTGCTGGCCAATCAGTCAAATGCATTCCGTCAGGCTGTTTTGTTGGAATATCCGCGCCGCGGCATGTGGGCTATTGGCTTTATTACCGGTGAGACAAAGGGTGAAGTGCAGAACCTGACGGAAGATACGGTTATCAATATCTTTTTGCCAACCACACCAAACCCGACATCGGGATTCCTTTTGTTCGTGCCACGCCGGGATATCGTGATCCTTGATATGACGGTCGAAGAGGCGATCAAAATGGTTATGTCAGGCGGGATTGTCACACCACCTGATCGTCGCAGTGCTGAACTTCAGGCCAAGCCGCGTGTTTCCGCAAAGACATACGAAGACGTCGATGTTTTGCGTGAAAAAGAAAACATACCGGTTCTGGTTTCCAAACATCCCGAACCGGGGAACGAGAATACCGATGACAAAAGCCGCGAGGATGCGTAAAGCGGTTTAATGGAAAACAAAAAACAAGGGTGCCGCAATTTGCAAGCGCCCTTGTTTTTAGCCGGACCGGAAATAGCGAACGGCTTCGTCGCGCTCGAAAAGATACAGCAACAACCGCAATGCTTCGCCGCGCGGCTTTTGCAGATCGGGATCAAGTTCGACAATCAGTCGGGCATCATCACGTGCAATTGCAAGCAAATCCCCATGCATCTCAAGGCTGGCTAGGCGATAGGCTTGCAAGCCGCTTTGCCGGGTGCCCAATACTTCGCCAGCGCCTCTCAAACGAAGGTCTTCTTCGGCAATGATAAAACCGTCTTCGGTTTCGCGCATGATTTTCAGGCGAGCTTTTGAAATTTCGCCTAATGGTGAACCGTAAAGCAGCAGACAGGTTGATGCCGCGTCTCCACGTCCGATCCGTCCGCGTAGCTGATGCAGCTGTGCCAACCCAAAGCGTTCAGCATGTTCTATGACCATGATTGTCGCTTCCGGGACGTTGACACCAACCTCAATCACGGTGGTTGCGACAAGAATTGACAGATCACCGTGGGCGAAGCGTTCCATCACGGTGTCCTTGTCCTTGGCTTTCATTTTGCCGTGGACAAGCCCGACACGACTTTCGCCAAAAAGTTCGACCAGAATGCGATAACGTTCTTCTGCTGCCTGCAGGTCAAGGATTTCGGAATCCTCGACCAACGGGCATACCCAGTAAATCTTGGTTCCGGTGCGCATGGCACGCCCGATGCCTGATATCACGTCATCCGCTTTGTCAGCGGGCAGGACACGTGTATCAACGGGCTTTCTTCCTGGTGGTTTTTCATCCAATCGCGATACTTCCATATCCCCAAAGGCCGTTAGGGTCAGGGTTCTGGGGATCGGTGTTGCCGTCATGACCAGTACGTCGACAGCCTGTCCCTTGCCAGCCAGCATCAAACGTTGATGGACGCCAAATCGATGTTGTTCATCGACAACGGCGAAAGCCAGATCGCGGAATTGCACGTCTTCCTGAAACAGTGCATGCGTACCAACGGCAATCTGAAAAGTGCCATCTGCAAAACCTTCGAGCGCAGCTTTACGACTTTTGCCTTTATCACGACCCGTCAGGATTGCGCAGGTCACACCGATCTTTTCAAGAAGCGGGGTGATCGTTTCAAAATGCTGACGGGCAAGAATTTCAGTCGGCGCCATCAAAGCAGCCTGACGGCCTGTTTCGATTGCATTCAGCATGGCCATCAGGGCGACAACCGTTTTTCCCGAGCCAACATCCCCCTGAAGCAGGCGTAGCATGCGTCCGTTGCCACCCATGTCTTCGTAAATGTCTTTCAGTGCGCGTTGCTGCGCACCTGTCATGGCAAAGGGAAGTTCTGCTTCAAGTGCCTTGCGCAAACGGCCATCACCGTTTGTTGCTCGTCCGCCCAGCTTGCGCATCTTTGCTCGAATAAGCGCAAGGGCAAGCTGATTTGCCAGCAGTTCGTCATAGGCAAGTCGTTTGCGGGCAGGGTGGTCGGGTGACAGGTCGCCATCATTTTCAGGGTTATGAACCTGATGCAGGGCGGACTTCAGAGCAGGCCATTTGTGCCGCGCCTGTAGGGCGGGGTCATGCCATTCCGGGAGCTCCGGTACCATCGCAAGAGCCGCACGAGTTGATTTGGTAAGAGTTTT
Organism: Thalassospira sp. MIT1004; assembly: GCF_001858545.1. NCBI lineage: Bacteria > Pseudomonadati > Pseudomonadota > Alphaproteobacteria > Rhodospirillales > Thalassospiraceae > Thalassospira > Thalassospira sp. MIT1004. The sequence goes on along the minus strand of NZ_MCAO01000022.1, from coordinate 316,340 downwards.
ACCCGTGACACCAGCTGACATCGGGTACACAGGCTCCACGGTTTGAATTTCATCACGCTCGGCCTCGGTACCAATTCGGTCAGGATGGGTGATCTGGTATTCACCGCGATAATGATCAATTTTGCCCGAGACGATACGCTTTTCACCAACCGGCAGAACTTCGTTCAGATATTTGGCCCTGGCATTGAAAAACGCCAAAACCAGAGGGACACCTTGAGTTTTGCAAATGACCCGATACGGGCGGCGCCGATTTGGCGGGGCATCATGGCGTTCTATCCAGACATCCAGCGTAACAATCGATCCATCAATTGTTTCTGTTAGAGGCGGAGAAAAACGTCGATCAATCAGCCCCGATGGCAAATGCCACAGCAAATCGACCACATGTTCGCCGCCGATCAACCGCGCAAGCAAAGGCTTCAGGCGCGGGCCAATGCCGGGCAAGCTGTCGATTTCAGCAAAAAGCGGGAACAATATTTCCGGGCGCATGACGGTTTTCGTTGTGTTTTCGGATAAGAACGTTAATAGAACAAATCGGTTTAGATGCTGGGTATACAACAAAATTATCGTGCGACAACCGACAAGTCACGAGCCAATGCAAATTGGATGGATGACAGCATGGACCAATTGGCGAATTTACCGTACAAACCATGCCACAAAAGACAAACTGTGCCTTTGGTTTTATGCCGATGCACAGTGACCAGAAAAGACAGGAGATCGAACGTGAGTATCGACAGCAAAGAACTTGAAGTCCGACGCAAGAAATTGCTGTTTCGCGGCGGCCATCGCGGTACCAAGGAAAACGATATCCTGATCGGTCGTTTCATGGAGGCGCACCTTGCCACCCTGTCAGAAGAACAGCTCGAACGTTTTGAAATCCTGATGAATGATGTTCCCGATGCCGATTTCTTTAAGTGGGCAACGGGCAAAGAGCAGGCACCGGAGGAATATGATACCGACGTGCTGCACATGATTCAGGAACTTAGCAACGCCAGATAAAACATTGAATAAATTAAAAGAAATCATTTCAACAAAAGGTCGCAAGCGACTGTGTGGTGTTCCCGAGGGTGCCGACGCTTTGTTGTTGCGCGAATTGCTGGATGCATCGGCAAACGACGCCACAATCCTGCATATCGTGCGCGATGACAAACGCATGGCCCAGCTTGCCGAGGCACTTGCTTTCTTTGCGGGCGAGGTCGAAGTCTTGACCCTGCCGGCGTGGGATTGCTTGCCTTACGACCGGGTTTCACCGATTGCCGAAGTAACGGCACGCAGGGTTGAAACATTGACGACACTGGCTGAGGATATCAAACCGGCCAGCGGGCAGGGACGTATCGTTCTGGCAACAGCAGCGGCGGTCATGCAGCGCGTCCCGCGGGTAGATGTTATGCGCGATGGCAAACTGACCTTTAAATCAGGACAGGAGCATTCGCGCGCCGATCTGACCGGCTATTTTGATCGGATGGGCTATAACCGTGCCGAACAGGTTATGGAGCCCGGTGATTACGCGGTTCGCGGCGATATTGTTGATATCTTTGCGCCGGGTATGAAAGAGCCTGTGCGACTTGATTTCTTTGGTGACGAGATCGAAAGCATTCGCCGGTTTGACGTTGAAACCCAGCGCACTGTCGGACGGATCAACGAAATCGCCCTTCTGCCCGTTGGCGAAGTGTTTCTGGATCACGAAAGCATTTCCCGGTTCCGCAGCGGATATCGCGAACTTTTTGGCGTCGTATCGCAAACTGATCCACTTTATGAATCGATCAGTAACGGCTTGAAATATGGTGGAATGGAGCATTGGCTGCCGTTGTTCCACGACGGTATGGATACAGTTTTTGCCTATCTTCCTGATGTGATGGTCAGCCTTGATCATCAATATGGCGAGGTCATCGAAAACCGCCTTGAGATGATTGACGATTATTATCAGGCACGCCTGAATATAAAGGGCGGCGGGCTTTCGGGGGACAATGTTTATAAACCTGTGCCGCCCGAGCGGCTTTACCTTGATCAGGCCGAATTTGACCGGATGCTGAATGATCGCACGGTTCTAGAACTTTCACCTTACTACGAAGAAGAAAGTGCTGAGCGTGCCGTTTTTGACATGGGCGCACGTCCCGGGCGCGACTTTGGTGATGTTCGGGCACGGGCCGATACCAATCTTTATGATGAATTGCGTGATTTCATCGTCGCCCAACGTGGAAAGAATCAACAGGTTGTTATCGCAGCTTATTCCGATGGATCACGTGACCGTATGATTTCGGTTCTGCGCGAACATGGAGTTGCAAAGGTTGTTACGGCAGAATGCTGGGAAGATGTTACTGACGATCTGACGCCAGAACAGCTTGCTGTTGTTATTCTCGATCTTGAACACGGGTTCCGCCGTGAAGGTCTTTGGATACTTTCGGAACAGGATATTCTTGGCGATCGTATGAGCCGTCCAGGCGGACGACGTCGCAAGGCTGAAAACTTCCTGCGTGAAGCATCCGAGATTTCAGAGGGGGACCTTGTCGTCCATCTTGACCACGGGATCGGTCGTTATCTTGGTCTTCGGACCGTTACGGCGGGTGGTGCGCCTCACGATTGTCTGGAACTGGAATATGATGGCGGCGACAAGCTTTTTGTTCCGGTTGAGAATATCGAAGTTCTATCGCGCTATGGCTCGGACGAGGGGCTGTCGATCCTTGATAAACTTGGCGGCGTTGCCTGGCAGGCCCGCAAGGCCAAATTGCGCGAGCGCATTCGCGATATGGCAGGCAAGCTGATAAAGGTTGCCGCCGAACGCCATCTGCGCAAAGGGGCGGCCTTGACCGCCCCCGAGGGAAGTTATGACGAATTCTGTGCAAGCTTCCCGTTTGCTGAAACCGAAGATCAGGCACGTGCCATTCGCGATACGCTTGACGATCTGGCCGCAGGAAAGCCGATGGATCGTCTTGTATGCGGGGACGTTGGCTTTGGCAAAACAGAGGTCGCATTGCGCGCAGCCTTTGCCGCCGTAATGTCGGGCAAACAGGTTGCGATTGTTGCGCCGACCACATTGCTATGCCGTCAGCATTACCTGACCTTCAAGCAGCGCTTTGACGGGCTTCCGGTGCGGGTAGAGCAACTGTCGCGTCTGGTGACCGGCAAGAATGCCAAGCTGGTCAAGGACAACCTTGAAAGCGGGCATGTAGACATCGTGTGTGGGACACACGCGCTTTTGGGTAACGGTGTAAAGTTCAAAGATCTTGGACTTCTGATCATCGATGAAGAGCAGCATTTCGGCGTCAAGCATAAGGAACGCCTGAAAGAGCTTAAAACCGATGTCCATGTGCTGACATTAACAGCGACGCCGATCCCACGCACATTGCAGCTTGCACTGACCGGGGTAAAAGAACTTTCGATTATTGCAACCCCGCCGGTCGACCGTCTTGCTGTTCGGACTTATATCACGCCATATGATCCGGTTGTTGTGCGCGAAGCGATATTGCGTGAACGTCATCGTGGCGGGCAAATCTTCTATGTCTGCCCACGGGTCAATGAACTTGGACGGGTTGCCAAGGAACTTGAAACACTTGTGCCTGAAATCAAGTTTGACGTTGCACATGGCCAGATGGGGCCTCGTGACCTTGAACAGGTGATGACCGATTTCACTGATCGCAAATTTGATCTGTTGCTTGCGACCAATATTATAGAGTCCGGCATCGATGTTCCGAACGCCAATACCATGATCATACATCGCGCCGACATGTTTGGTTTGGCGCAGCTTTATCAGTTGCGCGGGCGTATCGGTCGATCAAAACAGCGTGCCTATGCCTATCTGACATTGCCAAATGGCAAGAAGCTTACAGCAACCGCATTAAAGCGACTTGAAGTCATGCAGACGCTTGACAGTCTTGGTGCCGGTTTCAATCTTGCCAGCCATGACCTTGATATTCGCGGAGCAGGAAACCTGCTTGGCGAGGAACAATCAGGCCATATCAAGGAAGTTGGGATCGAACTTTATCAGCAGATGATCGAAGAAGCCGTGGCCGAGGCCAAGGGCGAGATAGAGGCCGATGACGCGGCATCCTTCGTGCCGCAGATCAATGTCGGAATGCCGGTGCTGATACCGGATCGTTATGTGCCCGACCTTGGCGTGCGACTTGGCCTGTATCGACGGATTTCGGAACTGCGTTCCCGCGAGGAAGTTGACCAATTTGCCGCCGAGATGATTGACCGTTTTGGCAAGCTGCCAAAAGAGGTCGAAAACCTTTTGGACGTGGTCACGATCAAACAATGGTGCCGCACATCCAATGTTGAAAAACTCGATGCCGGCCCCAAAGGGGCGCTTATCACGCTTCGGAATAATGAATTCCCGAACCCGGCCGGTCTGGTTGGTTTTATCCAGCAACAGGTTGGCGTGGCCCGTTTGCGCCCGGATCACAAGATCGTTTATGCTGCGGGGTGGGATGGTCCGACAGATCGATTGGAAGGTTTAAAGCGCCTGATGCGTCGCTTGGCCGATATTGCTGCAAAAGCATAACGAAAAAGGCAGGTACCCGTTCAGGACCTGCCTTTTTTATTCCCATACGGGATACATGTCAGATGGGTGTTTCTTCCTGACGCGCCAGACGGATCATGCGTTGCAGGATTTCGGGTTCCTGCGCGCCCGAAAGAGCATGGCGGCCATTAAACAGGAAGCATGGGACCCCGGTTACGCCCATTTGATGGGCAACCCGGTTTTCCTGCGATACGAATTCGCGATCCATGTCACCCCCAAGGTAATCGAGGATTTCGTTTCTATCTTCGCCATGGGTGACGGCAATCTCAACCAGAACGTCAAGATCACCAATGTCGCGTCCATCAAGGAAGTAAGCCGTAAACAGATCTTCAACCAGATCATTCCCGACAGCAGGGCGTTCGGCGCAAACTTTATAGATCACGCGATGGGAATCTGTTGAATCCGGCGTCAGACGAATGGCATCGAAATTGAAATCAATCCCGACAGCCGCACCCGCAGCCTCAATCGCCTTGTAAACCCGGCCTGCACTTTCAGTGCCGCCAAATTTGGCCGACAGATATAATTTCCGGTCTATCCCGCCCGTTGGCATATCGGGGTTCAAAAGGAATGGACGCCAGGTAATTGGCATATGGTCAAGTTTTTCCCGGACAAGCGCCTTTTCCAAACGTTTCTTGCCGATGTAACACCATGGACACACGGTATCGATGATCGCCTCGATACGGATCGGCGCCATCGGTGCTTCGCTATGACCGGGTTGCCAGTTCATGTTTTATCCATTCAGGAACGAAGTACCCGCGGCCAGCGGCGCGATGCCAAGGTGATCCGCAACGGTTTGGCCAATATCGGCAAAACTGTCACGCATGCCAATCGGCCCGGGTTGAATGGCTGGACCGAATGCCAGAATCGGCACGAATTCGCGTGTGTGGTCATTGCCGCGCCAAGTTGGATCGCAGCCATGATCCGCGGTGATGATGACAAGGTCGCCCGGCTTTAAAATCGCGCGCAGTTCGGGAATGCGGGCATCGAACTCTTCAAGGGCATTGGCATAACCCGGCACATCGCGACGATGACCAAACTCCATATCAAAATCGACAAGATTGGTGAAAACGATGCTGTTATCAGGCGCCTGATCAATTTCAGTCATCATGGCATCAAAAAGGGCCATATTACCCGATGCCTTTACCTTCTTTGAAATGCCGCGCTGCGCATAGATATCGGCAATTTTGCCCACCGAGATGACCGTGCCGCCAGCCTCGCTAAACTTATCCAGTAGGGTCGGTCTATGAGGCGGGATCGCTATATCGCGACGATTTGCCGTTCGCTTGAAATCAGCCGGACTGCTGCCGACAAACGGGCGGGCGATGACACGGCCAATATTATATGGTTCAACCAGTTTAAAGGCGATCTCGCAAACCTTGTACAACCGATCCAGACCAAAATGCTCTTCGTGGGCGGCAATCTGAAACACGCTATCGGCCGAAGTATAGCAAATCGGCATGCCGGTTTTGATGTGTTCTTCCCCGAGTTCGGCAATGATTGTTGTACCAGATGCATGACAATTGCCAAGAATACCGGGCAACTTTGCCTGCTTGATCAGCGTATCGGTCAATTCTCTGGGGAAGGTCGGCACTTCAAGCGGGAAATAGCCCCAATCAAAATCAACGGGCACACCCGCAATTTCCCAATGGCCGCTTGGCGTATCCTTACCGCGTGACAGTTCCTGGGCATGGCCATAGGCGCCAATCATCGCGCCACCATGTTCAAGTCCCGGTGGGACACGACCGGTTGCATCCCTGGCGGCTTCGCCAAGACCTAACGCGGTCATGTTGGGAATATTCAGTTCTCCCTTGCGAATATCATTGTCTGCCAGACCATTAGCACAGTTTTCTGCAATGTGACCCAAGGTGTCTGAGCCCTGATCACCAAACTTGGCTGCATCTGGGGCTGCGCCGATACCGAAACTGTCTGCAACAATGATTATGGCGCGGGCCATTCCGTCTTCCTTCAGCTGTGTCTGCCATTTGGATTGATTGGCAGATAGTCATAATTCTCAGTAGTTGCCAGTCGTCTTTGGCGCAACAGACTGATCAATACCACAAGTTTCCAACAAGGCTGTCAAAACCCCGCTGGCACCGAAACGGAACGTGCTTGGCTCTGCCCAGCCTTCACCCATTATTTCATCCGCAATTGCAAGAAACAATGCTGCGTCATCAGCCGTTTTGACGCCGCCAGATGCCTTGAAGCCACAAGCAAGACCATCTTCCTCCCGGGCATCGCGAATGGCCGAAATCATTGCTACCGCCGCCTCGGGCGTCGCGCCAACTGGCACTTTCCCGGTCGAGGTTTTGACGAAATTCGCACCATGTTTGATCGCAAGGCGGGCGGCATCATAGACCTTGGAAAGATCGTCAAATTCGCCGCTTTCAAGAATGACCTTCATCGTGGTCATCGGACCGCAAGCCATGCGGGTTGCTTCAATAACATCAACGACAGTCTGGATATCCCCGGCTATAAAAGCCTTGTAAGGCAAAACCAGATCAACCTCGTCCGCACCCTTGGCAACGGCGTCTGCTGTTTCGTCGCCCACGCGCTGCGCATTGGTGCCACCGTCCGGGAAATTGACAACAGTAGCAGTTTTAACACCGCTTTGGCCCAGCGCCCGCCATGCGGTTTCGATAAATGGCGCATACACACAAACAGCGGCGGTATTCCCTGCCGGGCTTTGTGCGCGGTCACACAGTACTTCGATCTTTTCGACCGTGTCATCGTCATTCAGGCTGGTCAGATCAAGAACGGAAATGGCCAGTCGCGCGGTTTCCGCATCGCTTCTTGCTGCTGCTTTGGCGGCGGCAATGACTTCTGAAACAGAATTCGGGTCGAACATGTCGATATCCTTAAAACGCGTGGGACGCGAAGTGTTGAATTCGGCAAGGATTATACCGAACTCTTGCTATCGCGTCCCATAAAGAAGGTCAACGTGCGGTCAAAAGAAGCCCTTCGCGACCAGGCAATGCTTCGGGCCCTGCGACAGAGCAAAGCAAACCGCCGGGGACCACAAGACGCCCACCGACACGTGCGTACATGAAACCGTCTGTACGGCTGGAAAACGGTGTTTTGTCACCTGTTTCGCAATCAAGAACATAGCCCAGTTCCTGACCTGCTTTTACATGGACACCGGCATCGACGGAAAACACGATCATCCCGCCATGGGTTGCCGTTACGCGATCAACACCTGCAAGCGGTGTGGCCGTGCATTTTGCCTGGGGTAGGGGGCCGGGATCACCTGCGATAACGCCACGACGTTGCAGGAATGCAAACAGGTTCTTTGCATCCTGACTGGCAAGGTGATCATAAACGTCCTGTTCACCGCGCAATTCGATTGTGGTTGAAAGTGTTGCCATCGGGATCGGAAACTTGTCGCCATAAACGCGGCGCAATTCGACCCAGGGGCGGCTGAAAGCTTCGTCGAACGGGTTGGCGCCGCTTTCTTCGGCAATCAGGCAGGCTTCTGCACCGATTTGAGCCGACAGATCTGCTGCATCCGGCCAGCTGGAATCGCTGGTATAAAGATGCATGGCGGCTTCCCAGTCGCAATGCAGGTCAAGAACATAGTCCGCATCAATTGCCAGTTCCGCCAGTGTCAGACGTAAATCCTCAAGATCGGTCAAGGGCCCTGCATTGCTGCGGTGTTCCTTGATCAAGCGACGAAGTTCGACACGCGCACATTCAACATTGGCATCCGGATCCTGACCAAGCTTACCATCAACAGCCGCAATCAGTTCCTTACACAGGTCGGGATAGTGACGGTTGAAGTTCTGTCCGGTGCGCATTTCAAAACGCCCGAGCGGTTTCATATCAACATACTGGGTGAAACCGATCGGATTGGCGAACGGTACAACCACGATTTCACCGTTGATCTGGCCGCTTTCTTCGGCAGCTTTCAGGAGCATTTCCAAATGGTGCAGGGCGATTACACCAGGGAGCTCGTCGGCATGAAGGGCTGCCTGCAGATAAGCTTTTGGTCCTTGCCCGACTTTGCCATAGCGACGGACGGTAAGCGCGCGGGCAGTACCCATTTGAGGGCGAATCAATTCAATGCGTTCTTGTTGCATGATATTCCTGTGGGATTTGGTGGTGGCATTATCAACAGCACTTGCAAACTACTGGGTTGCATGGCTGGCTGGGACGCGTGTCCCCGAGCGATGCTTATCTTCGCTCGGGGGCAGGCACAAAAGGCTGGATCAAATATGTCCGCCAGCTTTGGCCGGAACGGATTTGTTTTCTTTCCGGTTTTCGTTTCGGCGAAGGTGCTTCTCGATCCCCTTGAAGCCAAAGGTGAGAACGTAAACAATTATCAGGTAGATCACACCGGCCGAAATAAAGGCTTCATATGGCAATGCAGTGCGAGCAACAATTTTGCGCGCGGCTCCGGTTAGTTCCATCATTGTCACCGTTGACGCCAGTGACGTTGCCTTAAGCGTGAAAATTACATCGTTGGTGTAGGCGGGCCAGATAATCTGCCACATACGCGGGAAGATGATCCGGCGATAAATGGTGGCGGGGGCCATTCCGCACGCGCGCGCCGCCTCAATCTCGCCATTCGGAACGTTCTGGATGCCGCCACGCATGATCTCGGCCATATAAGCCGCCGTGTTAAGAACAAACGTCAACAGACAGTACCAGTAAGGATCACGCAGATACGTCCAGGACCAGTGATCCTGAATACCATCAATGCTGGCGATCAGCTGCCCGCAGCCATAATACATCATGAACAGCTGCGCGATCAGCGGTGTACCGCGAAACACATAGATAAACGCAAAGGGCAGGGCTTGAACCCAAACCAGCTTTGAAACACGGGCCACGGCAAGCGGGATGGCAATTAGGGTGCCAAATACGACAGAAACTGCCAATAACTGCAGTGTCAGAAGGAACCCCTGCCACAGCCAGGTATCATATTTGGTCAGGACGTATATCAGATCTTCAAACATCGTTTACGCCCTCGCAATGCCACGGGAAGCCCGCTTTTCAAGTCGGCTGAAAACGAACAGCGATACAGTGGTAAAAGCCAGGAACATCGCCATTGCAACCAGATAGAACGTGAATGGCGCTTTTTCTGTCCCCGCACCAACCGCCGCTTTTCGCAGGATTTCCTCGACACCGACGACTGAAATCAGGGCCGTATCCTTGATCAGAACCTGAAACAGGTTATTCAGACCGGGCAGGGCGAACCGCCAGAGTTGCGGTAACTTGATTCGAAGGAATATTTGCGCTGGTGTCATGCCGCACGCCGTTGCGGCTTCAATCTGGCCAACCGGAATGGATTGCATGGCTGCGCGAAACACTTCGGAGGCGAATGCACCCTGAACAAGAGCAAGTGCCGCCACGCCCGACCAGAATGCCGGGATATCAACACGAACAGCTTCACCGCCAATAAGCTCGGCAAGGTTCTGCACGGCAATCGTGCCGCCAAAATAGATCAATAAAATAACCAAAAGTTCGGGAATACCGCGGATAATAACGGTGTAGCTTTCCCCGATTATCCTCAAGCTCCGGTAACGCGACAATTTTGCCGAAGCGCCCAGCAAACCCAGAATAATCATGAATGGCAGCACGGTCAGGCAAAGCTGGACTGTCACAAGCCCACCTTCAAGCATCTGCCAACCGCGGCCGTATAAATCAAACATGGTATCTCCTGCAAACCTTCATGCCACATCAACGTCGGGCAATAAGGGAAGGGCGGCACGCTGGTGCCGCCCTAAACTGCCTTCCGATCAATTCGGGTGCAGGTTGATTTCTTCGAAGTACTTTTTGTTTATTTCCTGATACGAACCATTGGCAAGCATTTCGGCCAGTGCCTTGTTCAGGATTTCTTTCAGGTCCTGATCTTCTTTGCGAATGCCGATCCCGGCACCTTCGCCAAAGAATTCTTTAGGCGCAAAAGTTTCCGACACGAAAGCATAGCCTTTGCCCTCATCGGACTTGACCCATTCAACGAGAACACCGGAATCGGCCAGTGTTGCATCAATGCGGCCAGCCGTAAGATCAAGCAGAGCGTTGTCCTGCGTGTCATACATACGAATTTCAGCGTTCGGGAAATTGTCTTCGAGGAAAGCAGAGTGAGTGGTCGAGCGCTGAACGCCGATCACGAGACCGTCAAGCGCGTCTTCAACAACCGCGCCATCTTTCCATGCCTCCACAGACATTCCTTCCTTACCAACGAATACCGCCGGCGTGGTGCTGTAGTAATTGGTGAAGTCGATGGAGCGTTTACGCTCTTCGGTGATCGACATCTGGGCGATAATCGCATCATATTTTTTTGCCAGCAGACCCGGAATGATCCCGTCCCAGTCCTGGGCTACGATTTCACATTCGATACCAGCCGTCTCACAAAGTTTTACCGCGAAATCGACGTCAAACCCCTGCAGTTTGCCATCCTTGTCGACATAGTTGAACGGAGGGTATGCACCTTCGGTCGCAATAACGACCTTTTCCCAGGCTGCACTTGCTGCCGATGCACTCAGTGCGACACCCACGGCTGCTGCGGTCGCAACCTTGATCCAGTTTTTCATTCATAGTCTCCCTTGTTGTTGAGAACAGGCCGTATCGACACTGTCCTTGTCGGTCGGTTCTTTCGCGGAACCAGCCCTTCCAGATCAGAAATCACGCTGAAGGAATTGCTTCATACGTTCTGATTTTGGATTTTCGAAAACTTCTTTCGGGGCACCAAACTCTTCGACCAGTCCCTGATGAAGATACATAACGTGGCTTGATACGCCTTTGGCAAATCCCATCTCGTGGGTTACAACGAGCATGGTTCGGCCTTCTTCGGCAAGGCCCGTCATAACGTGCAGAACCTCGCCAACCAATTCGGGGTCAAGAGCCGATGTCGGTTCGTCAAACAGCAGAACTTCGGGCTCTATCGCCAAAGCACGGGCAATGGCAGCGCGTTGTTGCTGTCCGCCGGAAATATGGCCGGGATAATAGTCGCGGCGTTCATGCATCCCTACTTTGTGAAGCAGTGCATCAGCACGTTCTATTGCTTCTTTTTTGGGAATGCCAAGAACATGCACCGGCGCTTCGATTACATTTTCCAGAATGGTCAGGTGGCTCCAAAGATTGAAGCTTTGAAAGACCATGGCCAGTTTGGTGCGAATGCGTTGGAGCTGTTTTTTGTCGGCCGGTTCCTGACTTCCATCTTTCAGGCCGCGCATCTTGATCAGCTCGCCATGAACATGCACGGTGCCGGAATTCGGTGTTTCAAGAAGGTTGATGCAGCGCAAAAAGGTACTTTTGCCAGAACCGGATGAACCGATGATCGAAATAACGTCACCGGTATTCGCGGTCAGATCAATACCTTTGAGGACTTCATGCTCCCCAAAGCTTTTGAACATCCCTTCGACCTTTAGGGCGGGTATGTTTGTGCTCATATCGAGATAAAGAGTCCCCTGTTGAAAGTTCTTGTTGTTTCGGGCCTGCCCGATCCGCACCAGATCGATGCTTCACCCCTTTGGACAATCCGAATCACATTCTTCCCCTGAATAATTGCCTGTCTGGGCACCGTAATTCTACTGATTTTTTGCAGTTATATGAAGAAAACGGCCCTCTCCGCATTATATTTGGCCGGGGTTGGGAAACCTTAGCAAATATACTGCTGTCCTAAGTGTTTTTACGCAATAAAAATTCCCAGCATTTCCGAGAGAGCCGAATCACACTTGGTTTTGCCGCAAATTTTTGCACCTGAACGTGGCATTTTAGTTTTCGACCATTTTTGCGGCAACCAGAGGGCAATCAAAAGGCCCGCACCGTGATCAACGTACGACGCGGGTCCGGATGATTGCTACGGCTCAATTGTCGCGAACTGTTTTGAGGAAGCCAATCACTTCCTCGCGAAGCTTTCCGGCCAAAGCCTGCATTTCATTTGACGACTGCAAAAGAGCGCGGGCTTCGTCGCTGACCATGGTCGAAGCATCGGAAACGGCTGATACATTCCGGGACACATCCTGTGTTCCCGAAGCGGCGCGTTGCACGCTATCCGCAATTTCCTGCGTTGCAGCTCCCTGTTGCTCGACAGCGGCTGCTATCGCATTGCAGAACTTGTTAATCCGTTCGATTGTTGTGGTGATATCGCTGATTTCCGTTACGGAGCGGGTAGACGAAGATTGAATGCCATCGACCTGTGTCTGAATGTCGCCGGTTGCCTTGTCTGTCTGATTGGCAAGGGATTTCACTTCGCCTGCTACCACGGCAAATCCTTTGCCTGCATCTCCGGCGCGCGCAGCTTCGATGGTGGCGTTCAGAGCCAAGAGGTTTGTCTGCCCAGCAATATCCTGAATTAAGCCGACAACCTTTCCAATCCGTTCTGCTGCATCGGCAAGCTCCGTGACGGTCTGGCTGGTGTTATTCACGCCTTCAACCGCCATGCTTGCAACCTGGATGGATTGCGTAACTTGCGCTGCGATTTCCCTGATGGCGGCAGATAATTCCTCGGTGGCGGATGCGACGGTCTGAACGCTTTCAGTCGTCTCGGCTGCGGCTTTGGAAACGGCAGCTGCCCGCGCATTGGATTCTTCGGCACTTGCTGTCAGCTGTTTGGCTACATGCTGGGTCTGCCCGGACGCATATGCGACAGTTTCAACGATCGAAAGGACATTTTTCTCGAAATTGTCTGCCATTTGGTTGAGTGCGCGTCTGCGTTCCTCCGCCAGCCGTTTTGTGGCGGCCTCGTTCTCTTTGGCGAGGCGTTCCATTTCGATAGCATTGTCCTTGAATACAACAACAGCAGCAGCCATTGAACCGATTTCATCCTTGAGTTCGGTACCCGGTACTTCTACGCTGCGATCACCACTTGCAAGGCGTGTCATGGCATCTGTCATGCTCAGAACGGGTCTCGATACCCATTGACGTACCAAAATCCCCAGAAGTCCCATTATGGCAAGGACCGCGATAATGGCTGTGATAACGGATGTCTTCCGGAAGTTTGTCAGTGACAGGTAAGCAAGGTCACGGTCGATGGCAAAGCCAAGGTACCAGCTTACGGCGGGCAGACCTTCAACCTTGAAGAAAGTGAAAATTTGATCACCACTTCCATTCAGGACGTCATCCATGCCTTCCTGAACAGTCGGGGTACTCTCCGGAAAGGCTTCTGCAATTGGTTTGAGGGTTAAATCGGTATCAGGATGGATCAGGATAGTTCCCTGGTCGTTAACCAGAAATCCGTACCCGATCCCACCTAGATCAACGCTCCGCACCAGTTCCCCCAAGGTGGTGATGTCAATATCTCCCCCTACGACGCCAACGATTTTCCCATCAGAAGAAACCGGTGTAGTCGCTGTCACAATCAGCTTTCCTGTTGAGGCATCCGTATAAGGTTCGGTAAGCGTACTGCCACCTGCAGTTACTGCGTCCGAATACCATGGTCGTTTACGTGGATCGTAATCGGCAGGCAGTTCGTCCGGTGGAAACATCAGCATTTCTCCAGATGCACTGCCAAAATACGAGAACATGAATGTATTGGCGAGGGCAGGGCGGCTGACCAGATCCTTCACACTGTCACTGTCATTCTTCCGGGCAATGTTTTGCCCAAGGCTCTCTACCAGCAACTTTCGGCCCTCAATCCAATTTGCGATCCCGGTTGTTGCCAGAGAACCCGTTTCAATCAGCTTGGATTGAAGTGAATCCTGAATTGCAGATCTTTGTTGAAGGTCGAAATACAGAATGAATGCCACAAATGTGGTCACAACAATCAGTGCCGCTGCCAAAAGAATACGGCTGCCAATATTCAGTGACATCAGGTTTTCTCCGCTGATACGCTCCACCCTGTTTTATCAGGTTGGCATCATGTACCCCGGTTACAAGAGAACTTAAGCACCCCAAACATTAGTAAAAGGCGTGTGATTTTATCTGGCTTAATCGTGTGATTGAACTGAACCGACTCATGCGTGCGAATAAACGCGATGACAAACACTTGTCTTAGCGCGGTTCAAAATTCGGCTAATAATAAGGGAGCTGGCGGAGAGACAGGGATTCGAACCCTGGGTACCCGTAAAGGCACGCCGGTTTTCAAGACCGAATAGGGGGCATTGAAAAGAAACGGCTTTTCCAAAATGTTGACAAAAATCAATGACTTAATGTTGAGATTTATTGGGGTGCATTGGGATGGGGTGGGGTGTTTTGTCCCAAATTGTCGATGTCAGTGTCCCAAATTGTCACAAGGTTTTTGATGGTTTTGAGATGTGTTGGGATACGTTGTTGACTTTTACAAAAGGTGATGCGATACAAGATTCGTGAGGCGCGCCGTAGTGCAACTTTTTTGTACTAGGGAACGTGTATCTATGTCTGAAAACAAATACCTGACGCGATACCTGACGCGTCGCGAAGTCGCAGCTCTCTACCCCGTCTCCGCCGATTTTCTCGCTCGTGTCGCACAAAAAGGCGACAAGAGACTGCCCGGTCTTCCTCCTGCTCCACCCTCAGCCGTCATTTGTGGTCGCGTTGTTTACGAACGCAGTTCGTTTGAAGCGTGGCTTGACGGCCTGATTTTCGGGCAGAACGACAATCAGTCGAAAAGACGGGGTAGAGGTAGACCAAAGAAGGTCGAACCGGGTACAGTATAAATGCAGTCGGATACACCGGCTGTAAGGATTTATATTAAAAGGGGTCGCTTTCGAGCGGCCCTTTTTTACGCCGCCCGCCCTTCTTTGCCAGCCACTACCTGAGCAAAGTAGCCGCTATAAATCGCAGCAAAAACCGCGCTTGGCGTTTGATGGGTTCGGGGGTCGTCCGTCACACTTTGCCAGCCCATCCAGTGGCTCATGGCCCAGTGCTGAAAGCACCGCGCAAGCCTTTCTTCGGGGGTGTCCCAGTAGGACGGGTCTCCCAACGGCATGCCATCCTTCACCATGTCCGCACACGTCTTGTAAAGCTCCGGTGATAGCTGCTTTGAGCAGATATGCCAGACTTCGTGAAAGAGCTTCTCGACGGTGTGAGCTAATCCCCACGCATTGAATGTGGGGTCGCAAAAGCCCTTCGGGGCCTCGAGCACAATCATGTTGCGCTCGACGAACGCGAAGCCACCGTAACGCCTGAGATTTGGTGCGATGTAGACTTCGGTTGTCGGAACTATCCGATTTGAAAGTCGTGCAATTTCACGGACTATGACAGGTAGTGACCGCGGAGCGAAGATCTGCGGTGCATCCGGGTCGAGCTTAGCTGCAACCTGCTCGGGCAGGTCCGAAAGCCGTATGCTGCGTGCGGACCCATGTTGAATCTTGATGGCGTTATCGAAAATCAAAGGGACATTGCTCATGGCTGGAACTCCGGGGTGTCACCGTCCAAATCAAGGCCTTCTGTATCGTTCAGAAGGTCGTCCAAGTCCGGCTTCGGCGGCTCAGGCAGCAATGCCATCGGGGGCTCGCCTGGAGTGAAGGCGAATGCAGAAGGCCAGTCCCTTATAGCCGGAATTGCAAGTTCGCCTTCGCGTGCAATTTTGTCCATCAGCACACCGGAATCAAAGGGTGAAACCGCAGCAACTTCTTGAAAGATGGCCTTGATTCGCTCGGGTCTTTGCGCATTGATAAGGGCAAGGTGGTACGGGTGAAGGTCCGTCCTGATTTCCCAGCCGTGTGCCGCAATGTCATAAAAGCCCGGCTCTTTATCCACACCGTAATGCGGCGGATTTACTGGCAAGCCGGAGGCCAGTTTCGGCATTTTCGACGCGATGTATGCCAGTAGAGCACGGTGACGTTGTTCTGGGGCTGTCTCAAAGAAAACATCGGTTTCTTGAGCCTTGAAAGTTAGTCCTGACCGAATGATCTGGTGCGGGTCGGTCTTCGAAAAGCAGGCTTTTGAGCCCTGTGCCAGCGCCTGCCATTCGCGGGCAAAGGGGCTGAGCAGGATGATGCAAATAGCCCAAACCCATAGGTCATCGATTTCCTTTGCCATCCTCTTTTTGAAGTCGTCTTCTTCCTGTTCGTCATTTTGACGACGACGGACGGCGGCGGCTTCTGCTGCCTGCTGACGACGCTCCTGCCTGTCCTCCTGGCGACGGCGTTGCATTTCCATCGCTACCCGGACAACGGTTATTTCGCCTTCTGTCGGATGGCGTCCAAGTTGGTCGCGGGCCCACTTGATGATGCCGTCGAGTGCGGTGTTTGGGGCTGGTAGATATGACATCTGTTATCTCCTGATTGTGGGGCTGGGGCTTCTGCCCGGTTTTGTGCCGGGTTGCAGGCGTTCAAGCCGTTCGCGGGCTTCACGTTCGGCCTTGAGGCGTTCCAACGCCTTTTTGATGGTGTCTTTCACCATCTGCTCGCGGTCGGCCTGTGGCATGCCTTGCCAGACCGTGTGCAGGCCGTGGGCGATTTGCTTGAGGTTGTAGCCCTGTCGGGCAGTTGAAAGAACGGCCCGTGATGGGTCTTTCAGACGGGCAAGTTCATCCTGAAATATCTTGCCAGCCGGTGTGATTGTGGGCGGTTTACGAACAGGTTGAGGTTGCTTGTTGATTGCAGCATCAAGCCGGTTTTGAGCGGCTTTAATGCGGTCGAAAGAACCGGAAAAACGGGGACTGTTTAGCTGCTTGTTGATTGCCCTGTCCGCTGCAAGATTGCGCGCAAAATCCGGTCCTGAACGTCTAGACGTTCGAGGATCGTTGTCTGACTGGCCATGATGGATTCCACCCCGTCTAGGATGGCTTGGAGCTTGTCCCCGCTGCCGTCTGGCGTTTCCAAAAGTTCCAGCAACGGCAGGAGCTGCTCGCTGTTCAATGCGGCTGAGTGGAGACTGATTTCGGACGGCTTCTGGTTTTGCGTGGCCTTCTGAACGAGGCTTTTGAACAAGTTCAGATTCCATTCGCTGACGGCGGGTTTGTTCGATTGTTCTGGCTGTTGCATCGGCAATTTCCTGCGCTTGACTGATTTTCTTTTTGGTGGCGGCGGCAATTTTTTGATCTTGCTCCGCACCGGCTTTCACCTGCTGCTCAAGCCCGGATGCGATTTGCTGCATACGGTCGGTGGCATCTTCGGCGGTCACAACACCGGCCTGAAGCTGTCGGCCTTCCAAACTTGGCCCGCCACCACCGAGGCCGATAATCCTGCCTTGGTCCGGCTGCTGGTCGGCCTGCGGTTGACCGGGTGCGTCGGCTGCATTCAAGTCGGCCCGCACCTGTTCAACGGTCGGCAAATCAAGGCCGTCAACCCGAGCGTGAACCTCGGCGGCGCGGATGCGAACACCATCCTCTGACTTTGACGCGGTGCCAATTGACCGTGTCAGCGAGTGAGTTGACCCGGACGCATCGACCAGAACCGCGCCCCGGTCTCCCTCCGCCAATATCAAACCTTTGTCGGCAAGTGCAGCCTGGAAAGCCCTTGGGCTGTCACTGGCCTTGAACGCGGCCAGTGCAGCAAGGCCAACCTGACGGGGGTCAATACCGGTTCTTTCCATTTGCTGTCGCTGGCGCGGAGATAGGTTTGACTGGCCGGGTGGGCCTTTCGCAAGGTCCGCCATCGCGTCGGCCACATCCGGGCGACCATCGGCCCGAAGAGCAGCGATTACAGCCTTGTTGTGCTTGCCTTTGACCAACTCGTGTCCATGGTCAAATTCGAAGCTCCTGCACAACTTTTCGCGGCGGGCAAAATCCTGTTTCATGCTCACGAGATGACCGTCATCACGCAGTAGGCTGTACTGACGGTGTTCATGCTCGCGGCCATTTTTGACGTGGATTTGGCTGGCGAAAGGCGCGTTTTCGAGGCCAAACTCGGTTTCGAACCGATGCCAGAAATCGGCCCGCATACCTTCAGTCATGTGCTGGTCTTCAGGCCAATTCAGGTGCACATGATAAACGGGTCTTTTATGTCCGGCGGAGTTGGCGAGCTGCGAGACTTCAAGAACCTGTTCTTTGATGTCGTCGGAAAACAGGCCACGACTTTCACCCGGGCGAACGACTTCGTTCGTCTCGGCATTGGCAACGTGTGCCGCTAAAGCTCGCCCGCCAGCACCTGACCGCCCGCCCGTTATCATGCCAGCCGCCTGAGAACTTGGTCGATGTCGCAACCGATCTGTTTGTTGTCGTTGATTGCGGCTTCGACAGCGGAATGCAAGGCGTGTGCATCGGTTTCACGGCACCTGATTGCCGCTTGAACGAGGGCACCCGTGAGGCGGGCGAGGTCGGCCCTAAGGCCACGAAGTTGTTGCACGTCTTCTGGGGCGGTTTCTCGGCGAGTGGCGGGCACGATGACCGGGGACAGCGGCTTGCCGTACGCTTCGAAAATAGCTTGATTCCACATTTTGCGACACAGCGATGGCAGCGAAATGCCTTCCTTTGCGGCCATTTGAGCGAGTAGATTGTAAACTCCCGGCGTGGTGCGGATGTGCATCATTTGAGTTAGTTGACGTTTTTCAGACATTAGCTCCTTCCTCCCAATATCTCGGGGAGCGCGGGTAGTGACGCGCGTGGATGCCGCGCAACCGACGGGCCTGCTCTGCATCTGCCCGCGCGAAGTAAGCGTCATCGGCTTGCACTCGTGAAGCTGCCCGGCTGCATTCACGGATGCCTGCGCGGGCAGCTTCACGAACAGCCGTCATGTTCGCGGGATCGCATGGGCTATCTTTGGCGGCTTCCGCCAAAATTGTGCCGAAGCAGGCTTCTGCCGCATTCGTGAAAAGCCGAATCAGTTCGTGGAGTATGACGGCGCGAAGCTCGAGAGCGGTCGGGTCTGCCCACGTGTCGTCGTAGGCTTCGGCCAGTTTTTGTTCGCGACGGGCGCTGCTGCCGAAATTGCCCAAATCAGCTGGCGGCTCGTCGGGAAAGCCATCCTCACACAGCAAGTCGTCGTATTCTTCGTCTTCGCCATCGTCTGGCAGAAAGGCGAGCGGATCAAAGTCCGGGAGTTCGTCGGTCATGGCGGTGGCTTCCTTTTTTCTTGGGGGTCCATGGGGGTTTACCCCCTGGCCTGCCTGTACTGCGCGGAGCGCGGTACATGGCTGGCATATAGAGAATACCCTCAATCACATGAAAGAGTCCAATAAAACTCCGCGAATACTCAAAGCAAAATAAGTTGACGTACAGTATATGTGATGACGTAAACATTTTTTACTTTAAGTAATACTTTTAAGGTGCGGGGTAACAACTTTGCGGAATTTGCGCACCCATGTACGACACTCCGCGCATCCATGTCGTGCTGCCGTCGGACTTCCCTTTGCAAGTCATCGTGACGCTTCGCGTCATGATGGCGCAGCACCGACCGCCGACGCATTCCTGCTGGCGTAGCCTGCGGGAATGTATGGAGGCGGGAGGAACCCTTGAGGTGGTCTGTGACCACCTCCAAAGCAGGCGATAGCCTGCGTCAAGAGTCCTCCCTTTGCCGTGCTGCCGCAGGCATCTAGCCAGCCCTCTATTCGGCTGGCGTCTTCTGAAGTGCGTCAAAGTGAATTTGGTGAGGTGAACTGAGATGTAGTAGCTGTCCACAGTCTGAGTTTACGAGGGCTGTGTGTCAGCTACGGTCGTCGAGTTTATTTGAGATATCCATGATTTGCGAAGCGCGTATCCGAGGCGCTGGCGTAGCAAGTTGTGGGTATCTCAAATAAACTACTGGTGGGCCGCGCTCACGTAGTGAGCTTTAAAGCGGCAAATCGTTCGGTCTAGCTGATATCCATAGCGGGAGTTTACGATCGCTGTGGGTATCAGCTGATCTTGGAATGACGGCTATTGGTGGTCGTCGGCCCGGACTTCGTCCGACCGCCGCCCTCTGGCCGGGCCAAGGCCCGACCAGAATACGGGGGTGGTTGACTGCTCACTGGTGGTCGATGACACCATTCACCACGAAAGCAAGCTCCACCTCGATGGTGCTGAAATCGTCGGAAACGGTGGCAAACGCGCTATAATGCAAAATCCCACCTTTGCTCGTCGCAGGGTCCGGCGCGATGTCATCCGCCAGCTCCTGAGCCGATACGCCCGCCGAACGGTAACTGAGTACCGCTCGCTTGAGGGTGCGTTCGGGGTGCTCGCCTGACAGAAAAGTGAGCTGGTCGGGGGTGAAACGGCGACCGCTCTGGTCGGTGAAAACAATGGTGGTCATGACTTACGCTCCATTCGCTAAGAAATCCGATGGTTTTTGTTCATAGGCCGAAAGTCGACGGCGAGCATCTGCGATACACAATTTGATGAACGCTGCGCCGAAGCGATAGTCGTCCGAAAGAAAGAGCTCAGCCCGTTCTCTGCCGTCCAACCAAGGCCCACGGATCGGGGATAGACAGTTGCTGAGATCGGCATAAAGGTCTTCTTCCAGCTTCTTCAGTGAACCCAGCTTTAGCGAACGTTTGAATTCGAGTTTCGCTGTGGAGATGGCCTTGAGCTGTCCGTCAAAATCGTCCGCAGTGAAGTATCCGTCGGCCTTTGAAAAGACGTCGGAGGCTTCGTTAACGATGCTGGTGAGAGTGTTCAGGTAGTCGCGAAATCTTTCAATTTCGGCGGCTTCATGTTCAGCAAAGGTTGTCATTGGTCGAGTCCGTTTTCGGTTCCAAAAAAGCTAGTGGCGGCGGTTGAGAGGACCACGTTTTCAAGCTCCGTTGGTAGTCGGTCGCGCAGCATTTCATGAAGCATGCCGATTGCTTCTTCTTCGGACAGCCCGAGGTTTTTTGTTGCTTCGGTGAGTACCGTTTCAGCCCATTCAATGATGCACTCTCTGCGTTGCGCTTCATCTTCGAAATGCTTTTGAAGTAGGCTTATGCCGATTGATGAGAACCACTTAACGCGGTGCCTGTGCGCTCTTGTGCGCTCAGTCGTTGATTGTGCCGTTTCGTTTTTGGGTGGGCGTCCAGCCATTGGGGAAATCCTTTTGTCATTACGTTCGGAACATAATTATAGTATTCCGTTCCGAACGAAACAGCAAGTATTAAAACGTTCCGAACGTAATTATTTATGCGTGCGAAATCAACGACTTATGCCGCAACGATGAAATCTGTGTTTTTAGAGGTCGGTTTCTGGTCAGGCGGCCCGCGCAAGATGTCTTCTAAGAAGGCATCCTCGTCGGAAAGAGGTCTGAGGCCGGGGCTTGACCCGGCCCTTGGAGAAATGGATTTAACTGTAACCTCATCTTCTGAACTACTGTCCTGAACATCCAGATATTCCTCAAGCTCCATCACCTGGACAGCATTCCAGTCAGTAACCAAGACTGCCGTTTTTAAACGAATGGGAATCATGTGGCCGGTTTCGGTGTCAGCAATTCCGATAACCCGTCTGCATGCATGCCCGTGTTCGGTAAAACCATCTTCATAGGTCAGCGTGAGGCGATAACCATCATCACGGCGAAGCATACGCAATGCTCCGATGGCCTCGAGGCACCGAACCCATGCTGCCGACTGCATATCACGATAGGCGCGTCTGTCGGCAGGTCGTAGTCCTTCGCCGGATTTAGCCCGTTCGCCGTGCTCTGTGGCTTCACGCATGCTGTGCCAGCATGCACGCATGCGCGGGGAGGCCCACTGTTCGACTTCTTCTTCTTTCGCGTTCCGAATGCGCTGCAAGATGCGCAGTGACCCGTGGACGCCAACAAATGCAAATGTCCTGACACGTCTTGACGACGCCCAAGCCCGGTAAGCGCTATGCTGTGCGATGTGATCTTCATCGGGCAGAATATCGGTGTCGCCCAAGCCAAGCGCACGTTTGGCTTGGTCAACTGGAACGCCAAGCGACTTTACGATGTATGTGAGAACGTAGCTGGCAGCGCGGGCGACTGGTCTACCGTCCTCTGCCGCCCCGGCCTCGGAAATCTCGACCGCCTTGGTTGCAATCCTGCCGGGCAGGATTGCAGACAGGTGGCGGCGAACAACCGTGACGGTGCGTTCACCGTTATAGCGAGCCGGTAGCCACAGCATTGCATGCAGGTGGGGGGTTCCATCCTCATGCGGCTCAAGAACGCGCATACCGTAGGCGTCACGCATTTCGTCGGTTTTCCACAGTCGCGACCGTAACTTTTCCCACGAATGCATCAGCTTGCGGTGCTGCTCCGCTGGGGTGTGACAGAAATTGTCGTTCGAGGCGCGGAAGCCACTTCTTGTAGTCGTGGGGTGAAATTCACCGGGCAAGGTCATCGTAATGAAAATCGGTGTCATGCCCGCAGTTGAGCCTAAATGCTCCATCGCGCAAGTGACCGCATACACTTGTGCAGTCTTGGCCTTTTGAGCACGAGCAAGAATCTTGGTCATGGGGACTTCTGTGCCATCCTCGAAGACGACATTTGTCGCCTTCGCCCATGCCTCTTGTTTCGCCTGCCGCTGTCGAAAGGCCGCAAGCGTGAAGGCTGAGACGAAAGGCACCCCTTTCGTTCCAGCCAATCGCAACACACTGTCAAAGAACGCCTGCGCTTGTAGGGCCTGACGGCGAATTGACCTTTTGTGAGTGCGCGGGTCCATCGCAGACCGCTGGTCTGGTGTAAGCTGATCTTCGGGGATGTCCCACACTCGGTCCCGAGCCGCGCCCGCCCGCAAAGACGCTTCTATCGTGATTGCGGTTTCATCGCCTAAGACAAAGCGTACACCGTCGTCTGTGATGATGTCGTGCGGGCAAAGCTCGCGCATTGCCTGCGTTAATCGAGTGTGACAGTCGGTTAAGCGTTTGACTTCTGCGCCGATGTCATCTGTCTGCAAAAGCCTTGTGGTCCACCACGCAGACGGCTCGGCCTGCATCCGTCTGAAATCGGGAACGGGCATTTTGATGCCGGTCCGTTTCAGGATGGCCGACATGTATATGTCTGGCAGGCCAGACAGGCGGCGAAGTTCCGGGCTGCGCTGTGACAGGTCAGCATCCGTCACTGCATACATGACCGGCAAAAGGTCGGTCAATGCAGCAATGAAGGGATGGTCTGGTGTGTGGTGTGCGATGAAGGCGGGCGGGGTCGTGCAGGCCGTTCCTGCCAGCGAGTTCGCGTGGTCAATCAGCCGTTTTTGGAGTGCCGGAGCCAGCGTTTCCAAGGCTTCAAGCGTCTTGACTGCATCTGCTCGAATTCGAAGGCGCGACGGATAGCCTTCGATATTCAACTCATGGATGCCAAATTTGTTGACAGATTTGGGTAGGTTGGGGGTGCGCTTGGTGTCTGTGATAGAGACCAGCGCGGCCAACTTATGGCCTCAAAATTCGGTTGACGGGTGGAGAAATGTGGTACAATATTACCTCAGAACAACCTGTTGACGAACGAGGGTAGGACTTTGCCGGTCCTGTGACCCTCGTTCTTCATTTTACGCATGACTCGTTGCAAACGAGCAAGCAAAAATCACAACTAAATCAGCGCACCATTCGCAATTTGTTGCTCTCGCCACAAAATCTCTTTAATTCGGTCATCGGTGCTCGGATTGTAATACCGCTGCAAGACGTGTGAGTTTTTGTGACCGGTCGTCTTGGCAAGGTCGAGTGCATCACGATGAAGTGGGGCGAGGCGAGTAATCGCCACGTGGCGCAAGTCGTGAAATGTCAGATTGATTTCAGCAAATCGGGCGGCACGACGAAAAGCCCTGCTTACTTGGTCTTTGGTGTGACCGCCCTCGGTTGCTGAGGCAACCGTGGGGTCACCGAAGACAAAGCCATCAAGTCGGCGGGGCAGGGGTGACGCCCGCAACTGAGCGATAAGCTCTCGACCCTTTGACGTGAGCGGAACATCTCGTTTTGTCGCGCCTCCCGCCGCCCGGCCTTTTCTGTTCGATTTCATCTTTGGAACATGAATGTAGGCTGGGAAAATATGCTCCCAGCGCAAAGCGCGGATTTCGGATTGACGCATTGCGGTTTCAATCGCAATGCGGGTTTCCCAAAATAGCCACGCGGGGTGGCGGGGCAGGCTGCATT
The DNA here is from genome assembly GCF_001858545.1 of Thalassospira sp. MIT1004. Lineage (NCBI taxonomy): Bacteria > Pseudomonadati > Pseudomonadota > Alphaproteobacteria > Rhodospirillales > Thalassospiraceae > Thalassospira > Thalassospira sp. MIT1004. The sequence continues at coordinate 292,035 of NZ_MCAO01000022.1, read as the reverse complement.
CCTCAAGCAATTTCTGTTCGTCTTCTGACGTCAGCTCGACCCATCGCGGCTCATTTTGCTCAATCCGACGAATGCCTGACAAAGGGTTGTCGATATTCCAGCCCCATTCGGCACGAGCGATTTTGAACGCGTTTGATAGCGTGTTCATCGCGTTGTTAATCGTGGTCGGTGCTGCCTTGTCGATATTGTGGCGGCGTTCTCGCCACTCCACAAAATCGGATGGTTGTACGCTGACAAGTGACCAGTCCGCAAATGGTTCTGCGAGCCATTTATTTAGGAGAGGGCGCTCTGTGTGCGCACTGGCCTTCTTGGGGGTGACTTCAAGAAGGTAACGCTCAATCAGGTCACGGAGGGTCAAAGCCTTCTCACGGCTTTTGTCAACGTATTCGTCACCCGAAATTTTACCTTCGAGAACGTCGGCCCACGCTTTTGCAGCTTCGAAGGTTTCGAATGTTTTTGAACGGGCGGGGAATCCGGTTCGCCGGACCTTGGCCTGCCATTGAGCCGGGCCTCTTTTGGTGATGGATGCCATCTACAATTGCTCGCTTTTTTGGGTATTTTGGGAATTGTTGAGGCGTCCCTCAACAACATGAGTGTCCCAAATTGTCACAAAAAAGGCAATTTAATTCGCAGTAAATACCCAAAAAATGGCGGAGAGACAGGGATTCGAACCCTGGAAAGGCTTTCGCCTTCGCCGGTTTTCAAGACCGGTGCATTCAACCACTCTGCCATCTCTCCGCATTGTGGTGGCGTTTATCGCCCTGCGCGCTCTCAATAAATTGCCGGGATGCACCTGTCAATATGCCAGTGTCGGCTTTGTTAAATTTCTTATGGGGGTAATTTACGTTCAGGCATACTCGAGACATTTAACAAGTCTTAACGTGTAAGACGGTATCAGCACTATGAAGCGCACAAAATGAGTGCAGATACAAAGATGACTGGATCCCCTTTCAAACTGATTGGGAATTTTAAATTGAACCGGCACGAGGCGAGCAAAATGAATTATCGGACCATCGGGACTGTAGCGTCAATTATTGGCATGCTCGTGACGGCTTCACCTGTTCTTGCTCAAGCCAATACCGATGAATTACCGGCCTTTACGACAGAGGGTTTTGATGTGTGGCTGGCTGATTTCAAAAAGGATGCCGCGTCCAAGGGCATTTCCCAATCTACATTGGATGTTGCCTTTGCAAACACACAGCCGATCCCGAAAGTTATCGAGTATGATCGCAGTCAGCCGGAGTTCAAACTGACCTTCGAACAGTATTTACAGCGTGTGGTCCCGCAGTCTCGAATAGACGAGGGACGCCGTAAATATGCCGAGAACCGTACCGTCATTGATGCTGCTGCCAAGAAATACGGTGTTCCGGGGCATTACCTGACGGCGTTCTGGGGAATTGAAACCGGGTTTGGACGTCATACTGGTGGATATTCGGTTGTTGACTCGCTCGCGACCCTGGCCTTTGAAGGGCGGCGCGCAGAATATTTCCGCACTGAACTGATCAATGCGCTTAAAATCATTGATGCAGGACATATCGCGGCTGAAAAGATGGAAGGATCCTGGGCCGGTGCCATGGGGCAGGCGCAATTTATGCCCTCTACCTTCCTGAATTATGCGCGCGATGGAAATGGCGATGGAAAGATTGATCTTTGGGGCGCCAAGGAAGACGTGTTTGCCTCTGCTGCGAATTATCTGTCGACCGTTGGCTGGAAAACGGATGAACGCTGGGGCCGCAAGGTCAGCATTCCCGAAAATCTTGATAAATCAATGACAGGGCGCGAAATTCGCAAACCGATCAGCGAATGGCAGAAGCTTGGTGTGCGGATGCCCGACGGTTCCAGCCTGCCATCAGCCGATATGGAAGCCGCAATTGTCATTGTAAATGACGGTGTCGGACCTGCTTATATGGTTTATAACAATTTCCACACCATTATGCATTGGAACCGGTCTACCTATTTTGCCATTGCAGTTGGTACACTTGCTGATGCGATTGCGGGTCGCTAATTATTCTGGATTTATCAAATACAGGTTCAATATCTGGACGGGGACAACTGAATGCCGAGAAACGCGCGCAAGGCGCTTGTACAGGGCTGGAACAAAGGCCGTTGGGCTGCTGGTGCACTTGCCATGACCGTTTTATTGGCCGGTTGTGCTGAAACGCAACTTGCTGTCCATGGCGTCAAACGTATTGGAGGCTCTCAACAGCAGTCACCAGTGCAAGTTGGCTCTTACAAAATTGGCAATCCTTACGAGATAGCAGGGCAATGGTATTACCCGGCGGCCGATTACGAGTACAAGGAAACCGGTATTGCGTCCTGGTATGGCCCGAAATTCCATGGCAAGAAGACCGCGAATGGCGAAATCTTTGACCAGTACGAGGTATCTGCAGCCCACCGTACACTTCCAATGCCAAGTGTGGTGCGTGTGACCAATCTTGAAAACGGACGCTCGCTTAAGGTGCGCATCAACGATCGCGGACCGTTTGCGCATAGCCGTATCATCGATATGTCACGCCGCGCCGCCCAGCTTCTTGGGTTCGAGCAAAAAGGAACGGCCAAAGTTCTGGTTGAAGTGATCGAAGATGAAAGCCGGCAGATGGCTGCAATTGCGCAGGGTAAGGCTGCGCCTGCTGTGACAGTCGCAGAACAGCAGACTGTTTCCGCAGCCCCCCGCGATACGGTGGAGACGGTTCAGCTTGATAATGACGGGCCGATCACGGACAGCGGGGAACCAACAAAGTCGACCATCCGGTTAACACCGCCAGCCGAGAAGAGAGCAACCACACAATCTGTTGAGCAAACCGCACTTGACGGTACGGTTGATGAGGGTGCAGTCGTCAGGGTTGAGCCTGTTTCACCGTCTTCAATCTATGTACAGGCAGGTGCGTTTTCTGTTTATGACAATGCCCTTAACCTTCGGAACCGCCTGTATGACATGGCACCAAGCAAAATAGAGCCGGTTGACGTAAAGGGAACCACCTTTTACCGCGTTCGCCTTGGACCGTTAAATACCGTTCCGGAAGCTGACATTTTGCTCGAGCGAGTCATTGCCACGGGGCAAAATGGTGCAAAAGTTGTCGTCGAATGCGCCGATGGCGCTTTGCAAAGCAGCGTTTCAGGTTGCTAGGAATTTGTCGAAAAGTCGAAGCGGTTGCACAATTTTGCCGGATTTGCGACATAGAGACCGATCTTCGTCCGCCGCAGCAACGGCGGTACGATTTTTGAATTTAAAGAATAAGGTTAGGACGTTATGAGTTTGATGCCGCCAATTCCGTTCAAGACAAAACTGAACCGGGTAGTGGCCGGGGCCGCAATATTCGGCTCGGCCATGGCGATATCCCTGACCAGTGTGCAGGCACTCGAAACAACTGCGCGCGAAGCCTATCTGATGGATTACGACACCGGTACGGTCTTGCTTGACAAGAATGGTGACGCGCTTACCGAACCGGCATCAATGACCAAAATGATGACAGTTCATATGCTGTTTGATCGCATCAAAAGTGGCAGCGTATCGCTTGATGACACGTTTCATGTTAGCGAAAAAGCATGGCGCAAGGGCGGATCGAAAATGTTCGTCGAGGTAAACTCCGATGTTTCGGTCAACGATTTGCTGCATGGCATTATTGTTCAGTCGGGAAATGATGCCGCCATTGTCGTCGCCGAAGGACTGGCTGGAACCGAAGAAGCCTTTGCTGAGGAAATGACCGCCGAAGCCCGCAAAATCGGTATGACAAAATCCGTGTTTAAAAACGCAACCGGCTGGCCAGATGAAAGCCATATGGTCACGGTGCACGATCTGGCTATTCTTGCACGCGACACCATCCGGAATTTTCCCGAGCTTTATAAGCTCTATGCCGTAAAGGAATTCACGTATAACGGTATTCGCCAGCCAAACAGGAATCCGCTTTTGGGCACCAGTGCCGGCGTGGATGGCATGAAAACCGGTCACACTGAAACGGCTGGCTATGGCCTGACCGCGACAGCAGAACGTGATGGTCGACGCCTTATTCTTGTGGTGAATGGTCTGGGTTCCGTACGTGAACGCCGGACAGAGTCCCAAAAATTGCTCGATTGGGGCTTCCGCGAATTTGACAATTACGACCTGTTTGATTCCGGCGAAGTTGTAAGCTCAGCCAACGTCTGGCTTGGTTCTGAAGCAAAAGTCGATCTGGTCACCGATCAGGACATTCTTTTGACTCTGCCGCGCACCAATCGTGACGACATGAAAGTTTCGGTCGTTTACGAAGGCCCAATTCCGGCTCCGATTGCTGCGGGACAGCAGGTTGCAACGCTTAAGGTCGAACTTCCAGGCGGAGAGCCGCATGAATTCCCACTTTACGCGGCAACCGAAGTTGATCGCCTTGGCTTTATTGGTCGCATCGGTGCGGCAATCAAATACCTGCTTTGGGGAGCAAACGGGTGAGTGCGGTGCCCGGTTTATTCATCAGCTTTGAAGGTGGTGAAGGCAGTGGCAAAACAACCCAGATACGTCGGCTTGAGAGCTGGTTCAGTCAGCGCGGACGCGCCGTTGTCGTAACCCGAGAACCCGGTGGTTCACCGGGAGCTGAGGAAATCAGAAATCTTTTGCTCACCGGCGACCCGGGACGTTGGGATGCCGTGACAGAGGCGTTGCTGATGTTTGCATCGCGTCGCGACCATGTTGAACGCACCATTCGCCCTGCACTTGGCGAAGGCAAGGTTGTGCTGTGTGATCGCTTTGCCGATTCCTCAGTCGCCTATCAGGGATATGGTCATGGTCTTGGCGCAGAATATATCCGCAATCTTTGGCACGTCGCGATTGGCGATTTCAAACCTGATCTGACACTGATTTTTGATCTACCGGTTGATGTCGGTCTGAAACGGGCGGGGGCTAGATTTGCCAATGTTAGTGCGGCAGAAGACCGCTTTGAGCGTATGGGATCAGATTTCCATCAACGGCTTAGACAGGGCTTTATCGATATTGCCCGTGAAAATCCGGAACGCTGTAAAATTATCGACGCCGACAGTGACATCGATACCGTTTCCGAACGCATGATTTCGGCAGTTTCTTCCAGATTATCCGCGCAGGGGATCGGATAATGGCTGTTGATGATCAGGAAGAAAACGGTACTTTCCCAACGCCCCGTCGCAATGGCCATTTCGTAGGTCATGACGACGCTGAAAAGACCATTCTGGACGCTTGGAACAGTAAACGCATGCATCATGCATGGTTGTTATGCGGCCCCCGCGGGGTCGGCAAGGCAACACTCGCCTATCGTATGGCGCGTTTCGTTCTTTCTGGTGGCAATGAACAGGGCGGCGGGTTGTTTGGAGATGCTCCCGAAGGACTACATGTTGATCCTGAAAACCCTGTTTTCCGTCGCATTGCAGGGGGGGGGCATGTCGATCTCAAGGTTATTGAACGCCAGTATGACGAAAAGAAAAAGCGTCTGCAGGGGGAAATTACCGTTGATAGCGTTCGTACGGTTGGCAATTTCATGTCAAAAACCGCTGCCGAAGGCGGCTGGCGGATTGTCATTGTCGATGCTGCCGATGAATTGAACCGGAACGCGGCCAATGCGATTCTCAAGGTTCTTGAAGAACCGCCTGCGAACGCAATGATGATCCTGGTTGCGCATCAACCCGGCAAGCTTTTGCCGACGATCCGATCGCGCTGTCGCCGTCTTAATCTTGGTGTTCTTGAAGACCATCAGGTGATCGATCTTCTCGGGCGCTATTGCCCGGACCTTGATCTTGATGACCGGGATGCGTTGTCTGGTCTGGCAGAAGGCAGTATTGGCCGGGCATTGCAACTGCACGATGTTGGCGGGCTTGAGTTTTATACCGAAATGGTCCGTTTGCTCGCGGCATTGCCGGATGCGGACGTGCTGGCACAGCATAAATTTTCAGAACGGTTTTCCCCGGCGGATCGTGATGCCGCCTTTGCCACGGTGACGAACCTCCTGCATTGGTGGCTCGGTCGTCTGATACGCTTTGCCGCAACAGGGCAGGCGCCGCGCGAAGTGATTGCAGGGGAATTGCCCGCGATGCAGCGCATGGCCGCTGCGCAACCGCTTGATCAATGGATTGAGGTGTGGGAAAAGATCAGCGAACTGATGAGTGCCACGCGTGGTTTGCATCTTGATCGCAAACAGGCTCTGCTCAATGCGTTCTTCATGCTTGAAGAAACCATGCGAAACTGAAAAAAAGCACCAATCAACCGGAATTATGACCATAACGGCCCATTTCGGGCCGTTTTGTTTCACGACTTGCGCGAAGGATTTGCGATCATGACCGGGCACAAACAGCCCTATTACATCACAACACCGATCTATTACGTTAATGACAAGCCGCATATAGGACATGCCTATACCACGCTTGCCTGCGACGTTCTGGCACGCTTCAAGCGCCTGGACGGTTATGACGTGATGTTCCTGACCGGAACCGATGAACATGGCCAGAAGGTCGACAAATCGGCTGCGGCCAAGGGGATCGATCCGCAAACCTTTACCGATCAGGTCTCGCAGAATTTCCGCGATCTTGCCGTTCATATGAATTATTCAAATGACGATTTCATTCGCACGACCGAAGAACGCCACAAAAAAGCCTGTCAGGCACTCTGGAATACATTGCTTGAGAAGGGCGAAATTTATCTTGGCTCTTATGACGGTTGGTATTCCGTTCGCGATGAGGCGTTCTACGGCGAAAAGGAACTGATTGAAAAGGATGGGGAAAAGGTTGCACCAACCGGTGCCCCCGTCGAGTGGGTTTCCGAGCCCAGCTATTTCTTCAAGCTGTCCGCCTGGGGCGATCGCTTGCTGAAATTCTATGACGACAATCCCGATTTCATTGCGCCACAGTCACGCCGTAACGAGGTGATCAGCTTTGTAAAGGGTGGCATGCATGATTTGTCGGTATCGCGGACCAGCTTTAAATGGGGCGTACCGGTACCGGGCGACGAAGATCATGTCATGTATGTCTGGCTTGACGCGTTGACCAACTATCTGACCGCGATCGGTTATCCGGATGCGGATCCGGCGAAACTTGCAAAGTTCTGGCCTGCAGATCTGCATATGGTTGGCAAGGATATCCTTAGGTTCCATGCTGTTTATTGGCCTGCATTCCTTTTGGCCGCCGGGATCACGCCGCCGAAACGGGTCTTTGCGCATGGCTGGTGGACCAATGAGGGGCAGAAAATCTCTAAATCGCTGGGCAATGTGATTGATCCCTACGACCTTACAGATCGGTATGGTTTGGATCAGACACGTTATTTCCTGCTGCGCGAAGTTCCTTTCGGCAACGACGGTGACTTCTCGCATCGTTCGATGGTCAACCGCATGAATAGCGAGCTGGCCAACGATCTTGGCAATATGTGCCAGCGCGTCCTTTCGATGATCCACAAGAATTGCAACGCTTCTGTCCCGACCGCAGGTGACTTTACCGAGGCTGATCTGGCCATCCTTGGCAAGGCCTATGGCATGCTTGATACCGTTCGTCCGTTATTTGATGCACAGGCATTTCATAAAGGCATCGAAGCAATTTGGGAATTGGTTGGTGACGCGAACCGCTACGTCGATGAAATGGCTCCTTGGGGCTTGAAAAAGACCGACCCGGCGCGCATGGAAACTGTCCTGTATGTCCTGGCCGAAGTCATTCGTCATGTCGGTATTCTCGTGCAGCCGCTGATGCCCGCATCTGCTGCCAAAATCCTTGATCAGCTTGTTCTACCGCTCGATCAGCGCGGATTTGAACAGCTTGGCGCAGATCACGCCCTGGTCGCAGGCACCAAACTGCCAAAGCCGGAAGGCGTATTCCCGCGCTATGTCGAAGACGAAGGAGAGAAGGCATGAATGTCGCACTTGTCGACAGCCACTGCCATCTGGATTATCCCCAGTTTTCCGAAGACCTTCCGGGCACAATTGAACGTGCCCGGAATGCTGGTGTCGGTATGATGGTCAGTATCGGCGTCAAGCTTTCGACTTTCGAAAATGTTCGCGCCGTCGCTGCCAAAGCTGACCACATTTACTGCACGGTCGGTGTCCATCCGCACGAGGCGGGCGAGGAGGGGCTTTCATCACCTGATCGCCTGATCGAAATGGCATCCGATCCGAAGATTATCGGTATCGGCGAAAGCGGCCTTGATTATTATTACGATCATGCCCCCCGCGAAGCACAGCGCCAAAGCTTTCGCGCCCATATTGCAGCATGTCGCGAAACCGGTCTGCCATTGATTGTCCACACACGTGACGCAGACGACGACACGATGGATATCCTTGAAGAGGAATATGAAAAGGGGCCGTTTACTGGTGTCATTCATTGCTTTTCAAGTTCGGCGACGCTGGCGCAACGTGCCTTGAAGATTGGTTTTTATATCTCGTGCTCCGGGATTATTACCTTCAATTCCGCAAAAGAAATTCAGGCAGCGGTCACTGATGTTCCGCTTGACCGTTTGCTTGTGGAAACCGATGCGCCATATCTGGCACCAGTCCCGAAGCGCGGTAAACCAAACGAACCAAGCTATGTCGCACATACAGCGGCAAAACTTGCTCAGATCAAGGGCGTTGATGTTCATGAAATAGCCCGGATAACCAGCGATAATTTCTTCACACTATTCAAGAAAGCTGATCGCAAGAATCTTCTGTCCCCGGAGGCGGGCGAACAGTGACAAAAATCACCATTCTGGGCTGCGGATCATCAAACGGTGTCCCATCCGTTGGCTTGGGATGGGGAAAATGCAATCCGACAAATCCGAAAAACCGTCGTCTGAGAAGTTCAATCCTGATCGAGCAGGCAGGTAAAAAAATTCTTGTCGATGTGACACCGGATTTTCGTGAACAGGCATTGCGCCATGACATCAATCATGTTGATGCGGTGCTGTTCACACATGCACATGCTGATCATGTCCATGGCATAGATGAGCTTCGCTGGATCAATGTCGCGATGCATCGACCGATCGATATATACGCGTCTGCCGAAACCATCTCTGACATTGATCATCGTTTTGCCTATGTGTTTGAACCATTGGCCAACGGCACAGACTTTTATTACAAACCTGTGCTGATCCCGCATGTGATATCCGGGCCGTTTGAAGCGGCAGGGGTTCCGATAACCGTTTTCCGTCAGGATCATGGTTACGGTGAAACACTTGGTTTCAAAGTTGGGAAATTTGCCTATTCAACGGACGTGGTCAATTTCCCGGAAGAATCTCGAGAACATCTTTACGGGCTGGATGTCTGGGTTGTTGATTGCCTTCGTCATAAACCGCATGCAACGCACGCACATCTTGAAAAAGCGTTGCAGTGGGTTGAGGAATTCAAACCCAAACAAACTTACTTCACGCATATGAGCATTCTTTTTGATTACGATGAAGCAATGGCAGATACGCCAGATCATGTCGCGCCGGCGTATGATGGGCTGGTTATTGATCTGGATTAAAGGACGGAAAGGTTGCTCGTTCTCCTACATCAATAAGTTCTATAATATATATTAGCCGCAAATCATGTGTTAATCCGTTGCTATCCTGTTCGCTACTCTAGGGTAGGGCGCAAAACTACGTAGGATATACACAAAGGTAGGATTGCGATCAGGCCGCAATCCCTTCCATTGCTTTGTGAATATTGTCGTGCATCTTAATATAATAAGTCTCGGCGTCCGTTCCTTTGGTTCGCCAGTAGTTGAGGTCTAGTAAAGCCTCAAATGGATCATTACCGCCAAGCAATGCTAACTTGATCATTATTTCGTCGCCGGGCAGGCCGTGCCCGCGATGATAGCGCGTCATGTTGATGCTGTTGATGCCAAGTTCGCGGGCAACCGCATTGTTTGAATGCAGGTTCGAATGCCGTCTGGCATCGTCAATATAATCACTGATTGATTTCATCGCTCATATCTCCGTTTCCCGCAAAGATTGTATCCCCAAAAAAACCCGTTTGACAACATACGGGGAGTTGTGGAGTTCTATTTGCAAGTTGCATAGTGATACTGTGCAATGTGCGATCCGTACCCATAAGGGGCGCCCCGTTTCCCAAAGCTCGGCGCCCCGTCCGGTACATGGTCGCCGGACAAAGGGAAACGAAGATGTTGAAAACAGGATCAAATCAGGGCGTTTCTGCCCTGCATCGCCAGCTTTTAGACAAAATCACAGAAATTGAGGCCATCGCGAAGGACTGCCGCGATCAGGCCAGCACGACGGATCGGACAGACCTTTTTGACCTTTATGCATCGGTCGGGGTGTCGGCGCATCTGTATGAACGCCGCCTGTCAAAATACCTGAATTCAGTTTCACCCGGTTGAGGCGGGAGCGCCAAAATCACCGGGGGTTTGGAAGGGGCTTTAGCCTCTCCAAGACGCGGGGCGGCTGGAACTGCGAACGGCACCACAAGGCAGACTGCCAGATGTGCGCATCAAAATCCGCCGCCCCCTTCTAAACCGCAAGAAAACTCTCTGCGCGAAGCGCCAATTTCCAATGAACAGGGGAATAGATCATGAACCGACTGACATTTAACGAAACCCGCCATCAGGCAACAGGCCGGTTTCAATCTCTCTCGTTTGGCCTTGATATCGAATTAAACGCCATTTTGGACAACTGGAAGGACGGTAAGCCGCCTCTGGGCGACGAAACCGGGCCGGGGCGTCCTGCCTATAGCGTGTCGGCCATCAGCCCGGACGGGGAGTTGATCGAACTGCAAGGGGCCGTGTGGATGGGGAAAATCAAGCGCGGGCCGAATGCTGGCAAAGACTTCCTGCGGATCACTGCCGATGACATGAGTTTTCCGGCTCCGCTCAATCTGACCGCGTGGGAATTGAAGGGCGGGAAAGAGGCGGTTTTTGAAATCAAATGGGAGCGCCCGCGCCGTGCAGCCAATGCAGCTTAAAGCGGGTCACGAGCAGGCCGGGGCAACGTCCCCGGCCATTGCCGATGATGGGGATTTTTCGGATGTGCAAATGCCGCATTTTGGCGATGCATTTGCACATGCGAAAAATGCCTATGTCGAATGGACTGAGCGCAACCGCGACTATGCGGTTTTTCTGCGTAAGGATGACGCGATAGACCTTGCGGCGGCACTGGACCGCATGCGGATTGATGGCGTCGTTGACCGGGTGGAAATCTGGCCCGGTAACAAGATTTCAAAACCTACTTTCGAACGGCTCTGGCAGGCGATTAAGAGGCGTCGCGCTGAATGGGTCGATGTGCGTTGGAAGTGCCTGTTTGGGCGCTATGGCTTTCATGGAAGGCTGGATAAATGAGCGGTGTAACGATTGTTGCTTTCGTCGTCGGGCTGGTGGTCGGCATTGCGGTGTCCGTGTCGGTCTTTCTTGGTATCATTGACGGCTGGTTTAACAATTGAGGTGAAACATGGGTAACGGAATGGATGCACTGAGCCGGGAAGAGCGCGAAGAACTGCGTGGTAATGGCCCCTGTGTGGGGTCGTTTGTCGTTGTGATCCAGAATGATCCGCCGTTTGCATCAGGCAGTTCTAAGCCTGAGAAAAAGCGTTACTGCGTGGTTGGCGGATTTGATAGCCGTGACGATGCATGGAACTGGGGAAACGATGCGATCAACAACCGGCGAAGCTGGGCGGTGATTGAAGTGCTCTCGCCCGAACGCGGGCTTGATCTTGACTATCTGAAATGATGCTGCGCGACCCCCAGTTTTGTAACACGGGGGTCGCTGATTACATGGTGGGGGAAATGAGCGATAACGGCATGCAACTTCTATACGCTGGGTTCGATGGTCTGGATGTGACATTCAAAGGTCGCATACCTCAATCCGCCATTGATGTATTGGAGCGCGGCAAGGAAGGGGCGATAGAGTTCAAACAGCCTCAGCTTGTTGAAATCAACAAAAAGGCTTTTTGCGGCTATGTCGGGCCTGCTGGTCTGCGCGACGGCGGATATTCTTTTATCGTTGATACCGGGGAATTGGGTTTCAAGTGGTTCTTTTCGAAGTCTCAGCGTCTTGAAAACTGGGGTATCCGGGTTTCCTGCCGGTCTGCCACGCTGGCTGCATATGGCTTTGAAGAGACGGTTAACCGCATGTATGCGGAACTGGATGCCATCGGGGCAACGGTGCTTGAAGAGGCGATAGGACGGGTCGATTTCGCGGTTGATTGGCGCATGCCCCATGATTTCCGGCTTGATCCGTCCTGTTTTGCCATGCACGGCACATCAAAATCATCCACGCATAACGAAACCATGGGCGAGGCTTGGCGGGCGAGACGGTGTACCGGGATCACGATCGGTAAAATGCCGGGGCGACAAATCTGCATTTACGACAAGCGGGCCGAAATCGTGGAAAAGCGAAAACCGCATTGGTGGAAAATATGGGGCATTGATCGTGATGAACTGGATGCAGCTGGTGAGCAGATTTGGCGGGTCGAAATCCGGGCAGGGAAAGATCACTTGCGTAATGCGTTTGGCATAAAAACATGGGCCGATTTGCGGGCAAAATTGGGTGATGTGTATAAAACAGCACTCCTACGTATACGTTACAAGGAACGGCGCTGGGAGGATCACGAAAATACCACCCGTGTTCCTGATAGTCCCTTATGGGATGGTGTTCGCGAAAAGGTCGCGGGCGATCTGTTTGATTGGTCATCCGGGGCGAAGCCGGGTGTTATCAAACAGGTGATGATTGAACAGCAAAAACAGACCATTTCCGCGCAGATTATCGGCCTGTCGGCCAATCTGGCGGTTTTGACCGGGATGGACCCGGAACGCTTGACCGGGCTACCGGGCAAGGTTGCCGAAATGATTGCAAAACATGTGGAGGGTGTGGACGTCAAAGAGTTCCGGCGAAAGATGCACAAGGTGCATAGGAAATACGAATTTATCGACATTGACGGAGTTATTCTTGATGAAAAAACGATTGGACAAATTGGTTGCGGCGACAGAGGCCGCACAGAAAGCGCCTTTGTTTAACAAGGCCGGTTTGATCGACAAAGCCTTGACCGAATTAGGCGGGCTGTTGAACGAATTGGTTGAACGGGTCGAGCGGCTGGAAAATGGCAACCGTTGATCCGGGCACTGTGATTGAAGTTCGCGCTTGTTCAGGGTGTGGGAACCCGGTCTACGTCAAGGCGAACAAAAATCAGATTGCATATTACTTTTGCACACCTAACGACGACAACAACGGTCAAGGGTGTTCGCATCATGAAAAATGGGGACGGGTCGCATCAAACCAGAAATTGAGGGCGTATTGGGAAGCCAGACGCGCCCACGAGCGTAAAGGTGTTGATGATGACCGAAAAGACCGATTGGCTACCGGGAGCCAGCCAGACGAAGCCGAAAGCCGGGCCGACGAAAGCCAGCCTGAACCAATCCACGAGCCTCAACGGCCCATCTTCGCCGGATTGGCCGAATACATCCGATCATGACGATATCGACACGGGCGCGGAGCATCTGGCGTCGTTCAAGGTCGATCCGCTAGAAGGCGAGGCCGACGAATTCGGCGGGCTGGATGGCCTGTCCAATCTGGCCGATGACAGCGGCGAATTTATCAGTTCGGACGTGTTCTTTTCGTCCTTCTGTACCGCCTTCCAGATTGGTGCATGTGTGCCGCCATATCTGACCAGTCTCAAGATTGATGACAGCGAAATGGATCAGGCGCGGGCCGCGTCCGATGCGCTGTATGAAATATGCCTTGATACACCTTCCATGCATTTCCTTGTTAAGCCCGGTGGCGTGTGGTTTCAGCGTGTCGCCGCGATTTCGGCCTTTGCATTGCCTAAGGCAATGGGGGTCGTTTCGGAAATCAAGGCGAAGAAAGCAAGGCCGGTCAATCAATCCCCTGGACAAGATAAAAAGTCCGAAAGGGCCAAGCCGGAACCGGACAAGGAACCGCCTGCAAACGGTGGTCAATATGATTGGGCTCCGACGTAATGGCGGCGTTTTCAGAAGCGGGCCGGATTGGCATCTGGGGTCGATCCGGGTCCGGCAAATCGACGCGGGCAAAGCGTTTGATTGCGAAACGAAAGCGGGCCGTTGTCTTTGATCCTCAGGACGAATACCAGCACGAGCGCGGCTTTTTCCGGGTAACAACGATTGATCAGGTCCGGGCCTATATGGCGCGAAACTGGCGGCGCAATTTCCGGGTGGCCTACGTGCCGCCAGCCGGGCAGGAAATGGCCGCACTTGATCGGCTGTCAAAGCTGTTGAAAGTCGCCCAGCGGCCATTTTTCGAAGGGCACGACGAGCGGCAAATCTGTTTGCTGGTCGAGGAAATGAATGAATGTTTCCCCGTGACAGGGATACCACGCGCATTCGGTGGGTTTGGTGATCTCTGTTCGCGGGGGCGGCATTCGGGCATTGAATTGATCGGCGTTTCACAGCGAATTGCCGAAGTCAACACCCGGTTTCGAGGTAATTGCACCGAAACCTATGTTTTCCGGCAAAAGGGGCCGCGTGATCTTAAGGCGGCAAGCGACGAGTTGGGCGGCGTGTCAACCGCAGAAATCCAAGCGTTACAGCCACACCATTACATTCATGAAAAAGACGGGGCCATTACCAAAGGAAAAAACTGAAAAAGCATGAATTTTCCTACGTAAGGTAACGTAACGTTACCTAGATTTGCCGCCCCCGAAAATGCGGCGTAACCCGGTTGTCAGACAGGCGACCGGGTTTTTGTTTCCCCGGCTGTCACACAGGAAAAAGGGGTTTTCCGTGAGTGCAAAGAGTTTTGCAGTGGGCGTTGCTACCGCGCTGGTCGCAACGGTCATTTATGACAAATTCATCAAGCCGAACATGGCTTAGGGGGTCAATTTGAAGGGTGATATCAAAACGGTCGTTCTGACCGCGTTGGGCGTCATGGTCGCCGGTTACGTCATGAACATGATGTACGACGTGTCGATTGTGAAACAGGCCTCTGACGGCTTCGACAAGTAAGGGGGCGGCGCGTTGACCAATCGCATTTCCAAAAAAATGCCGAACGGCTCCGGTATCGGTGCGGGCCAAACCGCAACGTTCAACCTGCCGAACGGCGTAACCTATCATCAGCTTTTGTTCCGCATTCAGGCCGATCTTGGATCGGGCGTGGTTGATGTGCCGAAAGCCAGCCTTGGTACCGTGCTTGGTGAAATCCGGCTCTATATCGACGGGCAGGAAACCATCCGCATTGACGCTGCTGATCTGGCGGCAATTCTGACCTACAAGGGCCAGACGGTTAAGGACGGGGCGTTGCCGCTCATGTTCTCTGATCCGGCACAACGTACCCCGATGGGCGAAGATGCACCGGCTATCGGCACCGCCGATATTCAGTCACTTTCCCTTGAGGTTGATATCAAGGCAGGTGTTACGTCGCCATCGCTGGTCGTTTATGGCCTGCTGGGTCCAAACACACCGCTTGGTCAGTTCTACGCGATCAAGAAATATCCGTTCAACGTCGGCAATACCGGCATCCGCGAATTGCAGGATTTGCCGCGCTCTGACTATCACATCACCAAAATGCATATCAGCACGGATGATATTGATAGCGTTCAGGTCGAGGCGAACCAGCGCATTCTGCGCGATTTTGACCGGGTTGTTGGTGCGGCGGCGGCGATCCAGACCGGCAAGGTCTGGCAGACCGGCTGGACCCACATTGATTTCACGATCAGTGACCGTCTTTCCGACTTCCTGCCGATGCTGCTTGAAGATTTCCGGGTGCGTCTGGACATGACCGCCACGGGCAACTTCAACCTGTATACCGAGGAAATTCGCGGGCGTGTTGCCGCCTGACAGGTGGATGGAAACCGGGGCGCTAACGCGTCCCGGCTGGCCTTAAGGGGGTAATATGGCTGAAACGACGCAAAGTGCCGGTGGGCTGGAAATTCTTGACAGTATTTTTGGGTATCTGAACAAAACCAAGAATGCCGTTTTCGAAACCTATTCCCAATGGCAAGCGACCTTTGGCAGTGAGAACGCCATGGGCGGGGGCAGTGATTATGCATCCGGTGAGAATAACAGCGGCTGGTCAAACCCAAATCCGTCATCGCCTGCAACCGGCTCGGTCAATACCGGGCTCTATATCGGTGTCGGTGTGGCTTTGCTGGCCGGTATGATCCTTCTCACGCGCAAAAAATAGGGGGCGCATATGTTTCCTGCGCTTTCTGGTCTTACCGGAATGATGGGCGGCGGGGGTGGCGGCGGTAGCTGGCTGGAAACATCCAGCGAAGCAACCGCCATGTCCAACGCCCGTGCGGTATCCGGGCAGATTTACAGCTACAACACTGCGCCGTTTATCGTCGGGGGTGACGATGACAACGCGGTTTCAATGATCAAAATGGCCGTTCCGTTTGTGGCCGCTGGGGTGATGGCATGGCTGGTATTGAAACGGTGACGCTGGGGGTTGTGGCGTGGGATGACACGGCGGCGGAACATTTCCGCCCCGTTGTCCTGCCAGACAGCCCAGCGGGCCTTGAGGGCCTGAAAAACGACGTGGAAGCGGGGTCGGCTTCCGTTCTGGCCGTTCTGGCCGATGGGGAGCGTATCGGGTCGGTTCTGGTCCGGCTTCTGGCGGGCGGGGATGGTCTGCATTTCGTGATTGAATGCGCCAATGCCGATCTGGCGGGGTTTGATCTGGTCGAAACCTGCATGCCCGCCCTTGAGGGCTGGGCCGCAAAGTTGGGATGTGTCGCGGTCGATGTACCCACGCACCGTCCGGGGCTGGTTTTCAAAATGAAACGGCGCAATTACCAAGTGGTTCAAACCGTGATGCGAAAGGCGATTGCATGAGTTCCGCACTAAGCAATTCCAGTAGCAAAAGCAGTAGCACAACGACCAGCAACAACTATGACCAGCGGGCAGGGGCAGAAGATGGCTCTATCGCGGTTTCAGGTGGTGGACAGGTCAACATCGACGCAACCACGCCTGAGGCTTGGGATTTTGCCGCCGATGTGAATGCAGACGCGCTTGATCTGGCGGCTATCACGGTCGGTTCTGCTTTTGGCGCACTGGAAAAATCCAATCAGACGGTTGGGGTCGCGCTCACTGAATTGCGCAAGGCAAATACGTCTGACACCGCAAACACGCTGGAAATGTTGATCAAGATCGGCGTTCCTGTTCTTGGCGCGGCCTTCATCCTTCCAGCGATTTTCAAGAAATAGGGGCAGCATGGCCGATAGTTCATTTTTCCAAAGCTATTCAGGAACGGTCCAGCCGGGCGATCTGTTCACGATCCATCGCCGGGGCCGATCTGTTGCAATGGTTGCCGCGTCCGATGATCTGGAAATCGTCATCAATGACGGGTCGCGCTCCCGGTTCTTCGCGGGTGCATCCCTAAGCTTTGATGTCGAGTTCGAGAAAATCCAGATTTTCAACCCGAACGCAACGGCGGCGACCTTCGAACTATGGACCGCCATGGGCCGGGTTGATGACAACCGCCTGACCGCTTCGGGCGATCTGAATGTGATTGATCCGAACACGGGGGACAGCTTCGCCAACGTGATTGCCAAGAGTGCCGAAATTTTGGCGATGATGCAGAGCGACACGGATCAAGGGCACCCGGTAAAGGTGTTAGGGGAGAGTGCTGCAACGGCAGGTTTTATAGCGTCGTCTGTGGAAATCATAAGCCCATTGCTAAACACAAACGGGGTGATTGTTCGTCATGCTTCGATTTTGACAGCGGCGTCTTATGCTGCTGGGCTTTTTTATGGGGCGTCTGCACCGGGAAGCATGGTTTCAAATCATGCGTTACTACGAAGTTCTAACGCTGTGCCGGTCCATGATGGTCAGTTTTTGTTGTCTGCCGGTTTGGGGCTGTGGGCGTTATCCACTGTTGTGAATGGATATTACACCGTTAGCTGGGATTATTTGCCATGAGTGATATGGAAGTTTTAAGCCTTGCCTATCAGCGTCAGGCGCAGGGAGACACTCGTGATCTATCGGTTATCATCGCGGATATCCGGGCCGATCTTGCTACCATGCAATCGCCCGCACCGGGGCCGACTGAAGAAATCGGTTCCAAGTCCGAAGTGATCAACGGGGTGCGCACTGAATACAAGATCATGGGTGACGGTTCTATGGTCGAGGTGACGCCATGATGAAAGATGCACTCCTTCTGGTCGGGGCCGGTGGGCTTGCCTTCGCGGCGTTTCAGGTTGCCAAGGGCAAATCGGTCACAACGATCGATCTGACCAATGCCGGTCAAATCAGTCAGGAAGTCGATACCGTCGCCCGGACGATCTGGGGTGAGGCGCGGGGCGAGGGCGAACGCGGCATGCATGCCGTGGCCAACGTCATTATGAACCGCGCGCGGGTTGGCGGATGGTGGGGCAATAGCCCGGTGGAAGTCTGCCTGAAACCGGCTCAATTCTCCGCTTGGAACCGCAATGATCCGAATTTTGATCTTGCCCGCAAGGTGACTACGCAAGATCCGCAGTTCCGTCTGGCCTTGCAGATCGCCGGACGGGCGATTGCGGGCACCCTGGACGATATCACCGGGGGTGCAACGCACTATTTCAATCCGAATGTGGTCTTGCCGTCTTGGGCCAGTGCGCTAACGCGCCTTACCGATATCGGCAACCATCGCTTTTACGTTTAGGTGACGCATGGCGACCTACGACGCTGGATTACATGCCGTTGAATATCTGCCCGGACGCTGGATGACGTGCGGTGCACTGGATCAGCATGCATGCATGAATTTGGCGCTTGAGGCTGCATCGAGCGAAGGCGAAGGCGATCCGGTGGGTGATCCGTTCGAGAATGACACCGGATTGGTCATTGATGTGCCCCTGCAATACGAAACGATTGATTGGGGCGTGATTGCGCTCATGTGCGGCGCAGTGCTGTTCATGGCGGCTTTGGAAAGGGGGTAATCGTGCGTCTGGGCTTGCGATTGCAGATGATCAACAAACAGGAGGGTGACGATATGGCAAAACGCGCTGGGCGCAAGGCCAATGGTCAGTTGAAAAAGGGCTACACGATCAAGAACGGTCGGACGGTCAAAGCGAAAGGCCGTAAATAATGCCTGCTTTTGTGCTGCCGTTCGTTCTGGGGGGTATTCTGGGGGCTGGGGGTGGCTTTGTTGTCGCCGATGGCCTCACGGCAGCGCAGAAGCTTTTGCGGCTTGGGGTGATCGGGGCGGGCGTCTACGTCGCCGGGAAATATGCAAAGGCGTGGTGAATGCTCGAATACGATCTATTCAAGATTTTGCAAGGGGGCGGCGATCTGGCGACCATCGCCCTATTGATTGCCTTTTGGAAAGTGGACCGTCGGTTGTTGGCGGTTGAATTGAAATTGGAAGGGGTGAAATCCAATGTGGGATAAAATCAAACAGCGCCTTGCCGAACCGTCAACCTATGCAGGGCTGGCGCTGGCAACCGTGGGCGTCGGTCAGGTGGCAAAGATCAATGAAGCGCCTCAGGTGGCCGAATTGATTGGCCAAGCCGGTCAGGCGGCGGTGAATGGCGATTACGTGACTGCCGGGGGTGCGCTTCTGTTCGGTGTGCTGTCGATCTTCCTTAAGGAAAAGGGTAGTCGCTGATTATAAATAGCGCAGCAACTGAGAGAATGAAGGCGGCTATAGAGCCGCCTTTTTCTATGTTTCATCTGAATTGTATTAGCTTGACCTTTTTAACCACGGGTAGTGCAATGCATGAGGTAGAACATTTTATAGGAGAAATGTCTCATGGGTTCCTATCACGAAAACAAGCCTTTGGCCGGACCATATGCAATTGCCTACCTGCTTTACAACGAAATCATAGATATTGAGGGCAATCGACCTAAAGATAGAGAAGAGGCTCTAAAGCTTTATCGAGAATGTATCTCGGCGGTAGCATCTGCAGGCAAGCTATAAAATTAATGAAGCCGATCCATGTGGTCGGCTTCATGTTTTAGGGGCGAAGAATTGGTTTCAGGATTCTGCAAACGGAAACCTCATGTAATCCGGTCCTTTGCGCGATTTCCCGGTTGGTCAGGCCGCGCCGGGCGAGGGACGCCACCAACCGCTTGCGCCGGTCAATTGCTGCCGCGTCGCGTCGCCTGAGGTACTTTTTCCAGTAGTAATCAATCGTTTCCGGTGGTGTTTTGTAGTGGTGAGCCAATTTTTTTTGAACATACTTATACTCGTATTGATTGAGAAGGTCGGCCATATCGGGACCGATGCCGTGTAAGCTTTTTAGCCTGTGATTGATATCAATCAGGCTTTGTTCCCTCATTTCGATCTCTGCCGCTCTTGATCGGGCTTTTTTGGCAAATTCTTCATATGCTCGTGCCAGTGAGAGAAGCGATTTCGGGTCAAGCTGTTCTAAAAGAATAGTGTCCATGTGCTTCACTCTGTCTAGCGGGAGAGTGAAGCCTTTAGCCGATGGGTTTAACATTCTGTTAACGCTCAAGCCGTTGGAAATGCTGGGAAACGGAGAGCGGCTAAAGTTCTATAATATATATTATGACAAATTAATTGTGATCTATTTAACGAGAAATTCTAATCAAGATGTTGTTATAAAACATAATATCTTTTCGTGATCGGCGTTGCTAAATTTCTGCTCGACTATCATCACGACACATTCCAAGCTTTTCCTTTTGCACCTGCCGCCTGTCTTTTCGTGCGCGAACCTCTTGGCTGCAGACCAATCAATGAGCGGATCTGGGTGGTTCACCACCCTTCTCTATGATTACCTCGTGATCAAGCAGTGGTGCGACGTCATAGTCGCTGGCGTCCATCATGCCGGAAACACGCTGAAGGGCTGCGATGAGGAAGCTTTGCTCCCACTCGTCAAGCGCCTTGAACTTATCAGAAAACCGATCATGAAGTGCCATTGGTGCACGACCCAGAACATTTCGACCATGCTCGGTCAATTGCACAAAGACCTTTCGTTTGTCTGTATTTCCGCGCGCACGCATCACGAGGTTCATCGCCTGAAGCCTATCGACAAGCGCCGTTGCGGAAGCCTGGGCAAGATTGACCTTCCCGGCGATTTCCCCAACGGTCATTTCCCCGAATTCTTCAAGAGACTGGAGGACAATAAGTTGCGATGTCTTGAGGCCGGTGACTTTTCCAAGCTTTTTGGCGTGAATGTCGCTGGCACGTAAAATGCGTCGAATTGAAATGAGCGCTTCGTGCAACTTGTCCATGCGGCAATTTCCGGAATTTGTTGTTCTGATTTGACCAACTAATACCCCATAAAACTGATACTCTGCAACGTTTTCCGGACTCTTTGCATAGATGATCGAAATATATTTCAATCGAAATCTGTTGTATCATCTATGCAAATTTCTTTGATTTCCCCATAAAGCGAATGAGCCCACAAAAAAATAAAATATCAAATAATATCAACATAATGAGAGATATCACGATTTCGTCACAGAGCGCATGTTGACCTTTTTGCATCGATATTCTATATATTTATCGCGACATGAAAGATCGTATATCGAAATAATAGAGCAGATAGACCGATGAAAATTGCCACCACAAACGGCAATAACGGCCGTAAAGCCAATTTGATGATCCGGAAACCCAAGGCCACAGACGGTGCAGCAGTCAATGAATTGATTGCTGAATGCAAGCCTCTGGACGAAAATTCTGTTTATTGCAACCTTTTGCAATGTTCGCATTTCGCAGATACCTGCGTGATCGCAGAACTTAACGGCGAGCCCGTAGGGTTCGTTTCTGGCTACATTGTTCCGGAAAATCCGGAACGTCTGTTTATCTGGCAGGTTGCCGTTTCACCAAAGGCGCGCGGCCTGAAGCTTGCGAAGTCCATGATTCTTGAAATCCTTGATCGCCCGATTTGTCATGACGTGACCGAGCTGCAGACGACCATCACGTCGTCGAATGCACCGTCACAGGGTGTTTTCCGTTCCGTGGCACGCGAACTGGAGACCGAGGTCAAACGCAAGGTCCTGTTCGAACGCGAAACGCATTTCGATGGCGCATCCGCAAGTGAAATACTTTGGCAGATCGGCCCGTTCGAACGTGAGGACGTTGCGCGCGTAGCAGCCTGATCGCCAGATCATCATTTTCCTGCTTTCTGCTGTCATTTAGATGGAACAAACCGGCCTGCCCGGACGTTTGCTATGACAGGACCATTTTTTATTTTCCCAATCAAAAGAGGGAATTATGACTGTATTTGATCGTCTTGAATCGGAAGTCCAGAGCTATGCTCGCTCCTTTCCTGTTACCTTTGAAAAAGCGGAAGGTGCTTGGCTGACCGATATCGATGGCAAACGTTATCTCGACTTCCTTGCTGGTGCAGGTAGCCTTAACTATGGGCATAATCACCCTGTGTTGCAGGAAAAACTGATCGATTATATCAAATCGAACGGCATTACTCATGGCTTGGATATGCACACCAAGGCCAAGGCTGCTTTCCTGAATGCGATGGAAAGCAAAGTGCTGAAACCACGCAACATGGATTATAAAATCCAGTTTACCGGCCCAACCGGTACCAACGCGGTTGAGGCGGCCCTTAAGCTTGCGCGCCGTGTAAAAGGACGCGAAACCGTGATTTCATTCACCAATGGTTTCCACGGTGTAACACTTGGTGCACTGGCAATTACTGGTAACGAGCATCATCGTGGTGCTGCCGGGGTATCTCTTGATAATGCCGTGGCGGTCCCCTTCGATGGTTACATGGGTGACGGTGCCGACACGACTGAATATCTGGACCGTGTTCTGGGCGACAATTCAAGTGGTATCGCCCTGCCCGCTGCCATCATCGTTGAGACCGTTCAGGGCGAAGGCGGGCTGAACGCTGCTGATTTTGACTGGCTGAGAAAGCTGGAACAGGTCTGCCGTAAGCACGATATCCTGCTGATCGTTGATGATATTCAGGCGGGTTGTGGCCGAACAGGCACCTTCTTCAGCTTTGAGCCAGCCGGGATCAAACCCGATATGGTGACGCTGTCTAAATCGCTTTCGGCTTATGGTTTGCCGCTGGCGGTTGTTCTGATCAAACCGGAATATGATGTATGGCATCCGGGTGAACACAATGGCACGTTCCGCGGCAATAACCATGCATTTGTGACGGCGGCGGCTGCACTTGATCATTTCTGGTCGGATGACAAGTTCGCTAGCGATATCCTAGACAAGGCCGACTTCCTTGGCAAGCGCCTTGAACAGATTGCCGAACGCTATGGCGATGGGAAAATCTATCGCAAAGGTCGCGGCTTGATGCAGGGTATCTGCTTTGAAAGTGGCGAGGTCGCATCTAAGGTTACCAAGGAATGTTTCGCGCACAATCTGGTTATCGAAACCAGTGGCCCGGAAGACGAAGTCGTCAAATGCCTGGTGCCCTTGATCATTTCCAAAGAAGATCTGGCCCACGGCCTTGATATTCTGGAAATGGCGACCGCCAAGGCAATGGACAAGGAAATTGTTGCACCGAAGGCTGCTGCTGAATGATTTTAACTGGGCGACATCACGGTGTCGCCCTGCCCCACGGTTCTAATTAAATCAAAGAGTTATACATGATTGTTCGCACACTGAAAGAATGTGAAGCATCCGGTCGCCGTATCGTCGCCGATAACTGGGAAAGCACTCGTCTGTCGCTTGCTGACGATGGCATGGGTTTCTCGTTCCACATCACCACGATCTATGCCGGCACCGAGACCGAAATTTGCTACGCCAACCATTTCGAGACCGTCTATTGCATTTCTGGTAATGGCGAAGTCGAAACCATCGCGGACGGCAAGAAATACAAGATCGTGCCTGGCACAGTTTACATACTCAATAAGCACGATCGTCATTATCTGCGTGGTGGCA
This sequence comes from Thalassospira sp. MIT1004, assembly GCF_001858545.1. Taxonomy (NCBI): domain Bacteria; kingdom Pseudomonadati; phylum Pseudomonadota; class Alphaproteobacteria; order Rhodospirillales; family Thalassospiraceae; genus Thalassospira; species Thalassospira sp. MIT1004. The sequence goes on along the minus strand of NZ_MCAO01000022.1, from coordinate 268,382 downwards.
CTGAGGATATGGTGGTTGCCTGTGCGTTCAACCCGCCGCTTAACGGGCGCGAAACCCACGATGAAAACGGGGTTTACCCGCTTGATGGTGATGCACTCGCCAGCTAGGGCTTTTGCTTTGGGGCGGCCATTACGGACCGCCCCAAGCTTTGAATGAATAGACTTTTCAAGGAAACGCCCCCAAAGGAGGCAACATGCTTTCAGCCCAGAAAAAGACTGTCGCAAAAACGGACGCTGGGCATAGCGTTCACAAGATCGGCGGAACATCGATGTCGCAGGTCAATGCCGTAATGGACAACATCCTTGTCGGCAATCGTAGCGATGAAGAACTTTATAACCGCGTTTTTGTGGTTTCGGCTTATGGCGGTTTCACTGACATGCTGCTGGAAAACAAAAAGACCGGTGAAGCCGGCGTTTATCAGCTTTATGCGGGTTCGGAAACCGATTGGGCATGGGGCGATTCCCTGACCAAGGTTTCTGAAAAGATGTGTGCGATTAACGAAGAAATCTTTGGCGATGCGCCGGAGCTCAAGCTGGCAAATGCATTCGTTCAAGAGCGTATTGAAGGCACGCGCAGTTGTCTGATGGACCTGCATCGCCTGTGCAGCTTTGGGCATTTCAGACTTGAAAAGCATTTGCTGACTGTTCGCGAAATGCTCAGCGCGATTGGTGAAGCGCATAGTGCCCACAACACCATGCTGTTGCTCCGTGCCAAGGGTGTTAATGCTGTTTTTGCCGACCTTTCTGGCTGGCGTGAGCCGGAAGCATCAACGCTTGATGGCCGTATCGAAAAGGTATTTTCCGATATCGACATCGCCAAACAGCTTCCGATTGCCACTGGCTATGCCCAGTGCAGCGAAGGTTTGATGAGCATCTATGGTCGCGGATACAGCGAAGTAACGTTTTCGCGTATCGCCTGCCTGACACAGGCCCGCGAAGCGATCATTCACAAGGAATTCCACCTGTCGAGTGCTGATCCTCGCATCGTCGGTGAGGATGCCGTGCGTCCGATTGGTCGCACCAGCTATGATGTCGCCGATCAGTTGTCAAATATGGGCATGGAAGCCATTCATCCGCGCGCAGCAAAGGGGCTGCGTCAGAATGATATCCCACTTCGTATTGCCAATACGTTTGAGCCGGAACATCCGGGGACCGTCATTGACGATCATTGGGACCCGGATGACAGCCGTGTCGAAATCGTGACTGGCGTACCGACAGCATTCGAGATCGAAGTGTTCAATCAGGACATGGTTGGTGTTGCCGGTGGTGAAGAAACAATTCTGAGTGTCCTGAAACGCTTCAAGGTTCCAACCGTCACCAAGAACCTGAATGCAAACACGATCACGCATTATGTATCCGCACCGCTTAAGCAAATCCGCCGCTGTGTGGATGAGATCGAAGAGAAACAACCCGAAGCGAGTGTGAAAACCCGCAAGGTTGCAATTGTTTCTGTGATCGGTGCCAATATTGATCAGCCGGGCCTATTTGCCCGTGCGGTTGGCATTCTTGACGCCGACGGCATTGAACTGGTCGCCAGCCACTATCCAAGTCGCCGTGTTGATCTTCAGTTCGTGGTTGCCGAAGGCGACTTCAACAAGGCAATTAAGGCGTTGCATCGGGGGCTTGTCGAAGGCAAGCATAGCAAAGCTGACGATAAAAGCGTTGCCAAACCCGAAGAGCGTGCCGCAGCCTGATTAAATCAAGCGGCAATTACAAATCGAAAACCGCCAGTCATCTTCTGGCGGTTTTTGTTTTGCCTTGCTTTTCCGCGAGCTTGCCATGCAGGGTATGTCGCGTTACGACAGAATGAACAAGTCACAACGAATAAGCAGGACATTACGGACATGGCGAACCATAACAGGAAGGCAATCAATGCATTACTGGATGTCATGGCCAGATTACGTGATCCCGATGGCGGCTGCCCTTGGGACCTGGAACAGAATTTTGCGACCATCGCCCCCTACACAATCGAGGAGGCATATGAAGTTGCCGATGCGATTGCCCAGAATGATATGAGCGAACTGCGCGAGGAACTTGGCGATCTGTTGCTTCAGGTCGTTTTTCATTCGCAGATGGCCACCGAAGAAGGTCATTTCACCTTTGAAGATGTCGCAAACAGCATTGTTTCGAAAATGATTGATCGTCATCCGCATGTCTTTGGCGATGGTGATGCCATAACCACGGATGGTGTCAATCAGACATGGGAAAAGATCAAGGCCGAAGAACGTGCGCAAAAGGCTGAAACAAAAGGGCAGCAACGCCATAGCGCCCTTGACGGTGTGGCAAGCGCCCTGCCCGCGCTGATGCGTGCCGAGAAACTGACGAAACGGGCTGCGCGTGTGGGGTTTGACTGGCCATCCACGGATGAAGTTTTTGATAAACTGCATGAAGAAATCGGCGAGCTGCAGGCCGAACTGACTGAAAACCCTGATCAGGATCGGATTGAGGACGAACTCGGTGACATGCTGTTCGTCATGGCCAACCTGTCGCGCAAGCTGGGTGTTGATCCCGAAGTTGCCTTGCGTCGCGCAAACCACAAATTCACACGACGTTTTCATTTCATCGAAAACGAATTGGCACGCGACGGGCGAAGTGCAGGGCAATCCGATCTGGAAGAAATGGATGCGCTTTGGAACGCCGCCAAACAGGCGGAGCGCAATAGCGGTTGAAGGATAAAGAGCGAAAACTACTCGAACAAAGGCAGCAATAACTCGTTCATTTCCGCCCAAAGTTCAGGTGAGGATGCACACAGTAAACCTAGCGCATTGCCATTGGCGTGATATTCATTCGATCTGTCAGCGGTGATATATTTGGCAACACCACCAGCCTCCCGCACAAGCAAGGTGCCGGGCGCATGATCCCAGGGTTTCAGGTTGCGATAGGCGCAGAAATCAAAAAGTCCCCGGGCAATTTCCTGATATTCGGCCCCACAACAGGAATAGTGGGCAATCTCGTCAAAGAAATCGATATGACCATAATGCTTGCGAATACGATCACGCGCGAACGAGATTAGAAATCCCTTGGCATCTTTGGCTGCCTGAATGTCTGAGCGAACCCGGACGGGGGCGGCATTATGATACGTCCCCGCCCCTTTTTCCGCGACCGTTGCCGAACCCTCAATAGGGTCAACGATCCACGCAGCAATAGTTTCGCCACCGTGATAAAGGGCAACCATGCAGCGAAACGGCTGTTTGTGGTGGGCGAAGTTTTTGGTGCCGTCTACAGGATCGATGATCCAGATCGGGGCATCTTCACCAAACACACGTTCCGGCAGTTTCGGGTCGGCATGCGCGGCCTCTTCACCCAGTGCGACACTGCCGGGCAAAAGATCGCAAAACCTCTTTGTTAGAACACGTTCTGCCTCGGTATCCGCAATCGTTACCAGATCCATTGCATGGGTTTTGGTATCGATGTCGCCTTTTTCCAGCTGCCCAAAACGCGGTGCGATCTCTTCTGCCGATACTTCGCGGATAATCTCAGTCACCTTATCCATATCGACACTAAGCACACTTTGTTCCTTTCCAGTCTGAGTTCTAACAGGCAATTCTAGACCAAATGCAGATCAAACCCGGATTTGGCGCACCAATCTTCGAAACGACCGACGCGACTGTCATCAATTCTGACCTGCACCGAAATGCCGTCCTCACCGTCAATCCGTTTTAGCACTTCGCCCTGTTCATAGAGCCGAGCCAACGCCTTGCCATCCGAATAAGGGACAAGCAGCTCGAAAACAGGCATGTCTTCGGTCAGCCTATCCTCGATCAGAGCCAGCAACGCATCACAGTTGGTGCCTTTGATCGCTGATATTGCAATCGTATTGGCATTACGTGCCGAATATTCCTGCACAGCGGTCAAATCTTCGCCTTCAAGCTGATCGCATTTGTTCAGCGCCTCGACCAGCTCTTCGCCGTCAATTGCCTTTTGCAGACCAAGCGCTTTTAGAACTTCCAGCACGTCAAGCTTCTGGGCTTCCGCCTCGTGCGAGGAGGCATCACGCACATGCACGATCAAGTCAGCTTCGAGAACTTCTTCAAGTGTCGCCCTGAACGCTGCTACAAGATCGTGCGGCAGGTCTGAAACAAATCCGACAGTATCGGACAGGATCACCTTACGACCACTTGGCAGTTCAAGACCGCGCATGGTCGGATCAAGGGTTGCAAACAGCATATCCTCTGCAAAGACGTCCGAAACGGTCAACTGGTTGAACAGCGTTGATTTGCCAGCGTTGGTATAGCCGACAAGTGCCACAATCGGATAAGGAACGCGTCGACGTGCCTCGCGATGAAGTTCGCGTGTCCGCTTGACTTCCTCAAGCTCACGGCGAAGTTTGGCCAGCTTGTCGCCAATCAAACGACGGTCGATCTCGATCTGGCGTTCCCCAGGACCGGCAAGGAACCCGCGACCGCCACGCTGGCGTTCAAGGTGCGTCCATGTGCGAACCAGACGGGACTTTTGATAGCTCAGCAACGCCAGTTGAACCTGCAGGCGCCCTTCACGGGTGCGCGCACGATCAGCAAAGATTTCAAGAATAAGACCGGTCCGATCAATAACCTTGCATTTCCATTCCCGTTCCAGATTACGTTGCTGGATCGGGGAAAGCTGGCCATTGATCATGACAATGTCGGCTTCTTCGGCTTTGATCTGATTTCCAAGGCGTTCAACGACACCGGTCCCAAACAGGGTGGCCGGACGTGTCTTTGCTATGGGCACAACCTCTGCGCCCACAACTTCAAAATCCAGTGCGCCGGTCAGGCTGACGGCTTCTTCCAGTCGCGACGATGCGTCGCGCCAGGATCCAGCTTGATCCGCACGTTTCAGTTCCGGATGGAAAACGAGGACCCGGGGGCTGTCATCGTCGCCGTTAGCCCCCGCAGTCAGAGATTCATCAGCTATTTTCTTCGTCCGTTGCAGGCTGGCTCGGATCAAACAGTTTAATCGGTGTCGTCGGCATTACCGTCGAAATCGCGTGTTTGTAAACGAGCTGGGTGTGAGCATCGCGCCGCAGCAAAACAGAGAAATTGTCAAACCAGGTAATAATGCCCTGCAATTTGACTCCGTTGACCAGAAACACGGTAACCGGCGTTTTGTTTTTACGGCAATAATTCAGGAATACGTCCTGAACATTTTGTGATTTTTCCGCCATTGGTTAGACCTAGCCTTCTTTTATGAGCGTTTTTATCGTTTCGGGCGGTCAAGGAAAATGCAGAACCGACGACTTTTCTGTCAATTACGGTTCCGGCCCCATTTTTATGACCTGATTGAACTATAAGACTTCCGCAAAGCTTTTTACAAGCCTTACAAGCGCTTCGCAATCGGGGAAATGCCAATCTGGTCCAAGATTCGCGGAATTCGTGGTGTCCCCGTGGCCGGTAATTCCGTCGCCGATCAGTATCGCGGTTGCACCAACATTGCGCGCGCACTGAATATCGACCACGCTATCACCCACAAACCAAAGATTCTCATATTGCGCCGCAGCAGAGTCGCCCATCGCCATATGCACCGGATCAGCCGCCGGTTTGTCTTTTTTTGCATCTGTAGCCCCGACCACACCACCGAAATAATGCCCCCAACCAAGATAGGCAACTTCCGAGCGCAGAAAATCACCGTTCTTGTTGCTGACCACCCCCATATAGGCACCAGTATCACGAAGCGCACCCAAAAGATTATGCGCGCCAGCGAGTGGCGTAAGGGTTTCCAAGTGTATCGCCTTGAAATGGGCATAGAAACGATCTTTGGCTTCTTCCCAGCGGTCGTCGCCAAAAAGGGTTGGGAAACTGTCCCGCAATGAACGCGCGACCCGTGTTTTTGTCTCGGCAAGGTCCCACCGATCCTTGCCAAAATCATCAAATGTCAGATTAAGAGCCGCCTGAATGGTTTCCCAGCTATCGACCAGCGTGTTGTCCCAGTCGAAAATAACGGCTTTGGGCGGCAATAGCATTTTTTCTGACATGAATATATCCGGAACGCACGTTAATCTGATTTACAATAATAATGCTGCAAGCCTTTGAATTTTTAGAAATATTCCAGCCGTACGGCAAACATCTTTTCGACCTTTTTTATTTGCTCGGAGCCCGCAAAGACCACAATCCGGTCATTGGCTTCGATTACCGTATTGGCGCGTGGCATCACGACTTCGCCATCGCGCAGGATTGCACCAAACACAACGCCTGCCGGCATGGCGATATCCTTGATCGCCTTGCCGACAATTGGTGCTGTCTCAAGTGCTTCGGCTTCCAGAACTTCGCCAAATCCTTCGGAAAGACTGTGCACCGCACGAATTCGCCCACGGCGAACATGGTGCAGAATGGTCGACACCGTCGTCATGCGCGGGCTGATGACAACGTCAATCCCAAGCTCGGAAACCAAAGATGTATAGGTGCTTTTGTTAATCAGGGTCAGCGCGCGCGGGCAGCCATACCGTTTCGCCAGAAGCGATGACAGAATGTTGGTTTCATCATCGTTAGTCAGCGCGACAACCGCCTCGGCATTGCCGACATTGGCCTCTTCAAGCAGTTCGGGATCAAGCACATCCCCGCGCAGAACCACGCTTTTCTTGGGCAGTTTCTGAGCTACGAAACGGGCACGTTCCGGATCAGCCTCGATCAGGCGGGTAGTGACACCTGGGAAGTTCTGATTGATTTCCTCGGCCAGGAAAAGTGCGATGTTCCCACCCCCGAAAATAACAATGCGTCGTGCTTCCGGGTCTTCGTGACCAAAGGCCGACATGGCACGATCCACCTGGTCACTGGACACCGCCAGATAGACCAGATCACCAGCCAGCATCTGATCATCGCCCTTGGGATAAACCGGTTTATCATTACGGATCATGCCAAGGATCGAAATATTCAGATCCGGAAAAAGCTGATGCAATTGACGAAGCGGTGTATTGATCACCGGACAATCTTCGTTGCAGCGAAGACCAAGGATTTTGACCTTGTCATCCGCAAACGGGATCATGTCGAATGCACCGGGTGCCCGCAAACGCCGTGCGACGGCGCGGGCAACTTCCATTTCAGGGGAAATCACAACGTCGATCGGCAACTTTTCACGGCCAAACAGGCTTGCCCATTCTGGCTGCAGATAGGTCTGGCTGCGAATACGGGCGATTTTCGTCGGCACATTAAACAGCGAATGCGCAACCTGACAGGCCGTCATGTTGACTTCGTCGGCAAAGGTCACCGCGATCAGCATATCTGCTTCATCGGCACCTGCCTGCTGCAAGACATCAGGATGTGATCCAAAGCCAATGATCCCCTTGACTTCCAGTGTATCGGAAATCTTGCGAACCAATTCTTCCGATTGGTCGATAACCGTCACATCATTGTTTTCGGCAGCAAGGTATTTGGCGATGTGGAAGCCCACCTGCCCGGCGCCGCAAATGATGACCTTCATTGTTTCGTCTCCCGTTCAAAAGTTCCGGATCGTATGAGGCGGCTTATTCAGCACGTTCTCCATTCACGCCCAGACTTTTGAGTTTTCGATGCAAGGCCGAACGTTCCATTCCTACAAAACTTGCGGTTTTGGAAATATTCCCGCCAAAGCGCTCTACCTGTGTCTGAAGATATTCCTTTTCGAACATCTCGCGGGCTTCACGCAGCGGCAATGCCATGATTTCACTGGTTTTATCAAAATTCAAAGATACAGGAACATCTTCAAACAGCTCGGCTGGCAGCATTTTACCGCTGATAATATCCGTACTGTCATCCGGCGCCATGATCATCAATCGTTCAATCACATTTCGCAGTTGACGAACGTTTCCCGGCCAGTCATAGGAATGCAACGCAGCCAATGCTTCCCCCGACAGTTTACGCTTTGGCAGGCCGGTCGCTTCGGCGTAACGCACAAGGAACCATTCGGCAAGATCCGGGATATCATCGCGACGTTGCTGCAATGACGGCACCTGCAAGGGTACAACATTCAGACGGTAGTATAAATCCTGACGGAAACGCTGTTCAGCAATACGCTCTTCCAGGTCGCGCGCAGTCGTCGCAACGACACGAACATCAACACTGACCGGAACAGAACCACCAACACGTTCAAAGGTTTGTTCTTGCAGCACACGAACGATTTTTCCTTGCGTTTCCAGTGGCATATCAGCCACTTCATCAAGCAAAAGCGTACCGCCATGTGCGAGTTCGAGCACCCCGGTGCGGGCTTCCCGATTTGCAGCCGCAACCGCACCAAACAGGGATTCCTCCATCGTTTCCGGCGAAATATTTGCGCAGTTCAGCACAACGAATGGTGCATCTGAACGGGCGGAATTTTTGTGGATCAGGCGCGCGACAACCTCTTTTCCCGAACCAGCAGGGCCTGAAATCAGGATACGGCTTCCTGTGCGGGCAACCCGATCAATGGCCTGGCGCAATCCGTTGATGGCACTTGAACTGCCGACAAGTTCGGTATCGCCCCCTGCCCGCATGGTTAGTTCGCGGTTTTCGCGGCGCAGGCGCGCATCATCAATGGCACGTTCAACCACCAGCAAAAGCCGATCCGTATTGAACGGTTTTTCGATGAAATCATATGCCCCGTTGCGTGAAGCTTCAAGCGCGGTTTCAATATTTCCGTGGCCGGAAATCATGACTACTGGGACTTCGCTATGCTCACGTTTGATCAGCTTCAGAGTCTCGATACCGTCGTGATCGCTTTCATCCATCCAGATATCGAGGATAACAAGGCTCGGACGGCGAGCAGCAACCTCGGAAAGCGCTTCCTGGCTGGAGCCTGCCTGACGGGTCTTGTGTCCTTCGTCTTCCAGAATTCCGGCAATCAGAGCCCGGATATCTTCTTCATCATCGACGATCAGAATATCGTGCGCCATGTCTTGACCAATATGCCCGTATTTAAATTATTGCTGATGAAACAACCAGATCAGTTGTTCAAAGAATTGCTGTCCGCAGTATCTTCTGCAGTTATGTGTTTGCCTGCGGTCGGAAACGCCAGCGTAACGGTTGCACCGCTCTCGACACCGTCGGCAAGTATAAGCTCTCCGCCATGGTCTTCCATGATTTTCTTGACGATTGCAAGACCAAGACCAGTACCTTTTGATCGTGTGGTGACGTAGGGTTCGGTCAGCCTTTCACGGTTTTCAACCGGCAGACCTTTGCCATTATCCGAAACTGTCACATAGATACGTTGATTTTCATCAGAACGTGTTACAGAAATTTCGATACGTCCTTGCGGAAGCTCGGTAACATCACCTTCCCGCCCCTCGATCGCCTCTGCGGCGTTTTTAAGGGTGTTGGTAAGACATTGGTTAACCTGACGCGCATCACAGGATACCTCAATTTCACGTCCTGCCTTTGCGTCGAAGTCATAGATGATTTTGGTGTAAGCCTGTTTTTGCAGGAACACGGCACCTTTCACCAGATCAACAATCTTTTCCGATTTCATCTTTGGCGATGGCATTCGGGCAAAGCTTGAAAATTCGTCAACCATGCGTCCAATATCTCCAACCTGACGAATAATCGTGTCGGTACAGGTTTTAAATACCTCGGTATCGCTTTGAATTTCCTTCAGATATCGACGTTTAAGACGTTCTGCTGAGAGCTGTATCGGAGTTAGCGGGTTCTTGATCTCGTGGGCGATACGGCGGGCAACATCGGCCCATGCGGCCATCCGTTGCGCGGTTTGAAGTTCAGTGACATCGTCAAAAGTTACGACATATCCGAAAATAGACCGGTCTTCCGCACGCTCGATCGTGACGCGCGCTAAAAGCATAAGGTTCAAACCATCGCGCCGTATTTCGATCTGCCGTGATTTACTGCGATCCCCTTCCTTGCTGAGATCTTCGAACAACACGGAAAATTCCGGGATAACCTCGCAGATCGACTTCCCGATAGCCCCATCCAGATCAATTCCCATCAGGTCCGACGCACTGCGGTTTGGAAGATTGATGTGACACTCTTCATCCAGTCCGATAACGCCTGCCGTCACACCACCCAAAATGGCTTCTGTAAAGCGCCGACGTTCATCATTCAGGCGGTTGGCCGCCACCAGTTCCGTTCGCTGCGTGTCAAGCTGGGACGTCATGCGATTGAAGGCACGGGTTAATGCCTCAAGCTCGTCCTCCTGCCCCGCAAGCGGAACGCGGAAGGTTAAATCGCCATCGCTGACTTTTTCGGCACCGATGATCAACTGAGAAATCGGTTCAACCAATCGCGTTGCGACCATCAGCCCTAGCGTAACCGCCGCCAAAAGCAGAACAACCGCGATCAGAACAAAGATCATGACAAAGGTGATCACGATCCCTGATCGTTCGCCTTCAAGGTTTTCGTATGCGGTAACCGCTTTGCGGGCCTTATCGATACGTTCCAGCACATTGGGATCGACGAACCGGCCAACAAGAAGATACCCGTCGATGAAGCTATCAAGATGTGTCATTGCGCGGATGCGATTATCGCTATTGCCCAAAATCAGAACCACATCATTATTTCGAGCGCGATCATATACTTCCTGCGGGATTGGCGACAAAACCGGATCGTATGAGAAACTGTAATCGGATTGCGCCAGAACGGCTCCGCTTCCATCAATAATGACGGCTTCGGGCAAACCACGTGCATCTGCCTGCGCCGTCAGAATTCTGTTGATCCGCTCCCGATCAGTCGCAAAGTTGACGCCAAGACGTTGAAGGTCATTGGCCGTTGCCAGAACATCGGCCCGGATCAGTTCCTGATGTTCTTTCAGATATGCTTCGGCAATCACCATACTTTCTTCGACGGCGGTTCGGATGCGATCACTGAACCATCCCTGAATACCGAAATGCAGGAACAACGCGGAAAATACGGCAACGATAATCGCTGGCGTTACCGCGACCAGTGAAAACAGCAGAACCATTCTTGTATGCAGTTTGGCGCCGGCCGTACCACGACGTCGCTCTGCCCATATCTGGACGAGCTTGCGGGCAACCAGCGTGGCAAGAGCAAGAACAAGAACAAGGTCAATATTCAGCAAAAGGATGATCAGACGAGGTTCTGGCCGTAGCGGTGCGGTACCGGTCATCGCGAGATAGGTCGCAAGAACAGATACAAGCGCGGCACAGACCAAACCTATCGCAAACTTTCGCGATTGGCTAAGTCGCCCCAGAAACCTGACAAACCACGACTGCATCAGACGACTGGTGACGGGTCGTCCGGCTTCGGTCATTTTGCGCCCCTAACAACTTCCAGTCCGAGATCACGAATTTTCTTGCGCAGGGTATTGCGATTAAGCCCAAGAACCTCGGCTGCCTTCACCTGATTGCCCCTGGTCGCTTCCAGTGTAACGGTCAAAAGCGGGCGTTCCATTTCACGCAGAATACGATCATAGAGACCACTTGATGGCAAATCCTCGTCATGGGCATCGTAATACTCGCGAACATGACGTTCGATCGATTCCGCAAGTGACTGAGGCTCTCCGACTGGGGCTGACTCGCTGATGTTATTTTCGGAAAACTCGGTTTCGATAACATCGACACCAATCACATCATGCGAATATAGAGCCGTCAGACGGCGAACCATGTTTTCCAGTTCGCGGATGTTGCCCGGCCAGCGATGCACCTTCAAACGCGCCATCGCATCGGAAGAAAGCGTCTTGCGAGGAAGTCCCTCTTCGCTTGCCTGCATCAGGAAGTGATTGACCAGTTCCGGGATATCTTCAAGCCGCTCCCGAAGGGATGGCAAACGGATCGGCACGACATTCAGGCGATAGAATAAATCCTCGCGGAAAGTTCCTTCGCGGATCAGTTTGCGCAGATCGCGATGTGTTGCCGCAACAATACGAACATTAACGCGGATTGGCGTGCGCCCGCCAACACGGGTATATTCGCCTTCCTGAAGGACACGAAGCAAACGGGTTTGGGCTTCAAGCGGCATATCACCGATTTCATCGAGAAACAGCGTACCGCCCTCGGCCTGCTCAAAGCGGCCAACCTTGCGTTCGTTGGCACCGGTGAAAGCACCCTTTTCATGACCGAACAACTCGCTTTCGATCAGTTCACGCGGGATTGCTGCCATGTTAATGGCAACGAACGGCCCATGACGACGACCGCCATATTCATGAAGTGCACGCGCTACCAGCTCCTTGCCGGTACCACTTTCACCAGTCACCATCACTGTCAGGTCGGTGTTCATCAACCGGGCCAGCGCACGATAGATTTCCTGCATTGCCGCGGAACGACCGATCAATGGCAGACGGTCATCACCTTCATCATCTGATGATTTGGCATTGTCGGCGGCTTGTGGTGTTTCAAGCGCACGATCAACAATGCTGATCAACTCGTTTAAATCAAAAGGTTTTGGAAGATATTCAAATGCACCGCGCTGTGCTGCTTTTACGGCTGTCATCAGGGTGTTCTGCGCGCTCATGACGATAACGCGTAAATCCGGTCGAAGCTTGCGGATACGCGGCACCATATCAAGCCCGTTTTCATCTGGCATCATAACATCCGTAATCACCAGATCGCCGTCCCCATCGGCAATCCAGTCCCACAAGGTACGTCCGTGACCTGTACTGCGGACCTCGTGCCCCTGACGCGACAGAGCCTGCGTCAGAACAGTACGGATCGCACGGTCATCATCAGCAACAAGAATTCTGGCCGGGCTCGGGCTCATACGGTTTCTTCCTTGTTTTTCATTATATTATCCGCACTGACGTCTTCGGCCAACGTGCGGTTATAGATCGGCAGCATGATCTGAAATTCGGCACCGCCCCCCGGTGCGTCTTTCACTTCTATAACACCACCATGGTCATTGATAATTTTTGCCACCAACGCCAATCCCAGTCCGGAACCGGTTGGTTTGGTGGTCACAAACGGATCAAACAGGCTTTCGCGCATATCGGGCGCAATGCCCGGTCCATTGTCGCGCACCGAAACAACCAGTGGCAAATGCACACGTGCATCTCCGCCAGCCACAGCCAGACGGATACCATGCTGGTAACGCGTTGAAATCACAATATGACCGCTGTCATGGTCGACAGCCTCGCCTGCATTTTTAAGAAGGTTCAGAAATACCTGAATCAGCTGATCGCGGTTGCCAAATACCGGTGGCAACGACGGGTCATAGATTTCTTCGAATGCAAGGTGTTTGCCAAAACCGTTTTCAGCAAGCCTGCGGACATGTTCAAGCACGGTATGAATGTTAACCGCACCGCGTTCCATCGGCTTGTCGGAAAAGATTTCCATGCGGTCAACAAGGTCAACGATCCGGTCGGCCTCATCACATATCAACCGCGTTAGTACCCGGTCGTCTTCATTCGATGTTTGTTCAAGCAACTGTGCCGCACCACGGATACCCGATAGCGGATTTTTAATCTCGTGCGCAAGGATCGCTGCCATCGCACTTACCGAACGTGCCGAATTCCGGCTTAACAACTGATTATCAATCTTCTGAGCGATAGAGCGCGGCTCGAACGTCAGAACAGCGCAATCAGGTTCATCTGGCATCGAGCCCACTGTCAGATTGACGGTATGTTTGCCAATCTTCGGGCTTTCGATCAGAAGATTATGATCCGCCACCAAGGTTGCTTCGTCGATGGCCTGACTGATCAACGAGAAAACCGGGCTATCACCGGGAATGAAGTCCTTGAGGTTGCTGCGGCACAAAACGGCGGCGCTGGTATTGAACAGCTGTTCCGTCGCCTGATTGACGAAGCGGATTTTGCCATCCCGATCAGAAACGACGACCGCACTGGCAATTGCATTAAGCACGCCAGTCGGGTCTACCCCGTTTCCTTTGCCAAATCCAAGTCTCATTCAAATTTTCCCCGATAATATCGCTATTTAATTCTTGTTTTTCTCAGGCCGCGGCCTGTTTATCTGCATTTTCGATCAATGGCTCGTAGAATGCCTGGATCTGATACTTGACTTCAAATGGGTCACTTAACTCATTCACAATACGACGGAATTCAGTCGCGTTACGCAAACTGTTGCAATACCACGCCAAATGTTTTCTTGCGATACGAACACCTTGCTGACCGTGATGATCAATCATCGCATCATAATGACTAAGGATCGTTTGCAGTTGCACAGCAAGCGACGGCGCTGACAGTTTCTGACCGGTTTTCAAATAATGTGATACCTGTGCCAGAAACCACGGTCGTCCCTGCGCGCCACGCCCCACCATTACACCATCAGCACCGGAACGTTTCAGAAGCTCTGCCGCATCTTCCTCGCTATTGACGTCCCCATTGCCGATAACCGGGATCGATACAGCCTGTTTGACCAGTGCAATTGCGTCCCAGTCCGCATCGCCTTTATAAAACTGGCAGCGTGTCCGACCATGGATGGTCAACATCGCAATTCCCAGATCCTCGGCGATTTTTGCCAGACGCGGCGCATTACGATTGTCATCGTCCCATCCCAAACGCATCTTAAGCGTCACGGGTACGGAAACGGCATTGACAGTTGCCTCAATGATATCGGCAGCAAGATTCTCATCACGCATCAGGGCCGATCCGGCATAGCCCTTTGTGACCTTTTTGGCAGGACAGCCCATATTGATGTCAATGATCATAGCACCGCGATCTTCGTTCATCTTTGCGGCAAGCGCCATCTCATCGGGTTCAGTTCCGGCAAGCTGAATGGAAAGCGGGCTTTCGGCTGCACAATCGCCGTGCATTTTGCGCACTTCTTTTTGATGGCGCTGGATACGTGTCATGGCATCAGACGCAATCATTTCCGAGACAACCAGATGCCCGCCAAACTGGCGCACCTGTTGCCGAAAAGGAAGGTCAGTCACACCTGACATTGGTGCCAAGATGACATTCTCTGGCACATTTACAGAACCGATCTGCAAAGACATGAAGGAAATCCGATTGCCTAAAACTTGGGCAGATTAATGAAACTGGCTCGGCGTTGCAACAACTCTAAGCGAATTGGCGAATATAAGCCAACCAACACGGCCACCACCTTTAAACAAGGCCCGGAATATTCATCCGATCAGATATCCCGAAACAAATCGAACGCCCGGGAATGCCAGGGTAAGCAGCAGCCATGCCCCCAGCACAAACCGAACAGCCATACGCCCGCGCAGAGTGGATTTTTCATGAATGAATATCAGGCCGCAAATCACGGCAAAACCAAGCAGGGTAAGAAGCATCTTGTGATCAAGATAGAGCAGCGATTGCCCCTCGACCTGGCGCAATGCAAAACCGGTAATAATTCCGATCACAAGGACCCATGCCGACCATTTCAGAAAACTCACAAGCATGTGTTCGCTGTCGCGCAACGGCGGCAGGCGACGGGTCCAGCGGTTTGGACGGCGATTTTTAAGTGCATCTTCCTGAATAACATAGCCCATGGCCGCAATTGCAGACAGTGTCACAAGCGCATAGGTTACAAGTGACGTTCCGATATGAACCCAAAGCCAGCCAGAATAAAGAACCGGTTCTGCAACCGACGGGTCAGCAACCGGTTCAAAGACGTTAAAAACAGCTGCAACTCCACCGAATGCCAAAAGATATCCACCGATATAACCGGCAAGACGCCAGATTTGTTTCGGCCCGTTGCATATGACAAGCCCGCCAAAGATCAGGATCACGGAAAGTTCCGACCAATGCAAAGCCGCTGTAAATCCGCGCGATTGCACTTCCTCGCCCGTCAGGCCAAGCACGATCACCGTACCAGCCGCGGCAACAAATATGGACAAAAACAGCCATATGTCGCGCTGCGGGTCGCGCCGCATGATTTGCGTGGTTAGCGGTAGCAAACATAAGATATGTAAGGCGGCAGCAATCATGTTCGGATCCGGCCTAAAGGCGTTTACATCATAACATCAGGCAAATGGCGACTTGGCAAAGTCATCGCAGAAAGATAGCCTGCGGCGCAATTCAGACAAGTCACGGCATCACGTTTATGACCAAAAAAATCGCAGTTGTCATCGTTGCAGCAGGCAGCGGTAGCAGATTTGGTGATCCGATACCAAAACAATATCATCTGCTTGGCGCAAAGACATTGCTGCGTCACTGCATTGAGAGCTTCGCTAAGCATGTGCCGTCCGAACTGATTAGGGTCATTTATAATCCTGACCATCAGGATTTGTACGATAATTCGGTTAAAGGCCTATCCTTGGACGCCCCAGTGCCCGGTGGAGTGACAAGACAACAATCTGTCCTGAACGGATTACGTTCACTGGAAAATGAAAACCCTGACCACGTGCTTATTCATGATGCGGCAAGGCCGGGCATTTCAGACGATGTTATCGACCGCGTCATCTCAGCTCTGGCGACATATCAGGGTGCCATTCCCACCCTTCCCGTTCTCGACACCATCAAGCAGACGGAATCCACCGGGATAATTAGACGAACCATTCCACGAGAACAGCTTCATCGCGCCCAGACACCTCAGGGATTTCATTTCAAAACGATCCTTGATGCTCACCAACAGTTTGAGGGGCACGAATTCACTGATGATGCCGCCCTGCTGGAACAACTTGGCCTGGATGTGGTCTGCGTAGAGGGGGCTGTTTCAAACGACAAAATTACGCGCCCCGACGATATTGGGCGCGCCCGTGACTGGATTACCCCTGTTCCAGCCTCAGAGAAAGACAGCGATATGACCCACGAAGAGTTCCGGGCTGGTACCGGTTTTGACGTTCATCGATTTGCCCCAGGTGACCATTGTATCCTTTGCGGTGTCAAAGTCCCCCATTCCGCACGCCTTGAAGGCCATTCCGATGCGGATGTCGGCCTGCATACGTTAACAGACGCATTGTTGGGTGCCATTGGTGCCGGCGATATCGGCCAACATTTCCCGCCTTCTGACATGAAATGGAAGGGGGCAGCATCGGATCAGTTTGTTCTTCACGCAGTCAATCTGATCCGCGAACGCGGCGGACGCATCGTCAATGCGGATATCACCCTGATCTGTGAGCGGCCCAAAATAGGACCGCATACACCGGCCATGCGCGAAAAGGTTGCTGAAATTCTTGGTGTTGAAGTTGATCGCGTCAATGTGAAGGCGACGACGACAGAGCGCCTGGGCTTCACCGGACGCGAGGAAGGTATCGCGGCTCAGGCTGCGGTCAGCGTCGCCCTACCCGTCAAATAGCGTGTTCTTCCATTCAATAAGAAAGGCAGGATGAAAATCCCTCCTTTCTTATTTTCGTTCAGACCTTATGCCGGAGATGAACCGTTCTCTTTTTCTGGCAATTGATGTTTCATCAGGACTGGAACCTGGGCCATGCCAAACACCATGGTCAGCGGCATAATCCCCCATACCTTGAACGCAACCCATGTATCGGTCGAAAAATTGCGCCAGACAATTTCATTGATCACGGCAAGAACGACGAAGAAAATGCTCCAGCGCCAGGTCAGGATGCGCCATCCTTCGTCCGTCGCCTTAAATGCACTTTCCAAAACCAATTTCAAAAACAGCTTTCCAGCAATCAAACCGCCAAACAGGATCGCTGCAAACAGCAGATTGACAATCGTCGGCTTGATTTTAATGAACAGATCATTGTCGAGATAAAGCGTTAAGCCGCCAAACACGATCACGAAAGCGCCGCCAATCAACGGCATCACCGGAATGGTTCGGGCAATAGCATACGATACTGCCAGAGCAACCACTGTTGCCGTTACAAAAACCGCTGTTGCAGTCATAAGATTGGTTGTCGCATTGACTGCGAAAAACAGGATCAGCGGCCCCATTTCAAGGGCAAGTTTTGTAAGCTGGTTCATTGGTCACTTCGTTAAATGTAAAATTTCAGCCATCCTAGGGGCCAAAGGCCATTGATGCAATCAATTCGGGATTGTTGCCCCTGCGACCTGACCGCGCAACCAATCGACATATGGTCCATTTCCCCTGCCTAATGGAATTTCCAGAATACAGGGAACATCATAGGGGTGATGATCTGTGATCCATTCCGAAAGCGTCGTTGCCGCTGTGCTGGTCGATTTCAGAATAACAATTATCTCGTTTTCTTCTTCGATATCACCATCCCATTCATAGATTGCCGTCATTTGGGGCATGATGTTCGCGCAGGCCGCCAATCTTTCTCGAACGGCACCGCCCGCAATCAAGCGGGCGACTTCCATGTCCGGCGCGGTCACATAAAGAAAGACCATGTCACTACGATCAAAGGACTTCGATGTCATGGCGATTGCCCCTCGGTTGATTATCCGTCACACTTACCTGCAATATATAGCTTCATCATCACATCGCGCCACACACAAACCTATTCTATCAATTCAGGGATGCCATGACGGGGAAAAAGCAGGTGAAACCGACACAAACACAACTCGATTGGTTGCGCCGTGGCCTTAGCCAGCCGGGTGGAAAGTTGCCGCTCTTTGACACCAATGGCAAGCAAATCAGTGAAAAAACAGTCAAAAGCTGCATTGATCATGGATGGGCTGCCCCATGGTTCGACAACCCGATCAAACCGAACTGGCTGATTTGCAAACTAACCGATGAAGGTCGTAGGGTTGCGACCTCTGTTGCTGATAAAAACGCATAAGGACATCCGGTCGCGATCCCGAACCGCTGCACTGATCTAATCAGCATGTCCACGGGTATCAAGGTTAATCACCTTTTACCACTGAGTGTGCCGGATCATGTGTTCATTTGTCAGAAATACGGTTGCTGTTCTCACCCTCGCATGCTCCTTTGTCGCACACAGCGCCAAAGCGTCAGATACCGAGCACGCGTGGGATATATGGCATCAGCCAGATGTGCATGCGCTAATGCGTCATGCCATTGCGCCGGGTACTGGCGATCCGGAAAACTTCACCATTGGCGATTGCAGCACCCAACGAAATCTTGACGAGACCGGTCGCAATCAGGCGCGCGCCATCGGAGAACGCGTCCGTGAAGCGGGCATTGCGTTGGATGTAATTCTCAGCAGTCAGTGGTGTCGCTGTTTGGAAACCGCCAGCTTGCTTGACCTTGGCCCCGTGACAGAAGAACCGGCACTTAATTCGTTTTTCCGTGATAGCGGTACCAAGAAAACTCAAACAGACCAAATCATTGACCGACTTGGTGCACTTCCCGAAGGAATCAAGGCCCTGTTGATTACCCATCAGGTGAATATCACCGCATTAACCGGCATCTATCCGAGATCAGGAGAAATCATTTTGATCCGTGTTGACGAAAATAACACTGTGGAAATGCTTGCCCGACTGATGCCGTAGCCTCGCCAGTACCAATGATCGCATATCAGATTTTGATGGAGAATAAATTGGTCGGAGCGAGAGGATTCGAACCTCCGACCCCCTGCACCCCATGCAGGTGCGCTACCAGGCTGCGCCACGCTCCGACCGTAAAGAATGCGTCGTTTGACGCGGCTCGATAAATAGCCGCGCAAGCCCAAAGACGCAAATGGTTTTTACGTATTTTTTTCCGACTGTTGCAGGGCCGACCTGAGGATGCCTTGAAGCTCTTCCAATTCACCTAACAGGTTTGCAAGAACAGTCTTATCTGGTGTTCCTGATGTGCCTGCCGAATAAGCCATATCTGATGCTTCATCCGATGGACCATCGACGGTTTCAGCCCGCGACGCCACCGCGACTTCCGAAGGCAACTGCCCCTTGTTCTGATCAAGCAGCTTTTGCACACCCTTGATGGTGTAGCCCTGATCATGGAGCAGTGAACGAATATCAGCCAGCAACACCAGATCTTCCGGGCGATAATAACGTCGCCCGCCAGCACGTTTCATTGGTTTGATCTGAGCAAACTTGGATTCCCAAAAACGCAGGACATGCTGCTGCAGCCCCAGCTCTTTTGCTGCTTCGCTAATTGTACGAAACGCAGAGTCAGACTTTGCTGTGCGGCGGTTTTCCGCCTCAGCCCCCAAGTTATTTTTCATGAGTTCAGTTCTTAAGCGTTAATGCGTGCTTTCAACACCTGCGACGGCCGGAACACAAGCACTTTGCGCGGCAGGATTGGCACTTCTTCACCTGTCTTGGGATTGCGACCAATGCGCTGTCCCTTCTGGCGAACGGAAAAACTGCCAAACGAGGAAATCTTTACGACTTCATCCTTGATCAAGGCAGATGAAATTTCGTCGAGAACCGTTTCCAGCAACTGGGCGGACTCGTTACGCGACAAACCGACTTCCTGATAAACGGCTTCGGCAAGATCAGCGCGGGTAATCGTAGCTTCCGACATAACAGGCCGCCTCCTTAAAACGGGACTTTATACACAAGGCTATATCTGGTGGCGAAATCAGTCAATATCAACAGGATACATCGCTTTGCGGCAGAATGTTGTGTTTTTTAAGCAAATGCTTTGTTTTTGTCAGATATCCTACAGAATCCAGAGCTTACCAGCGAACCAGTGCAGCGCCCCAAGTGAAACCGCCGCCCATCGCTTCCAGAATTACAATATCACCACGCTTGATCCGGCCATCATGAACGGCTTCGGCAAGTGCCAGGGGAATCGACGCCGCGGACGTGTTCGCGTGACGATCAACCGTAATGACCACCTTGTCTTTGGAAATGCCAAACTTTCTGGCAGTGCTGTCAAGAATGCGACGATTGGCCTGATGCGGCACCAGCCAATCAATATCCGCGACTTCAAGCCCCGTATCGGCAAGGACTTCGCGAATAACGCCTGCAAGGTTGGTCACTGCATGGCGGAAAACTTCCTTGCCTTCCATCTGAAGAAAACCAACAGTCTGGGTCGTTGATGGACCGCCATTGACATACAGCAGTTCGTATTTACCACCATCCGAATGCAATCGACTTGCGAGAATACCTTGATCCTCGACGGTGCCCTTGCCTTCAACGGCCTGAACAACAACCGCCCCTGCTCCGTCCCCGAACAAAACGCATGTCCGGCGGTCTTCCCAATCCAGAATACGCGAAAATGTTTCTGCCCCGATCACGAGAACCGTTTTTGCCTGACCGTTTCGGATATACATGTCCGCAGTGGTAAGGGCGTAAACGAAGCCCGAGCAAACCGCCTGAACGTCGAAGGCAAAACCGACAACGCCCAGTCGATGCTGTACCTTTGTTGCCGTTGCCGGAAAGGTATTATCGGGTGTCGCTGTCGCAACGATAATCATATCAATGTCCGCGGCAGTCACACCGGCATGTTCCATTGCACGTGTTGCAGCAGCCACCGCAAGATCACTGGTAGTTTCCCCTTCGGCAGCGATATGACGCTGTCGTATTCCCGTCCGCGCAACGATCCATTCATCAGATGTATCGACGCGCTTTGCCAGTTCATCATTGGTTACAACATTCGAAGGAAGATAAGAACCGCAACCAATAATGCGAGAACGAACAGTCATGATTTAAGAACCGCCAGTTTTAGTGGGAATAGTTGGGACAGACAGTATCAGTCGACCTGGCCAGCTGCGAGGGCGATGGTTTCCTCATCGATCGGAGCTTTGGAAATCGCCTCTTCGAAGGCGGCAAGTTCACCCTTGATCGTTTCGTTCAGCCGGTTCGCAATAAGGTCGTGACAAACGCCAATGGCATTCGAGAACCCCAGCGCATCGGTGCCACCGTGGCTTTTCACGGCAATCCCGTTCAGCCCCAGCAGCATCGCACCATTGTAACGACGCGGGTCCATACGTTCCCGGAAACGCTGCAATGATCGACGAGCCAACAGATAGCCGACCTTCGCCCAGAATGAACTTTTGAAAGTTTCACGCAGGAAGTGCACCAGCAGTCGCGCCGTTCCTTCGGCGGTTTTAAGTGCAACGTTACCGGTAAAGCCGTCGGTCACAATTACGTCCACGGTGCCCTTGGCAAGGTCATCGCCTTCGACAAATCCTTCGAAGCGGATCGGAAGGTCGATTTCACGAAGTATCGCTGCGGCCTTCTTGACCGACTCATTGCCTTTGAGTTCTTCAATCCCGACATTGAGCAAGCCCACAGAAGGCCTTTCAATACCAAACAGAATGCGTGCGAAAACCTCGCCCATAAGCGCGAACTGCACTAGGTTGTTCTCGTCACATTCAATGTTGGCGCCAAGATCGAGCATGACAGTCTCGCCGCGCTGGGTTGGCATATAGGTCGCAATTGCCGGCCGGTCGATACCACGTACGGTTTTAAGGACGAATTTGGCCATAGCCATCAGAGCACCGGTATTTCCGGCAGATACGACGCCTTGCGCGTCCCCCTCTTTAACAGCATTGATAGCCAGCCGCATGCTGGAATCCCGACGCTGCCGCAAGGCAACGGACGGTTTGTCATCCATCGTCACTTCTTGAGAGGCATGACGAATTTGACTGACGGTTTCGAGCCCCGGATATTTGGCGAGCAGCGGTTTGAGCCGCGCTTCATCCCCAAACATCAAAAATTTAAGATGAGGCAACCGTTTCAGGGCAATTTCCGCACCCGCCACGACCATCTCAGGCGCGTGGTCTCCTCCCATCGCGTCAAGTGATATGCAGACCTGTTCAGGCAATGTATTCTCTTATGGTTGTTCTAAAACATCTGAACCGGAATTTACCGGCAGGCTTGCCTATCGGCTAAACTTGTCTTCGGCATGCCGGAAAGCCCGTAATTACCGGAATTCTCAGCCAGATACAAGGTAAAGCCGATATGCAATCAAAAGCGACCAGTATCCGGCTTGCTCTTCGCCTTTTCGGTCAAAAGCGTAAAATGCCGGTCGTTACCGGCATTTTCCTGACATTTTACGTGACGAAAAACGCAACCAGAATGGTAATTTAGTTTTTCTTCTCTAGCTTATCCTTAAGACCTGCGAGTTTTGCAAACGGGTTGGGACGCTCTTCTTCGTCTTCCGATTTAACCACGTCCGCAACTTTCGCGCCGTCCTTGCGCGGATAAGGGTCCATAGCGACAGCAAGAAACTGTGCGACAACTTCACCAACATCAATTTTGCCATCTACCAATGGCTCTGGCTGATCCAGAAGCGCCATAAGCTCTTCTTCGGAAAGATCATCCAGATCATCGGGATTCGAAGGAAGGTCATCTTCGGATACATGCGGAGAAAACAGAACCTCCACCTCGTCTTCGATGGTTTCGCGGACCGGCTCGAGTGTCGCAACACAACGCTGAACAATATCGGCATGCATGGGACCACGAAGGGTGACTTCGCCATTGCCTGCCGTCGTAGTCGTCAGGGTTGCCTTTAAACTATTGATAGCAATCAGTTCGAAGCGTTCAGCAAGCGCCTCGCGCTCCTTTTCATTTGCTTCGATCTCGATCTTGCTTTTTTTCCCGACCTGTTCGTCCGTATTAACGATGCGGGAAAATTCGGGTGTAATCTGTTCAGGCATTGGGGCCTCTTTCTATTCGGTTGGTGCAACGGCGGCTTCCGGCACAGCCGGAAAATGGATAACGCCGTTGTGTAATTCTTCGGTTTTCTGACGGTCAAGGTGTGCAAGGGCATCATTGACATAACCGACCATGGCCATCAATTGCGCATCACTAGCCTCGTTGTCGGCATAAAGATTGCGGTTGAGTGCGGCGGCAAGTTCTATTGCACCGGATTGAACACCCTCTTCGTAGGCGACAATGCGACCGTGATAGGACTCCGACATTTTTCGGATGCGCTTCAGGATTCCGACATCACCAATTCCCATCTCACGCATATTCTGGTCAAGATCGGAAAACATCACGTCAAAGATTTCCTGCGCCAGTTCACGACTTTCATTGTCTTTTTTCAGACGCCGAAACAGAACAAAGGCATGCACCAGAATCAGGTCAAATCGCCCTTCCATGGTATCTGCGACGCCAAGGCGTGTATAGAATTCAGACTTGCGCGCCTGCCCCACCATTCCGGTGTAAAGCGCAAAGGCAGCACTTTGTTTACGGTCTTTTTTCTTCAACCAGCCGAACAACAGTAACACTCCTTCGTTGACATTCCAGCCATGGCACGCAGAATGCCGTAAATTTCCCGGGGCGACATCGCCCCAACATTGCCCGGCAATATCATGCGCCCAGCGCTGAAACTCAAGGCAATTCCTTAATGACTTTAACTGGCTGATCGCTTTGGTGAGTTCCATGCATACAAGAACAACACGCCTTTCCCTTATGATGCTGGCCGGATTGGCAGTGGCATTTGTTGCTGCCTGCAGCCCGCGTATCGCAACGCGCGGCAATGCTCCTGAACCCGAAGTTCTCGAACAAATCATCGTCGGGCAATCCACAAAGGGTGATGTGACCGATCTTTTGGGATCGCCATCAAGCGTTGCGGCCTTTGACGAAAATGTCTGGCTTTATATTTCGCGCAGAACCGAAACAATTGCGTTTCTGGCACCGGATGTCGTTGAGCAAAAGGTTATTCTCGTCAGTTTTGATGCGGCAAACCGGGTCGATATCCTAAGCGAATATGACCTTGAAGACGGTAAACCAGTCATTCCGACGGATCGGATCACGCCAACCGCAGGCAAGGAAATTACAGTTCTGCAGCAGCTGTTTGGCAACCTTGGTCGCTTCAGCGAAACCAAATAAATTCCAAATTCGTTTTCAGGCTTTGAAATGGTCGAACCCGTCATTGGCGAGTTCGACTATTTTTTTGTCGGCTCCGATGAGTTCGACCTGTCCAGGCCGGTCCGTCACCTTGCCAATGACCGTGACATCGTTACCCAACGTTTTGATATCTGCTTGATCGGCGCAAATCAGAAGTTCGTAATCATCCCCGCCCCCCAGCACAGACGCCCATAGGTCGGGATCGGTATTTACCGCATTCATCGCTGCCTTTGATAATGGAATAAGATCCTTGTCAAAAACCATGCCGACACCAGACGCCAAACAAATCTTGCGACAATCCCCGGCCAATCCGTCCGAGATATCCATCGCAGCATAGCGGCCATAAGCATCAGCGCATTTTCTGCCAATCGTCAGGCGTGGTTGCGGTAACAGGTATCGCGACGAAAGATAGGCACTATCGGTGGCGTCCAGCCCTATAAGGTTGCCCTGTAAGACCTTTAAGCCGAGTGCGCCATCGCCCAATGTACCGGTAACCGCAATCAAATCACCCGGTTTGGCCGCATCCCGGCGCATGGCGCGCCCAATTGGCACGGCACCGAACGCCGTCAGGCTGAAAAATGTGGGACCTGGTGTTCCAACAGTATCGCCCCCCAGAAGCGGGGTATCATAGGTAGCGCAATCCTGCCCCAAACCGTTCGCAAAGGAAGCGATCCAGTCTTCGGAAAGGTCGCGATTATAACCAGCCGTTAGCAGCACCCCCAAAGGATAAGCCCCCATAGCTGCAAGGTCAGACAGATTGACACGCATAACCTTGCGCGCGATGTCGACCGGATCATCCTGACTGCGAAAATGTACATCGGCCACAAGTGCGTCGACCGTAACAACAATTTCGTGCCCATCAGGTGGTGACAAAATAGCCGCATCGTCCAGAAGGGACAATGCGGCTTTTGACTTTTGCGCGATGGGCGCAAAATGACGTGCGATCAGATCGAATTCTCCTGATCGCGCGACCATATCAATTCTTACCGGCTTCACCCGCGCGAAGCGTTTTGCCGATCCTGTCAAGGACAGCGTTTACAAGCTTCGGCTCGGTTTCGTCAAAGAACGAATGGGCAGCGTCCACATATTCAGTGATGACAACGCGCATCGGTACATCTTCGCGCATCATCAACTCATAGGTTCCTGCCCGCAGAATACAGCGCAAAACAGTTTCAAGACGTTTGGTTGTCCAACCCTTTTCCAGAGCTGAGTCGATCAGCCCGTCAAGATCGACCGTGCGCGCAGTAACCCCCTGAACCAGGTCGGCAAAAAATCCGCGATCCGGATCAATCAGATTGTCATTGGGCTCATCAAGGTCGCGAATACCTTCGCCATCAAGGCGGAAATCCGAATATTCGCGCACGACGTCACCGGCCGAAAGCTGGGAAAGCTCCGCCTGGTATAGCGCCTGAATGGCGGCAAAACGCGCAGCACTGCGTCGTTGGGCGGCTGATGCCTTGGGTTTATCAGTCATTACTTGTGATGTATTCCAAAATGGTTTTGAACTTCAATCATACGAAGAACAGCACGGGCGGCCTCGCCACCTTTATTCTTCTGATCTGCCTTGGCGCGTGCAAGTGCCTGGGCTTCATTTTCAACGGTCAGGATGCCATTGCCGATCGCCAGACGGTAATCAAGGCAAAGCTGCATCAATGCGCGATTTGCTTCTTCACAGATATGGTCGTAATGTGTGGTTTCACCGCGAATAACGCAGCCAAGTGCCAAGTAGCCATCATAGCGCGGACCAGTCGCAAGATCAGCCATGGACTGAACAGCGTAGCGGATTGCTATAGGAACCTCGAAGGCACCTGAAACAGAAATCCGGTCCCAGGTTGCACCACCAGCTTCGAGCGTCGACGCAGCCCCTTTGACCAGATCTTCGACGATATGGGTGTAATAAGGCGCATCAACGACCAGAATGTGCGGACCGTTACTCATGTTTATTCCTCCGAGACAACAAGCGGACGCTGATCAACCAGATTTAGACCGAACCCGTCAAGCCCTACGATGTGTCTTTTGGTATTTGAAAGCAAAATCATATCGCGAACGCCAAGATCAAGCAGGATCTGTGCGCCAACACCATAGTCACGCAAATCAGAGTCGTCAGCAGATTTTGCGATTTCCTGACGCAGAGCATCTCCGTCCCCGCCATTGAGCTCGATAAGCTTTGCAATAGACGATGAAAGCGTATTGGGGCGCGGTTCACGGATGAGAACAATAACGCCACGCCCCTCCTCGCCAATCTGCCGCATTGCGGCCTGCAACTCGCCGCCATGCGCTCCTTGCCGGTCGCCAAGCACATCTTCAAGCAAATTCAATGCGTGGACACGCGTCAGAACCGGCTTTGCATCAGAAATGTCGCCCTTCACCAAAGCAATATGTTCGGCATATGTGACATTGTTGACATACAGATTGAGCTCAAACTCGCCGCCATGCACCGAATTGATTTTTGTTGTCGCCTTACGCTGAACAACTC
Organism: Thalassospira sp. MIT1004; assembly: GCF_001858545.1. NCBI lineage: Bacteria > Pseudomonadati > Pseudomonadota > Alphaproteobacteria > Rhodospirillales > Thalassospiraceae > Thalassospira > Thalassospira sp. MIT1004. The sequence continues at coordinate 241,547 of NZ_MCAO01000022.1, read as the reverse complement.
TTTCATGCTTCCGGCGATAGCGGATCAAATCGGCAATCTGGGCGATTTTGAGATTATGCTTTTTGGCGAACTCGACAAGTTCCGGCAAACGCGCCATTTCGCCGCTTTCGCTCATGATCTCGCAAATAACGCCAGATGGATTGAGGCCCGCAAGGCGCGAAATATCAACCGATGCTTCGGTATGCCCCGCCCGCACAAGAACACCACCTGGACGCGCGCGCAAAGGAAAGACATGTCCCGGGGTCACTATATCGTCGGAAGTTGATTTTGTATCAATCGCGACGGAAATTGTTCGCGCCCTGTCCGGGGCGGAAATACCGGTTGTCACACCTGTCGCCGCTTCGATCGAAACTGTAAACGCCGTTTCATGCCGCGTACCATTTCGCGCGCTCATCAAAGGCAGCCCAAGATGATCGCAACGTTCGGATTCCAGCGTCAGACAAATAAGCCCACGGCCATGAGTTGCCATAAAGTTTACGGCATCCGGTGTTGCCATTTGGGCGGGAATAACCAGATCACCCTCGTTTTCCCGGTCCTCGTCATCGACAAGAATAAACATCCGGCCATTTCGGGCTTCTTCAATAACATCTTCAATTGGTGACAGATAACGATGCGGCATGGTCGTTCAATCCTTACCCAGCATGCGCGCGACATAACGCGCCAGCATATCAATCTCGAAATTGATCCGGTCACCTGGTTGTTTCGATCCCAGCGTCGTGTGAGTCTGGGTATGGGGTATCAGATTGATACCAAAAGTGTTTCCGTCAACCTCATTGACAGTCAATGAAACACCTTCAAGCGTTACCGAGCCTTTTGACGCAATGTATTTCGCAAAAGCTTCAGGAACCTCGAATGTCAAACGAAGGGAATCACCTTCGGGAATGCGTTTTATCAGCGTCGCAACACCGTCCACATGACCGGATACGATATGCCCGCCCAACTCGTCCCCGATCCGTGTGGCCTGTTCCAGATTTATGCGCGATCCGACCTCAAGATCGCCCAAAGTCGTCTTATCAAGACTTTCGGCAGATGCCTCGATGGCAAACCAGTCCGAACCAATTTCGATAACGGTCATGCACGCACCATTACAGGCAATCGACGCCCCAAGAGCGATTTTAGAGGTATCAAAAGCGGTCGAGAATTCGAAACGGGTGTCGCCGCGTTTTTCGATTTTCCGAACAAATCCTATATCCGTAATGATGCCAGTGAACATTTATCTATTCCGTTATTTTTTCGTAAGTTATCGCAATATCTTTACCAACTGGACGAACAGATTTGCGCTGAAAACGTGGCATGTCTGAAAGGTGATCAAGCCCGAGCTCAGCGATCATCGCCTTGCCTTCTGCCCCGATCAGGGATGGTGCAATGAAATGAACCACCCGATCAATCAAATCTCGATGCACCAAGTCGGCAGCCAGATTGCCGCCACTTTCAACCAAAACACGCGTCAGACCCTGCTCGCCCAAACGTTTCATCACGTCATTTAGGTCGAAATGATCATTCTTGCACCCGGCAGTAAGTACTTTGACCCCGGTTTTTCCAAATTTTTCAAAAACTTCGTCAAATTTGTCTTGGGATGTAATGATCCAGGTAGGGACTTTTTGGGCACCACGGACCAATTCCGCCGATACAGGTACATCGCCATTGCGATCAAGGACAACACGAACAGGTGATTGGGCTTCTCGTCCGGGGATACGGCATGTGAGAGTGGGGTTATCAACAATGACAGTCTTGGCACCAACAAGGATCGCATCGTGATTGGCTCTCAACAGGTGACCACACTCACGCGCAATATCCCCCGTTATCCACTGGCTCTGACCAGAGCGCGTCGCGGATCGGGCATCGATGGTGGATGCCAGTTTTAATGTAATGATCGGCCGACCGGAAACAATGCGCGATAGGAACCCAGCATTGATGCGATGGGCTTCGTCGCCATAAAGCCCTGTTTCAACCGTGATGCCCGCATCACGCAACATTTTGTACCCTTTTCCTGAAACACGACGATCAGGGTCTTCGAGGGCGCTGACGACACGCTTTACACCGGATTCGATCAGTCCCAACGCACAAGGCGGCGATTTACCAAAATGACTACAGGGTTCGAGCGTTACATAGGCAGTAGAGTTGCGTGCTTTATCGCCTGCCTCATCAAGTGCGACACGCTCTGCATGTGGGCGACCGCCCGGCTTGGTAAAACCACGACCGACGATTGCCCCTTCAGAAGAAACCAGAACACACCCAACTGACGGGTTGGGCCAGACATTTCCCAGACCACGTTTTGACAGGCTTAGCGCAACCCGCATGAAATGCCGGTCGTCATCTGAAAACGCGGTGGCTGTCATTACTCTGTGTCCGCCTCTTCTTCCCCATCATGCATGTTTTCCACGAACTGCTCAAAGTCGCGGGCTTCTCGGAAATTTTTATACACCGAAGCATAACGGACATAAGCAACCTGATCGAGAGCGATCAAAGCTCCCATGACCATTTCTCCGATTGTGTCGGTAGAAATGTCGCTTTCACCACTGCTTTCAAGGCGTCGTTGAATGCCGTTTAACGCCTTTTCGACACGTTCGTCCTCAATCGGGCGCTTCCGGCAGGCAAGAAAGATTGATCGCGCCAGTTTGTCACGATCAAACAATTCGCGTTGCCCGTCCTTTTTCACCACCATCAATTCACGCAGCTGAACACGTTCAAATGTCGTGAATCGGGACCCGCAGGCCGGACAAAACCGGCGTCTGCGAATTGCGTGATGTTCCTCGGTCGGACGGGAGTCCTTGACCTGGGTGTCTGTATGGCCGCAGAACGGACAACGCATTGTTTTTACTCTCTCCCGATATAATCAGGCATAAATCGGGAAGCGTTTGCAAAGGTCTTCGACCTTGGTGCGAACTGCCGTTTCGACCTGGGCATTGCCATCAGGATTATCAACAAGAGCATCAAGCACATCGCCAATCAGTTCACCGATCTGCCTGAATTCCTCAACACCAAAACCACGCGTGGTGCCTGCCGGTGTCCCCAAACGAACGCCGGACGTGATGGTCGGTTTCTCGGTATCGAACGGAATGCCGTTTTTGTTGCAAGTGATTCCTGCACGCTCAAGCGCAACTTCTGCATTGTTGCCTTTGAGGCCTTTCGGACGCAGGTCAACCAGCATCAGATGCGTATCGGTGCCTCCGGTCACGATATCGAAACCACGCTTGACCAGAACTTCGGCCAATGCCTTCGCGTTATCGACAACCTGCTGCGCATATTCCTTGAATTCGGGGCGCAATGCTTCGCCAAAGGCAACCGCCTTGGCAGCGATAACATGCATCAATGGGCCGCCCTGCAAGCCAGGGAAGACTGCCGAATTGATCTTTTTGCCGATTTCAACATTATTCGACAGGATCATACCGCCACGCGGACCGCGAAGGGTTTTATGCGTCGTGGTTGTCACGACATCGGCATAGGGAAGCGGGCTCGGATGAACGCCACCGGCGACAAGACCGGCGAAATGCGCCATATCAACCATCAACAACGCACCTACCTTGTCGGCGATTTCACGGAAGCGTTTGAAATCGATCTGGCGCGGAATGGCTGAACCACCTGCAATGATCAGTGTCGGCTTGTGTTCCACAGCAAGAGCTTCGACCTGATCGTAATCAAGCGTCAGATCGTCTTCACGCACACCATACTGAATGGCATTAAACCATTTGCCAGAAAGTGCCGGGCGTGCTCCGTGGGTAAGATGCCCGCCTGCGTCAAGCGACATGCCAAGGATGGTATCACCGGGCTTGCAAAGGGCAAGCATGACCGCACCATTTGCCTGCGCTCCAGAATGCGGCTGCACGTTGACAAATTCACACCCAAACAGTTCTTTTGCGCGATTGATCGCAAGTTCTTCTGCAACGTCGACAAACTCGCAGCCACCATAATACCGGCGCGAAGGATAGCCTTCGGCGTATTTGTTGGTCAGAACCGTTCCCTGTGCCTCGATCACAGCCTTGGAAACAATGTTTTCCGAAGCAATCATTTCGATCTGGTTCTGCTGGCGATCCAGTTCATCGGTAATCGATTTGAACAGTGCCGGATCTGCTTCTGACAAGCTGGTAGAGAAAAAGCCTTTGAATGACATTATGGGGCCTCTCGATACAATGTGGCGGGGCCGAACGCAGCAAAGTTCGAAACCCGTACCGGGTTATTGCCAGGTGGCGAAAAATCAGTCGGTAAGTGAAGAAAGCTTTTCAACACGCCGTTCGTGACGACCGCCTTCGAATTCAGTCATCATAAACGCGTTAACGCAATCAAGCGCCGTCGCATCACCCAAAAGGCGTGCGCCGAGGCACAGAACATTGGCGTTGTTGTGCTGACGGCAAAGTTCGGCTGACAGGCGATCATGTACTAAGGCAGCACGAATTTGAGGATATCGGTTGGCAGCGATGCTCATACCGATCCCGGAACCGCATACAAGAATACCGCGTTCAGCCTTGCCATCGATAATCGATTTGGCAACGGCTTGCGCATAATCCGGGTAATCAACTGACGTAGAACCGTCGGTTCCAAGGTCGAGAACCTCCCAGCCATTTCCGGCAAGCGACTTGATGATTTGGGATTTAAGTTCAACGCCACCGTGATCGGCAGCGATGGCAATGGTCTTGGCTGTCATATGCGAGCCCTTGGTAAATACGCCAAACAGTAATTTGGAGCGCCTTTTAGCACATAGCTTCGCAACTGCCAACGCACAGCGGCCTATGTTGCCAAAGTTTTAAGTCAGCAACTTCTAAGCGTACAGAACAACACTTGACTACACTTAAAAAAGACATTCACCCCCATTGCGTTAGAAAATCATCAACTAAAGAAAAACAACGACACATATACATTGATATAAACCCCACCATACGCTGTCGAACAAAATCGACGAAACAAAAGGTGTGGAATCTTTATCAACTAAACCGCATTAGCAGTCATGCCTTTGCAGATTTTATTTGTTTCTCATCTCGCATGGGTTTTCCTTGTTTTGAAAATTTAAGTAGAATCGATATATTGAATAACAGTCTTGTTTGACTATATTCGTAAAATAATGCAAAAAGCATTGCCTATTCATAATAGCGAAGGAAATATTTTAAGATGACCGATGCTGAAAACAGCGTTCTGGACCGCGACGAACTGCTACAGATGACTGTTGATATCGTTTCTGCTTATGTCAGTAACAATGCAATTGCATCTGCACAGATTCCGGAATTGATTTCGACAATTTTCAATTCGCTTGACGTTCTGCGTGAAGACGAAACCATTGAAGAAGAAGAACCGCTGAAACCGGCTGTTCCGATCCGCAAATCAATTGGCGATGATTACATCATCTGCCTTGAAGACGGCAAAAAGCTCAAAATGCTCAAACGCCACCTTCGGACAACATACAATTTGACCCCGGAAGAATACCGGGCGAAATGGGGCCTGCCGTCAGATTACCCGATGGTCGCGCCGAACTATGCAAAACAGCGTTCGCAGTTTGCCAAGAAAATCGGCCTGGGTCGCAAGGCGAAGTAATCGCCTGCCCTTTGACCTAAAAGAAAAAGCGTTTTCAGCAATTTCTGAAGGCGCTTTTCTTTTATGTGGTCGGCAACAAAAAAGCCCGGCATTTCTGCCGGGCTTTCTGCTGATCAGAATATCTGATTAGTTTGCGTAATCGTAGCCGCCGTCTTTCCATTCATAGAAGACGTAACCCGGAGCTGCGACGTCACCCTTGGCATCGAACGCAATCGAACCAAGAACGGTGTCGAATGTATCACCGCTATGCAGTGCTTCGATGACAGCTTCAGAGTCGGTGGTACCGGCCTTTTCAACTGCCTGTGCCCAAGCCTGAACCGCACCATAGGTGTAAAGGGTGTAACCTTCCGGCTTGTAGCCCTGACCTTCGAAGTATTTTACGAGTTCAGCGTTGCGCGGGTCTTTTTCAAGCGCCGGACCGGCGGTGAAAAGTGTTCCTGCACCGGCATCACCCGTGATCGACCAGTATTCGAGTGAGTTGAGCGCATCACCAGAAATCGCAACGGTCTCAAGACCCTGGCTGCGCATCTGACGAACGATCAGGCCCAGCTCGGTGTGATAACCGCCATAATAAAGGACGTCAACGCCTTCGGATTTCAGTTTGGTTACCAGAGCCGAGTAATCTTTCTCGCCCGGGGTGATGGCTTCGTACATGACTTCTTCAACGCCAGCAGCGTTCAGGTTTTTCTTGGTCTCGTCTGCAAGACCTTTGGAATAAGCCTGTTTGTCATGAACAATGGCGATTTTCTTGTCGCCATAGTTTTCAGCAAGATACTTGCCGGCAACTTCGCCCTGCTGGTCATCACGACCGCAAACACGGAAAACGTTGTCCATGTCACGTTCGGTCAGCTGCGGGTTGGTCGAAGCCGGGGAAATCTGCACGATGCCCTCTTCGAAGTAAACTTCCGAAGCCGGGATCGAGGAACCCGAGCAGAAGTGACCAGCGACAAGAGCAACACCCTTGCTAACGAGCTGGTTTGCAACAGCAACAGCCTGTTTCGGATCGCAAGCATCATCACCGATTTCGAGAACGACTTTTTCGCCGTTAACGCCACCAGCAGCATTGAGGTCTGCAACCGCTTTCTGGGCGCCCTGGGTCATCTGTTCGCCAAAGGCGGCGTAAGGGCCGGTCATCGGACCGACGGTCGCGATAACGATGTCTGCTTTTGCTGCACCCATCGAGAGGACAAGCGCGGAAGCAGTTGCCAGAAGGCCGAGCTTGGTTTTCGACATAAGAGAAGTCTCCCTGTTCCAAAGGTTGGTTCCGTCACCATGACAGAACCATCTTTTTCGGACCCTAAACCGGCTCGCTTTTTTTTCGATTACCGGTTTTGGCTCCCTGTACTTTAACACCCCAGAATTGGTGTGCAATAGTACTAAACATTGCATTGCCAACAATTTAGCAATGTGGTGGTGACAGTTGCCCATCACCCCCGAAAAGATCAGACGTCCGCCCCGTCACGTGCGCGAAATCCGAAGGGTCCGACACGTTCATAAAGCCACGGATATTGCGACAGCATCTTGTTGACCCGCGTTACGCGGAAGGCGGCCGCCATAATCACAAACAGGATAACCGTATCGAAAATATATCCTGTAAGCGAAAGAAGCTCACCCTCGAACAGCGCAAACGTCATGAAACGGTCCGTCGCCCCCAGTAACAAGGCATACGGATAAAGCTGGTAGAACGGCCGCCATGTATTGGCGATCGCCTGCCCTGTCATAAATGCACAGAACCCCATCAGGATGACGGTAATTCCGATTGTGACACCAATGCTGGTACCTGTAATCGCTTCCATATCCGTCCTCCTAGTGGCCACCCTCGAGATAGGCGGCACGAACTTCCGGATTTGCCAGAAGTTCAGCCCCCGTACCCGAGAGAGTAATATTGCCATTGACCATCACATAACCGCGATGGGCAAGCTTGAGTGCGTGGAACGCGTTCTGCTCGACCAGGAAGACCGTGACCTTCTTCTCGCGGTTGATCTTCTTGATCGTCTCGAAAATCTGCTTGACGACAAGTGGCGCAATCCCGAGAGAAGGCTCATCAAGCAACAGCAAACGGGGACGCCCCATAAGGGCACGACCGATTGCCAGCATCTGCTGCTCGCCCCCGGACATTGTTCCCGCACGCTGGTTGATGCGTTCTTTCAGACGCGGGAACAGATCAAACACCATCTCCAGATCCTCTTCGAAATATTTCGGATCCTGGGTGCTTGCCCCCATCTGCAGGTTTTCATAGACAGACATGCGCGGGAAAATCCGACGCCCTTCAGGGGATTGCTGAATACCAAGACGACAAATCTCATGCGTTGGCATGCGACTGATATCCTGACCTTCAAACAGAATGCGCCCTTTTGACGCCTGCGGTGATCCGCAGCATGTCATCAGCAAGGTCGTCTTGCCGGCACCATTGGCCCCGATCAAGGTGACAATCTCGCCCTCGTTGACTTCCATATCAATGCCCTTGAGGGCTTCGATATTGCCATAGAAGGTGTGAACACCTTCAATCTTCAGCATGGACATATCGATCTGCTCCCTCGCTACGCATTCGGATCTAGATGAAGGTCGGCGGCGACTTCCGACGGCAGTTCATCGTCTTCATCCTCACCGAGGTAAGCACGAATAACAGCCGGATCATTCTTGACGGCTTCCGGATTGCCATCAGCAATCTTCTTTCCGTAATCAAGGACGATCACATGATCGGAAATCTTCATGACGACGCTCATATCATGTTCGATCAACAGAAGGCCGATTCCCTGATCATCGCGGATGCTCTGTAACAGAACGTTAAGCTCCGCGGACTCACGAGGGTTAAGGCCTGCTGCCGGCTCGTCAAGACACAGCAAGGAAGGATTGACGCACATTGCACGCGCAATCTCGAGGCGACGCTGGGAGCCATAAGGCAGGTTCCCGGCATTCCAGTCAGCCTGTTCATACAGACCAACCTTGTTAAGCCAGAACTTGGCGGTTTCAAGCGCTTCTTTCTCGGCACTGGTATAGCGACCAAGATTGAAAAGTCCTGCCAGCGAAAAGGCGGATGCCTCCATAAGCTGGTTATGTTGGGCGACAACCAGGTTTTCCAGAACGGTCATGCCCGTGAACAGGCGGATATTCTGGAAAGTACGTGCCACACCGTTGTTGCGTGGAATACGGAAACCTTCCATACGCTCCAGCAAACGCGGTCCGTCATTGGCATAAAGCGTCAGACGTCCCTCGGTCGGCACATAGAACCCGGTAAGACAGTTGAAGACCGTGGTCTTCCCTGCCCCGTTCGGGCCGATAATTGCCGTGATCTCACGCTTTCTTGCGGTGAACGAAAGATTATCAATCGCGACCAGACCGCCAAAGCGCATGGTTAGATGTTCGACTTCAAGCTGTACGTTGTCGGTCATTTGACTTCTCCGGCAACTTTTTCTTTCTTGCTCATATTCAGCAGAATGGTCGGGTCACGGAAAGACAGAAGACCGCGCGGACGCCACAACATGATGGCAACCATACCAGCTCCGAAAATCAGCATGCGATATTCGGCCAGTTCGCGGAACATTTCCGGGAAACCGATCATGACAATCGCGGCAAGAACCACCCCGATCTGACTGCCCATACCACCCAGAACAACGATGGCCAGGATCACGGCAGATTCAAGGAAGGTAAAGCTTTCCGGGCTGATGAAGCCCTGACGTGTTGCAAAGAACGCGCCAGCAAAACCACCGAACATTGCACCAATCGCAAATGCCGAAAGTTTGGTATTCGTCGGGTTGATCCCCAGCGAGCGGCAGGCGATTTCGTCTTCGCGCAACGCTTCCCATGCACGACCAATCGGCAGTTTGCGAAGGCGTACGGTAACAAATGCGGTTACCAGTGCCAGCACAAGGATCAGGTAATACAGGAAGATCAGGCGATGCATCGTCGAATAGTCCAAACCGAACAATTCGTTGAATCCCATAACCCCTTCCGGCAAGCGTCGATCAAACTCGGCAAAGCCAAAGAAGCTGGGCCGGGCAATCGACGAAATACCGTCTGGTCCACGGGTCAGATCATACCAGTTGATCAGGACAACACGGATGATTTCACCGAAACCAAGCGTCACAATCGCCAGATAATCGCCACGCAGTCGCAACACCGGGAAACCAAGCACAATACCGAAACTTGCGGCAAAAATACCGGCCAGCGGCAGGCACAACCAGAAGCTCAGATCGAAATGCTGGGACAACAGTGCATAGGAATAGGCGCCGACCGCATAAAATGCGACGTAACCCAGATCAAGCAAACCGGCCAGACCGACCACGATATTCAGCCCCCAACCCAGCATGATGTAGATCATGACCAGGGTCGCGAGGTCGATAGCGGAGCGGTTTTCACCAAACAGGAACGGGAAAATAATGAAGAATACAATCCCCAATGCCCCGATCTTCTTGGTGTTGGTCCGATATGCCAGCTGGATTTTTGACGAAAGCCTGGAGCCGCTTTCTTCCTCTTCGGCACCTGGCTTTTTCATGCTGAAATAGGCAATTGCAAAAACGATCGTGACGAACGCAACAGCCACAATTACGCTCGTTGCACTGCCAAACGCCATATCAAGGAAGACTGGCGAAGCCCAGCGATCATCCATGTCGCGGAAGCGGACGAACATCTCGAATACCGCCACTGCGGCGGCGGTAATCAGCAAAGCCTGTCCCACACGCGAAATGTGTTCGCGGCGAAGGATCAATGCCAATCGACCAATGATTGTCGAGATGATGGCGGTAACCACCAGATCCCAACGAACAGCCAGTTCAAGCCCGGTCGGACGGTCAACCGTCTCGACACCAAGGATCATGACCGACATCAACAGTGCAATAACAGCAAAGAACGCGAGTTCCTTGACAATTTCCGCACCGGAAATCCGTGAAGAAGTGATAAGAGCGGACATCAGACTTTCTCGACCTCCGGCTTACCAAGCAGACCCCACGGACGGAAAATCAGCACGAGAACCAGAATACTGAACGTTGCGACGTCCTTGTATTCGATCGTGAGATAACCCGACCAGAATGCTTCGATCAGACCAATCAGAAGACCACCAAGCATTGCACCCGGAAGCGATCCGATGCCCCCCAGAACGGCAGCAGTGAACGCCTTAACACCGGCAAGGAAGCCGATATAGAAGTCGATCACACCGTAATACAGGGTCACCATCATCCCCGCGACTGCGGCAAGAGCTGCCCCCATGACAAAGGTCGTGGAGATGGTGCGGTCAACGTTAACGCCAAGCAGGCCAGCCATGGTACGGTCCTGCTCACAGGCGCGCTGAGCACGACCAAGCGACGTTTTCGCAATCAGTGTCGAAAACACAGCCATCAGAACAAACGTCAAAAGGATAATGACGATCTGCATGTAGCTGAGCTGAACATTGAAATTCGGGCTTTCCATCAGGATGATGCCGCCCTCGATCAATGGCTGCATCGGTTTCACGCGCGCACCCTGCGAAATCTGAACAAAGTTCTGCAGGAAGATCGACATGCCGATGGCCGAAATCAGCGCTGCGAGCCGGAATGACCCGCGCAGCGGCCTGTATGCAATCCGTTCAACGCCCCACCCGTAGATCGAAGTGAGCACCATTGACACAAACAGCATCAAAAGAAGTGTAAGCGGAAGGATACCGCTAATCCCTGCTGCCTGACAGATCAGGAAGGTGATCAGGGAATGAAACGCGCCCAGCATATAGATTTCGCCGTGCGCAAAGTTGATCATACCGATGATGCCGTAAACCATCGTGTAGCCGATGGCGATCAAACCGTAGATGGCTCCCAGCGTCAGACCGTTGATCAATTGTTGTAAAAAATAAGCCCAATCCATTGCACAACCTTAGATTTGGCACAGACAAACGAGGTCTTCGACCGACTGGCTGAAGGTGCAAAACAAGATACAGTTGTATTGATTGGATGAGACCAAGTCTCCCCATTGCCCCCTAGCAAACCTCCGAAGCCTCCGTCTTTTTGTTATCGGGTTTTCCCCGGTTCTAGCCTTTGGACACGACCATTCTTATTGTGGTTCTTTATCCAAAAGCGCGATTAGAGCACAAACCTTAGACACATGAGGTCGAAGGCTGCAAGCGGCTTTGATAAATTGGTCAAAAACACCAAATCGTATTTCATTCTTAGAATAAAACACCAACGCCACCGAATGCACCGGCCCTTATATTGTATATTTTATCCCTTATTAAGGACGTATTCAAGTTTTTGTACCGCGACGCGCTTTAGTTGCTCCGGATTCCTTGAAACCGGCCCTGCCACGGTCACCTCGATTCCCGTTTTGCCATCAATTGCCGTGCAGCGCAGATAGCTGCCAATCTGTCGCAATTCGAAATAAACCTCGCGCGGCGCATTGCTTCTGGTTGTCATTCATCAATCCGGAAAATTCTGTTCGGCCCTTTGCCCGTTAGATAGCACAAATCTAACATTAATGCAGGCCACGGTATTCATAAAAAAACAGGCCCGGTATTTGCCGGGCCTGAATGATACACCTCATAATGCCGTAGCGTTACTTGTCGCCATCCAGCATTTTGACAATAGCCGAGAAATCCATCCCGCCATTTCCGCTATTTGAATAAAGCGCATACAGGCTTTCAGCCAATGCCCCCATTGGCGTTGTTGCCCCGGCGGATGCCGCCGCCTGTTGCGCCAGTTTCAAATCTTTCAGCATCATGTCCACCGCAAATCCCGGTTGATAGTCACGATTTGCCGGAGAGGTCGGAACCGGTCCCGGCACGGGACAATAACTTGTAAGCGACCAGCACTGGCCGGACGCCTTCGATGAAATATCAAACAGCTTCTGCGCATCCAGCCCCAAACGCTTTGCAAGCATGAAGGCCTCGGATACGGCAATCATACTGACGCCAAGCACCATGTTGTTGCAAATCTTTGCCGCCTGCCCGGCCCCGCTTGTGCCTGCGTGAATGATATTGCTACCCATTCCCTCAAGAACCGGTTTCGCACGATCAAAATCACCATCATCGCCACCAACCATAAAGGTCAGTGTTCCGGCAGTAGCCCCCGCAACCCCGCCAGAGATCGGCGCGTCAACAGAGCCAAGACCTTTGGCCTTCGCCAGATCGGCAGCTTTGCGTGCGGCATCAACTTCGATGGTGGAGCTATCAATCAAAAGTGTGCCCGTCCTGGCGTTGGCAATCACGCCGTCTGGTCCGTCATAAACCGACAGCACGTGCTTTCCAGCAGGAAGAACCGTGACAACGAACTCGACATCCTTTGCCGCATCGGCAACCGTCGATGCCTTGGTGGCACCCTCTGCAACCGCCTTGCTGACCGCGGCTTCGGACAAATCAAAGACCTTGAGTGCATGCCCAGCCTTAATCAGGTTGGCCGCCATCGGCCCGCCCATGTTACCCAGACCAATGAAACCGATTTTCGCCATTTGGAGTCTCCTCTGATCTCTCGATTACGAGATTATCTTTTGATTTGTTGACGTTACAGAACTGTTCAGAACTGCAGTTTTAGCTCTTTATCTTCGGGTAAAAGGTCAAAATATGCTGCGACCTCGCGAGGATCGACTTGCCCGATATCGGCATGTTGCCATTTTGGACTGTGATCCTTGTCGACGATCACGGCACGAATCCCTTCAAACAAATCTGGTTTGCGAACGGTCCTTTGCGACAGACGGAACTCCATCATCAGGTCCTGCGCAAGTGTCATATCGCGCGCTTGACGGATTTGATCAAAGGCAACAGCAACTGCTATCGGTGATTTGGTGCGCAATATCTTGGCCGTTTCCCGGGCGAAGTCTGACGGAGATGTATCAAGTCGGGCAAAAACGTCGCTAACCGTCTCGCTGCCAAACAAGTCATCGACTTCACCCCGAACCGATCCAAGAATGCCGACACCATCATCAGAATGATGTTCATCCAGAATCCGTTGAACGGCCACGAAGCCATCGCCGCCTTCCGAAATCTTTGCCAGTTCACCTTTCAAGGACGCGATATTTTCACTTTGTGTTCGATGCGTAGCCAAACCCGCATAAATGCAATCTGCCGCTTTGATCCGCGCGCCCGTCAGGCCAAGATACATTCCGACTTCGCCGGGACAGCGAGAAAGGAAGTACCCGCCGCCAACATCGGGAAAGAACCCGATCCCAGTCTCGGGCATTGCAAACAGGGTGCGCTCGGTCACCACACGGAAACGTCCGTGCACGGAAACGCCGACACCTCCCCCCATCGTAATGCCGTCCATCAAGGCAACATACGGCTTGGGATAATTTGCAATGTAATGGTTAAGGCGATATTCCCGCCGATAAAAGGCATCAAGAAGTTCTTCGTCGTCGCGCTGCCGCGCGTCATAAAGCCCCCGTATATCGCCCCCGGCACAGAATGCCTTTTCGCCAGCGCCCTCAATTACAACGACAGCAACCGTCGGGTCCGTCTCCCACGCGCGAAGTTTGGCTGTGATCGCATCAACCATCGGCAGATCAAGAGCATTCAATGCCTTAGGCCGGTTTAACAGGATATGACCGATGGCCCCGTCCTTCGAGAAAACGACGGATGCTTCATTGTCATGCGGTGAACTGGTCACGTTCTCACTGCTCATAAATCAATCCTTCAACGCGGCACGAGAGATGATCAGGCGCATGATTTCGTTGGTACCTTCCAGAATCTGGTGAACCCGAAGGTCGCGCAGAAGCCTTTCGACCGGGTATTCGCGGATATAACCATATCCACCATGAAGCTGTAGCGCTTCATTACATACCCTGAACCCGATATCCGTGCCGAAACGTTTCGCCATTGCACAAAACTGTGTGGCGTCCGGTGTCTTGTGATCCAGTTTCCAGGCCGCTTTGTGCAGCATCAGCCGTGCCGCTTCGAGCTCTGTCACCATGTCGGCATATTTGAACTGCAATGCCTGAAACTGATCAAGGGTTTTGCCAAATTGCTTGCGAACCTTGATATGGTCGCGCGCATGCTCCATTGCGGCCCGCGCACCACCGATGGAGCATGCCGAGATATTAAGTCTGCCGCCATCAAGACCCATCATGGCAAACTTGAAACCTTCGCCCTCTTCTCCCAACCGGTTTTCCACCGGAATTTTGCAATTGCTGAAAATCACGGCGGATGTCGGCTGACTGTTCCATCCCATCTTTTCTTCAAGCTTGCCAAATGACAGGCCTTCGGCATCTTTTGGAACGATAAAGGTCGATATTCCCTTCGGGCTGTCATCGCCGGTTCGCGCCATGACAATGTAAACATCACTGCGCGATCCCCCGGAAATAAAAGCCTTTTCGCCATTAAGGATGTAATGCGCACCGTCGCGCGCAGCACGCGTACGTAACGAACCTGCATCTGATCCCGCTCCCGGTTCCGTCAGGCAATAGCTGGCGAAGTGTTCCATGGTAACGAGTTTTGGAAGATATTTTTGCCGCTGGTCTTCATTGCCGAAACGGTCAATCATCCAGCATGCCATATTGTGGATCGAGATATATGCCGCCGTTGACGGGCACGCGCTTGCCAGTTCTTCGAAAATCACGGCAGCGTCCAAGCGACCAAGGCCCGATCCCCCGACATCTTCGCGCGTGTATATCGCAGCAAAGCCAAGTTCGGCTGCCTTGCGCAGGGTTTCTTCAGGGAAAATATGCTTTGCATCCCACGCGCCCGCATGCGGTGCCATTTCGTTTTGCGCGAAATCGCGGGCTGCCTGTGCAAATGCCTGCTGGTCTTCAGACAGGTTGAATTCCATTGGATCGCCGCCTCTGAATGTTTTGGTATTTTCCCTTTACGTAAACGTGAATTCGGTTCTTTGTCAATTCATTCGGTATAACAGTACCGAATTATGTGAATAATTTCGCCTTCGGCAGTTTCAGGGGCGAATTTGCGAATTTTTGTTCCAATTTCTTGTCGGCTCGCAGCGAATATGCATTACTCCGGTGAAACCAATGCAACTTAAAAATCAGGGGAAACGACATGTCAGGTTCCACGAAACCAGAAACTATTGTTCTACACGCCGGATACCGCGCAGACCCGGCAACCGGATCGGTTGCCGTGCCGCTTTATCAGACAACGAGCTACCAGTTCCGCGATACCCAACACGCGGCCGATCTTTTCGCGCTGAAAGAACTGGGTAACATCTATACCCGCCTGATGAACCCGACCAACGATGTGCTGGAACAGCGAATTGCTGCACTTGAGGGTGGCGCAGCAGCCGTTGCCGTCGGCTCTGGTCAGGCTGCATCAACCTTTTCCGTTCTCAATATCGCCCAGGCGGGTGACAATATTGTAAGTTCCACAGACCTTTACGGCGGTACTTGGAACCTTTTTGCCAATACATTCAAACAGATGGGTATCGAAGTTCGCTTTGCAGATCCATCTGACCCGGAAAACTTCCGGCGTCTGACGGATGACAAAACGCGCGCCTATTACGCCGAAACCCTGCCAAACCCTAAACTTCAGGTCTTTCCGATCAGGGAAGTCGCCAATATTGGTGACGAGCTTGGCATCCCGTTGATTATGGACAACACCGCCGCACCGGTGCTGTGCCGCCCCATCGATCATGGCGCGACGATTGTCATGTATTCGACCACCAAGTTTATCGCTGGCCACGGTACGTCTGTCGGCGGGATTGTCGTCGATTCCGGCAAGTTTGACTGGGAAAAGCATGCCAAACGCTTCCCGTTACTGAATGAACCGGATCCCAGCTATCACGGTGCGGTCTGGACGCAGGCCGTCAAACCCATCGGCCCGGTTGCTTATGCGATCAAACTGCGCTGCACATTGCTGCGCGACGTTGGCGCGGCCGCCTCGCCTTTCAACTCGTTCCAGACCATTCAGGGCATGGAAACGCTGCCGCTGCGTATGGAACGCCATTGCGAAAACAGCGCCAAAGTTGCCGACTTCCTGTCGTCCCATCCCAAGGTTTCCAAGGTGATCTATCCGGGCAAACAGGATGGCGAAAGCCGCCGCCGTGCCGATACCTATCTTAAGGGCGGATATGGATCGCTGATGGGGTTTGAGCTTGCAGGTGGCAAAGAAGCCGGCGAGAAATTCATCAACAGCCTTGGCCTGTTTTATCATGTCGCCAATATCGGTGACACAAGATCGCTTGCCATCCATCCGGCCACGACAACGCACAGCCAGCTTTCCGAACAGGATCGCCTTTCATCTGGCGTGACGGACGGTTATGTCCGCCTGTCGATCGGTATCGAACATATTGATGACATTCTTGCCGATTTGAAACAGGCACTCGATAAAGCCTGATCCATCATATCGTTGAATATGATACCGGCCCTGTTTGTGCGGGGCCGGTTTTTTATTGACCATTTTTTCGATCAAAGGTAAACGCGCATTATCGGCAAAACATGCAAAACAGGCAAATCGATGTCGAGTGTCAATTCGCGCCAGCGTGAAATCGAAAAACTGCTTCACAGCCAGGGCACAGTTCATATTCATGACCTGTCTGCACTTTTTCATGCGTCCCTTGATACCATTCGACGCGACCTGCGTCAGATGGAGGATGCCGGGGTCCTGCGGCGTATTCATGGGGGTGCCACATTACCAAGCACTGCCCGCGAAGGATTCCATGACCGAGCACAGGATTTAAAACCGGAACGCTCCGAAATCGCCCGCAAGGTCGCCCATGATCTCGTTCCGGATCATGGCGTGGTCTTTTTTGATAGCGGCACGACCATCTATGAAGTCGCCCGGAATCTGAAACCGTCATTTTCCGGTACTGTGATCACGGTCAATCCCCTGATTGCTGTTGAACTGGCCAATCATCCGAATGCGAATATCATCATGATTGGCGGCATGGTTCTGAAACGTGATCTGGCGATCTGTGGACCGACGGCCATTGATGAAATACGCAACTACAATGCCGATCTTGTGCTGCTAGGCACCTGCGCCCTTCATCCCGAACTGGGTTTGACCACCAGCACAGCCGAAGAACGCGCCACCAAGGCAGCGATGCTGGCACAGTCTGCCGAAGCCATTGCTGTCACGACTGCCGACAAACTCGAAACCAGCTTGCCATTCAGGGTCTGTGACCTTGATGCGATTTCACATCTTGTAACCGGACGGAAGCTGTCGAGCGGTTATCTGAGCAACTATACCGAACGCGGGATCAATGTGATCCTTGCCTGACGGAGGCGGAGCCCCGAATGCCTATCTCCAACCAGATTGCCCATAACAGAATCCGTGCCATTTTCTTTTTGCATGGTGCCGCCTTTTCAAGCTGGGTCCCGCATATTCCGCTGGTGCAGGAGCGCCTTGGATTTGGTCACGATGATCTTGGTGCCATATTGCTGGCGGCCGCAGTTGGTGTTCTTGCCGTTATGCCTGTTGCCGGTCGTCTATCGGACAAGTTTGGCAGCGAACGGGTCGCACGCTATTCCGGGGTGGCTTATTTCATTTCCGTTGGCATTCCGGTCTTCATGCCAAGCTTCATGTCGATTGCGATTGCCATGTTCGCACTCGGCTTTTTTGGCGCATTCCTTGATATATCGATGAATGCCAATGGCCTGAATGTTGAGCGGGCCAAAAAACGCAGCGTCATGTCCGGCTTGCACGGTTTCTGGAGCCTTGGGGGCTTTGCCGGTGCCGGAACGACGGCGGCCTGGTTTGCCCTGCCCCTGTCGGTTGAATGGCATCTTCCGGTCATGCTGACCCTTTTCCTGATTCTGCATCTGGTCCTTCAACGCCAGTTGATGCCTGATGCCGCCGTTCCCCATCCAGTCCAAACGCATGACGGATCATCTGCCAAACAGCGCGCGATGTTTCTGACCCTGCTGCCATTTGGGGCCTGCGCCTTCATCGGCCAGTTTGGTGAGGGTGTGATTACCGACTGGACAACGGTTCTGATGAATACGGAACTCAATTCCGGCCCGACGATGGCCGCCGTGGGTTTTGCCTGCTATTCGGCGACCATGGCAATCACGCGCCTTTCGGGCGACTGGCTGGTTACGAAATTTGGCCGCCCGCAAATCCTGCTGTCCAGTTCGGCATGCGCATCCTTTGGCCTGTTTGTTCTGGCACTTGCGCCGCATTACGTCGTTGCCTGGATCGGGTGTGCCATCGCCGGGATTGGGCTGGCTGTCATCCTGCCGCTTCTGATTTCTGCGGCGGCGGAGGCAAGTGGCAGAAGCGGCGGTGCTGTCGTTTCAACCATTGCAGCAACCGGTTACACGGCCCTGATGGCCGGGCCACCGGTAATCGGGGCAATCGGCCAACAGGTTGGCCTGGTTACGGCTTTTGTCCTGACGGCAAGTTTTCTGTCTTTAATCATCCCGGTCTATCTGCTGACCATGCGTAAACGCCTTTATCGCACCAGCAACAGTTGATCCGCCGTCAATTCTGTCCCATAAATTGTCACCTCATTTCTGAATTCAGAATGCCGCCCCACTGACAAGAGAACAGATCATGGCCAAAACAGTCACCTATGGCACTTTCCCACGCACCCGCCTTCGCCGGACCCGCATGAGCGACTGGTCGCGTCGCATGGTGGCGGAAACCCGATTGACCGCACATGATCTGATCCTGCCGGTGTTTGTGATTGACGGCAAAAACGAACGGACACCGATCCCATCAATGCCCGGTGTCGAACGCCAAAGCGTTGACGTGCTTGTTGAAACGGCAAAACATGCCGAAAAGCTTGGCATACCTGCCCTTGCGCTTTTCCCGTATATTGATGCCAGCCTCAAAACCAAGGATGCGCGCGAAGCATATAATCCCGACAATGTGGTTTGCCGTGCGACAAAGGCGATCAAAGACGCCTGCCCCAATCTTGGTGTCATCACCGATGTTGCCCTTGATCCGTTCAATGCGGATGGCCAGGACGGGATCGTGATTAACGGTGAAATCCTTAATGACGAAACGACCGAGGCCCTTGTGCGCCAGGCACTGGTTCAGGCGCAGGCCGGATGCGATGTCGTCGCCCCGTCCGACATGATGGATGGCCGTATCGGTGCCATTCGTGATGTTCTGGAATCCGAAGGGCTTAAAAAGGTTCAGATCATGGCCTATGCGGCAAAGTACGCATCGTCCTTCTATGGCCCGTTCCGCGATGCAATCGGATCGGCTTCGGCCCTAGGCAAGGCGGACAAGAAAACCTACCAGCTTGACCCCGCCAATAGCAGCGAAGCGATGCGCGAAGTCGCCTATGATCTTGAGGAAGGTGCCGACTCCGTCATTGTGAAACCCGGCCTGCCATATCTTGACGTTCTGTATCGGGTTCGTGAGGAATTTGGCGTCCCTGTTTTCGCCTATCAGGTATCGGGTGAATACGCAATGTTGCGGGCTGCGGCCCAGAATGGCTGGCTTGATTATCTTGGCTGCGCCATTGAAACGCTATCCTGTTTCAAACGTGCCGGCGCGTCAGGAATCCTGACATACAGTGCGATTGACGTAGCCGAGGCAATTTAACAAGGAAACTTTTTTCGGCCTTTCTGGAAAAGTTCTTGATCTGTTCTTTGTGTTGTGGCATAAAGATTAAAGTCAACAGGACAAATGGGTCCGGAGACAAAACCCGCAAAGCGTGATTCGCTTTTGCGGGTTTTTGCGTTTCAGGCGGCAAAAATGGGAATGGGATGATGATGAAGCAGCTATCTGATCGTCTGAAAGGACGACGGCGGTATCGCCAAATGGGCATCACTGGCGCATGGAAAAGTCATTACGGCGGTGGTGCGTCCGGGCCGTGAGGGCATGCGAGATTTACGGAAACGGGTGTTTATCATGACGGGAGAGATGTGCCCTTGGGGCAAGGGTGTTTGTTCGGGGCAGCGAGAGCCGGGCTGAGGTCAGCCCATCCCGCAGCAACCCAACCGGTCGGTGAAGTCTGGCAATGCCGAGGATCAGCAGGCCCGAATTGCGTCTGCATTGGATCGGCTGGCTGAATTGGTAGGTTTGGCGATGGGGCCGATGGATCATTCGGAGATGCCGAAAGGCCGGTCATCGATGGCGGGAGGTGTGCCTGCCGTGCGACAACGCTGTTACCCTTGGGGTGAGGTGCGTTTTGGCGCAACCGAGAGCGACGGGCGTTTGTCCGGGGCAGCGGATTCTGTCCGGGGCGCGGTTCTTCCGGTCGGTGACGTTTGTCGATGCAAAGGGCAGCGGGGTTGGCTGGATTGGTTTGTCGGATGATCAAAATCGTCATTCCGGGCCAAGCGCAGCGCAGACCCGGAATCCATGCCCTGTTGAAAGAGGCTGGATTCCGTCCGTTGCGGCAATGACGATCAGGTCAGGAGTGCCTTGTCAGCGGTCCGAGGTCCGTTTGGTGGGCCGTTCTTACCAGGGCGTTTTATCGATTATCAGGCACAGCAGGCTTCGCTTTTGGCACCTGACACGTCAATGCCATGACCAATCGCACGCGCACAGAAATGCGGACGCAGACCCGACTTTTCAAACAGGCTTTCGATATCGTTCTGGCCGTCAAGGAATCCCCCCTGATGCACCAGAAGTGTCTTGATGCCTGCCGCCAGTCCGCCCAGCACATCGGTATGGATTGTATCACCCACCATCAGGACCCGGTCCCGGCTGATATCGGGATGACGGTGCAGGACTTCATCAAACACATGGCCATAGGGCTTGCCGACGCAATCAGGTATCACGTTGCAACGATCCGCTGCCTTATGGGCGAAATATCCGGACTCAACGGACAGGAAGGCCCCCATCGGCGCGCAGATATCGGGATTGCCGACCAGAATGGGGCGCGGATTGGCGGCAAGGCTTTCTTCCAGATGATTCTGCTGGATATCAGACCAGTTTTCAGAATCAATAAGAACGAAACCGTCAACCGCATCATAAAGCGCGCGATCCGCACCAAGCGGTTCCACCCTGCCCGGCAGGATATCAAATGGCCAGTGAACCGGTGCCATGGCCCCCCAATGGGACAGATCCCTGTAGGTTTCCATCATCGGGGCGACGAATTGCTGGCTGCTGATCAGGTTTGTCGTGTTGAAATCGAACCCGCGCCCACGATGCCGTGCGAGGATCGCCTCGGCCGAACTCGATGCATCATTGGTGACAACGGCAAGTTTCTTTCCCGATTTCTGAAGGGCAGCCACGGTTTCAACCGCGCCGGGAATGGCTTGCGGCCCGCTATTGAGCACACCGAAAGCATCAAACACGATCAGATCAAATTGATCCGCGATTTCCAGAAGGTTCCCGACATACTGCGTTTTCGCGGGAACAGATGCCGGATCAACCTGCGGCAAACGCGGCGCATATTGCAGATAAGCGGCAATTGCCTGCTCAAAGCTGAGCTGAGGGCGGTTGATACTCATCTGTCCGTGTCTCCTGTCCGATAGAAAGCCATCCGTGAATTCGCCTGAAGGCATCAATCCGGATATGTTCGTATGAAAATCGCGATTGCTGTTGTAGCGGTTCCGCTTTCAATTGGAAAGCGATTGGTAATTTAATTAGCTATGCGCTGAAAACATAGCAACAAACAACGAAGCAAATCTGTATTATGACGTTATTTAAGCGTTTTCGTTGCAAAAACATGACTTTCTGCGCTTTCCAACCTCCAGCCATGCAAAAAACGCATTGGATTTCACAATCAACCGGGCGTAGTTTGCACTCACGAAATAAAAACGATGTATCGACTGGCTGATGCGAAAAAATGCAGATGATCATTCGGTACATATCAAGCAGACCGACACGTCAAACCAGTTAACTATTCCTTCATGGAATATCTTCGGTGAGCACATGCCGGTTATCTGAATGACAGTGCCAATATGAAATTGGCCGGTTTGAAATAGGTGATGAAATGATCGTAACCAAGATTTTTGCTTTCCTGCGCGCCCTTCGTGTTCAGTACCAGACCCAGACTGCGCTCCGTAAACTTGATGCACGTGAGCTGGCAGATATCGGCCTGAACCGTGACATGATTGACGATGTCGCACATCGCGTTGCTTTCGGTCGCTAAGCCAGACCGTAGCCGTCCAAAAGAAAAGCCCCGGCATTGATTGCCGGGGCTTTTCTTGTTTTCGGGATAATGTGCTGACAGGGCAAGCTGTCCCTCGCCCCGTTGTAGCGCCCCGTTCTAGTTGGCAAATACCGCGCTATAATCCTCTCGCAGGATATTCTTCTGTACTTTTCCCATCGCATTGCGTGGAAGCTCGGACACGAAGAAAACGCGCTTGGGCACTTTGAAATTGGCAAGCTGCCCCTTGATCGCATTCACCACATCGTCTTCGGACAGTTTATCGCTACTGCGGACGATGACGGCGACAACCGCTTCGCCGAAATCCGGATGCGCGACACCGATCACGGCACTTTCGACAACACCATCCATCTTGTCGATGACCGTTTCGATTTCTTTGGGATAAACGTTAAACCCGCCGGAAATCACAAGATCCTTGGCGCGGCCGACAATATGGACATAACCCTTGGCATCGATTTTCGCGATGTCACCGGTAATGAAGAACCCGTCTTCGCGGAATTCCTCGGCCGTCTTTTCCGGCATTTGCCAGTATCCGGCAAAAACGTTTGGGCCTCGTGCCTCCAGCACACCGATCTCGTCGGTTCCAAGCACATTACCGTTATCGTCACAGACCCGGACTTCCACATCCGGCAGGGCCGGGCCGACCGTATGCACGATCCGTTCCCCATTGAGCGGGTTGGACGTTGCCATCCCCATTTCAGTCATGCCGTAACGTTCCAGCAACGCCTTGCCGGTCCGTTCCCTGAAGGCTACGAAGGTTTCGGGCAACAAGGGTGCCGATCCGGAAATGAACAACCGCATGCCCGATGTCACATCGGCATTGAAATCATCACCGGATAACAGCCGGACATAAAATGTCGGCACGCCCATCATGACCGTACTGCGCGGCAACAGCGCCATGACCTGATCGCGATCAAATTTCGGCAGGAAGAACATTTTCGATCCCGACAGCATCACGCAATGACACGCAATGAAAAGCCCGTGGGTATGGAAAATCGGAAGCGCATGTAAAAGAACATCGTCCGGGCCAAAGCCCCAAAGCTTTTCCAGGGTCGCGGCATTTGACCATAAATTGGTCTGGGTCATCATGGCACCCTTTGGCTTGCCCGTCGTGCCGGATGTATAAAGAATGGCAGCAAGTTCATCATCGGCACAGGCAACCGGGGTAAATTCGGCGGGGAAATCCGCCGCCTGATGGATCAACGTCCCCTCGCCCGACGTGCCAAGTGTTAAAACCTTTTCAACGCGCTGTGCGTCGGCAATTGCCGTTACTTCATCTTCGCGGTGTGGCTGGCAGACAAAAACAATAGGTGCCGCGTTCCCCATGAAATAGGCAAGTTCACCGGCCTGATACGCGGTATTCAGCGGCAGATAGACCAGACCTGCGCGGATACAGCCCAGATAAAGGAACAGGGCTTCGGGGGATTTATCGACCTGAACCGCGACGCGATCACCTTTTTTGGCACCAAGGGCTGTCAAAAGCCCGGCAATACGTGCGGACGCCGCATCGGCATCACCGTAGCTGTATGTTGTGCCCTCTGCCGTTTCGATCAGGACCTTGGACAGGTCGGATGGAAATCGGCTTCGTATGCGCATGAAAAGGCTGTTGGTCACGGCGTATCTTCCCTGTTTCAGATCTTGTGCCGGGCATTCATGCTGCCCGGTGTCATACCGGGCAGCATAGTGCACACAAGAATATCCGCAAACAAGTACTGTTTTACCGCTATGGCCGGTTGTGGTCAGCCGACCTGCGGAAATTCGCCATCAATAAACGGGAATGTTTCGCCAACCGTCACCAGTAATTCCGGGTAAAAACCGTTGAAATGGGTGGCCAGCGCGTTGCTGTAGGCACCGATATGACCAAACTCGATCCAGTCCCCTTCGCGGATGTCCGCAGGCAGGGTTACCGTTGCCGGAAGCACATCCATATTGTCGCAGGTCGGGCCATAGATCGTGAAGTCGAGGGTATCGGTTTCGTTGAAATCGCCGCCGATCCGCATCGGTCGCACCGGGAAACGCAACTGCCCGGTGACCGCCTCGGAAAGGCTGCCATAGACACCGTCATTGATGAAGAGCTGGTCCTCTTTACGCAGATGCACCTGCGTGATCAGCGACACGCCACTCGACACCAGTGCCCGGCCCGGTTCGCACATAAAGGTGGTATCGGGCAGGCCAAGCCAGCGAATGCAGTCCTTGATTTCCTCCATGAAGACCTCAAGCCCCGGTGCGCGCTGGTTCATATATTGACCGGGGAACCCGCCACCAACATCGATATAGCGAACTTTGACCCCGGAAAAATCGACAACCTGCCGGATCAGTTCGACGGCAATGCGATACCCGTTCGGGGTTGTGCATTGCGAACCGACATGGAAACAAAGCCCGGCGGTATAACCATATCCATCAACTTTCTTCAAAAGTTCAGATGCCGTCATCGGACGTGCGCCGAACTTTGCCGAAAGGTTATAGGCGGCCCCTGCCGGCGGCGTTGCCAGACGGACATGGATAACCAGATCGGTCTCGCCGTCGGTTTCGGCGCGGACTTTTTCAAGTTCATCCTCGGTATCGATCACGTAATGCTTCACACCGAAAACACGGTGCGCACTGCGAATGGCATCCCGGCTTTTGACAGGATGCATGAAATAGACGTTCATGCCGGGAAACTGGCGACGGACAAGGGCAATTTCCTCGGGCGAGGCGGTATCGAAATGACGAACACCGCCTTCGTGCAGGTAGCGCATGATTTCCGGATGCGGATTGCATTTGACCGCATAAAGGACATTGCCGGGAAACATATCGACAAACCGTTTGGCCGATTCACGCAGGATGTCGGGCCGAAGGCAATAAACCGGATAAGAAGGCTTAAGTTCACGAACAACATCAAACGTCGTATCGAAATGGCGCGGCATGGGTATCCCCTTGTCCTTACGGAATTGTATCTGTGGCGCATTCACAATTCGAAATGCAGCCCGCGTTTAAGTAACCCTATCAACCCTGCCCCTGACTGTCATGCCTAACATGGTGAAAGGACCTTGCCTTTCCGGTATCGGATCGATAAATTGGTAAACCAATACCGAATAACCGTTTATTTTGCGACGCAGCCGGAAAACGGGCGCGCAGCTATATGACAGGGAGCCTGAAATGTCTATCGAACCCGTGCTTGATCCCCACAAACTGGTCAAGGAACTTGATGGCCGTCACCTGATCGACGGGGAACTTGTACCGGCCAGAAATGGCAGAAATTTTGACGTGCTGAACCCGGCAACCGGCAAGGTTATTGCGCAGGCTGCCGAAGGTGACGCCGATGACGTCGATTTCGCGGTTTCGGTGGCAAAGAAGGCCCAGAAGGATTGGGCAAACCGCCCTGCCCGCGAACGCGGCAAGCTGGTGGCGGAATGCGGGCGTATCCTGACCCAGCATGTCGAGGAACTCGGCCGGATGGTGGCCCTTGAGTCCGGCAAGGCGTTGCGGACGGAAAGCCGGGTCGAGGCATCGGTCCTGGCCGACATGTTTACCTTCTTCGGCGGCCTTGCCTCGGAACTGAAGGGCGAAACCATTCCGTTCAACCCGAACATGATGACCCTGACAACGCGTGAACCGGTTGGCGTTGTCGGTGCGATCATTCCCTGGAACGTGCCGTTGCTCCTGATGGCGATAAAGGTTGCCCCGGCCTTGGTGGCGGGCAATACCGTTGTTGTCAAATCGGCGGAAGACACCCCCTTTACCGTCCTTCGTGTCTGCCAGATCATGCAGCAGATTCTGCCAAAGGGTGTTCTGAATATCCTTTCCGGCTTTGGTCCGGGATGTGGCGGCCCGCTGGTGGCGCACAAGGATGTCAAAAAGGTTTCCTTCACCGGATCGGTCGAAACCGGTCGCACGGTTTACCGGGCAGCGGCGGAAAAACTGATCCCGGTCACGCTGGAACTGGGTGGCAAATCGCCGATGATCGTGATGGATGATGCGGATCTGGACAAGGCCATTGCCGGGGCAATTGGCGGCATGCGCTTTACCCGTCAGGGCCAAAGCTGCACGGCATCGTCGCGCATTCTGGTACATGAAAGCCTGCATGACGAGTTTGTTAACCGCCTTCTGGCCAAGGTCAACACCCTTAAAATGGGTGATCCATTGGACGAGGAAACCGATATCGGCACCATCATCAATCGCAAACAGCGCGACAAGGTGTGCGGTTATATCGAGATCGGCGAACAGGAAGGTGCGACCAAAAATGAACTCAGCGCCCTTCCGACCGATCCGGCACTTGCGGACGGCATGTTTGTCCGTCCGGTTGTCTTTACCAATGTCAAACCCGATGCGCGGATTGCCCGCGAAGAAATTTTTGGCCCTGTTGCCTGTGTGTTCAGGTTCAAAACCTTTGACGAGGCGATCGAGCTTGCCAATGACAGCGACTTTGGCCTGGCCGCAACCGTCTGGACCAAGGACCTTAAAACCGCACTGACGGCGACCAAACGGCTTGAGGCGGGCTTTGTTCAGGTCAACCAGAACCTTGTCGTGCAGCCAAACCTGTCATATGGCGGCGTCAAGCTTTCGGGTCTTGGCAAGGAGGCATCGCTTGAAAGCATGCTTGAACATTTCACGCACAAGAAAACCATCATCATGAATATGGAATAACCCTGCCTGCGTTCCCAAACCGGCCGGGTTGCAAATGTTGCAACCCGGCCTTTTTGTTTGCAAACTTGACCTTGCGCGCCTAATCCGCAAAGCTGCATCACGATTACCGACCCATAACCCGGAAAGAACATGGCTATGTCTGCTTGCCTTGACATCCTCGCATCGCATCCCCGTCCGACGCTTCGTGCCGGTGCGATGGCCATGATTATCGGGATTTCCGCCCTGCGAATGTGATCCCTGTCATCCGCGGATGACAGGCTTGGTTAAACATCCGAATTTTGCCCACACATGATAAAATGCCAGCACATCACGTAAAGTGCGGCTGGCCGCAGGAGTATGGAAATGACCGTTTCCTATCACGACATCGTACGCGCATCCGGCTTGCTTGAAGGCATCGTCAGCAAAACGCCATTGGTAAAATCACAAACACTTTCAAATATTTGCGAGGCCGAAGTTCACCTGAAACTTGAAAACCTGCAATATACGGCCTCCTTCAAGGAACGCGGCGCTTATATCAAACTTGCCAGCCTCACCCCCGAGGAACGCGCGAAGGGTGTCATTGCCGTATCGGCAGGCAACCATGCGCAAGGTGTGGCCTATAACGCCAAACGACTTGGCATTCCGGCAACCATTGTCATGCCGAAAAACACGCCCTTTACCAAAGTCCGTCACACCCGTTCACACGGGGCGGAAGTTGTCCTTGAAGGCAGTGTTTTCGCCGAAAGCCTTGAAGCCGCATCGAAAATTCAGGAAGAACGCGGCCTGACCTTTGTTCACCCGTTCGATGATCCGCATATCATTGCCGGTCAGGGTACTGTCGGGCTTGAAATCCTTAATGATGGGGCGGACATCGACACCATTATCGTCCCCATTGGCGGCGGCGGTCTTGCGGCCGGTATTGTTACGGCCATCAAGGCCCGACGCCCGGATATCGAGGTGATTGGTGTCGAGACCAAGCTTTATCCTTCCATGTATGAAGGCATCAAAGGCCTGCCGCTTTCGGGCGGTGGTGTCACGATTGCCGAAGGCATTGCGGTCAAGCAGCCCGGTGGCCTTACCTTGGAGATTTGCAAGGAAAAGCTTGATGATGTGCTGCTGGTCGAGGAAAGCTCGATCGAGCGCGCCATCCAGATGCTGATCGAGATCGAGAAAACCGTTGTCGAAGGTGCTGGTGCGGCCCCTCTTGCGGCCCTGCTTGACCATCATGACCGTTTCAAGGGCAAGAAGGTCTGCATGATTGTCAGTGGCGGCAACATCGATACCCGTCTTCTCGCACAGGTTCTGATGCGCGGCATGGCGCGCGAAGGCCGCCTTGTCCGTGTGCGTATCGAAATTCCTGATGTTCCGGGCGCACTTGCAACCATCAGCGCGCTGATCGGCGACGCCGAAGCCAACATCATCGAAGTGTATCACCAGCGTCACTTCTATGATGTGCCGGCAAAGCAGACCGACGTCGACATGGTGCTGGAAGTCAGAGACACCTCGCACGCGGAACAGGTGATTACAAAACTGACCGGTGCCGGATTTGGCAGCCGCCTTCTGGGCAACACATCGCTCGACTGAAATTACAAGGGCCAGCGACAATGCCGCTGGCCCTTTGCTCATTTACCAAGGGAGCGATAACGGCCACCATAATAAAGCAGAGGATCACCGGTATTCCCCAGCGAGATATCCTGCACATCCCCCACGATGATGCTGTGATCTCCGCCATCGTGAATTGCATGTCGTTTGCAGGAAAATGTCGCAAGATTACCGATCAGCTTTGGCACACCATGGCAATCATCTTCGAAAACAAGGTCTTCCCAACGGTCGTGAACCGGTGATGAAAACAGGTCAGACAGGTCGCGTTGATCCCGATTAAGGATATTGATGCAAAAACGGTCACACTCACCTGCAAACAATGAATGTGTGGCCGCGCGCTGGTCTACTGAAAAAAGGACCAGAGCCGGATCGAGCGACACCGACGCAAACGAATTGATCGTAATGCCTGCTTTTGCGCCATTATTCGCCCGTGCCGTAACAACCGCAACACCGGTTGCAAATTGCCCCAGACAGTCCCGAAAATCGCGCGATGAAAATGACATATTGAAGAATGCTCTTGCTGATAAAACCTATTGGACATGCCCTGCGTACAGGATCAGGGAAAATGGCGGGAAAAACTTGTGCTGTCAAACCCCACGCGTCAGCGTTTTAAACGCTATATTAATAAGATTAAAAGTTAATATGAATCATATAAATACAAGCGCTGCGACCCTAACACTCCGGCTTCCCGGAAGGCTGTCCATGATGAGGAATTTACGGTTGCGGCGTATTTTGGGGTTAATGGGGACTGCATAATGTTTCTGATTATCGGTTACGTCATAGTACTCGGCTCGGTACTTGGCGGGTATTTGCCTCACGGGTCATTTAGCATTCTCGTTCAACCTCTTGAAGTTCTGATTATTTTCGGGGCTGCGTTTGGTGCATTTCTGACAGCCAATCCGTTAAGCGTTGTCAAACGATCCTTCAGCTATACCCTGCGTGCCATGAAAGGCCCCAAGAAGAAAGCTTCCTATCTTGAGCTTTTGACCTGCCTTTATGCTGTTTTTCGTCTCGCCAAATCAAAGGGCGATCTGGCGCTTGAAAGCCATGTGGAAAACCCCGAAAGCTCAAGCCTTTTCGCAAACTTTCCCGGCGTCACCAAAGACCATCACGCCCTTGAATTCATGTGTGATTATCTTCGATTGCTGACCCTTGGCACCACCAATGCATACGAACTCGAAGCTGTGATCGATCAGGAACTTGAAGCTCATCACGAGGACGAACATTCTGTTTCCGATGCCGTTCAAACAGTTGGCGACGGGCTTCCCGCACTGGGTATTGTCGCCGCCGTTCTTGGGGTTATTGTCACCATGAGTTCCGTGACGGAACCGCCCGAAATTCTGGGTGGCCTGATTGCGGCAGCACTGGTCGGGACATTCCTTGGTATTCTTGGCGCTTATGGTTTTGTCGCACCGACGGCATCCATCATCAAGAAAACGCTTGATGCAGACGCAAAATACTACAGCTGTATAAAGGCGGCACTCATCGGACACATGCAGGGGTATGCGCCGCAGGTTTCGGTAGAATTTGCACGAAAAACCCTGCCACATGATCTTCGGCCAAGCTTCAAGGAACTTGACGAAGCTTTGCAAAATGCACCAACCGCTTGATTTTTGAATAATCCATTTCCGGTTTAGAGAAAAACGCGACGCATGCCCGATATCGTTATAAAGAAAATCAAGAAAGGCGGTCACGGCCACCATGGTGGTGCATGGAAGGTTGCGTATGCCGACTTTGTGACAGCAATGATGGCGTTCTTCCTGCTGCTTTGGCTGCTTAGCAGTGCCACTGAAGAACAGCTACAGGGCGTGTCGAACTATTTCACCCCGGAAACCATTTCTCAAAGCGATTCCGGTTCCGGCGGCATTCTGGGTGGCCAAAGCCTTGCAGAACAAGGTGCCTTACGCTCTGAAACGGGCGCGCCGACGGTCAGCATTGACATTCCCCCGGTAAAAACACCGGAAGAAATGGCCGAGCAACGTCTTGCCGAACAGGAAGACAAGGAATTCAAGGAAGCGGAAGAAGAACTTCGCAAGGCGCTTGAAAGTTCACCTGATTTGCAGGAACTTGCCAAGAATATCCGGATCGAAGAAACCGACGAAGGTCTTCGCATTCAGATTTTGGATGAAGACGGCACCGCAATGTTCCCAAGCGGTAGTGCCGTCATGGCCGACCACACCAAACTTCTGCTGTCAAAGGTTGTCGAAGCTATCCAGGGTATGCCGCAGGATATTTCGATTGAAGGCCATACCGATGCCGTGCCCTTCTCGACAGTCACTGGTTACAGCAACTGGGAACTGTCCTCGGACCGCGCCCTGGCAACCCGTCGGGAACTTGAAACCCAGGGCCTTGCATCCAGCCGCTTCGCCAAAGTTGCCGGCCTTGCCGATACGGACCCGCTGCTCCCCGAAACGCCGGAAAACGAACGCAACAGACGCATCAGCATCACGCTTCTGCGCGGAACCGGTGATCGCCCGGCAGTTGATGGTGAAACCTCCGCCCCTGCGCAGTCTGGCACCCCATCCACCGAACAGGGATCAGGACAAGAATCGGGCAATTCAGCGCCTTCAAACCGGCGCCCCAGCTTCTCTGTCCCTTCAAACCGCTAGGGAATTTTATGGCGAGCTCAGACAATCGTCGGGTTCGCCCTTTAAACCGTCATGATTCATACCTAATCTCATATTATCAGAAGAACCTCTGAAGCCGGGGCAAAACGGTAAATGACAGTCAATCAAAGGCGACTGACACAGCATTACTTCATGACCGCTCCCATGCCATGCCCCTATCTGCCTGGCAGGTTCGAGCGCAAGCTGGTGACAGAACTGCGCGGTCCCGAAGCAAATAACGTTCACGATCTGCTGTCTCGTGCCGGTTTCCGCCGCAGTCATTCTATTGCCTATTTGCCTGCCTGCAGCGAATGTGACGCGTGTGTTCCCGTCCGGGTACGTTCCGAAGATTTCCGCACGACCAGATCGTTTCGTCGTATCGCGGCAAAAAACAATGATCTGATCCGGGCCGTCTCGCCATCCGTCGCCACACAGGAACAGTTTCAGCTTTTCAGTCAGTATCAGGACGCCCGTCACGGCAATGGGGATATGGCGCGGATGGATGCCCGAGACTATCGGGCCATGATCGAAGACAGCACTGTCGACACCTCCATTTTTGAATATCGGCGCCAGAATGGCAGCCTGATCGCGGTTGCACTGGTCGATAACCTCTCTGATGGCCTGTCTGCCGTATACAGCTTCTTTGATCCCTCCGAACAGCGCCGCGGACTTGGAACCTTTATCATTCTTGACCTGATAAAAGAGTCCCAAACCCTTGGTTTACCCCATGTTTATCTTGGATACTGGATCGGAGAGTGCCGAAAGATGTCCTACAAGATGCGCTTTCAACCTCTGGAAGGTTTTCGGGGCGGAAACTGGGTTAGCCTTCCGGCCAGTGACGGTATTGACGGTTAATCTTTGGCTCGCGATACCCCGCCGCAACTACTAGACCAAAGTAGTAGTTCCCCCATCGATCCCCGGTTGCCACATTCTACAGACGCATATAAGCTTTGCTCCAAAGCCGCATGACGGCTTTGAGTCAATAAATCATGAGCTTGCATCTTTGGGAGGCTGTAATCTATGAAACGTCGCCAATTTCTTTCCGGCGCTGCGGTAGCCGGTGCGACCGCTGCGGTCGCGTCTACCTTTGCCAAACCGGCAATCGCACAGGAAGTCCGTGAGTGGCGCATGGTCACGACCTGGCCAAAAAACTTCCCGGGTCTGGGGACCGGGGCGAACCTTTTGGCTGAATATATAAACAAGGCATCAAACGGCCGCATGAAGGTGACCGTTTTTGGCGCGGGCGAAATCGTTCCCGCCTTTGAAGCCATTGATGCTGTCGGTAATGGCACCGTCGAAATGGGCCATGGCGCGCCTTATTACTGGAAGGGTAAAGTCGATGCCACCCAGTATATCGCAGCCATGCCATTCGGACTGAACGCCCAGGAACAGAACGCATGGTTCCAGTGGGGCGGCGGTCAGGAGCTTGCTGATAAAGTCTATTCCGAACTGAACTGCAAATTCTTCCCGTCCGGCAACACCGGCACCCAGATGGGCGGCTGGTTCAACAAGGAAATGAATACGATTGATGACTATAAAGGTCTGAAAATGCGTATTCCGGGCCTTGGCGGTGAAGTCGTCAAAGCTGCGGGTGGTAACGTCGTGAACCTTCCGGGTGGCGAAATTCCGCCTGCCCTTCAGTCCGGTGCGATTGACGCGACCGAATGGGTTGGTCCGTATAATGACCTAGCATTTGGTCTCTATAAATCGGCCAAGTTCTATTACTATCCGGGCTGGCATGAACCGGCGACCGTTCTTGACAACTTCATCAACCTTGATGCGTGGAATGCCCTTCCCGACGACCTCAAGGCAATCGTCGAGCAGGCCAACCGTGCTGTGAACCAGATGGTTCTGTCGGAATTCACCGCACGTAACAATCAGGCGCTCCAGACCCTGCGCGACAAGCACAATGTCGATGTTCGCCCGTTCTCGGACGACATTCTGACAAACCTTGGCGCATTGTCGGGCACGGTTCTGCGTGACCTTGTTGCTTCAAATCCGCTGTCGCAGGAAGTTTTCGAAAGCCTGATCGCGTTCCGTACCCAGTCGATTGGCTGGTCGAAATTCTCGGAATCGGCTTTTGCCCAGGCACGTATCCTGCCGTTCAAATACTAAGTTTTCAGATATCGAAACCGAAAAGGGTCGGCATTTGCCGACCCTTTTTGCATGACAGGTTTTGGCGGGCCTGCGGTTACTTGAACAGCAAATCCGGAAGCCATGTCGCCAGTGCCGGGAACGCCGCCACAAGCCCCAAGCCCAGGACCTGGATCAGGACAAACGGGACAATCCCCCGATAAATGTCCCAGGTCTTGATTGCCGCCGGAGCCACCCCGCGCAGATAGAACAGCGCAAAGCCGAACGGCGGCGTCAGGAAGCTGGTCTGCAGGTTGATGGCAATCATCACGCCAAGCCAGACCGGATCGATATCCATCTTGAGCAGGATCGGGCCAACGATTGGCACAACCACAAACACGATTTCAATGAAATCAAGGAAGAAACCCATGACAAACATCAGCAGCATGACGACCAGCATGGCGCTGAAAACACCGCCAGGAAGGTTATGCAGCAGTTCTTCGACCAGATGATCCCCGCCAAGGCCACGGAAGACCAGCGAGAACACCGATGCGCCCAGCAGGATGACGAAGACCATTGCACTGATCTGAACCGTCTGGCGTGTCACATGGCGTAAAACGTCCCATGACAGGCGTTTATAGAACGCCGCCAGAATGACCGCACCAACACCGCCAAATGCGGCGGACTCAGTCGGTGTTGCAATACCTGTAAGGATCGAGCCCAGCACGGCAACGATCAGCAACCCCGGAGGCATCAGCGCGCGCAGAACTTCACCCCAAAGGCCATCCGGCCGTTTGTCGGTCACCAGCGGCGGTGCCGATTTGGGGTCAATAAAGGCCTGAATGATGATCCAGCAGATATAAAGCCCGACCAGAAGCATGCCGGGAATGAATGCACCGGCAAACAGGTCGATAACCGAAACCGGCTCCGGGGCCCAATTGCCCAGCGAACGTTGTGCTTCGGCGTAAGCGCCTTGCAGGATATCACCGAGCAAAACCAGCACGATCGACGGCGGTATGATCTGCCCCAATGTACCGGATGCACAGATTACCCCGGTCGAAAGACGCGGACTGTATCCGGCCTTTTGCATCGCTGGAAGGCTGAGAAGCCCCATGGTTACAACGGTTGCCCCAACGATACCGGTTGACGCCGCCAGCAGCATCCCGACCAGCACCACCGAAATGCCAAGCCCCGCCCGCATGGTGCCAAACAGAAGCCCCATGGTCGTCAGCAGCTTTTCGGCAATCCGGGCACGTTCGAGCATGACGCCCATGAAAACGAAAAGCGGGATCGCAACATAAAGCTCGTTGGTCATCACACCGAAATAGCGTGACGGCAACGACCCCAGAAGCGGCATGTCAAACACGCCCATCGAGTTGCCGATCAGCGCAAAGGCAAGCCCCGTTCCTGCAAGGGAAAACGCAACCGGAAAACCGAGAAGAAGAACGCCGCAGGCTACTGCGAACATTACAAGGCTAAGAATTTCCCCCGACATCAGACGCCCTCGTGCTCTTCTTCTTTGATTTCAAATTCTTTATGTCCGGCCAGCACAAGAATGCTACGCGCGGCGAGTGACAGCCCCTGCAAAGCAATCAACACGCAGAAAACGAGAATAACCGATTTATAAAGGAACAGCCCCGGCAAGCCGCCGGTTTCATGTGACCCTTCAAGACGAAGCCAGCTGGTCATCACATAGGGGTAACTATAGATATAGACCATAATGATCACCGGCAGCAGCAGCAGCAGGGAACCAAAAAGATCAACCCATGCCTTGTAGCGCGCCGAAGCCGGACGATAGAAGACGTCCACTCGCACATGACCGCCATGTAGCAGCGTGTAACCGGCACCGACCATAAAGACGATACCATGCAGCCACATATAGCTTTCCTGCATCGAAACCCAGCCAATGGAAAAACCGTACCGTAATGTCGCGACCAGGAATGTGATCACGACCATCGGGATTACCAGCCAGGCCACGCCACGTCCGATCCAGTCATTCAGACCGTCAACGAAACGGACGAAACTCCCTAGAAAATTCACGTTTTCACTCCCACGCCCTTTTGGAACTCACAGGGAAATTGCGGGCTCCCTGCCAATCAGGATGCGAAGTTACATATTTACGCCTTAAAACGCTATATATTTTGCCCGTTTCCCGCCTTGTTCAGCATCCTGGATAAAATCAAACCGCGTTTTCACCCGTGATTGACAAATTTCGCCCGGAAACGAGAAAAGGGATAAGAACATCCCTGCCCATATCCCTTTGGAATCTCATCCATTCTGCGAAGGATGCGTTATTCGAACCTGTTTGACCGCGGGAACCCGGTTGGCGGCATGCGTCCGGCACCGGCACGCTTGCCAATCCATTCTGCAAGCTCGGTAACGGTACGTGTACGGCCCTCGCTGCCGCCCATGGTCCAGCTCAGTCCTTCTTCAAGATTGAACAGGACCAAATCAGCCATGCCACCCTGACGGTATTTCTGGAGGATAACACCGCGCCCACGGGTCATTTCAGGGACTTCGGAAACCGGATAGATCAGAAGTTTACGGTTTTCGCCCAGAACAGCAACATGATCCTTGTCGACCGGAAGGCAGATTTTTGCCTCTTCATCCTTGCCAAGGTTCAAAATCTGTTTGCCGTTCTTGGTCTGGGCCACCACATCGGCTTCGGCCACCTGGAAACCGCGACCGGCAGAACTTGCAACAAGCAGGTTCCGGCCCGGCTTATGGATGACCATCGCAACGATGTCATGTTCCTGGGGCAGATCAATCGTCAAACGGATCGGCTCACCATGACCACGTCCGCCCGGCAGCTTGTCGCACGACATCGTGTAACAGCGGCCTTCGGTGCTCATGATCAGAAGCTTGTCCGTCGTGAACGCCTTCAGCGCAAAACGCCCTTCGTCACCGTCCTTGAATTTCAGGTCGCTGATGTCTGACGTATGCCCCTTAAGGGCTCTGATCCAACCCATTTTCGAACAGATCACCATAATGGGTTCACGTTCAATCAGGGCTTCCAGCGGAACTTCGATTTCTTCCGGTGCATCACCGATTTCGGTACGGCGCTTGCCAAGGGCTGTCTTCTTGCCGAATTTCTCGCGCATTTCCTCGACTTCGTCGCGGATTTTCTCCCAGCGCAAGCTTTCACTGGCAAGAAGCGCTTCGAGACCTTCTTTTTCTTCGGTCAGTTTCGCATGCTCGTTCTTGATTTCCATTTCTTCGAGCTTGCGCAAGGACCGCAGACGCATGTTGAGGATCGCATCCGCCTGAACTTCCGTCAGGTCGAAAGTCGACATCAACGACACCTTCGGCTCATCCTCGAAACGAATGATCCGGATGACCTCGTCAAGGTTCAGATAGGCAACAAGATAACCATCAAGCACTTCAAGGCGATGATTGATCTTGGCCAGTCGATGGTTGGAACGACGGATCAGAACGTCCTGACGATGGGCCAGGAACGCACGCAGTACTTCGCGCAGGTTCATGACGCGCGGCGTATTGTCCCCGTCCAGAACGTTCATGTTCAGACCAAACCGGATTTCCAGTTCGGTATTCTTGAACAGCATCTCCATCAAATGTTCCGGCTCGACCGCACGGGTCCGCGGCTCAAACACCAGACGGATCAGGTCGGTCGACTCATCGCGAACATCGGCCAGAAGCGGAAGTTTTTTCAGAACCATCAGATCGGCAATACGCTCGACCAGTTTGGCTTTCTGAACCTGATAGGGAATTTCGGTCACAACGACCTGGAACAGTCCATGACTGAGCTTTTCGACTTCCCATCTGGCGCGCAGACGGAATGAACCGCGCCCGGTGGCATAGGCCTCAAGAATGTTTTCGCGCGGCTCAACCAGAACCCCACCGGTCGGGAAGTCCGGACCCGGAACACAGCGGACGAGTTCGGCAATCGAGGTATCAGGATTATCGATCAGCTTGATCAGGCCGGCACACAGTTCGCCAGCATTGTGCGGTGGAATGTTGGTGGCCATACCAACCGCAATACCGGCCGCACCATTGGCCAGCAGGTTCGGAAACGCTGCCGGCATGACAATCGGTTCGTGATCTTCGCCGTCATATGTCGGGCGGAAATCAACCGCATCTTCGTCAAGGCCATTCATCAGTGCCGCGGCAACGGCTGTCATGCGGGCCTCGGTATAACGCATTGCCGCTGCGTTATCGCCGTCAATGTTGCCAAAGTTCCCCTGCCCGTCGACCAGCGGATAACGGACGGCAAAATCCTGTGCCAAACGCACAAGCGCATCATAGACAGACTGATCACCATGCGGGTGATATTTACCGATCACGTCACCGACAACACGGGCGCATTTCTTGAACCCCTGCGCCGGATCAAGTTTTAGCTGGCGCATGGCATACAGCAGACGCCGATGCACGGGTTTCAGACCATCGCGTACATCGGGAAGAGAACGCGACATGATCGTCGACATGGCATAAGCGAGATAACGTTCGCTCAACGCGTCGGCAAGGCGCGTTTCCCTGATTTGGCCGGCATTGGCCGGATCGGAAGTCTTGGTGCTCATGAACGATTTTTCTTGTTGTTTGGCAGGTTGCAATCAATTCGGCAATTCAGTCCGGTGTCCGGCGCTCAATCACCATTTTGGCAACATACTACGGTGGGTACGGTTATGGTCAACACAAGTCCGCATCAAAGTACGGTATTTATTTTTCATCGGCGTCTACTGCCCGCCAGATATGGCTCACCAGCCGGTCGCGGGCGGCAACGGGCTTCACACCTTTTGCCTCGAAAATATCGCGATGAATGAAAAATCCGGTCAGTTTGATCCCTTGGCGAAACTGTTCATTCAATCCCTGATCGCGGCTGCTTTGTGCGGCCCTGCCTGCGGCAAGGAATGCCGGTAACGGCAACAGGCGATCACGATATGCCGTTCCTGCGGCCTCGGAAACGGCCCGACCGCTTTTGGGGGATACAAAGCAGAGGTCATCGGCAACATCTGTTGCTGCACAACGATCAAGGCTGAGCCCATAGCCAAGCTCGTCAAGCAACCCGACTTCCCATCGGATGTAAGACGCCAGCCATTGTTCCGTCTTAAGGGCGGAAAGCAGTGCAACCGTCCCCTGATACAATGTGGTGTGCGCTTCGCGTTCGGGCAATGTGACTTCCAGCATCGCACAGGCCGAACTCAACGCCATCAAGGGCCCGGGGGATAGCAGCAAATCGGCAACATGCGCGCCCGTCAGTTCGCAACGGAACTGCCCCAGATGTTCTGATAATCTGGCAGACCATCCGACACGAACTTCATTCCCCGGCTCCAGCGTACCGCGCATTGATTTGCTGGTGGCACCGCGCACCATGCCTGCATATCGACCATAGTCGCGCGTCAGCACCGACAAACGGACCGAGTTCTCACCGAGCTTGCGCGTGGAAAGGACGATCGCATCATCACGCCAGTCCATCCTGCACCTCTAGAAAAAACCGCGCGGCACGATCAGACGGGTAACAAGGAAGAAAAGCCCGACAAGGCTGGATGCAAGACAGATGAACGCAACAATAAAAACAATACGTTTCAATGTGTTGCTGCTTGCAACGTGATCAATTGCATCATCAATCGGGTCATTTTCGTGCCTGGTCATTACGACGGTCCATTTCCATTCAAACGCCAAAGCAACCCAAGAACGAAGGTGGCAATAGCCGCCAACAAAGCCAGCAGATTAACCGGGCGCGAAAGGAATGATTTGTCGCGCTCGATATTTTTACCATCATGCCGGTAACGAAACGGTCGCCGGGCGACACGTGCAACGATCATCGCGGCAACGGCGCCAACGACGATCAACACTATTCCCCATAAAGATCCGTTTTCCATATCCAAACCTGCAGGCAGGGCAAATGTGCGCGAAACTTACGCGCCATGTATCAAGCGTTGGGATCAAGTCCCCACATCGCAAAGCGATTGGGATCATCGCCCCAGTTTTCGCGCACCTTGACGAACAGGAACAGATGAACCCGACGTTCGAAAATCGCTTCAAGTTCCTTTCTGGCATCACTGCCAAGAGCCTTGATACGCTTACCACCCTTGCCAAGGATGATGGCTTTCTGGCCTTCGCGCTCGACGAAAATCGTCTGCTCCAGCTTGACGGAACCATCCTTGCGTTCTTCCCACAATTCGGTTTCGACCGTTGCGGAATACGGCAATTCCTGCTGCAGCTGATAGTAAAGTTTTTCGCGCGTTATTTCTGCCGCCAGCAACCGCAACGGCATATCCGAAACATCATCTTCTGGGAACATCCACGGACCATCGGGCATCTTGGCCGCAAGGAAATTCACCAGATCCTGCGTACCAGAACCCTTTTTGGCCGAAATCATGAAGACATCGGTGAAAACTTCCTCGGCAAAGAATTCCTGCGACAGACGCAGCAGCTTTTCCTTGTCGGCCACCTTGTCGACTTTGTTCATCGCCAGAATGGCTTTGCGATTCTGGGATTTAAGCTGATCAATGATCGCGCGCACCTCGTCGGTGATCCCTGCCCCGGCATCAATCACCAGAACAACAAGATCGGCAT
Organism: Thalassospira sp. MIT1004; assembly: GCF_001858545.1. Classification (NCBI taxonomy): domain Bacteria; kingdom Pseudomonadati; phylum Pseudomonadota; class Alphaproteobacteria; order Rhodospirillales; family Thalassospiraceae; genus Thalassospira; species Thalassospira sp. MIT1004. Next base: position 201,694 of record NZ_MCAO01000022.1, on the reverse strand, counting down.
CATCCGCACCGTTCCAGGCGGCTTTGACCATTGCACGGTCAAGACGGCGCTTCGGCGCAAAAATGCCCGGCGTGTCGATAAACACCAGCTGCGCGTCATCGGTCATGACAATGCCGCGCACGCGCGTGCGTGTTGTTTGCACCTTGGGCGAAACGATGGATACTTTTGTGCCAACAAGCTGATTGAGCAATGTCGATTTTCCGGCGTTTGGCGCCCCGACAAGTGCGACAAAGCCGCAACGCTGCTGATAAGGTAATCTGTCTTCGTTCACCGGAGTGGGAACCTCATTCATGGTTCAGTGTATCCAACATCAATTGAGCAGCCAGTTGTTCTGCCTCGCGTTTCGATTTGCCCTCGGCCTTTACACTTTCACCGTCTCCGGTGCTCAGTTCAATGGTAAAGACAGGTGCATGCGCGGGGCCCTGACGACCGACCATTTCATATTTCGGCAATGGCTTGCCACGTCCCTGCAAAAGTTCCTGCAATCGGGTTTTTGCATCTTGCGGCGGCTTGGGCGCTTCATCGAGAAGCGGCAGCCAGAGCCGTTCGATAAATTCTCTTGCCGGTTCCAGACCACCGTCAAGATAGAGTGCGGCAATCACCGCCTCCATGCAATCAGATAAAATGGCGGGATTGGTATCCGCACCGGCGGCACGTTCGCCTTTTGCCATCTGGATATGGCTGCCAAGGCCGATCTGCTGTGCCAGTCTGGCAAGCGTTTCACGACGCACCAGCGCGACAAAACGCTTGGCCATCGCGCCTTCGCGCTCGCGCCCGAAACGCGTATAAAGCATTTCGGCAACAACCAGCCCCAGAACCCTGTCGCCCAGAAACTCCAGCCGTTCATTGCCGCCGCTTAACGCATCCTTGCCTTTTGCGGCACTGCGATGCGTCAACGCAACCCGAAGCAGATCGGGTTGCGCAAACTCGTGATCAATCTCGGCAATCAATGGCACCGTTTCGGCCATCAGTTGACCCCCTGGAACAGCCGGTCAAACCGGATGCTGCCCAAGTCATAGATCGGCTGGGAACTGTCTTTGGAATAGAACAGGAATTCAGCACGCCCCACGAGGTTCTCGATCGGGACGAACCGGAAGCGCGACGGGAAGGCCCGGCTATCGGCCGAATTGTCGCGGTTATCGCCCATCATGAAGAAATGCCCTTCGGGGACGGTAAACGGTTCGGTGTTATCGCTTGGCCCCTGATCGCCAAAGATCTCGAGGATACGATGAACCTTACCATTCGGAAGTGTTTCGATATATTGCGGAACGGCAATCGCCTGCCCGCTGCCATCGGTCAGGATATAGTCTTCGATCCGGTCACGTTCTACCGTCTGGCCATTAATCAGCAAACGGCCATTGGTGACCTGAACCGTATCGCCCGGCAGGCCGATCACGCGTTTGATGTAATCCTGCGACGGATCAGCAGGCAGTTTGAAAACCACCACATCGCCGCGTTCCGGTTCGGACGACATGATGCGACCGGGAATCAGCGGCACGCTGAACGGCAGGCTGTGCTTTGAATATCCATAGGAAAATTTCGACACAAACAAATAGTCACCAACCAGCAAGGTCGGGATCATCGAACCGGATGGAATATTAAACGGTTCGAAGGCGAATGTCCGAACCAGAAGCGCGATCACAATGGCCCAGAAAACGGTTTTGAAGGTGTCCAGAAGTCCACCCGTTTTCTTCTTTTGCACTAGCTTTTCCATTCAGTATTTAAACCAATCACTTTTTGCCAATCAATCGGCCGAAATTACAACGACCGCATTCGCCAGCGGGTATTCGTCTGTCAGCGTTACATAAACTGATGCAACTTTTCCCTCTGGCGTCAATTCTTCAAGTCTTTTCAGCGCCCCGTCAATCAGGACCATGTCGGGTTTGCCGCTCGGCTGGTGCACAACCCCCATCGTGCTGTGATACACGCCACGACGAAACCCCGTACCCAGCGCCTTGGAACAGGCTTCCTTTGCCGCAAAGGACATCGCCAGTGACGATGCCGTGCGGTGCGGACGACGTTTGGCACGCGCGATCTCGACGTCGGTGAAAACACGGTTCATGAAACGCTCGCCATGGCGTTCCAGCGCGGTTTCAATCCGCCGGATATCACACAGATCGGTGCCAATGCCAATAATCATTATTGGTCGCCACTTTCGTGACGTGCCTCGTCCATCAACCGGCGCATTTCCGCGATACTGTTTTCAAGCCCGGTGAAGACGGCCTCGCCGATCAGAAAATGCCCGATATTGAGTTCGGCAATCTCGGGCATCGCCGCAATTGGTGAAACGGTATCAAAGCCAAGCCCATGCCCGGCATGAACTTCAAGGCCGATACTTGCACCATAACGCACGGCATCCCTAATGCGGTCCAGCTCGCGCGCCTGTGCGGCACCGGTTGCATCGCAATAGGCACCCGTATGGATTTCAACAACAGGCGCGCCAAGATGTCTGGCCGCATCAAGCTGCGCCTTCGATGCTTCGATAAACAGCGATACCCGAATACCGGCAGCCCCCAGTTCGGCAACATATCTTTTCAGGTGATTGTGACCACCCGCCGCATCCAACCCGCCTTCCGTCGTGCGTTCTTCACGCTTCTCCGGAACAATGCAGGCGGCATGGGGTTTTGCCGCAATCGCAATGGCCAGCATTTCATCGGTTGCCGCCATTTCGAAATTCAGCGGAAGATCAATTTCCGCACGTAACCGCTTGATATCATTATCAGAAATATGGCGGCGATCTTCGCGCAAATGGGCCGTAATACCATCGGCACCGGCCTTTGCGGCCAGTTTGGCAGCCCGGACCGGATCGGGATGCGCCCCACCCCGTGCGTTACGGATCGTGGCAACGTGATCGATATTCACACCCAGTCTTAATTTCGCACTCATTGCGTTTCGTCCTGCTTTTTGGTGGCACTGGCCGCTGCCGAACCGATTTTCTTTTTGGCACTTTCAAGCATCGGTCCAAGACCGTGGCGTTCGGATGTTTTCATCCGGCGCAGAATGCGATTGTGACGATAGATGACCACGGCCCGACGTACCGGGAAGTAAAACAGCATCCAGACGACAAGTGAAGTGGGAACACACCCGACCATCATCGGCCAGATAATATCGACGATACTGTCCCACAACTGGCCAAGCCGGGCCTGATCGACCGTATCCCAGTGACCGAAAATCAGGCCACCACCGATATAGCTTAATCCCATGACCACAAAATCCCAAAGGACCGCCATGTTGAAATGCACGGTATCCGCGGCACGATCAACGCCAAGGATCCAGTTCCCGCACGTATATAACCACAGCCATATGAAGGGGAATGTCCAGGGATTGCCGACAATGGTGCCAAGCAATGACGCCACCAGATTGCTGCGCGTCAGCATGCTGAACAATGCCGAAAGGACAAAATGGAAGCCGATAAACGGAGTAAAGGATATTGCCGCCCCAATGGCAAAGCCCGAAGCAATGCTATAGGGCGTCCCGGGAAGTCGCGCGACCCGATGGGCGAAATATCGCGAAGACCTACGCCAGCCGCCGCGCGGCCAAAGCACATTTCTTATGCGTTGAAAAGATGTCGGTTTGATACGGCGCCGGAACATGCAGGATCAATTCATAGGCCAAACGGGACAGGCATAAAACAGGTGTGGCATATGCGTAAGTGTTAGCCGCCCGAATGGCAAGGGTTTTGCGCCCGATTTGACCAAAAGGCGAACTCCTTCACAATCCTGTTTCATCCGCGTGCACGCTCGACGGTGTTGACCACAGGTGTCGCGCGCAATGCCGCGATAATGTTGGTCAGATGTTTGACGTCAACCACATCAATATCGATCAGCATTTCAAAGAAATCCTGCGTGCGGTTGGTGAAGCGAAGGTTGGTGATGTTGCCGTGGTTCTTGGCAATCACACTGGTAATGGAACTTAGTGCCCCCTGTTCATGGCCAACCGTAAGGCCAAGGCGGCCGATGAAATGTTCTGGTTCACCGTCATTATCCCAGCCGACATCAAGCCAGCGTTCCGGCTGTTCGGTAAAGGTTTCAAGCGTATCGCAATCAATCGTGTGAATGGTAACGCCCTTGCCGGTCGTGACGATCCCGACAATGCGGTCCCCCGGCAGCGGATGGCAGCAACCGGCATAATGCACGGCCATTCCCGGTATCAGCCCCTTAAGCGGTATGGCGTGATCATGCTTGCGGTTTCGCGCACGCTCATGCGGGATCACTTTCCGGGCGGTTTCGACGTCCTTTGAGCCCGGGAACACCGCATGCACGACTTCCCGACCGGTATGATGTCCCGCACCAACAGATGCCAGAAGCGTATCAACGCTAGGCATTTTGAAGATTTTCAATACGCCATCAATGGCCTTGTCGGAATAGTCATACCCCTCCTGGCGGAATGCCTTCTGCAGGATGGCTTTCCCAAGGTCCTTGTATTGATCGTCCTGTTGCTGCCGGATAAAGCGGCGAATACGCGCGCGCGCCTTGCCTGTAACAACGAAGCGCTCCCATGTCGGATTCGGGGTCTGCGCCTTCGAGGTGACAATTTCGATCTGATCGCCATTGTTCAGCGTCGTGCGCAACGGCACCATCGCGCCGTTGACCTTCGCCCCGACGCATGTGTCGCCGATATGGGTGTGGATCATGTATGCGAAATCGACCGGCGTCGCACCAGCAGGCAGGGCAATCACATCGCCCTTGGGGCTGAAACAGAACACCTGATCCTGAAACATCGCCAGCTTGGTATGTTCCAGAAACTCTTCGGGCTCGGATGCGTGTTCAAGGATATCAAGCAGATCGCGCAGCCAGCGATACTGAACACCTTCCTTGTTTTCATCCCCACTGCCCTGCTTGTAGGCCCAGTGCGCAGCAACACCGTTCTCGTTGACCTCGTGCATCTGTCGCGTGCGGATTTGCACTTCGATGCGATGGTTTTCAGGGCCAAGGACGGTGGTATGTATCGATCGGTAACCGTTGGGCTTGGGCGTTGATATGTAATCCTTGAACCGGCCCGGAATGACCTTGTAATTGGCATGCAGATAGCCAAGAACCTCATAGCACTGCGGCATGTCATCGACCAGAACGCGGAACGCCATGATGTCTGACAGCTCGCCAAATGTGATGTTCTTGCGCTGCATCTTCTGCCAGATCGAATATGGCCGTTTTTCACGCCCGTAAATATCGACCGACAGCCCCTGGCGGCTGATGACGTCTTTTAGCTCGGTAACGATGCGGTTGACGACATTGTCGTCCTTCTCGCGCAGGAATTCCAGCCGGGCGCGGATCGAATCACGTGCTTCGGGATTGATATGCTGAAAGGCAAGATCTTCAAGTTCTTCCTTGATGTCATGCATACCGATGCGTTCGGCAAGCGGGGCATAAATCTCAAGCGTTTCTGCCGCAATCCGCACCCGCTTTTCCGGCTTCGGGATGTAATGCAGCGTGCGCATGTTATGCAAACGGTCGGCAAGCTTTACCAGAAGAACACGGATGTCCTCGGACATCGCCAGCAACAGCTTGCGGAAATTCTCCGCCTGCTTTGAATCGGCAGATTTCAGTTCAATCTGCGTCAGCTTGGTCACACCATCGACCAGCTTCATGATGTTGCTGCCAAACAGCTTGGTAATTTCCTGCGGCGTTGCGTCGGTGTCTTCGATGGTGTCGTGCAGCAGCGCCGTGATGATTGTGTCGCAATCCAGCTTGTAGTTCGTCAGGATACCTGCAACTTCGATCGGATGGGAAAAGTACGGGTCGCCATTGGCACGCTTTTGAGAACCATGTTTCTGGGTCGCATAGACATATGCCCGGTTCAGCGATGTTTCGCATGCATCCGGATCATAGGCCTTAACCCGTTCCACAAGTTCGTATTGGCGCATCATTCAGTGGCTTCTCCGTATTCATCCAAAGGCCGAAATCCGGCCCTTTCATAAGATAGTACGATTTGGATAAAAAAAAGCCACGGAAGATAATCACCGTGGCTTTTCTTTTGAACTTTGCCTCAGAACAAGATTTCTTTGGCCTTATTCGTCTTCGTCAGCAGACGGAATGGTCACACCAACCGAGGCATCCTGAATTGCTTCTGCCATCAGTTTCGGACCAAAATCGTCTTCGGATTCTTCGGGTTCATCGACTTCAACATGCCGCTGCAGGCCGGAAACCATGCCATTGCGCAGATCGTCATAATCAACGGTCTGTTCTGCGATTTCACGCAAAGCGACAACCGGGTTCTTGTCGTTGTCACGATCAATGGTCAGTTCGGCACCGGCCGAGATGTTGCGTGCACGCTGAGCTGCCAGCATCACGAGCTCGAAGCGGTTCGGAATCTTTTCAACGCAATCTTCGACGGTAACGCGCGCCATAAATGTCTCCAGAAATACTTTTGGGGTGTCCAGACCGGACTTTATAGCGTCGCATTTGCTTTGTTGCAACAGCGAAGCCATCGGGATGAACAGGTTTTTAGCGGATTTTTTGCATATCAGGATTGTTTTCGGATTTCCTGATCCGTCGGAAGGTCCGATATCAGATCGTTAATCGACCGATGAAGGTGCGGATGATGCCATTCGGGCACGATATCGCGCAGCGGCAGCAGAACGAACGCCCGTTGGTGCATGCGGGGATGGGGCACCTGAATGCCGCCCTCCTCGATCAGCAGATCATCCCCATAGGCAATCAGATCAAGATCAATCACCCGTGCTTCGTTTCTTTCGCGTCGAACGCGACCAAATTCCGCCTCGACATGGTGAAGACGCGCCAGAAGATCATGCGCACCCAAAGCGGTTTCAAGCCGCGCAACGCCGTTGACATACCAAGGCTGATCCGAAACCGGAACCGGTGCCGTCTCGTAGAACGGGGATACGTTTGCCACAGAAATGTCGCCATCCTCGGTCAATCGTCTAAGGGCTGCTTTCAATGTATCGGCTGGTGCCCCATATTCCTCCGTAGGAAGATTAGCGCCAAAGGCGATCAGAATCACTCTGTCATTATGGGCAGTATCGTTGTTCATGGTCGGCTTGCTCACGAAACTGGCTGTTGCACATCATTTACGGGGATGCTGGCGCATAACTACGGAAGCGGCCCCGTTGTGTCCACGATATTTTCGCCCTTTCTTTGTGTGCAGTTGCACGGTAAAAAAGTCGGCGTTTCCCGAATTTTGGAAACGGCATTATTAAAAAGCTATGTTTGAGGAATTTTCAGATGATTTTTTACCCGCAGGAACGCATCGGGCTGTTCATTGACGGCTCGAACCTCTATGCCGCCGCCAGGGCCCTTGGTTTCGACATAGATTACAAACGCTTACTTGATCTTTTTGCACAAAAAGGTCAACTGATCCGGGCCTTTTATTACACCGCACTGATCGAAGATCAGGAATATTCCCCCATCCGTCCGCTCGTCGACTGGCTTGACTATAACGGCTATACCATGGTCACCAAACCGACCAAGGAATTCACCGATGCCGCAGGTCGCCGCAAGATCAAAGGCAACATGGATATCGAGCTGGCAATCGACGTGATGGAAATGGCACAACATCTTGATCATGTTGTCATTTTCTCCGGCGATGGCGATTTCCGCCGCCTTGTTGACGCTGTTCAGCGCAAAGGCGTTCGTGTCACTGTTGTGTCGACCGTGAAATCAAATCCGCCAATGGTTGCCGATGAATTGCGTCGTCAGGCCGACAACTTTATCGAGCTGACGGAACTGGAAGGCACAATCGCCCGCAAGATTCAGCAGCGTCGCGAAGACGACCATCCGGATTTTGACGATCATCCGGAACATCCTGATCTGAATGAAATTGATTTCGATTAATCACCTTTTTCAACCAAACGACCGGGCGCAGCACGCATTGCGCCCGGCAAACTGTCGGACACGTGATGACCACCTATCTGCAACCCGACAGGGACTGCCTACTTTGCCCGCGCCTTGTTGAGTTCCGCCGTGCCAATCAGGCAAAGTTTCCCGATTTTTATAACGGCCCCGTCCGCCCGTTCGGCCCCCTTGACGCACGTCTGCTTGTCGTCGGTCTTGCCCCGGGGTTAAAGGGGGCGAATGCAACCGGCCGTCCTTTCACCGGTGATTATGCCGGTGATCTGCTTTACGGCACGCTCAAGAAATTCGGCTTCGCTACGGGCACCTATGCAAAGCGCCCCGACGACGGGCTTGAACTGGTTGATTGCCGAATCACCAATGCCGTCAAATGCGTACCGCCTGAAAACAAGCCGACAGGCCCCGAAGCCAATACCTGCCGCCCCTTCCTGATCAGTGAATTTGCCGCGATGAAAAACCTTTCGGCCATTCTGTGCCTTGGACAGGTGGCCCATCAGGCAATGCTGCGCACCTTTGGCCTGAAGCTTTCATCCCTGAAATTCGGTCATGGGGCATCCCATCAAATGGAAAACGGGATTACACTGTTTGATAGCTATCACTGTTCGCGCTACAACACCCAGACCTATCGCCTGACGCCAGAGATGTTTGAAAACGTCTTTGTCGATATCCGCGCACATCTGGACCGTTAAATTGCCTGATACAGCACCCCTAACCGGCTTGCTCGACCGACCTGCGCAACGTCTGCCGATTGACGTCCTGCGGGACGTTTTCGGCTATGACAGTTTTCGCGGTCAGCAGGCCGAAATCATCGATCATGTGATTGCCGGAAACGATGCACTGGTCCTGATGCCGACCGGTGGCGGCAAATCTTTGTGTTATCAGATCCCTGCCCTTTGTCGTTCGGGAACGGCAATTGTTGTATCGCCCCTGATTGCCTTGATGAAGGATCAGGTCGATGCACTAAGCCAGCTTGGGGTCAAGGCGGCCTTTATCAATTCAACACTTTCCCCGGACGCGGCGCGCGAAATCGAAACCCGCGCAATTGATGGCGATATCGATCTGCTTTATGTCGCCCCGGAACGGTTTGCGACGGATCGTTTTCTGAACCTGCTTGACCGGATCAGCATATCGCTATTTGCCATTGACGAAGCACACTGTGTTTCGCAATGGGGGCATGATTTCCGCCCGGAATACCGTCGGCTTGACCTTCTGCCAACGCGTTTCCCGCATGTGCCGCGGGTTGCCTTGACCGCAACTGCGGACACGCCAACCCGCAAGGACATTGCCGAAAACCTGCATCTGACAAATGCGCAATGCTTCCTGACCGGCTTTGACCGCCCGAACATTACCTATCGGATCGAGACAAAGGGCAATTCAAAGCAGCGCCTTCTGTCGTTTCTGAACCGTGAGCATCCCGAAGATGCCGGGATTGTCTATTGCCTGTCGCGTCGCAAGACCGAGGATGTCGCGCAATGGCTTACCGATAACGGTCGCCCGGCCTTGCCTTATCACGCAGGTCTGACACAGGAAACAAGACAGCTTCATCAGGACAGGTTCCTGCGCGAAGACGGTCTGATCATTTGCGCCACGGTCGCCTTTGGCATGGGGATCGACAAGCCGAATGTCCGTTTTGTCGCCCATCTGAACCTGCCCAAGAGCATGGAAGCCTATTATCAGGAAACCGGCCGTGCGGGCCGCGATGGTCTGCCAGCCAATGCATGGATGAATTACGATCTATCCGATATCGTTTCCATCCGTTCCATGCTGGCATCATCCGATGCGCCCGACAGTCAGAAACGCATCGAAAGCCGCAAACTCGATGCGCTGGTTGGCCTTGCCGAAACCACCAGATGCCGCCGACAGGTGATTTTGTCCTATTTCGGCGAAGAAGACACAAAACCCTGCGGCAATTGCGATACCTGCCTTGAACCGGTCGATACCTGGGATGCGACCGAGGCATCGCGTAAGGCACTTTCGGCGGTCTATCGTACCGGACAGCGGTTCGGTCCGGCCCACATCATCGAAGTCCTGATGGGACGCAAGACCGAAAAAATCCGTCAGAACAACCATGATGACCTTTCGGTTTACGGTATTGGCAAGGATGTGTCACAGCCGCAATGGCGGTCGGTCTTCCGCCAGTTGCTTGCCATGGGATATCTTCAGGTCGATGTCGAGGGGCACGGTGGCGTTTACCTGACCGAAGAATCCCGCCCCGTCCTGCGCGGCGAAAAAGTCGTTGAAATGCGCAAGGACCCCGGCGAAAGCAAACGCACCATGACCAAGCGGCTGCGTGATTTCGATACCGAGTTCGAGAACGAGGAAGATCGTGATCTGTGGGAGCGCCTACGCACCCTGCGCCGCGAGCTTGCCACCAGCCAGAATGTTCCGCCTTATGTCATTTTCAGTGACAGAACCCTTTGGGAAATGGTCCGCTTCAAACCACGGACATTGCAGGATATGGCATCAATCAACGGGGTTGGCGTCAAGAAACTCGACCAGTACGGTCTTGTTTTCCTTGATGTCATGGATGGTCGGCGCTGATCGGGACCGGCATCAAGACCCTGACAGTGCTTCCTTGATTGCACTCACAACCACATCATCTTCCGGCTTGATCCGGGTGGCAAAACTGGCAACCAGATTGCCGTTCGGATCGACCAGATATTTGTGGAAATTCCATTTCGGGGCCTGATCGCTGCCAAGTTCGGCCTCCGCCCATTTAAAGAACGGATGCGCATCTTCTCCGCGAACCGACTGTTTGGTGGTCATCGGGAAATCGACATCAAAATTGACGGTACAGAAATCCTTGATTTCGCTGTCATCGGCGTATTCCTGCCCGCCGAAATCGCCCGAAGGAACCCCCAGAACAACCAGTCCGTCGGCCCGATAGTCCGACCATAGCGCCTGAAGCCCGGTATATTGCGGGGTGTAACCACACATCGACGCCGTATTGACGACCAGAACCGCCTTGCCGCGATAATCCGCAAGGTCGATTTCGCCCCCGTCAATCGACGGGAATGAAAAATCATAGGCGTTGGTCGCTTTATCGCTGGCCATGGCAGAATTTCCAATCATCAGGCAAATGAAGCCGCACAAACCGGTATTCAACAGATTCCGCATTCCGTTTCCGAAAGTTCTGGTTTTCCTAGCCATATCGCTCTTCCGTCCATGGATCGGCATTATTGTGATAGCCACGTACTTCCCAAAATCCGGGTTTGTCGGTTTTGGAAAATGTTATCTGCTTCACCCATTTTGCACTTTTCCAGAAATACAGCTTGGGGATGATCACCCGAACCGGGCCGCCATGTTCCTCGGTCAGTGGTGCGTCTTCCCAATGATGGGCCAGCAACACGTCATCATCGATAAACTGATCAATCCGAACATTGGTCGTATAGCCGTCATGGGCGGTGAAAAGCACGTGGCGGGCATCTGATGTCGGCTTTACCAGATCGGCAAGCGATAAGGCTGACACACCCTGCCAGTGATTGTCGTAGCGCGACCAGCTGGTCACGCAATGAATATCGTTTTTGGCCATAAAGGGCGGCAGATCAAGCAATTGTCCGAAATCAAGCGTGACGGGGTTTTCAACCGCACCATCAATCGTCAGGCGAAAGTCATCCGTTCCGACATGCGGCGTAATGCCAAGATCAAGCACCGGCCAGTCCTTGACCTCGCGCTGGCCGGGTGGCAGGCGATTTTCATGTGCATGATCGGCCTGCCCCGTCAAAAGACGGCCGTTTTCTGCCCATTTCTGTTTCGCTTCGATCAGCTTTTCCTTGATCTTGCCACTGAAACCATCAGCCATTCATCATCCTCCCTGACCACATCATACGAAAAATGGCGCAGTCATGTTCACCATGTCTGCGCCATTTATGCATTCTATCGCCATTGGCAAGCAATACACATGCTTGCGAGGCAGGACTATTATCCGAAATCCCGCATGATCCGGGCCTTGTCACGCTGCCAGTCACGTTCCTTGACCGCCTCGCGCTTATCAGCCTTTTTCTTGCCTTCCGCTATCGCCAGTTCAAGCTTGGCGATGCCGCGATCATTGAAATAAAGCTTCACCGGAACAAGGGTGAACCCCTTTTTGTTCAGGGCGTCGCTCATTTTCGTGATTTCGCGTTTATGCAGAAGCAGTTTGCGCGGACGGCGTTCTTCATGGCCGAACGGCATCTTGCTTTGATATTCTGGAATATAGGCATTAATCAGCCAGATCTCGCCGTTCTTTTCTTCGGCATAGGATTCCTGAATGTTCCCCTTGCCGTCACGAAGCGACTTGACCTCGGTCCCGCGCAGGGCGACCCCGGCTTCAAAAGTTTCCGTCAGGAAAAAATCAAACCGGGCCCGCCTGTTTTGCGCGACGACCTTATTATTGCTGTCTTCTTTTTTCGGTGCCATTACAACAACTTGTAGGCCGAAATTAATCCCTTAGGACAAAATTCCGGCAGTGCGCAGCGCGGATTCAACGCGCTGCTTGGATTCTTCGGTAATCTCGACCATCGGCAGACGCATGTGGCTGCCGCAAAGGCCAAGAAGCTCGGCTGCATATTTGACCGGTCCCGGGCTGGTTTCGCAGAACATCGCCTTGTGAACCGGCAGAAGTCGATAATTCAACTCCTGAACCTTGGCAATGTTCCCGGCCGCCCATGCAGCGTGCAATTCCGCGCAAAGCTTCGGCGCGATGTTGGACGTGACCGAAATGCAGCCATGCCCGCCCTGCGCCAGGAACGGAACAATGGTGCCGTCTTCGCCCGACAACTGGCAGAAATCCGCCCCTGCCGCCAAACGCGTCAATGCCGGACGTTCCAGATCGCTGGTCGCGTCCTTCACACCGACGATACGCGGCAGTTTCGAAAGCTGTGCCATCGTATCAACCGACATGTCCACGACCGACCGGCCCGGAATGTTGTAGATCACGATCGGAATATCGGTCGCGTCATGAATAGCCTTGTAATGCGCATACAGGCCACGCTGACCGGGTTTATTGTAATACGGTGTTACAACAAGTGCCGCATCCGCACCGGCATTCTGGGCATGACGGGTCAGCGAAATCGCTTCGGCGGTCGAATTTGAACCCGTTCCGGCAATAACCGGGCCGCGGCCCTTGGCAACTTCAAGTGCCAGTTCGACAACGCGGTGGTGTTCCGCATGGCTCAAAGTCGGCGATTCACCCGTGGTTCCGACCGGCACAACACCGGTCGTGCCCTGTTTAAGCTGCCAATCCACAAACGACTGGAACGCTTTCTCATCGATTGCACCATCCTGTGTGAACGGTGTAATCAAAGCGGTAATCGAACCCTTAAACATCGATATCTCCAAATCTTATCGTGGATTGAAAGCGACGCGAAAATAGCGGCTGTTAAGGCATCCGGCAAGCGTCTGTATACATTAAAGCGCGCCTTGTTTGATCAAGGTTACTCTTTCGTCTTACGACCGATTGGCAATTGGCTGTTTCACTGCCATAATAAGGTTGTCTGGAGCGCATTACCTGCCGTAAGGCAAAAGGGGAATTTTAAATGGCGCATGCGTCTTTCCGCGGTGTTTCGATCTGCGCATTGGCACTCGGTATGTTCACTTTGCTGACGCCGATTGGCGATAAGGCATTGGCCGCAAGTCAGGATAAAAATATCCTGACCGAACTGCCGCCATCACCGGCGTTTTCGTCGGTTAGCCGTGCGCGGCTGAATGTTTTTCTTGATGCGCTGGAAGACGGCCGCACAAAAACATTCGAAAAACTTCTTCCCAACTTTGACGACCCGCTGCTTCAGAAAGCCAGCGAGTGGATGTGGCTGATCAGCCCGAATTCCGGTCGCAGTTTCGAAGAAATCACAAATTTCATTGATGCCAATCCGAAATGGCCCAGTCAGTCACTGCTGCGTCAGCGCGCCGAAGAAGCCATGACTGATGCCGTTCCTGACGATGTCGTTCTGGCATGGTTCAAGCGGTCCGCACCGGTTACGGCAGACGGTGCCACCCGCCAGATAAAGGCGCTTCTGGTGACCGGCGAAATTGAAGCCGCAACCACCCTCATACGCAACAGCTGGGTGAATGAAAACTTCGGCACCGGTCAGGAGAAGCGTTTTCTGGATCGATACGGCAAATATATCGATCAGGAAACCCATCAACAGCGCCTTGACCGCCTTCTGTGGGAGGGTCGTCTTGGACCGGCAAGCCGCACTGAAAAATATGTCAGCAACGATTATCTTTTGCTGGCCAAGGCACGCGCAGCCTTGCGGTCGCTCGACCCCGGTGTTGACGGCGCAATCAACCGTGTCCCCAAAAAATACCAGAACGATCCGGGCCTTATCTATGAACGCGTTCGCTGGCGCCGGATAAAGGACCGCGATCAGGAAGCGCGTGACCTGCTGCTCTCGCAGGCCAATGATCTCGCCTATATTTCAATCCGGCCGCAATACTGGTGGATTGAAAAGGCGATTCTTGCGCGCCGCGCCCTTCAGAAGGGGCATATTACCGATGCCTATCGTCTGGTTGCCAATCATGGCCAAAGTGATGCAGGCGATATCGCCGAGGCAGAATGGTTTGCCGGATGGATCGCCCTTGAATTCCTGGGCGATGCCCGCATCGCGCTGACCCATTTCCAGAACCAGTATGACGTCGTGCAATACCCGATCAGCCGTGCACGCGGGGCCTATTGGGCCGGCCGGGCCAACGATGCGATTGGGGACAAGGAAAAGGCGCGCGAATGGTACAGGCTGGCAGCCGATCACGCCCATACCTTCTATGGCCAGCTTGCCATTGATGCACTGGGTGCCAAGCCCACCTACTCTGTTGAACAACCAGTCCCGACGGAACAGCAACGCGCCGATTTCGAATCGCAGGAACTGACACAGGTTACCCGCAAACTTGGCGAGATGGGCCTTGGCAACATCATTCGTCCGTTTGTCATGGCGCTTGTTTATGCGCATGACGAGCCGGAATATCTCGCCATGGCAACCGATCTTGCGCGCGAATATGGCCGTGCCGACCTTGCAATCATTGCCGCCAAACGCAGCATCCGGACCGGTAGCGGATATCTGGATGCCGCCTATCCCATTCATGAACAGGTACCGCTTGGTCACAATCCCGACCCCGCACTGGTCCACGCAATCATGCGCCAGGAAAGCCTGTTTAACCCCGAAGCCGTTTCGTCGGCCGGTGCACGCGGCCTGATGCAGTTGATGCCTGCAACCGCCGAACGCATGGCCAAGGACCTTGATCTTGAATACGAAACCGCGCGTCTGACTGCCGATCCGGGCTTTAATATCTCGCTGGGGCGCGAATATCTTTCGAAACTTCTGGATCGCTGGGATGGTGAAGAAATACTGACCATCGCCAGCTATAACGCCGGTCCAAGCCGCGTAAGACAGTGGATTGCAGAATATGGTGATCCACGAGACGCCGATGTTGACCCGGTCGACTGGATCGAAATGATCCCCTATAGCGAGACACGCAATTACGTCCAGCGCGTTATGGAAGGCACCTATGTCTATCGCCGACGCTTCGCACGCGACGAAATCGCAATGGGTCAGCAGGATGAAACACCCTCGAATTCCCGGTGATTTGATCCAGCAACAGCGATCCTTTAGAGACAGTTGAACCGTTTGCGGTTTGCCAAAGCGAACACCATATTCGATCAAACCAAGTCCGACAGATGAGGCCAGAGCAAATGTCAGAAAATGCACTTACTTCCTGCCGCGCATTCGTTTTCGATGCCTATGGTACCCTGTTCGACGTTGGATCGGCCGTTGACCGGTTCAAGGAATCCATCGGGGATGAAGCAGACCGGCTTTCAAGTATCTGGCGCCAAAAGCAGCTTGAATATACATGGCTGCGCAGTCTGATGGGCGACTTCACGGATTTCTGGAATGTCACCGGTGACGCTCTTGATTACGCCATGGCAGCAACCGGAAAAAAAGACCCCGCCCTTCGCGCAAAACTCATGGAAACCTATCTGTCGCTTGATACTTTCCCCGAAGTTGTTGAAACCCTGAAAACACTTAAATCCCAAGGGCACAAGCTGGCGATCCTGTCGAACGGCGCCAAACATATGCTGATTTCAGCCGCAAAGGCATCCGGGATTCTATCACTGTTTGACCTGATCATCTGTGTGGATGATATCAAAACGTATAAACCGCACCCCGATGTCTATCAGCTTGCGGTTGACCAGCTCGAATTGACGCCCGCCGAAATATCATTCCAGTCGTCTAACGGATGGGATATTGCCGGTGCCGGGCATTTCGGGTTCCGCACGGCCTGGATCAACCGGACACAGCAGCCAACAGAACGCCTGTCTCATAGCGCAGACGTGGTTTTAAAAGGTCTGGACGAGCTGCTGCCGCTGGTCGCGCAGCCGGAAAAAGCCTGAAAACCGGGCCCGCGAAACACGCCAATCCCGATCAGACCGAATAAAGAAAACCCGGAAAAGCGATTTGCCGCTTTTCCGGGTTTTATATTCTTTGCTGGCCTGCGGGAAAGATTGCCGACACAAACCTTTTATTGTTTGTGTTCTTTCTTCACGTTCGCGGCAACAATCTGGCCGGCCTGAATGACGGTAAGACCGCCCTCTTCGACGGCACCTTCAATGCGACGGCAATGGCCTTCGATATGGGCACCCGGTTCGATCGACAGGCTTTCATGAAGGATATCGCCCAGCATACGGGCCGTTTCCGCCAGTGAAACGTCCCGGGCGCGAACCTGACCGGTGACAGAACCACAAATGCGAACCTTTTCGGCGACAATCTCGCCGCGGACTTCGCCGTTCTGACCAATTGTCAGGGTACGCGTGCGAATGTCACCATTCACAAAACCGTCCACCTGAACATCTGATTCTGAGATCAGATCACCGGTAACCCGAAGATCGGAATTGATAATCGACAGACCGCCTCTTTTTTCGGTCGCCGAATTTTGGGAATTAGTCGTTGTCTGCTGTCTCTTGCTCGTTTTTGAAAACATAATGTCCCGCCTCAATAAACTTGATGGGGTCTACCTGCTTGTCGTGAACCAGAACTTCATAGTGCACGTGGCTGCCGGTACTACGGCCGGTACTTCCCATCAATGCGATTTTGCCCTTTAAATTCACTTCGTCGCCCTTCTTGACGAGGACCTTGTATAGATGTCCGAAACGGGTTCGAAGGCCGTTACCATGGTCAATTTCGACCATCTTCCCGTATTTTCCGCTCCATCCGGCGAACACCACCTTTCCGGGGGCCGTCGCATAGATTGGTGTTTTCATGGGCCCGGCAAGATCAACGCCGGAATGAAAAGCCCACTTACCGTTGATAGGATCCTTGCGCTTCCCGAAAGAACTGGACAGGTAATAGGAATCCGCAGGCTCCCCCAACGGGGTTCTTTTTATTCTTTCATGCAGACTTACCAGCTGATCCATACGATCACCAACGGCAAGTGCCACATTTACAAACTGTTCGTCCTCGGGGTTCTCGGGCTCGAACGCCACAAACGGTCCCCCCACACCACCGGCAACTTCGCCGCTTCCAGACGCCTGCGGCTTCATGGGCGGCGTAATAACCTCGTCCATCGTAAGACCGGTCATTTCCAGCACCGATTCCAGCTCCAGAATGGTGCTGTCGGCGGTTTCCGCCACGCGCTGCATCGCCTGCTTCTGGATGGTATGCAGATCGGCAATCCGCTGACGTGCTTCACCAAGTTCCGATTGCAGTTTTTTCGAACGCTGCATCGCCTGATCACGTTCACGCATAACCCGCGACATGACGGTTTCGACAGTTTCCAGTTCGTCGCGCAACGCAAGATTGCGGTTGGTAATACCGTCAATCTGGGTCTGTAGCGCGTTCATCTGATTATCCATGGATGTCCGCAAGGCGGAAATCTGGACTTTTTCCTTTTCACTGACCGCCAGTTTCGAGGTGTAATCCTGAACCCGGGCCTGCAGCATCAAATTCTTTTCAGCCATCGACAGAAGATTACGGTGGGTATCTTCCATCTGTGAGGTGATTTCACCAAAACGGCGCTGGCTTTCGGTGACACGTGCGATCAACTGATTATAGGAAAGCTCGCTGCGAAACAGCTGTTCTTCACGCGCGGCAAGCCGTTGATCAAGATACCAGGAATAACCCGATACCCCGACCGTCCAGGTGATCGCAAGGACCCCGACCGATGCCAATGTCAGTTGAGCGTATTTGCCAATCCGCACTTGAGAAACGGAATCATTGGACCGCACAAGGATGTGCCGGTCCGGAAACCATTTTTCAATCAGGCGACGGCCACGTTCGAACGCCGACATACTCAGTGTCTAACCCCTATTTACCCAACATTGCCCGTTCGATACGAAATCGACGCACAACCGTTTTTTTTCAGACCCCGGCTGAATATCTATTTTCTTTACGCTACCTGTTAGCGCGAAGACAGGCAAGCACGTTAACACATCCTTAAGGGTAAAAAAATCATCTGCTTTGCACTTCAATATGTTACTCAATGATCTCCCGATGAATTCAACAGCGTTCAAAACATGCGTTTATCCCAATTCATGCTGACCTGTGCTGCAACATGGTTTTACAGCGGACGAACCACCAAGGCACCTGGCACGATGGGATCGCTGGCCGCTGTTCCTGTGGGCTGGGCAATCGCCGTTTTGCTGGGATACCCGGCTCTGTTGGCCGGAATTGTCATTGTGTTCCTTGTCGGAATTCCGATTTCCCATAAATACAGCGAGATGATCGGGGTTCACGATCCCGGTGAAATCGTCATCGACGAAGTTGCAGGGCAATGGCTTTGCATACTTGTCGTTCCGCTGGGCAACGGGCTTGCCGATCTCGGCTGGCTGGCGGCGGCATTTGTCATGTTCCGGTTTTTCGATATTCTGAAACCCTGGCCGATCCGCTGGATCGACCGCCGGATCAGCGGCGGTTTTGGTATCATGCTTGATGACATCCTTGCGGGCATATTTGGCATGTTTGTATTGATCGCCGCCCGCTACTTTGCAGGAGTTTGACCGCCCATGAACATCGAACCGGATATTCTTGCGCGCGCAGAAAACCTGATTGCCCTATGCAAATCCAAAGGCGAAATGATCGCAACCGCAGAATCCTGTACCGGCGGGCTTATAGCTGGCGGGCTAACGGCCGTTGATGGCAGTTCGTCCGTTGTCGATTGCGGCTTTGTGACTTATTCCAACGAAGCAAAACACGGCCTGATCGGCGTACCGCAGGAATTGCTTGAGACCTATGGTGCCGTCTCAGAACCGGTCGCGCGCGCAATGGCCGAAGGCGCACTGATCCGCGCACCACTGGCAACACTGGCTGTCGCGGTTACTGGCATCGCCGGTCCGGGCGGCGGATCAGATGAAAAACCGGTTGGACTTGTCCATCTTGCGTGCGCCGGAAAAGGTCGGCCTACCCTGCACCGTCGCCGGGTCTATGACGGTGATCGCCACGCGGTACGCAAGGCAACCATCATCGACGCCTATGACATGCTTTCGGAAATGGTTGGCAAAACCGGTTAATCAGATTGGCGCATCATCGCCCATGCAGCGTGAATGCAACATGCACTCACTGATCTGACAGGGCCTTGTCCGGCTCGCCATAAACCTGATGGGCGCGGGTTTCAAATGCACCAACCATCAATTTGACGGCCTCGTTGAAAACGACCCCGATCATCTTCTGCAACAGGGCAGAACGGAATTCGAAATCGACAAAGAAGTCGAGCCACGTTCCACCGTCTTCCGCCGGTTCAAACACCCAGTGATTGTTAAGGTACTTGAACGGCCCCTGCAGATATTCGACATCGACCCGATCCGGGCGCTGTAGCGTGACTTTTGATGTGTATTTTTCGCGAAACATTTTGAAACCGATCACCAGATCGGCATGCAAAACATCGCCATCACGCTTGCGCACACGGGATGCCACACACCATGGCAGGAATTCCGAATAGGAATCGATATCCGCGACGAGGTCAAACAGCTGTTCCGGCGTATAGGGCAGTTTCCTGCGCTCCGCATGCGTCGGCACCCTGATCTCCTTTGTCGTCGCGTTTATCGGTTTGAAATGCGGCGCACTTACTGCGCCGCTGTTGTTGCCTGCATTCTGGCTTTGGCTTCGTCAGCAGCCGCAAGCTTTCTTTCGCGTGCCTTGCGCAGTTCCTCGAAGTCACGGTCTGCATGATAGCTTGAACGCGTCAGCGGCGTTGCCGACACCATCAGGAAGCCCTTGCCGCGTGCCATCGAGGCGTAATCCTTGAACTCGTCCGGCGTCACGAACCGGTTAACCGGTTCGTGCTTGAGCGTCGGCTGCAAATACTGGCCAATCGTCAGGAAGTCGACATCCGCAACCCGCAGATCGTCCATGACCTGTGCCAGTTCATGGCGTTCTTCACCAAACCCGACCATCAGGCCCGATTTGGTAAAGATCGTCGGATCAATCTGTTTGACGCGATCAAGAATGCGCAGCGACTGGTAATAGCGCGCGCCCGGCCGGATCGAGGTATAAAGCCTGGGAACGGTTTCAAGGTTATGGTTGAAAACGTCCGGACGTGCACGGGCAACGATTTCAACGGCACCTGGCTTATCGCGGAAATCGGGGGTCAGAATTTCAATCGTGGTTTCCGGCGATTTATGGCGGATCGCCTCGATCACGCGGGCAAAATGTGCGGCCCCACCATCGGCCAGATCATCACGGTCGACCGAGGTGATCACGACATGTTTAAGCGCCATGTCGGCAACCGCCATCGCAAGGTTTTCCGGCTCGAACGGGTCAAGCGCACCGGGCATGCCGGTCTTGACGTTACAGAACGAACAGGCACGCGTGCAGGTATCCCCCATGATCATGAAGGATGCGTGTTTCTTCTGCCAGCATTCACCAATGTTCGGGCACGCCGCTTCTTCGCAGACGGTATGCAAATTCAGGCCGCGCGCAAGTTCGCGCGTTTCCTGATACCCCTTCGAGGTTGGCGCCTTGACACGAATCCATTCCGGTTTGCGTCCGGACGGACGATCCGGGCGTTTCTGCTTTTCCGGGTGACGAAGTGCCTGTGCTTCGTTGCGCGCCGTCGACATAGAGTTACCTCCGAAGGATTGGACGGGCGGCAATGTGCCGCCACGTCACGCATTTGTCAAACCGACAATCGTCCAAAACGGTCATACCGGGCATGTTTGCCCGGTACAACGCCATATTCTAGAAGTGGATCGCACGCCCATAGGCGTCAAGGACCGACTCATGCATCATTTCCGAAAGGGTCGGATGCGGGAAGACCGTATGCATCAGATCTTCTTCGGTCGTTTCGAGCCCCATGGCCACGACAAAGCCCTGGATCAGCTCGGTCACTTCGGCACCAACCATGTGCGCACCAAGCAATTCACCGGTCTTGGCATCAAACACCGTCTTGACCAGACCTTCGGCCTCGCCCAGTGCAACCGCCTTGCCGTTCCCGATGAACGGGAATTTGCCGACCTTGACGTCGTAACCGGCTTCCTTGGCTTTGGCTTCGGTCAGACCGACACTTGCCACCTGCGGATGGCAATAGGTGCAACCCGGGATCTTGCGCGGATCAAGCGGGTGAACCCCTTTGACACCGGCAATCTTTTCAACGCAGATCACGCCTTCATGCTCGGCCTTGTGCGCCAGCATCGGCGGGCCTGCGACGTCACCAATGGCATAAATGCCCGGCTCTGCCGTTACCGAATACTCGTTCGTATCAATGACGTTGCGATCAACCTTGACCTTGGTGGTTTCCAGACCGAGATTTTCGGTATTGCCGATCACACCAACCGCGGAAATCACGCGATCAACGGTCAATTCCTGTTTCTTGCCGTCCTTGGTTTCAATCGTGACGACAACATTGTCGGCGTTGCGCTTAAGGTTCGCGACCTTGGCTTCTGTCAGGATTTTCATCCCGTCCTTGGTCATCATCTTCTGTGCAAGGGCGGCCACTTCCTTGTCTTCGACCGGCATGATCTGCGACATGATTTCAACCACCGTCACTTCCGCACCCATGGTGTGATAGAAGCTGGCAAATTCGATACCAATCGCGCCTGAACCGACAACCACAAGGCTTTTGGGCATCTTGTCAGGCGTCATCGCCTTTTTATAATCCCAGACCACCTTGCCATCGGCTTCCAGCCCCGGCAGGGACCGCGCCCGTGCACCGGTCGCGATAATATAATTCTTCGCGGTATAGGTGCCGGCATCCTTGCCTTCGACCTTGATCTTTTTCGGACCGTCGAATTTGGCTTCGCCGTTGATCACGGTGATCTTGTTCTTCTTCAGAAGATGGCCAACACCACCCGAAAGCTGCTTGGAAACACCGCGCGAACGCTGAATGACTGCATCCAGATCAAAGGAAGGCTTTTCGCATGACAGACCGAATGACTTGGCATGCTGCATGTTGCGATAGACTTCTGCCGAACGCAGCAGGGCCTTGGTCGGAATACAGCCCCAGTTCAGGCAGATGCCGCCAAGATGTTCGCGTTCAACAACCGCGGTTTTCAGGCCAAGCTGTGCGGCACGAATGGCCGTGACATAGCCACCAGGGCCCGCGCCAACAACGATTAAGTCGAAATTGTTATCCGCCATCGTAAGATCTCCTTCGCCTGCCCGTCACCGGTCACAGGTCTTGAAATTCAAATGCTTGCGGGGACTATTTAAAGTCCCCGCGCAATTTCCGAACCTCAGAGCAACATGCTCAGCGGATCTTCGATCAGCTTTTTGAATTCAGCCATGAATTCAGCACCGATCGCACCATCGACCACACGATGGTCGACCGAAAGCGTGCAGCTCATGACGGTGGCAATAGCCAAGGCGCCGTCCTTGACAACCGCGCGCTGTTCACCGGCACCAACGGCCAGAATGCAGCCCTGCGGCGGGTTGATGATGGCAGAGAATTCCTTGATGCCAAACATGCCAAGGTTAGAGACAGAGAAAGTCCCGCCCTGGAATTCTTCCGGTTTCAGCTTGCCTTCGCGTGCCTTGCCAGCCAGTGCCTTCATCTCGGTCGAGATTTCGGCAAGCCCCTTGCCACCCGCATTGCGGATAACCGGGGTGATCAGGCCGCCCTCGATGGCAACAGCCACCGAAATGTCCTGCTGCTTGCACTGCAGGATGGCCGCATCGGTCCAGACCGCATTGGCCGCCGGTACGCGTTTAAGCGCGATGGATGCGGCACGAATGACGAAATCATTGACCGATACCTTCACGCCCTCGCCGGCCTTCTCGTTAAGCTGCTTGCGGGTGGCAAGCAGATTGTCGAGTTCGCAATCGACCGTCAGGTAGAAATGCGGAACCTGCTGTTTGGACTGGGTCAGACGACGGGCAATAACCTTGCGCATCGAGCTGTTCGGGATTTCTTCATATTCCGGCAAACCGGTCAGATCCGGGTTCCAGCCAGACGCCGCCGGTGCCTGCGGGGCTGCCGCCGGTTTCTCGCCAGCAGGAGCCGAAGAAGTAGCAGCAGAAGCAGCTTTATCGGCCGGTTTGGACGACAGTGCAGCCTCGACATCGCGTTTCACAACACGACCACGCGGGCCCGAACCTTCGACCTTGCCAAGATCAACGCCTTCATTGGCTGCAATACGACGCGCCAATGGGCTTGCCTTGATACGATCCCCACCGGAAACCGGTGCCGCAGGTGCCAGGCCTTTTGCCGGGGCGGCTTCTGGCTTGGACGCTTCCTGTTTCGGTGCCTCGGCTGCTGGTTCGGCATCGCCGCCGCCAACAGACGCCGAAGACGTATCCGCCCCGTCAAGGGCGCTGGCATCTTCGCCTTCTTCCAGAAGAAGTGCGATAACCTCGTTCACGGCAACGCCTTCGCTGCCTTCGGAAACAAGGATTTTACCGATTTTGCCTTCGTCGACGGCTTCAACTTCCATCGTGGCTTTATCGGTTTCGATTTCGGCAATGACGTCACCTGACTCAACGGTGTCGCCTTCCTTGACAAGCCATTTCGCCAAGGTGCCTTCGGTCATGGTCGGCGACAGGGCCGGCATCAATATCTTAACAGGCATGAACGCAATCTCCCGGTAACGGGGCGGCGCGGGTTTGCCGCGCCCTGCCCCTGTCCGTTTTACTTAGCGATAGCAAACGGCCTTGGCCGCATCGACGATGTGTTGCTCCTGCGGAAGTGCAAGCACTTCGAGGTTGGCAGCATATGGCATCGGAACATCTTCACCGGTAACGCGCGCAACCGGCGCATCAAGGTAATCAAACGCATGTTCCATGATGACCGATGCGATCTCGGCACCGATACCGGCAAAGTGCCAGCCTTCTTCGCAGGTCACGAGACGGTTGGTTTTCATGACCGAGCGAACGATGGTGTTCACATCAAGCGGACGGATGGTCCGAAGGTTGATGACCTCGGCGGAAATGCCCTGCTCAGCAAGCTGTTCTGCCGCTTTCAGCGCCTTGCCGACCATGATTGAAAACGCAACGATGGTGACGTCCGTCCCTTCGCGTTCGATCTTTGCCTGACCAATCGGAAGAACGAAATCTTCGTCGTCCGGCACTTCGAAGCTCTGTCCGTAAAGGATTTCATTTTCAAGGAAGACAATCGGGTTCGGATCACGAATAGCGGCCTTGAGCAGACCCTTTGCATCGGCCGCCGACCAAGGTGCGACAACCTTAAGCCCCGGGCAATGTGCATACCAGGATGCATAGCACTGCGAATGCTGTGCGCCCACACGCGACGCAGCACCGTTCGGGCCACGGAACACGATCGGGCAGCCAAGCTGGCCACCGGACATATACAGGGTTTTCGCAGCAGAGTTGATGATCTGGTCAATCGCCTGCATGGCGAAGTTAAAGGTCATGAACTCAAGAACCGGTTTCAGGCCCATGAATGCCGAACCGGTTGCAAGTCCGGTAAAGCCATGCTCGGTAATCGGGGTATCGACAACACGCTTATCACCGAATTCATCAAGCAGGCCCTGGGTGACTTTATAAGCCCCCTGATACTGCGCGACTTCTTCCCCCATGACATAAACGTTCTCATCGGCCCGCATTTCTTCGGCCATGGCATCGCGCAGAGCTTCACGAACGGTCTGGGTCTTGAACGAGGTATAGGTTTTCTCGTCCTTGGTCGCGTTCATGACGCTCATGGCACGCGGGTCCTGTTCGGCACGTTCAATCGCACCGCTTGCAGCAACAGGTGCTGCATTGGACGAACTGGCCGGTGCCTTTTCTTCTTCCTTCGCTTCGGCCGGTGCGGCGTCGGCTTTCGGTGCAGAAGACGCCGAAACATTATCAAGGGCAGAAGCATCCTCGTCTTCTTCGAGGATATAGGCGATCACAGCATTCACCGCGACGTTTTCAGTCCCTTCGGCAATCACGATCTTGCCGATGGTACCTTCGTCAACGGCCTCGACTTCCATCGTGGCCTTGTCGGTTTCAATTTCTGCAATCACGTCACCGGAGGCAACAGTGTCGCCTTCCTTGACGGTCCATTTGGCAAGAGTGCCTTCTGTCATGGTCGGCGACAGCGCCGGCATCAAAACTTCAATCGGCATTGTTCCCTCTCTCCCGGGAAATATCGGTCAAAAGCGGTTCGCGGGTGTCGCGATCACGCGTCGATCAGAATATCTGTGAACAGTTCGGAAACATCGGGTTCCGGGCTGTTTTGCGCAAACTCGGCCGCTTTGGCGACTTCCGCTTTCACATCCTTGTCGATGTCCTTGAGGCCAGCCTCGTCGATGATATCGCCATCGATCAGCAGCTTTTTGACCATATCGATCGGATCGTGCTCTTTACGCATTTTGTCGAGCTCGTCCTTGGTACGATATTTCGCCGGGTCGGACATGGAATGCCCGCGATAGCGATAGGTCTTGAGCTCAAGGATATAGGGCCCTTTGCCTTCGCGGCAATGCGCAACGGCACGTTCACCGGCATCCTTGACCGCCAGAACGTCCATGCCATCAACCTGTTCACCCGGGATACCATAGGCAGAACCGCGCTCGTAAAGGTCCGGGCTGGCCGAATGGCGCTGTGCCGACGTTCCCATGGCATACTGGTTGTTCTCGATGCAATAGATCACCGGAAGCTTCCAGAGCGCTGCCATGTTGAAGGATTCGTATACCTGCCCCTGGTTGACGGCACCGTCCCCAAGATAGGTCAGGCAGACACGGTCCTGACCGCGATATTTGTAATTGAAGGCAATACCGGTGCCGAGCGAAACCTGCCCGCCGACGATACCATGCCCGCCATAGAAATTCTTTTCCTTGGAGAACATGTGCATCGAGCCGCCCTTGCCGTGCGAATAACCGCCTTCACGGCCGGTCAGCTCTGCCATGACCCCTGCTGGGTCCATGCCACAAGCCAGCATGTGGCCGTGGTCGCGGTAACTGGTAATCACACCATCATCGCCGGTAATGGCAGCCTGCATGCCGACAACGACAGCTTCCTGCCCGATGTAAAGATGGCAGAAGCCACCAATAAGCCCCATGCCATAAAGCTGACCGGCTTTTTCTTCAAAGCGACGGATCAGAAGCATTTCACGGTAATATTTGAGGAGATCGTCACTGCTCGCCTGATTGTCGGCGCGCGTCGTGGCGCGTTTGCGTTTTGTGGTCGCCATGTTTCCTCCCGGTGGATGGCTGTCGCTTAAGCATCATGTATGAGCGCTTAATTCGGTACTGGACCACCGAAATGACTACCCAAAACTACGTGTCGAAGCAAGCAATCTAACCACCCGTAAACTGTTGTTTTGCAACGCACAATCACAAATAAACCAAATAATGGTTAATTCACGTTTTTTTGCATATATACATAATTCAAGCGTTTCCAGTGACTTGAGGAACCGGCTTCATTCCCGTTCATTCCATCAGGTCACAAATGCTATGCTTTCCTGAAAAGAATATCACAGATCCGACACGTTTATTTCGCAACTGCCAGAAGAAACAAAAGGTTGCGTTGCCCTGATCACAAACTATTGCAGGTCACAAATCAACCAAAAGACAGTTGAAACAACGCTGTATGAGAGGATGTCAAATTCCCGCCAAGCAGCTCGGGCTGTAAAATCATGGGAAATACAGCCCCGGACGCGCGCATTTTCAATTTTGGAAGTTGATCGCGCGCATAAAAACACTGCCGGATTCTTCGCACAAATCCGCCACGACCGATTACTGGCTGGCAGCAACCGTTTCGTCGGCCGGGTAGCCATTGTGATGGAAGATAATCAGATCATCCGGGTGCGCGGCATTCAGCATCGCGCGCGCACGTTCATCGAGCAGATCAGGATCAAGATGCTTCGGGCGCATCGCAATCACGCGCTGCTCGAGATGCTTGCGCTTGTCGATGATTTCGTCACGCACTTTTGCGATATCGGCCACGCGGTCCTGCATAGACCAATAAGCCAGCAAACCACGATTACCTTCGACACTGTGGAAGATGAAATAGACCATAATGGTAAATGCAATAACCGGTGCAATAGCCTGACCTAGTCGGCGAATAACCGGTGACGTTGAAGACATTTACCCCTGCCCTTTGCGGATACGAGACGAACAACAGAAAAACACCATTCCGAAACCGGAACGGAAAAACTGCGTGCGTTATTTCCCTTTGAACGCAAAGGTATAAATCTCGCAGCAGACAGAAATCTCGCAAAAATACTCTCATAGCTAATCACAACAGGGTAAAAATAAGCTTAAAACAGCAATGCTAATACAGGGCAGTTACGCTCAATTAGCTGATCCTGAACAACAAAAAACCGCCCCGGAATGACGGGACGGTTTTTCAGGTTCAGTCCTGCAATCGAACCTTATTTCAGGATCGAACGCCCCGGATAATAGGCACCGGCCCCCAGCATCTCTTCGATGCGGATCAGCTGGTTGTATTTCGCCAGACGGTCAGAACGTGACAGCGAACCGGTTTTGATCTGCCCACAATTGGTGGCGACCGCAAGATCGGCGATGGTCGAATCTTCGGTTTCGCCCGAACGGTGTGACATAACCGCAGTATAGCCCGCACGATGGGCCATTTCGACGGCCTCAAGCGTTTCGGTCAGCGAACCGATCTGGTTGACCTTCACGAGGATCGAGTTGGCAACGCCCTTCTTGATGCCATCGGCAAGGCGCTTCGGATTGGTTACGAACAGATCGTCCCCGACCAGCTGAACCTTTTTGCCGATTTCCGACGTCAATGCCGCCCAACCGTCCCAGTCATCTTCAGACATGCCGTCTTCGATCGAGAAAATCGGATACTTGCTGACCAGATCGGCCCAGTATTTGACCATGCCGTCTGCATCAAGGGTCTTGTTCTCGCCCGCCAGAACGTATTTGCCACCTTTGTAGAATTCGGTCGATGCCGCATCAAGGGCAAGGACAACGTCTTCTTCCGGACGATAACCGGCAGCTTCGATCGACTTCATGATGTAGCTGATGGCTTCTTCGCTCGACCCGATATTCGGGGCAAAACCACCTTCGTCACCAACAGAAGTGCTCAGACCATCTGCTGACAGGGCCTTTTTCAGGTTATGGAAGATTTCCGCACCCATGCGGATTGCGTCCGATCCGGTTTCTGCCGAAACCGGCATCACCATGAATTCCTGAACGTCAATCGCGTTGTCGGCATGTTCACCGCCATTGATGATGTTCATCATCGGCACCGGCAAGGTGCGGGCGAAAGCCCCACCAACATAACGATAAAGCGGAAGGCCCGCTTCTTCAGCCGCAGCCTTGGCAACCGCCAGCGAAACACCCAGAATGGCATTCGCGCCAAGACGGCTCTTGTTCGGCGTCCCGTCAAGATCGATCATGATGCCATCGACCTCGACCTGGTCTTCGGCATCCATACCGGCCAGGGCTTCGAAAATCTCGCCATTGACGGCGGCAACCGCTTTGGTCACGCCCTTGCCAAGATAACGGTCTTCCTTGTCACGCAGCTCGACGGCTTCATGCGCACCGGTGGATGCACCCGACGGAACGGCTGCACGACCAAAGGCGCCACTTTCCAGAGTTACATCAACTTCGACAGTCGGGTTGCCACGGCTATCGAGGATTTCGCGGCCGCGGATATCGATAATAGCGGTCATGACGGAAACATTCTCCTCACTGAGATTATCTGCACCCCAATCGGGTGCTTTGGTTACAGCATAAAAGAAATGCCGCCATCATGTCTGATGGCGGCATTTGCATATCAATCCTTGAACATGTCCAGACGAACCGGATTGGCTTTTGCCACTTTGTCCAGTTCCATCAGAACCGACAAAACTTCCGGAAGCTTGTTCAAGGGAATCTGGTTCGGGCCATCGCTGATGGCCGCATCCGGGTTATCGTGGGTTTCGATAAACAGGGCGGCAATGCCGACAGATACAGCCGCACGCGCCAAAACCGGCGCAAATTCGCGCTGTCCACCTGACGTTGTCCCCTGCCCACCCGGCTGCTGAACAGAATGGGTCGCATCAAATACGACCGGATAGCCCTGACGGGCCATGGTGGGAAGTCCACGGAAATCGGTTACCAGCGTGTTATAGCCAAAGCTGGTCCCGCGATCACAAAGCATGATGTTTTCGTTGCCGGTTGACGCAATGTTGTTCGCAACATTCGCCATGTCCCAGGGTGCCAGGAACTGGCCCTTTTTGACATTCACCGCGCGCCCGGTTTTACCCGCGGCCTGCAAAAGATCGGCCTGACGGCACAGGAACGCCGGAATTTGCAGAATATCGGCAACTTCGGCGACCGACGCACACTGATCTGGCAGATGAACGTCGGTGACAATCGGAAGGCCGGTCTTTTCCTTGACCTCTGCCAGAATGTCGAGACCCTCGACCAGTCCAACCCCGCGCCTCGACGTGCTGCTGGTGCGGTTTGCCTTGTCAAACGAGCTTTTGTAAACAAGCCCGATCCCGAGCCCCTCGGACAATTCCTTAAGCGCTGCGGACATTTCCAGTGCGTGCTGACGGCTTTCGATCGCGCATGGCCCCGCCAGAAGCGCAAAGGGCCTGTCATTGGCGAATTCGATATTGCCGACTTTGACAGTTTTGATTTCCGTCATTTCGAAGTCTTTCATTCAGGCTGTTTGATCAAACCAGACGGCTGCGCTCTTTGGCGGCCTTGATATAGGACACAAACAGCGGATGCGGATCAAGCGGACGCGAACGCAGTTCCGGGTGGAACTGAACGCCGATGAACCACGGGTGATCCGGGTATTCGACGATTTCCGGCAAACGCCCGTCCGGCGACAGACCCGAGAATTTAAGCCCTTTTTCCTCAAGCTGCGCCATGAAGTTTACGTTAACTTCGTAACGATGGCGATGGCGCTCAAGAACGGTCTCACTGCCATAGATATCACGCGCACGCGTACCGTCGACCAGTTTGCACTCGTAGTTGCCAAGGCGCATGGTGCCACCAAGGTCATCTTCGCCGCTACGACGCTCAACCGAGCCACCATCTTTGGCCCATTCGGTCATCAGGCCCACAAGCGGGGTTTTCGTCGGACCGAATTCCGATGAAGACGCATCCTTAAGGCCCGCAAGATTGCGGGCCGCTTCAAGAACCGCCATCTGCATGCCAAAGCAGATACCGAAATACGGCACCTTGTTTTCACGGGCATAGCGCGCAGCGGCAATCTTGCCCTCTGTCCCACGCTCGCCAAATCCGCCCGGCACCATGATCGCGTCCAGTTTGGACAGGATTTCGCTAACATCGCCTTCCTTTTCAAGCGCGTCAGACGCAATCCATTCCAGTTTGACACGGACCTTGTTGGCGATGCCGCCATGGGTCAGTGCTTCGGTGAGCGACTTATAGGCATCGGGCAACTGAATATATTTGCCAACGATCCCGATAGTAACCTCACCTTCCGGATTACGGATGATGTTGCAGATTTCTTCCCACGGTCCCAGATCCGGGTCCTGTGCCTGCAGGCCAAAGTGATGAAGCACTTCGTTATCAAGACCATACTGGTGATAGCTGATCGGCACCTGATAGATATTGTCGACGTCATAGGCCGGAATAACAGCGGCTTCGCGCACGTTACAGAAACGTGCGATCTTGCGGCGCTCATTGACCGGGATTTCACGGTCACAACGGCACAGCAGGATATCGGGCTGAATACCAACGCTTTGCAGTTCCTTGACGGAATGCTGTGTCGGTTTGGTTTTAAGCTCGCCCGCCGACGAAATATAAGGCACCAGCGTCAGATGCATGAACAGCGTGCGGCCATCGCCAAGCTCGTTGCCCATCTGGCGGATCGCTTCAAGGAACGGCAGACTTTCGATATCGCCAACCGTACCGCCGATCTCGACAAGGACAAAATCCTCGGTCGCATCGGACTGAACGAATTCCTTGATCGCATCGGTAATATGCGGGATCACCTGAACGGTCCCGCCCAGATAATCGCCGCGACGTTCGCGCGCAATCACGTTGGAATAGATGCGACCGGTGGTCACGTTGTCGGAACGACGCGACGAAACACCGGTGAAACGTTCATAGTGACCAAGATCAAGGTCGGTCTCCGCCCCGTCTTCGGTCACATAACATTCGCCATGCTGATACGGGCTCATGGTGCCCGGATCAACGTTGATATACGGATCAAGCTTGCGCAGGCGAACAGTGAAACCACGTGCCTGAAGCGAGGCCCCCAAAGCAGCAGATGCCAGGCCCTTGCCCAGCGAAGAAACAACGCCACCGGTGATAAAGATATAACGGGTCATGTCTTTGCCTCATCTCAAAGCAAAACGCCGCAGTTCGATGCCGCTCAGTGCATCACGAACCGGGGAATACAACAATCAAAAATTGAGGCGGCAATTTTGCCGCCTCTGGTCGTCGGTTTGTTTTTTAGCGGGTCGGAGCCGCCGGTCCGGTGTCCTCGGCGGGCTGTTGTTCAGCTGCCGGGGCCGGAGCCTGATCCAGTATGGATGTCGGCTGGGTATGAGTGTTGGACAACAATGCCAGGGCAAGGCTTGTAATCATGAATGCCCCGGCAAGAATAGCGGTCGTACGTGTCAGAAGGTTTGCTGCGCTGCGCGAGCTCATGACGCCGAAATTACCGCCGCCGCCACCGCCGCCGCTTCCGCCGATACCAAGCCCACCGCCCTCGCTGCGCTGTACGAGAATGACGGCAATCATGCCAAGCGCAAGAAGAAGGTGAATTACCAGAATAACAGTTTGCATGGTCTCGAAACTCTTGTCCTAAAACTTCCGATCCGAACATTATTATGGCCGGATCGGGCAAAAATTTGATGCGTATTTAACGTGTTTTATGACAGTTGGCTAGGCGCAACTTTCAATAATTTTCCAAAAATCGTCAACCTTGAGGCTCGCCCCGCCAACCAGTGCACCGTCAACATCGGGCACAGACAGCAATTCAGCCGCATTGGACGGCTTTACCGAACCACCATACAGAATTCTGAATTTGTCACCATCATCAAATCGTGCCGTCAGCCCTGCACGAATTGCAGCATGAACTTCGGCAACTTCATCAACGCTTGCCGTGCGCCCCGTGCCAATCGCCCAGACCGGCTCATAGGCAATGACGGTATTTTCCGCCGTCGCCTCATCAGGAACCGAAACCGCAATCTGGCCATTAACCACCGCAAGCGTCGCACCAAGATCGCGTTCCTGCTCGGTCTCGCCAACACAGACCACCGCAATCAGACCGGCATCATGGGCTGCCATTGTTTTCTGGCGAATAACGGTCGAACTTTCACCGTGGTCCGCCCGACGTTCGGAATGCCCGACAAGAACATGGGTCGCGCCGATATCGGCCAGCATCGGGGCCGCAATATCCCCGGTATGCGCACCCGAAACGGCAACATGACAATCCTGACCGCCAACCTTGACGGCACTCTTGGCCGTAACACCGGCAACATCGGAAATCAGGGTTGCCGGCGGACAGACCAGAATATCACATGCCAGATCACCTTTTGCCTTTGCGCGGTCAGATAGTCCGCGCGCAAGTGCAAGCCCGTCGGTGCGCAGGCAATTCATTTTCCAGTTTCCGGCGATCAGGGGACGGCGCTGTGACATATGTATATCTACCTCTTGCTGCGACAGGTTTTGGATCAGGCAATGGCTGGGCCATGCGGGAACCGATCCGACAAGTATTGTTACAAACACGGTTCGATGCGGGTTTTAGCACGCGCTCAGGCCCCGGCCAAGCCCCGGAAAACACTGTCAACCGAACTTCGGGCACGGTCAATGCAATCGGATGTTGCCGCCCTTACCTCTCGCCATTAAGATGCGCGGCAATTGCGCCGGGATTTTCGTTATGTTCCGGCAGATAAAAGAAACGCTGCCGGTACATTGTCATCTGCATTGTCATCGGCACCAACCACGAATTGTTAGGCTTATCATATGCTTGCTGGCATTCGCTCTTTTTCGAAATCAATCTTTGCCAAGATCATCCTCGGCGTGATTGCAATCAGCTTCGTCGGATGGGGCCTGAATGCGTCGATGCTCGATCTTGGAACATCGCGTCAGGTTGCTGAAATCGGCAGCCAAAATATCAGCCCCGCCGAACTGGATCGCGCCTTCCAGCGCAGAATCCAGAATATGCGCAGCGTTTTCGGTCCGAATTTCGACCGTCAGCAAGCCATCCAGATGGGCCTTTTGAACAATACGGTTCAAAATCTGGTTTCCCAGAAAATCCTGCGTGAAAACGCCAAGGAAATGGGCATCGGCATCAGCAACGAAAAAGTGCGCGAGACGATTTTCGCCTCTCCGGGCTTCCAGAATGAAACCACCGGCCAGTTCGACCGCGAACGTTTCCTTCAGGCGCTGTATTCCAGCGGATATACCGAACCGGAATTCATCGAAGGTGTTCGTGGCGACATGATGGGCCAGCAGGTTGTTGGCAGCCTCGCCGGTGCCGTCAGCGTCCCTGACGTCATGGCACAACAGATTGCCGCCTACCGCAACGAACAGCGCAGCGGCAGCTTCTTTGCCCTGAATGCTTCGGAATTCGACACGATCGAAACGCCCGATGACGCGACCCTTCGTAAATATCACGAAGACAACGCACCGCAATTCACCGCCCCCGAAAGCCGCAATGTGACCCTGGTCACCCTTTCGGCGAAGGATCTGGCAGCAAATATGGATGTCACCGAAGAAGAAATTCTCGAGGCATATAACCATCGCCTGCCGGAATTCCAGACTCCGGAAAAACGCGTTGTCGAACAGATCCTGTTTGCCCCCAATGAAAAGGAAAGTGCCCAGGAGGCCTATAAGGCGCTTCAGGGGGGGGCCGATTTCATGCAGGTCGCAACCGACGATGCCGGTATGGATCCGTCGATTGTCAAACTTGGTGAATTCACCGCCGACAACATCCTTCCCGATCTGCGTGATGCGACGTTTGGCCTTGAAGAAGGCGCGTTTTCCGAACCGGTCGAAACAGCCCTTGGCTGGCATATCATTCGCGTGACCCGCATTACGCCGGAACAGACCGAAACCCTTGATCAGGTTCGCGACGATGTCGAAGCCGGTGTCCGGCAGTTCAAGGCCGAAGACGCGATCTATGATCTTGCCGCCAAGCTTGATGATGAACTTGGTGCCGGGACCCCGCTTGAAGAAGCCGCAAACGCGGTTGGCGCAAAAACCTATAAACTGAACGACGTTGTGCGTGGCGAAGGTCTGGGTACTGAAATCACCGACAGCGGTGAGATCAATGCCAAGATTTTCGAACTCGGCAAGGGCGAGGAAAGCTTCCTCGAAGAAACCTCGACCGGTGTTCGTTATGTCGCACGCGTTGATGACGTCACCCCGTCGGCACTGCGTCCGTTTGAAGACGTGCGTGATGACGTTGTTACCGCATGGAAAACCGATGAACACAACCGTCTGATGCTTGAAAAAGCCGATCAGCTTGCCGCGTCGATCAATGACCAGAATGCCGATATCGCAACGCTCGCTAACAGCGACAATGCCGAACTCGAACAAAGCGGCCTGACCAAACGTACCGGTCAGGGCCTCCAAGGCAATGTCAGCCCGGCGGTTGCCGCAGCCCTCTTCACCCTTGAAGAAGGCAAGGCAAAGGCTGTTCAGTCCGGCGACAATGTTCTGGTTCTGAAACTTGATCAGATCAAAGCTGGCACCATTGCCGAAGGCGCTGCCGACCCGGTCGTGACCGAACTCAAACAGGGCCTGAACGAAGACATCCTTGCAGAATATCTTGATTACCTGCAGGACGAGATTTCGGTCAGCGTCAATAACAGCGTGATCAACGGTCTTTATCCGCAAACCGCGGCCAACTGATCCCGATCAGAAATGGGGCGGCCTTTCATCGGGCCGCCCTTTTTCGTTAAACTCCGCGCTGCCTCATACCGCCCACCCCTAATCGACCAAAATTGGACAGACCATGGAAATCAAACCGGATTT
The DNA here is from genome assembly GCF_001858545.1 of Thalassospira sp. MIT1004. Classification (NCBI taxonomy): domain Bacteria; kingdom Pseudomonadati; phylum Pseudomonadota; class Alphaproteobacteria; order Rhodospirillales; family Thalassospiraceae; genus Thalassospira; species Thalassospira sp. MIT1004. The sequence goes on along the minus strand of NZ_MCAO01000022.1, from coordinate 166,627 downwards.
CAACAGTTTCAAGCAGAACTACAATAACGGCATTTCACAGGTTCTCTGGACCTCGCTGACCGCTGATCTTGATACGCCCGTCTCGGCGTTTCTCAAGATCGCCGAAGGCATGCCCAACACCTATCTGCTTGAATCTGTCGAAGGCGGTGCCGTGCGCGGACGCTATTCATTCCTTGGCCTGCGCCCCGATCTGATATGGCGCTGCTTTGGCCAAAAGGCAGAACTGAACCGTCGCGCCCTTGCCGATGCCGATGCGTTCGAAGATGAACCCGATGCACCGCTTGAAAGCCTCAAAAAGCTGATCGCCGAAAGCCACATCGCCCTGCCCGACAATCTGCCACCCATGAGCGCCGGTCTTGTCGGCTATATGGGTTATGACACCGTGCGCCTTATGGAAAAGCTGCCCGATAGCAACCCGGATGAACTCGGCGTCCCTGACGGCATCTTTATCCGCCCGACGGTCACCGCAAGCTTCGATACCATCGCCGATACCGTCACCGTCGTAACCCCGGTCCGCCCCGAAAGCGGAATAGATGCCGATGCGGCCTATGATCTGGCCTGTGCGCGCCTCAATGATGTCGTGCAGCAGTTCCAGCGCAACCTGTTCCTTGATCGCCGGTCCAAATCCGCCCCCGACACCCTGCCCGACCCAAAGGTCAGCGTCGACGAGGCCGGTTTTCATAAAATGGTCGATCAGGCCAAGGAATATATCCGCGCGGGCGATATCTTTCAGGTCGTGCTCTCGCAACGCTACACGCTGCCCTATCAATTGCCGCCCTTCGCCTTTTACCGCGCCCTTCGCCGGATCAATCCGTCACCTTTTATGTTTTATCTTGATATCGGCGGGTTTCAGGTTGTCGGCGCCAGCCCGGAAATCCTTGTCCGCCTGCGCGACGGCGAAGTCACCATTCGCCCGATTGCCGGAACGCGTCGGCGCGGCAAGACACCCGATGACGACAAGGTCATGGCCCAGGACCTGCTTGATGATCCCAAGGAACGTTCGGAACATCTGATGCTGCTTGACCTTGGGCGCAATGATGTCGGCCGTGTGTCCAAGCCCGGTACGGTGCGCGTCACCGACCGCGAACAGATCGAATACTATTCCCATGTCATGCATATCGTCTCGAACGTCGTCGGTCAGATCGACGACAAATATGATGCGATGGATGCGCTCAAGGCCGGTTTCCCTGCTGGAACGGTATCGGGCGCGCCAAAGGTCCGCGCCATGGAAATCATCGATGAACTGGAATCGGTCCGGCGCGGCATTTATGCAGGTTGTATCGGCTATATCTCCGCCGATGGCTCCATGGATACCTGCATCGCGCTTCGGACCGCTGTCATCAAGGACGAACAGATCCATATTCAGGCCGGTGCCGGGATCGTCGTAGACAGCAAACCGGAACTCGAACACAAGGAATGCCAGAACAAGGCAGGCGCATTGATGGCCGCCGCCCGCGAAGCCCATCGGTTTGCCTGATTTCCTGCATTTCGGATTGAAAGAACAAGGCCCGCTTCATTTGCGGGCCTTGTTCTTTATCAACCTGTCGCACTCGGACTTGTTCGTCGCAGGATGTCGGTCACCGGCACCAGAACAAATCCCTTGGCCTGAATGGCGGGAATCCATTTTTGCAGGGCTTCCAGCGTAAGGTCGCGCGGATGGCCAATCGCAATCGCAAATCCCTGATTGGTGGCAACTTTTTCAGTCCGGGCCAGCATTTCGGCAATTTTGGTGGCATCATCGGCGTCATCAATGAACACGTCGCGCTCAAGCGCCGGGACATCATATTGGCGTGCCATCGAAAATCCGACCGACTTGGCACTGGTTTTGGAATCAAGGAACAGAAGCCCGCGTGATTTCATCACCTCCATCACCACCTGCATGCGTTCCGGATCGGATGTGAATTTGCTGCCCATGTGATTATTCACACCGACATAGCCATCAAACCGGTCCAGCATCCAGGTCATCTCGCCCAATATCTTGTCGCGGTCAAATCCGGTGCGCAACGCATGCGGACCTGGATCGACCAATGCCGACGACGGCTCCATCGGCATATGAAGCATCACTTCATGCCCCCGCCCGCGCGCATCATTCACCTGACGCTGAAGGTCGCGCGCATAGGGCAGATAGGAAATCGTCACCGGCCCGGGCAGCCCTATAGTGCGCGCCGTGCGCGGCTGATCAAGGCCCGCATCATCAATCACAATCGCGATAACCGGTGCGGTTCCCGTATCGGGGGTAAGGGCTGTGAATTTCTGCCATGGCGGCGGACCATCACTATGCGCGCCCCCGCTGATCCCGCCGGTATCGGGCGACACGGCAGGTTCAGGCGACTTTGTGACCGGTGCCTTCTGCGGTTGTCTGGTTTCGGGCGCAGTTTTTTCACCCGGCACACGTTCACCGACCATATATCCGGTCCGGTCGCGATTGCCGTTGCTTTCGCTGAAATCATAATTGCGGCTTTCCGGTACCTGGGCCGGTGTCGGCGTATATTCCGGTTCGGAAGCGGCCCGTTCGCCAAGATCACGCGATGCGCGATCCAGCTCAAGCATACTGCCTGCTGCAATGAATGCCGAAATGGTCCCCGCAACAATCGCACCGCCCAGCATGAAGCGGCCAATGCCGCCCGATTTTCTTTTCGGTGCAGCCTTGCTACGGCCTGTTTTTCGCGGTGCCGCTTTTTTCTTTTTGGCGGGTTGTGCCCGGCGTGCCACGCTCTGGTCTCCAGTCTCGTTTGCTGGGTCGTGTTACCCATATGGTGATTATACGCCAATTATCCCGGCTTGTGTTTGGAAGCTTTTAAACCCGATCAGGTTAGCACCCTGTTAAAGCCGCAAACAAAGACCGCGAACAATGGCAGGAAAATGGTTTTTGCAATCGCTTGACGTAGCGGCAATGCCGTTTATTCTCTGCCCGATCTGATATTCACAGCCCGGCGCCACGATGTATCTCCTCATCGATAATTACGACAGCTTCACATTCAATCTGTGGCACTATCTGCGCGAACTCGGTCCCGAGGTCGACGTCCGCCGCAATGATGAAATCTCGGTTGATGATGCGCTGGCTTTAAAGCCCGAAGGCGTCGTGATCTCGCCCGGTCCCTGCGATCCGGATCGCGCGGGTATCTGTCTTGATCTGATCAGGGCATCGGCGGGAAAGGTCAAGCTGCTTGGCGTCTGCCTTGGTCATCAGGGCATCGGTCAGGCCTTTGGCGGCAATGTCGTGCGCGCGCCCGAATGCATGCATGGCAAAACCGATGCGATGGTGCACGAAGGCAAAAGCGTGTTTAACGGCCTGCCCAGCCCGTTTGAAGCGACCCGTTACCATTCATTGGTTGTTGATCGCGCAACCCTGCCCGATTGCCTTGAAATCACGGCGGAAAACGGGGATGGTCTGATCATGGGGCTGCGTCACAAACAGCATCAGATTCATGGTGTCCAGTTCCATCCCGAAAGCATCGCATCCGAACATGGCCATGCCCTTTTGAAGAATTTTATAGACTTCCCCGGCGCATGAAACCGCACCGGACCGCTAACCGAGGAAACCCGCATGTCGACTGAATATGACCTGAAGCCGATCCTGGCCAAAGTCGCAAATGGCGAAAAACTGAACGAAGAACAGGCCGAGCAGGCCTTCGACGTTCTGATGTCCGGTCAGGCAACGCCGTCGCAGATGGGGGCTTTCCTGATGGCGCTACGCCTGCGCGGCGAAACGGTCGATGAAATCACCGGGGCGGCGCGTGTCATGCGCTCCAAGGCGACCGGCATTATAGCCCCGCCCAATGCGGTTGATACCTGTGGTACCGGTGGCGATGGCAGCGGCACCTTCAATATCTCGACCGGGGCGGCAATCGTTGCGGCGGCCTGCGGCGCCATCGTTGCCAAGCACGGCAACCGCGCGGCGTCGTCAAAATCGGGATCGGCTGATGTCCTACTGGCGCTTGGCGTCAATCTTGATGCCGATATGGCGCTTCTCGAAAAGGCGCTAAAGGAAATCAATCTGTGCTTCATGATGGCAACGCGCCATCACTCGGCGGTGCGTCACGTGATGCCGACCCGCGTTGAAATGGGTACGCGCACGATCTTTAACCTTCTGGGACCGCTGGCCAACCCGGCCAAAACCAAACGCCAGGTCATGGGCGTTTTTGCCCGTGAATGGGTCGAACCGATTGCCCATGTGCTGAACCGCCTGGGTTCGGAACATGCGTGGGTTGTCTATGGTCATAGCGGCCTTGATGAAATTTCAACAACCGGCCCGACCTTTGTCGCCGAAGTCAAAAACGGCGCAGTCACGACCTTTGAAATCAACCCCGAAGATTACGGCCTTGAAATCGTCACCCTTGATGCGCTTAAAGGCGGCGACGCCCAGACAAACGCGCAGGCCATTCTCGATCTTCTTGCCGGTAAAAAAAGCGCCTATCGCGATATCGTTCTGCTGAATGCCGCAGCCGCCCTTGTGGTGACCGACATCGCAACCGATCTTGCCGATGGCATCGCAAAGGCCCGCACCGCAATCGATTCTGGCAAAGCCGCAGAAACCCTGCAGGCACTAGTCCGCATTTCCAATCAGGGGACCGCAGCGTGAGCGACGTACTCGAACGTATCTGTAACGACAAACGCGACCACATCGCCGCCTGCAAGGCGCGAAAGTCACTTGCCGACCTCGAAACCGCAGCCAGATCACAATCCGCACCGCGCGGCTTCATCAGGGCGCTTGAAACATCGGTTGCGGATGGTCGTTACGGCCTGATTGCCGAGATTAAAAAGGCATCCCCGTCCAAGGGCCTGATCCGCCCGGATTTCAATCCGCCCGTTCTGGCACAGGCCTATAAGGCCGGTGGGGCAAGTTGCCTGTCGGTCCTGACCGACATCCCCTATTTCCAGGGCGATGACAGCTATCTGATCGCGGCACGTGCCGCGGTTGATCTGCCGGTCCTGCGCAAGGATTTCATGCTTGATCCCTATCAGGTGACCGAAGCCCGGGCCCTTGGTGCCGATTGCATCCTTCTGATCATGGCAGCCCTCGAAGACGCCCAGGCCGCCGAGCTTGAAGACGCCGCAAACAGCCTTGGCATGGATGTCCTGATCGAGGTGCACAACGCCCCGGAACTCGAACGCGCCCTGAAACTGAAATCAAAGCTGCTTGGCGTTAACAACCGCAATCTGAAAACGCTCGAAGTCTCCCTGACCACGACCGAAGAACTCGCTGGCATGGTTGATGACAGCCGGATGCTGGTCGCCGAAAGCGGCCTGTTCACGCACGATGACCTCGCCCGCATGGCAAAGGTCGGCGCGCAATGCTTCCTGATCGGCGAAAGTCTTATGCGTCAGGACGACGTCACCGCCGCCACCCGCAATATTCTTGGCCTCGCGGCCTGATAACGGAACAAGACACAGGCATGGCAGACAAACTTTCGCATATCGACGCCGCTGGTAACGCCGTCATGGTCGATATTTCGGCCAAGACCGATACCGCGCGCGTCGCCATCGCAAAGGGCCGTGTCCTGATGTCGGCGGAAACGGCCCGGCTGATTGCCGAACGCGGCCATAAAAAGGGCGATGTTCTTGGCATCGCCCAGCTTGCCGGGATTATGGGCGCCAAGAAAACCGCTGACCTGATCCCGCTTTGCCACCCCCTGCCCCTGACCTCGGTCGAAGTCACGCTGGAACTCGCAACTGCCACCGATGCGGTAGATATTGTCGCGACCTGCAAAACCACCGGCAAAACCGGGGTGGAAATGGAAGCCCTGACCGCCGTTTCCGTTACCGCACTCACCGTGTTCGATATGTGCAAGGCGGTCGATAAAGCCATGCGGATTACCGATATTCGCGTTGCCCACAAGGAAGGCGGAAAGTCGGGTACTTTCACCGCCGACTGATCCCTGGAAATACCCAAATTTCGTTTCTTGACCGAAAGAATGCCCTTAAACGGTGATTTTTCGGGTTGTGGTGCTTGACGAACAAGCAGAACCAAAGTAGAACATTCATGTATTCGGTTTGTTCTTATTACAGGTTCGGGAAAAATCATGCTGACGCGCAAGCAATACGAATTGCTGGTCTATATCGATAATTACCTTCGCGATCATGGTATCTCACCCTCTTTTGACGAGATGAAAGAAGCCCTGAGCCTGAAATCCAAATCCGGCATTCATCGACTGATCACCGGGCTTGAGGAACGCGGTTTTATTCGCCGTCTCGCCCATCGGGCCCGCGCGCTCGAAGTCCTGCGTCTTCCGGATAATAATGATGACGACGCGGCGGAAACGCCCAACAATGTTACCTCTATCGCCTCCGCGCGAAAGGCTGCGCATCGGCCGGCAACCGTGCCTTCGGCCTTTTCGGAATCGGGTGAATCCGTTTCCCTGCCGCTGTTTGGCCGGATTGCGGCGGGTACCCCGATCGAGGCCCTTCGCGATCAGACCACAATGGTGCAGGTCCCGGCAGCGCTTCTGGGAACCGGCGATCACTATGCGCTTGAAGTTTCCGGTGATTCGATGATCGATGCCGGTATTCTCGATGGCGACACCGTCCTGATCCAGCGTTGCGAACAGGCCAATGATGGCTCCATCGTTGTCGCACTGGTCGACGACGCCGAAGCCACTCTGAAACGCCTGAAACGTGGCCGTGGCGAAGTTCTGCTGGAACCGGCCAATGCGCGTTATGAAACGCGCGCGCTGTCGCCTGATCGTGTCCGCATTCAGGGACGTCTGATCGGTTTGCTCCGCCAATACTGATAGAATACCGAATAAACCGAACAAACCGAAAGAAACCGAAAGAAACGCCGTCGGCCTTGCCCGGCGGCGTTTTTTATTTGACCACCCTGCCCCCGATGATAATCCACGGCCAGATGCCGGACGTTTCACGCACGGTTTCGATCACCGGGGCGGCATCGGGCCGCAACGCAACCGAGACGCCCCCCTGCCACCACAACAGGTCATCATCGATGACAGTCACATCCGGCGCACAGATATCACGCGGCATATCGCGTTTCAGGCTGATGATCATATCGCCATGGCGGCATGCATAGAACGGATTGGCAAGATCATTGGCAATGATCACCTGCCGTCCGGCGATCCTGACGGAACAAACCGTTGCGTCGCATTTTTCGATGACATTGCCGGCATCATGATCGGCGATACCAAATCGCGCCATCCAGACCGACTGCTGAAAATCCGAAATGCCTTCGGGCAGGACAAGTTTGTCGCGCACCCTGTCGCGAATTGCCCAGCTTTCCTGATCCCCCGAAACCAGAATATCCGCCGGGCGATACAGGATTTGCGCCGCAATCGCCACGCATAGCGGAATGACAGCAAACCGGGCAATCGCGTTCCCCCGCCAGACCAGCCACCAGGCCATCGCCATCATGATGCCGATGGCAAATACGGCACTAAACTGCTCGACATGCCAAAGCCCCCAGGCCTGATCGGCGGCAAGGCTTGCGGTTTCAATCAACAATGTCAGTCCCGGCTTCATCAACCACAATGCCAGTCCCCCGGCTCCGAACGGCATCAGAACAAGCGTCGCCACAATCATCGGCATCACCCAGAACGCCATCACCGGAATGGCAATCAGGTTGGACACGATCCCGATCATCGAAATCCGCCCGAAATGAAACCCGATGATCGGCGCGGTCACCGCCGTAACCAGCAACCCGGTCATCACCAGCCCGGCAAAAAACAGCCAAAGCCGGAATAGCCATGACCGATCCACCGACTTGTCAAACCATCGTCTGCCCGGACCATCATAAAACGCCACCAGCACCGTTACCGCCGCAAAGGAAAGCTGAAAGCTTGGCCCCAATACCGCATCGGGCCGCAGGATCAGAACAACCAGCGCCGCAAACGCCACCAGCCGCAACGATATCGCCCGCCGATCCAGCAGCAACGCAATCCAGACAATCGTCAACGTCACAAAGGCACGCTGCGTCGGCACACTGGCCCCTGACAGGCCAAGATAGATCACGGCTGCGCCCATCGCCCCGATAGCCGCCCATTTCTTGATCGGAAACCGCAGCGCAAGGGCAGGAATGGCCGCCATGCCAAACCGCAGGAAAAAGAAAACCGTCCCGCTTAAAAGCCCCATATGCAGCCCGGAAATCGCCAGAAGATGCGCCAATCCCGATTTGCGAAGATCATCGGCAATTTCCGCACTGACATCGCCGCGTTCGCCGACAATCAGTGCCTTGGCAATCCCGGCCCCTGCGCCGGTAAGGCTCTGATCGATTGCCGTCATGATCGTCAGGCGCAGACTTTCGATCCGGTCCGAAACCGGCTGCATCATTCCTGTTTCGGCCTTCTTGGTCACACTATATTTATGGCCGAAAACAAACCCGGTCGCCCCGATCCCGTCCAGATATAATCCGCGTGAAAAATCCGGGTCGCCCGGCACGGACGCCGCGCGCAACGGAAACAGCCGTGCCGTTGCCACGATATGATCCCCAACGGAAAGCTCATCCCCACCTGGAAGGCTCAATCGCACCTTCCAGTCAAATACCGTATCCTCAAGCCCCGCGATCCGCATTGGTGCCACGGTCATACGCATCCGCCCGCCCCGTGGTTCCAGAAGCGTGATGTCGCCCTCGATCTCTGTCATGTAAAGCGTCTTGGTGAGAAGCCCGGATGGTGCCCTTTCAAGATGGATGGATGCAATCAGCAACCCGACACAAAAACCCGCCAGCAGCAGAATGCCAAAGAATGGCAAAACCCAGCGTCGCGAAATCCACAATCCGGACAGCAAAAGAATCACCGCTAGGCCGCTTTGCTGTACCGTCAGGCGCGCAGGGAGAGAAAAATACGCCGCACATCCCAACCCGAAGAATATAACCGTGCACAGAATCCAGGAATTTCTGCGCGCGGCCAACAACAATCCTGTTTGCGAAAATATTCTCGCAACATATTGATTTTTATTAATTCCATCACGACTTATTCGACGAATGTACAATAGCCTGCCCGGCGCACAGTTTCTATCTATCATCGGCTGTGGTGCAACACCGCCGCATATGTGTTATAGCGTGCACGCCAAAAGTCATTACGACAAGCAACAACATCCAGCCAACGGATAGAGTGAATGACGGTTGTTACCCGTTTTGCCCCGTCTCCGACCGGGTTTCTGCATATCGGCGGCGCACGCACCGCCCTTTATAACTGGCTTTATGCCAAACACACCGGCGGCAAATTCCTGCTGCGCATCGAAGACACCGACCGGGAACGTTCAACCCCCGAAGCCGTCGAAGCCATTTTCGATGGGCTAAGCTGGCTTGGCCTGACCGCAGACGAAGAACCGACCTTCCAGTTCGCCCGTCGCGACCGCCACGCCGAAGTCGCCCATGAACTGATCAAGGCTGGCAAAGCCTATTATTGCTATTGCTCGCAGCAAGAACTTCAGGAAATGCGCGAAAAGGCCCGCGCCGAAGGCCGCCCGATGAAATATGACGGCACCTGGCGCGACCGCGATGCATCCGACGCCCCGGCTGGCGTCAAGCCTGTCGTGCGTCTGAAGGCACCGCAGGACGGCGATGCCGTGATTTCCGATCAGGTACAGGGCGATGTCCGCGTTGCCAATGAACAGCTTGACGATTACGTCATTCTGCGTGGCGATGGCACCCCGACCTATATGCTGTCTGTCGTGGTGGATGACCACGATATGGGCATTACTCACGTGATCCGTGGCGATGACCATTTGACCAATGCCTTCCGCCAGAAGGCCCTTTATGATGCGATGGGGTGGGATGTCCCGACCTTTGCCCATATTCCGCTGATCCACGGCCCGGACGGCGCAAAGCTGTCCAAACGCCATGGTGCGCTGGGTGTTGATGCCTATCGCGATGAAATGGGTTTCTTGCCCGAAGCCGTGAACAACTACCTGCTGCGTCTTGGCTGGGGTCACGGGGACGAGGAAATCATTTCCCAGGAACAGGCCATTGAATGGTTTGACATCAAAGATGTTGGCAAGGGTGCGGCACGTTTCGACTTTGCCAAACTGACCAACCTGAATGGCGTTTATCTGCGTCAGGCAGACGATACCCGCCTTGCAAACGACATTGCACCGCTGATCGCAAAACAGATTGGCGTCGATGCAATTGACGCAGCGCAAAAAGAAATCTTGATCAAAGGCATGTCAGGGCTTAAAGAAAGAGCCAAGACACTCATCGAGCTCGCCGACTCTTCGGCCTTCTACGTTACGGACGGCGTCATGTCGTTTAACGAGAAAGCTCAGTCCCTGATTGATAGCGCCCCCGAAGGCCTGTTTGCCGAACTGGCAAAGGAACTCGACGCGCTTGAAAGCTGGACCGAAGAGAACGTTGACGCAAGCGTTCGCAACATTGCCGAAAAACTCGATCAGAAGCTCGGCAAAGTCGCGCAGCCCTTGCGGGCCGTGCTCACCGGTTCCAACTCATCGCCTGGCATCTTCGAAGTAATGATCGTGCTTGGCAAATCCCAAACGCTGAAACGCATCCGCAAATTCGATGCCCAATAACAGCGTAAAATAAAAAACTTAAACACTGAATTTGCGCTTTGTGCGCCGCAGCACTATGCTGCACACAACTTGAAAACCGTGTTCGTTCAAACAGGGAAGGAAAAATAGTCATGGCTCAGAATTCCAAGACTTCCCACACCGTGACACTGACCGACAATGCCACTGGCAAGTCGATCGAATTGCCGGTGATCGAGGGTAGCGTTGGTCCGTCTGTAATCGACATTCGGAAACTCTACTCCGAAACCGGATATTTCACCTATGACCCGGGCTTCACCTCGACCGGCTCCTGCCAGTCCGAGCTGACCTATATTGATGGTGACGTTGGCATCCTGCGTCACCGCGGCTATGCCATTGATGTGCTTGCCGAACAATCCGATTTCCTCGAAGTTTGCTATTTGCTGATTTACGGCGATCTGCCGAATGCAAAAGACAAGGCGCAATTTGAAAATGACATCACCATGCACACCATGGTGCACGAACAGATGCGCAATTTCTATAACGGTTTCCGCCGCGACGCCCACCCGATGGCCATTATGTGCGGTGTGGTTGGCGCGATGTCTGCTTTCTATCATGACAGCACCGACATCAACGACCCGAACCAGCGTCTGATTTCGGCCTATCGCCTGATCGCGAAAATGCCGACCATCGCGGCGATGGCGTATAAATACTCGATCGGTCAGCCGTTCCGTTATCCGAACAACAAACTCGGCTATGCAGAAAACTTCCTGCAGATGATGTTCGGCAACCCGTGCGAAGACTATGAAGTCAACCCGGTCCTTGCGCGCGCAATGGATCGTATCCTGATCCTTCATGCCGACCACGAACAGAACGCATCGACCTCGACGGTCCGTCTGGCCGGTTCTTCGGGGGCAAATCCCTTTGCATGTATCGCTGCCGGTATTGCCTCCCTCTGGGGTCCGGCACATGGCGGTGCGAACGAAGCCGTTCTGAAAATGCTCAACGAAATCGGCGATGTGAAAAACATTCCGGAATTCGTCAACAAGGCAAAAGACAAGAACGATCCGTTCCGTCTGATGGGCTTTGGTCACCGGGTTTACAAAAACTACGACCCGCGCGCCAAGGTCATGCAGGAAACCTGCCACGAAGTTCTCAAGGAACTCAACGTACAGGACCCGCTGCTTGACGTTGCACAGGAACTCGAACGCATTGCACGCGAAGACGAGTACTTCATCGAGAAGAAACTCTATCCGAACGTCGATTTCTATTCGGGCATCATCTTCAAGGCGATGGGCATCCCGGAAAGCATGTTCACCGTGCTGTTCGCAGTTGCCCGTACCGTCGGCTGGATCGCCCAGTGGAAAGAAATGATCGAAGATCCGTCGCAGAAAATCGGCCGTCCGCGCCAGTTGTTCACCGGTGTTTCCGAACGTCCGTTCGTTCCGGTCAACAAGCGTTAATCTGCGCCACGATTGATACAGAAAAGGCCCGGATCATTCCGGGCCTTTTTGCGTTTTGATCAATTGGGTGCTGCGTTACCAGGAACCGGTATTTTCCATGCTGGCCCATGGCTCGGCCGGGGCAAGGCTTTCGCCCTTTTGCAGGAATTCAATCGAAATCCCGTCCGGCGAACGAACAAACGCCATATGGCCATCGCGCGGCGGGCGGTTAATGGTGACACCCGCATCCATCAGCTTCTGGCAAAGCGCATAAATATCGTCGACCTCATAGGCAAGATGGCCGAAATTGCGCCCGCCGGAATAGCTTTCCGGGTCCCAGTTATAAGTCAGTTCAAGTTCCGGGGCCTTGTTGGCCTTGGCACTGGCTTCATCGGCAGGCGGCGCAAGATAAATCAGGGTGAAACGCCCCTTCTCGCTTTCAATGCGCCGGGTTTCTTTCATGCCAAGCAGTTCGCAGTAGAAACGCATGGATGCATCCACATCCTCGACACGCACCATGGTGTGCAAATAACGCATTGGAAATGCCTCCGTCATTGATTGGTCAATGACGCCAAACTATGCGTTATTGCCCGCTAATGCCAGTCTTGGCAGATGAATTTTTCTCTATGATTTCAAGGATGACGTCCGCGGCCTTCTCGCTCGGCGGCCGGTCGCCAAAGCCAAGCATGGTTGTGGCCGCGTCGAACCCGTCCAGTTGCGCCGCCCGACCTTCGCCGTCGGCCATAAGCGATTTCAGAACCGGCACGATACGGTTCGGCGTGCAATCCTGTTGCAGGAATTCCGGCACAAGCTTTTTGCCAAGCACCAGATTGACGATGGTCACCGTATCAATCCGCAACAATCGCCGCGCAATCCATGCCGTAATCGGGCTTAATTTATAGCCGATCACATGCGGCACCCCCGTTATCGCCAGTTCAAGCGACACGGTCCCGGATGCCGCAAGGGCCGCATGGGACGCGGCAAACGCATCGCGCCTGTCCTGATCCCCGGTCACGACAATCGGGCGCAGCGGCCAGTCGGCAACCGCATCACCGACGACCTGTGCAACCTTGCTCACCGTCGGCACAACAATTCTTGCATCGGGGAAATCCCCAGCCAACCGTTCGCACACGTCACGGAAAACCGGCAACAGACGGGTGACTTCCGAATTGCGACTGCCGGGCAGAACCGTCAGGATTTTGCAGTCTGGTGCGATACCGTGCTGTTCACGGAATCGGTCCGCATCGCCGCCATGCCGTTCCTCGACCGCGGAATGCCCGATAAAGCTGGTCGGAAGCCCGACCCGCTCGAAATAGGGCGGCTCGAACGGCAGCAACGCCAACAAATGATCGAGAAAACCCGCAATCTTCTTTGCCCGCCCCGGCCGCCATGCCCAGACCGACGGCGCAACATAATGCACCAGCGGAATACCCCTGCCTTTCAGCTTCTTGCCAACGCGAAAACTGAAATCCGGGGCATCAATGGTGATCACCACATCGGGTTGCTGTTCAATCGCATATTCCGCCGTCTGACGGATACGTTTTAACAAATGCGGGATATGCGGCAGGACCTCGGCAAGGCCCATAACCGACATCTCGTCCATCGGAAACAGGCTCTCAAGCCCCTCACCCGTCATGCGCGGGCCACCAACACCGATGAAACGGATTTCGGGATGACGCGCCTTTATGGCCGCCATCAACCGCCCCCCCAACTGATCCCCGGATGCCTCGCCGGCCACCAGCATGATTTTCGCGGTCTGGATTTTTGGTTTATTCATCCTGTGCCGATTCCTGCACCGAAATCCCGACAATGAACAATCCAAGTTCATCTGCACGTTTGACGGTTTTCTCACGATCAATGATCATCGTGCCACCCGCAAGCAACGCAATGCCGCGCAATCCGGCATCATGCGCATTTTCCACGGTCGAAACACCAATCGCCGGAAGGTCAAGACGCCTGTCCTGCTGCGGCTTTGCCGACTTCACCAGAACACCGCCAACACCTTCGCGGCGATAGTCGGCAGACCGCCGGATCATTTCATCCGTGCCCTCGATGGCTTCAAGTGCCAGAACAAGCCCCTGCTGCACGACACAGCCCTGTCCGACATCGGCGGCACCCAAAATCCGGGCAACCTTCAGACCGTGCTGTGCATCGGCCATCGCCTGTGCATCGGGCTTCACCTTGCCCAGAACACCTTCCTCAACCGCGAGGTCGCCCAAAATCTCGTGTGCGCCGACCAGACGGAAACCGTCACGTTCAAGTTCACCCGCCACCAGACGCAGCAAACCATCATCGCCAAGCGACTTCATCCCGACTTTCATCAGCAATTTCGCCGCCCGCCAATCGGGCCGGATCGATGCAAATGACGGACGTGCAACCTTGCCCGCAAGGACAACATCACGGCATTCTTCGGATTTCAGACGATCAAGGACTTTGGCCGCCGCCCCGATGCGAAGCGACGTATGGGGATATGCATCCAATGCCGGATCATCGGCATGGGCATCAAGCTTCACGATAAAAACATCCCGCCCGGCAGCCGTCGCCGCAGCCGCCAAACGGGCGGGAAGCGCCCCCCCTCCGGCAATGATACCAAGCTTTGCTGCGGGGTTATCCTGCGGAGCTGTCATATTTCGGCGTACATACGGAACGCATGCTTTCCGCTTTCAGGAAGGTGATGATTTCCATGACCGGCCCGACATCCTCGAAATCTTTCGAGACTTCCTCAACCCGCTCGGCAAGCGTACCTTCCTGCGCAAACAAAAGACGATACGCCTTGCGAAGCGCATGTATGGTCTCGCGATCAAATCCGCGGCGCTTCAACCCGACAAGGTTAAGCCCCGAAAGATAAGCACGGTTACCAATCACCGAACCATAAGGAATGATATCGCTTTCAACACCGGTCATGCCGCCGATCATCGCATGTTTGCCAATGCGGACAAACTGATGCACCGCTGAAAGGCCGCCGACAATTGCAAAATCGTCGACCATGACATGGCCAGCAAGGGTCCCGTTATTGACCAGAATGCAATGATTGCCAATATGGCAGTCATGCCCGACATGCGCGCCTGCCATAAACAGGCAGTCATCACCAATCGTGGTCTCCATCCCGCCGCCTTCTGTGCCGGGATTAAGGGTCGCCCCTTCGCGGATCTTGTTGCGTTTGCCAATGATCAGACGCGATGGCTCGTTCTTGAATTTCAAATCCTGCGGCGCATGACCAACTGACGCAAACGGAAAGATCGTACTGTCTTCACCGATTGACGTAATTCCGGCGACCACGACATGGCTGTGCAGCTTGACGCGATCACCCAGAACCGCCTGCGGTCCGACAACACAGTACGGACCGATTTCTACATCCTGGCCAATCTGGGCGCCGTCTTCGACAATGGCGGTTGGATGCACTTTTGACATTATCAGTTGCCCCGGATCATCGCGGCGATGGTGGCTTCTGCAACGACCTGATCGTTAACGCGGACTTCACTTTCAAACTTCCAGACCGGGCCACGGCTCTGTTTTTTCTTCACATGAATATGCATGACGTCACCCGGCACAACCGGCTTGCGGAACCGTGCGTTATCAATACTCATGAAATAAACCAGCTTGCCTTCGGCATCCTCACCAAGGGTCTGAACCACAAGAATGGCCGCCGTCTGCGCCATGCTTTCGATGATCAGAACGCCAGGCATGATCGGCTGTTCCGGGAAATGGCCGGTAAATTGCGGCTCGTTCATCGTCACGTTTTTGATGCCAACGGCGGAATCGTCGACAGCAATATCAACAACCTTGTCGATCAGCAGGAACGGATAACGATGCGGAATCATTTCCAGAATGCGCTGAATATCAACACTTACCAATTCGGTCATAGGTATTGCCCTTACTTCTTTTTCCGTATCAGCCGCGATAAGGCCACGGTCTGTTTATGATATTCCATTACCGGCACAGCGGGGCTGCCGCCAACGGTTTCGCCCGCGCCGATATTTTTCATGACACCGGATTGCGCGGCAATTTTCGCGCCATCACCAATTTCAAGATGTCCGGTAATCCCGGCCTGACCCGCGGCAACAACAAAATTGCCAAGTTTGGTCGATCCTGAAATCCCGACCTGGGAAACGATAACACATCCCATGCCAAGTTCGACGTTATGGCCGATCTGAACAAGGTTGTCGATACGGCAACCATTGCCAATCACCGTATCAGGCCCCGCCCCCCGGTCGATTGTCGAATTGGCCCCGACTTCGACATCATTGCCAATCACGACACGGCCAAGCTGCGGCACTTTAAGGTGCCCCTGTGCGCCCATGGCAAATCCGAAACCATCCTGCCCGATGCGAGCACCCGGATAAATCAGGCACAGATTGCCAATCAGGCAATGGCTGATTGTCGCCCCGGCACCGATCCTGCTTCCGGCCCCGATCACGACACCTTCACCGATCACCGCATTACTGGAAATGATGACGCCATCGCCAATTTCGCAATTCTCGCCAATCACGGCCCCGGCGTCGATCTGAACACCTTTGCCGATCATGGCGGTATCGGCGACAATCGCGTGCGGTGAAACAACACCATTGGCGGCGTCAAACGGATAATATGCCGTTGCCGCCTTGGCATATGCCCGGTACGGATCGCTGGTCGTGAACAGCACCATATCGGCAGGGGCACGATCAACGAACTCTGGCCGGACAAAACACCCGCCGGCAGAACTGCTGACAAAGGCATCAAGATATTTGCGATTGTCAAAGAAGCTCAAGATCGATGCATCCGCATTCTGAAGCGGTGACACATCATCAAAGCGGCGTGACGGATCGGGTGCATTCACCAGTTCCGCACCGGTCAGCTCGGCGATTTCCTGAACGCTGAAAGGTCCCTTGCGGTTGAAAAACCGAGAATCAGCCATCAGGAAGCTTCCTTGAACTCGACGGTAAGGGTCGGCATGGCCTTGTTCACAAGGTCAAATACTTCCTTGGACGCATCCATGGCATTGGCATGCAGGATCACCTGACTTTTGTGCAGTACCAGCGTTGCCTTGCGCTGCTCGGCAACATCGGCAATCACTTCAATCAGCGTTTTCTGGAATTTCACGCGCGATTCATTAAGCGCCTGATCCAGAATACGGTTACGCCCCTGTGCGAACTTCTGAAAATCAGCAACTTTCTGCTGAAATTCTTTCTGTTTCTGCTGAATGACATCGGCAGACAGAAGAGTTCGCTGCTGGGCGATTTCCTGCTCTTCCTTCCGCAGACCCTGCTGGCGCTTTTCGATTTCCTGCTGATAGGCTTCCTGACGCGTTTTGATCTGCTTTGTCATATCCTGCATGGCAGATGCTTCACGCATAATGCCTTCAAAATCGACAATCATCACAACGGCCTCTGTATTTCCGGCAGCATTTTCCTGAGCCGACGCCATTGTTACTGATGCGAATGCCAGAACAATCGCAAGTAAGGCGGTCTGGATAGATTTCATCATTTTCATCAGAATCTGGTTCCGAAACTCAGCCGGAACACTTCCTCTTTGTCGAAGTCTTCTTTGAGAACAGCCTGCGAAAGGTCAACACCAATCGGGCCAAACGGAGATTCCCAGCCTACCCCAAAACCAACAGACGCCCTGAGTGAACCTTCGTCATAGATTTCACCAGGCCGTGCGCCATCAACCCCCTCGGAAGCACCGAAATCACTGAACACACGACCGGTAAGTGCAAATTCGGACGGCAACCCTAACGGGAAGTCCATCTGTACGGTACCGGTATAGAAGAATTTGCCGCCAACCGCATCTTTCGTTGCAATATCGCGAGGCCCGACACCGGCCGATTCAAAACCACGAAGGTTTGCACCACCGGTAAAGAAGCGCTGCGAAATACGCGTATCGTCACCAATACCAAAGATGTAACCGGTCGACGCCTTGGTCGACAGCACCCACGTTTTTTCGCGATCAAGAGGATAGTAGTACCCGCCATTCACACGTGTACGAAGATAGGTTTCCGAACCGCCAACTCCCGCGAAATCGTTGGAAACCTGAACGAAATAGCCCTCTTTGGGCGAAATCGTGCTGTCGCGCTGATCATAGGTAAGCGTCTGACCAATCGTTGACTCGGAAAACTCGGGGTCTTCTTCACGCAGCAGACGCGATGCATCGCTATCGATGTCGGAATATTCGTTAACTTCGAACCCGTACCGAACCGACTGCGACAATGCTTCGGAATAACGGAAACCGGACCGCAAACCGATACCGGTCTGCTTTTCGTCATATGAACTTTCGTCCTGATTGTCTTCTTCGCGGCGATAGATATCAAAGCCCGCACTGACATCCCGATCAAGGAAGTATGGCTCGGTAAAGGACAGATCGACCTGCTGGCTGGATGACCCAATCGTAAAGCCAAGACGCAGGTCCTGCCCTTTACCAAGCAGGTTGCGTTCGCGGATACCTGCCTGACCGAATGCACCGTCGTCCGTGCCGTACCCGGCACCAATCGAAAACTCGCCGGTCGACTTTTCTTCGACATCAACCTCAAGAACCGTCTGGTCGGGCGAACTGCCCGGCAGGGTCTTGACGTCAACCGATTTAAAGAAGTTCAGGTTTTCAACACGCTGGCGCGAACGTTTGAGTTTCGAACTGCTAAAGGCGTCACCTTCGACAAGGCGGAATTCACGACGGACAACTTCGTCAAGCGTGCGGACGTTGCCAACCACGTCGATGCGTTCGACATAAACCTTCGGACCTTCGGCGATGGTGAAGGTGATGTTGATAACACCGGTTTCGCGGTCACGCTGGATATTCGGACGAATATCAATGAACGCATAACCTTGGTCACCGATGCTGGTGGTCAAGGCATCAATCGCATCATCAACAAGGTCGGCATTATACCAGTCGCCCTTTTCGATCTCGACCAGGGGCGCCAATGTCGCCGGATCAATCTTGTCGATCTGTGATACGATATTGATATCACCGAACTGGTAGCGCTGACCTTCGCTGACAGTATAAGTGATAAAGAAATCAGACCGATCAGGCGTCAGTTCGGCCACGGAAGACAGAACCTGGAAATCGGCATAACCGGCCGAAAGATAATACCGACGCAGCAGTTCGCGGTCGAACGTGACGCGATCCGGGTCATAGTTATCGTCAGAAGTCAGAATCTTCCACCAGGCACTCTCGGTTGTCCGGATAACTTCTGACAGCTCGCCGTCATCAAATGCTTTGTTGCCAACGAAGTTGATCTTGCGAACGCCGGTCGCCTCTCCCTCGTCAATTTCAAAGACAAGGTCGACACGATTCTGTTCAAGCTGAATGACTTTGGGCTCAACGGTCGCGGCAAACCGGCCGGAGCGACGGTACAGCTCAAGAATACGCTGCACATCAGCCTGAACCTTGGTGCGGGTGTAAACGACACGCGGGCGCAACTGAAGTTCCGTACCAAGCACGTCGTCCTTCAGGCGCGTGTTGCCCTCAAAGGCGATCCGGTTGATGATCGGGTTTTCAACCACATTGATTTTCAGAACGCCCTGATCAAATCCGATCGACACGTCGGCAAACAGGCCGGTTGAGAACAGCGACTTCAGCGATTCGTTGATTTTCTGCGGATCGTAGGGATCGCCCTCTTTTACCGACAGGTATGCGTTAACCGTCTCGCTTTCGATACGGTTATTGCCGTCAACACGGATCTCGCGAATAACGCTTGATCCCTGCGCGTAGGCCACCATCGGAATTATGGTTGGCGCGGTTCCACCAAGCAAGACTGCTGCTAACGCAGCCGCTTTTACATTACGCAGCAAATTCAACCCCCTGATGCCGTATATCATCAGCCTACCAGGCCTTTGAAGAAATTCCAGACGCCCAACTGCGTCAGGTCGTTCCAAGTTGCAAAGATGATTAAGCTGAATACCAAACCTGCCCCAAGACGGAAACCATATTCTTGTGCTTTTGCGCCCAAGGGCTTACCGCGAATGGCCTCAATCGCATAAAACACCAGATGACCACCATCCAGAACCGGAACAGGCATCAGGTTAATCAACCCAAGGCTGATCGAAAGATACGCCATAAAGAACAGAAGCGGTCCAATCCCCCCCTCGGCAACCTCGCCCGACATCTGCGCGATACGGATCGGACCGCCAAGTTCGGAACTGTCACGTTCGCCCGATATCATCTCACCCAATGCCGACAATGTCTGCGAAATCAGGTTCCAGGTCGATGAAAACGCCTTGCCGGTCGCATCGATAATTCCATCGCGCTGGGTTTCAAACGCACCGGCGGTCACGCCCAGACGACCGAATGTCTGAACGTCGTCACCTTCACCGGTCGTTACGGCTTCCGGCGTCACCTGAATGTCGATTTCCTGCCCGTCACGCATCACCGAAAGCGAAACCGGCGCACCGGCATTGCCCCGGATCACGTCCGAAAGCTCGCTGAACCAAGCAATCGGCTGCCCATTGATCGCATTGATCCGGTCCTGGGGCTGCAATCCGGCAACCGCCGCCGGGCTGCCGTCAACCGCCTCGCCCACCACCGGCAGGGCGCGCTGCTGGCCAACGGCGGCAAACAGAACGGTGAAAACCACAATCGCAAACAGGAAATTGGCCAACGGACCGGCAAAAACGATGGCCGCACGCGCCATCAGGCCTTTGTGATGAAACGCATGCTGGCGTTCTTCTTCATTAAGGTCGTCCCGCTGCCCCGCACTTGCCGGGTTCATGTCGCCAAACATTTTGACATACCCGCCAAGCGGCAAAAGGCTGACTTTCCAGCGCGTGCCCTTTTTGTCGTACCAGCCAAAAAGCTCCGGACCGAATCCGATTGAAAACGCTTCAACCTTTACACCATTGCGGATCGCAACCCAGTAATGCCCATATTCATGAACAAACACCAGGACCGAAAGAACAAACAGAAAAGCAAGAAGGGTTTCCATGAAAGACGTTCCTTTTTCGGGGCGAACCCCGCATTTTTGGTATTCAAAGACCGGTTTTGATCAGGCCCAGCGTTTCACGACGGATCATATCATCAAGATCAAACATCTGGTCGAGATCTCGTAACGGTGATGCCGCAATCCTGTTCATCATGCGCTCGACCGTTTCGGCAATTTGCAGGAAGGTAAGCTTTCCGCCCAGAAACGCCCCCACGGCAATCTCGTTTGCTGCATTCAATACCGTCGGCACCGTCCCGCCCGCACGCAGCGCTTCGCGCGCCAGACGAAGAGCCGGGAACCGTTTCATATCCGGCGCGGTAAAGTTCAACTGTCCGATAGTGGCAAAATCAAGACGCGCTACATCGACACGTATTCTTTCCGGCCATGAAAGCGCATAGGCAATCGGGGTCCGCATATCGGGCGATCCCAATTGCGCCAGTACCGATCCGTCGGAATATTCCACCATGCTATGCACGACAGATTGCGGATGCACGACAACCTCGATGCGTTCTTCAGGCACCGGAAACAGACGACAGGCCTCGATCAATTCAAGGCCCTTGTTCATCATGGTTGCCGAATCAATGGAAATCTTGGCCCCCATATCCCAGTTGGGATGGGCCAGCGCCTGCTTTGGAGACACCGATTTCATATCGTCAAGCGACCATTCCCGGAATGGCCCGCCAGATGCCGTCAGAAGAATACGGTCAACCTTGTCGACCGACTTCTGTTCAAGCACCTGGAAAATCGCACTATGTTCGGAATCAACCGGGATCAGCGTCGCCTTGTATTTCGCGACTTCCGCCATCATCAGATCACCGGCACAAACCAGCGTTTCCTTGTTGGCAAGGCCAACCCGCGCCCCACGGCGAATGGCCGCCAGCGTCGCCTTAAGGCCTGCTGCACCAATGATCGCGGCAATGACGATATCAGACGGGCGCGATGCCGCCTCGACCAATGCTTCATCACCGGCCGCAACCAGAATGTCCGTGCCAGACAGGGCGGATTTCAAGTCTTCATAAAGGCTTTCATCGGCGATAACCGCCATCGCAGCACCAAGTTCAATGGCGGCCTTGGCCAACCCTTGAACATTTCGATGGGCCGTAACGGCATCCACGGCATATTTGTCTGAATGTGCTTTCAGGATGTCTACGGTGCTGCTGCCGACCGATCCGGTCACGCCAAGCACGCAGACTGATTTCTTAATTGTCATCAAACACCAGCTTAGCGGATTTCTGCAACCAGGGGCCCTGCCCTAGCGCAACGACAATCCAATGAAATACACAATAACAAACGCGACAGGAAAAACCGACAACATCCCATCAGCACGGTCAAGCACCCCACCATGCCCCGGGATCAGGTGGCTGCTGTCCTTGACCTTGAAATGGCGCTTAAGCGCTGATTCTCCAAGATCCCCGATCTGCGCCACAATCGCCAGAACCCCGCTTGCCAGCACGATGGAAACCTGAATGGCATTGCCGCTGAAATAGGTGATCAGCCCGCCGATCAGCATCGCACACAACATGCCGCCAATAAGCCCCGCCCAGGTTTTCTTGGGGCTGAAACGCGGCGCCAGTTTCGGGCCGCCAATCGCCTTGCCAAAGGCATAGGCCCCCGTATCGGTCGCCCACACAAGAAAGAACAGCCACATGATCAACAGCAGACCATCCCCATGCATGCTGCGCAGCCAGTGCGCCGCCAGTGCCGCAAGCGAGATATAGATAATGCCAAATGCCGCGAGAAACCGATCCTTGCCCGGCCGCAATGCCGCGGT
Organism: Thalassospira sp. MIT1004; assembly: GCF_001858545.1. Taxonomy (NCBI): domain Bacteria; kingdom Pseudomonadati; phylum Pseudomonadota; class Alphaproteobacteria; order Rhodospirillales; family Thalassospiraceae; genus Thalassospira; species Thalassospira sp. MIT1004. The sequence continues at coordinate 144,096 of NZ_MCAO01000022.1, read as the reverse complement.
TGCCGCCCCGACCAACACCGCCGGAATGATAAGAAGATATTCCCCGGTCGTCATAAACAGCATCGAAACGGCAAGGGATACCGCAGCAACAACCGAAACCGAATTGACATGCCCCGGAACGCACATCCGCGTCCATTCCCACATCATGCCAACCGAAAACAGAAAAACGAGAATCTCGAAATACGGGGACCCAAACCATACCGCCGCAACCGCGACCGGTGTCATCACCAGCGCGGAAACAACCCGTGGCTTCAATCCTGAATTTGTATCTTCCTGGCGTCGGGCTTCAGATGACTGCACCAAAACGCCGCTCCCGTCCGGCAAAGTTTTCTATCGCTTTTTCAAGATGTTCGCGTCCGAAATCCGGCCAAAGGACGTCATCGAACACAAACTCGGTATAGGCCGACTGCCAAAGCAGGAAATTGCTGATGCGCTGCTCGCCACTGGTCCGGATCAGCAGATCCGGATCGGGCATCCCGAACGTCATCAAATGCGCTTCAACCACGCTTTCATCGATGGCATCGGGCTGAATTTCTCCAGCGGCGACTTTTTGCGCGATCTGGCGCATGGCATCGGCAATCTCGGCCCGCGCACCATAGCTTAGCGCAATGGTCAGGTTCAAACGGGTATTGCCCTGCGTGCGTTCCTCGGCATTGGCCAGAAGCACGCGAATATCATCGTCAAAACGGGTCCGGTCACCGATGATACGGATACGGACCCCGTTTTTGTGCAGGGTCGCCAGTTCACGCTTGATGAACAGGCGAAGCAACCCCATCAGGTCGCTGACTTCACTTTCCGGCCGTTTCCAGTTCTCGGTCGAAAATCCGTAAAGTGTCAGATACTCGATACCGATTTCGGCTGCGGCTTCGACGGTGCGACGCACGGCCTCTACCCCCGCCCGATGACCCATCGTACGGGGCTTTCCGCGCAACTTTGCCCAGCGCCCGTTGCCATCCATAATGATGGCAACATGACGCGGCACAGCTCGCAGATCTGAAGGGTTGGGTTGAGATGCCAGCACCGTCATGATCAGACTTGCATGATTTCCTGTTCTTTATGGGCAAGCACTTCGTCGATCTCGCTGATAACCTTGTCGGTCAGCTTCTGGATCTCTTTTTCCTCGTTATGGAGGTCATCTTTCGAGATCACGCTGTCTTTTTCCCATTTTTTGATCTGGTCAATACCGTCACGGCGGACGTTACGAACCGAAATCTTGGCCTGCTCGGCATATTTGCCGGCAACCTTGGACAGCTCCGCACGACGTTCCTCGTTCAATGCCGGGATCGGCACCCGAACAAGCGTCCCGTCGGCCGCCGGGTTCAGGCCAAGGCCCGAGTCACGGATCGCTTTTTCGACCGATTTAACCATGCTCTTGTCCCAGACCTGTACCGAAAGCATCCGCGATTCCGGAACACTGACAGACGCAACCTGGTTAAGCGGGGTCGGCACGCCGTAGGCTTCAACCATGACCGGTTCTAGAAGGCTTGCACTGGCACGCCCGGTCCGAAGTCCGGTAAATTCCTTGTGCAAAACTTCAACAGCCCCTTCCATACGGCGGGCAAGGTCCTTTTTTAGGCCAGCAACGTCAGACACCTTTAGTCTCCATTCGAAATAATCGTAAACTTACCTTTTGCACAAACCACATCGGCAAAGGCGCCGGGATTATGCAAAGAAAATACAATAACCGGAATATCATTTTCGCGTGCCAATGAAATAGCCGATGCATCCATGACACGTAAATCTTTGGCAAGAACGTCCATATAAGTCAGGGAATCATAGCGTTCCGCGGTCGGGTCGATCTTCGGATCGGCGGTGTAAACGCCGTCAACCTGCGTCCCCTTAAGCAACGCGTCACAGCCCATTTCAACCGCGCGAAGTGCTGCTGCCGTATCGGTGGTAAAGAACGGGTTGCCGGTCCCGGCCGCAAAAATCACCACCCGGCCCTTTTCCATGTGGCGCACCGCACGACGGCGGATATAGGGCTCACAGACCGATGACATCGGAATGGCCGACTGCACACGGGTCTGGACCCCGTGCCGCTCAAGCGCGTTCTGAACGGCCAGTGCGTTCATGATGGTGGCCAACATGCCCATATAGTCGGCCGTGGCACGTTCCATGCCCTGGGAGGCACCCTTGACCCCGCGGAAGATGTTCCCCCCGCCAATCACCATGCAAACCTCGGCACCCATGTCATGAACGGCTTTGATTTCGCTTGCGATCCGGTCAACCGTCTCGGGATCAATCCCGTATTGCTGTTTTCCCAGAAGCCCCTCACCCGAAAGTTTCAGAAGGACACGACGAAATTTCAGTTGGCCGTTTTCTGCCATGTTGGATTGCCTCTTACTGCCGATATTTCAAACTGTCCCGAAACCCGGTTCAGCAAAATTCAGATATAAAAAGACCGGCGAGTAACAGGGCGATTATGCGCTGCCGACCTCGCCGGTCTGGGATCATACACGAAATGGCACGCGACGCACCATTTCGATCAGATGTTTATTTCTTAAGCTGCTCAGCAACTTCTGCAGCAAAGTCTTTTTCTTCGCGCTCGATGCCTTCACCAAGTTCGAAGCGCACAAAGCCCTTAAGGGTGATCGGCTTGCCAGCGTCTTTAGCAGCATTTGCAATCACGTCTTTGACTTTGCTTTCGCCGTCAATCACGAAGGTCTGTTCAACCAGAACGACCTGCTCGTAATATTTACGGATACGACCTTCGATCATCTTTTCGATGATTTCAATCGGGCGGCCCGATTCTTTGGCCTGTTCGGTCAGAACGGATTTCTCGCGCTCGACCAGTTCCGGATCCAGATCGTCAACCGTGGCCGAAGCCGGGTTGGTTGCAGCAATATGCATTGCGATCTGTTTGCCAAGGCCTTCAAGAACGCTCGCATCCGCTTCGGATTCAAGCGCAACCAGAACGCCGATTTTGCCGAGGTTCGGTGCAATCGCGGAATGGATATAGGACGCAACAGCGCCCTTCTCGACAGAGATACCAGCCGAACGACGCAGGTTCATGTTTTCGCCGATGGTGGCGATCATGTGGGTAACCTGTTCTTCGACGTTGCGCGACGTACCCGGGAACGGGGTTGCTTTCAGCGCATCGATATCACCATTGGCCGAAACGGCCTGGTTTGCGATTTCTGCGACGAATTTCTGGAAATCTTCGTTACGCGAAACGAAGTCGGTTTCGGAGTTGAGTTCGACAACGGCACCGGAAGTACCGTTAACAGCAACACCCACCAGACCTTCAGCAGCAACACGGCCTGCTTTCTTGGCAGCAGCAGCAAGACCTTTGGTACGAAGCCAGTCAACAGCAGCTTCAAGATTACCTTCGGTTTCGGACAGCGCCTTTTTGCAATCCATCATGCCAGCGCCGGTGGTTTCGCGAAGCTCTTTAACCAGAGCAGCGGTAATAGCCATTTTTAAAGCCCCTATTACGCGATCAGTGAACACCTAAAGAAACGGCGGCATGCTAGCCGCCGTTTCATCAGGTACAAAGTGAAACTTATGCGGAAGCTGCTTCCTGTGCGGCTTCTTCAACAGCAGCGGCTTCAGCCGGGACTTCTTCGGATTCACCGAGGTCCGCGCCAGAAGCAGTCATTTCCTGCTGGATACCGTCCAGAACTGCGCCAACGAACAGGTCGCAATACAGCTGGATCGCACGGATCGCATCGTCGTTACCCGGGATCGGGTATGCAACGTTTGCCGGATCCGAGTTGGTGTCCAGAATAGCAACAACCGGAATGTTCAGGTTCTTGGCTTCGTGAACAGCAAGCGCTTCCTTGTTGGTGTCGACCACGACGATGATGTCGGGAAGACCACCCATATCCTTGATCCCGCCAAGCGCGCGTTCAAGCTTGTCGCGCGAACGGGTCAGGTTCAGGATTTCTTTTTTGGTCAGACCTTCTGCACCGGCAGACAGGATTTCTTCCTGTTCTTTCAGGCGTTTGATCGAGTTGGAAACGGTGTTCCAGTTGGTCAGCATACCGCCGAGCCAGCGATGGTTCACATAGTACTGACCGCAACGCTTTGCAGCTTCTGCGATGACCGGCGAAGCCTGACGCTTGGTACCGACGAACAGAACGCGACCACCACCAGCGGTGACGTCACGAACCGCCTGCATCGCACGATGCAGCATCGGAACGGTTTCCTGAAGGTTCAGGATGTGAATGTCGTTGCGTGCACCAAAGATGAACTGCTTCATCTTCGGGTTCCAACGGCGGGTGTGGTGACCAAAGTGGACGCCAGCTTCCATCAGCTGACGCATGGTAAAGGTTGGCAAAGCCATGATAAATTCCTACCTTTTTCCGGTTAATACCTCCGCGGAAGGGAATTTCACGCCGTCTTGCGTGAAACACCGGATGGACGAATTTCTGCATAACGCATTATTCGCCACGCTCCCGCGTGCGATGTTCGGGGCGGGTTTTAGCCCCCTCCTGCAAAGAATGCAAGCCTTAAAGTACGCTCAAACCGCGTGAAAGTGAACCCGAAGCACGATCACAATTTCACAGCACACGCACCAATCAGATTTCCTCGGCCAGTTCGACACCCGGAATGGCCCCGACCGCCCCGATAAGCGACGGTCCGACCTTATAGGTATCTTCAAGCTCGACCTCGGCAATACGGCCATCGGCACAGACAGTCGAAAGACTGACCAAACCGCGCCCTTTCCCCGCTTTTTCAAGCAGTTCTCGGATTTCCACCACCGGATCAGGACGGTTCAGGCGAATGCGAATGCCCTCGGCTGCCCCGGAAACGGCATGCTCAAGGTCTTCGACCTTCTGCCCCTGAATGCGAAGCTGCCCTTCGCGCATTTCGGCCGCCACCACAAGCAATACTGGCCGCCCGGCATTGATGATTTCCTTATAGGCCGCCCATGCCTCGGCCCAGAAGGCGACTTCAAAGCTGCCGGTCGGGTCGGAAAACATCACGAAGGCGAATTTCGATCCGTTCTTTTTCGAAATCATTTCACGCGCATTGATCAGCGTCCCGGCAAGCTTGATCGATCCCTTGTTCTGGGCGCGCATACGGGCTGGAAGCTCCTTGATCGGCGCAATACCGATCCGCTGAAGACTTTTGCCAAAGGTATCAAGCGGATGCGCCGACAGGTAAAAACCAATCGCCGAAAATTCCTCGGTCAGTTTTTCCATCGGCACCCAGTCGCGTTCATCGGGCAACCGGATGGCATCCTTGCCAAATCCGGTATCCTCGCCAAACATCGAAATCTGGTCATTGTTGCGCGCCTGCATTTCGCGCTGGGCAACCGCCATCACCCGGTCGACATGCTCGAACATGACCTTGCGGTTTGTCGTCAGGCAATCAAGCGCGCCTGCCCGCACAAGGTTTTCAAGCAACCGTTTATTGACCGCACGGCTATCGATGCGCGATGCAAAATCGGTCAGGTCCCGGAACGGGCCATTGGCCTCGCGCTCCGCCACAAGGCTTTCCATTGCCGCATCACCAACGTTGCGCACGGCCGCCAGTGCATAACGGATTTTGCGCACCCCATCATGATTTTCGACCGAAAACGCCACTTGCGAATTATTGATGCAGGGCGGCAGGATTTCGATGCCAAGGCGTTCGACCTCCTGCTTGAAAATCGCAAGTTTTTCGGTGTTGTGCATATCAAGCGTCATCAGCGCGGCCATGAATTCGACCGGATAATTCGCCTTGAGATACGCCGTCTGATACGCCACCAGCGCATAGGCCGCCGCGTGCGATTTGTTAAAGCCATAGGATGCGAACTTGGCGACCTGATCAAAGATGTCGGACGCCTGTCCGCGCGGCACCCCGTTCTTTTCCGCCCCGTCAACAAACAGCGAGCGCTGTAATTCCATTTCCTCGGCGATCTTTTTACCCATCGCACGACGCAAAAGGTCTGCACCGCCAAGCGAATAGCCCGACATCGTCTGGGCAAGCTGCATGACCTGTTCCTGATAGATCATGATGCCATAGGTTTCTTCAAGGATCGGCTGCAACATCGGGTGCATGTAATCCGGCTCTTCGGTGCCATGCTTACGTGCGATGTAATGCGGGATATTGTCCATCGGCCCCGGACGATACAGCGCCACCACAGCGATAATATCTTCAATCGTATCGGGCTTAAGCCCGCGCAGAACATCCTGCATGCCCTGGGATTCAAGCTGGAACACACCGACCGTCTCGGCCGCCGAAAGCAACTTGAACGCCACCCGATCATCAAGGGGAATGGCACTGATATCAAAGCCTTGCGGGACGTCTTTACGAAGTCGCATCAGATTGACGGCCTCGATAATCACCGTCAAAGTCTTAAGACCAAGGAAGTCGAACTTCACCAGACCGGCATTTTCAACATATTTCATGTTGAACTGGGTCACCGGCATATCGGACCGCGGATCACGATAAAGCGGCACCAGTTCATCAAGGTCGCGGTCGCCAATCACCACCCCTGCGGCGTGGGTGGACGAGTTGCGATAAAGTCCTTCGATCTGCATTGCGATGGACAGCAGCCGGTCAATATCCGGGTCTTCGCGCGCAATCCGGCGCAGGTCCGGCTCCATGTCGATGGCTTCCTTAAGCGGGATCGGTTTGGCCGGGTCCCCCGGAATCATCTTGCAGATTTTGTCGACATAGCCATACGGGATGCTCAGAACACGGCCAACGTCACGCACCGCAGCCTTGGCCTGCAATTTACCGAATGTGATGATCTGCGCCACACGGTCATGGCCGTATTTCTGCTGCACATATTCAATCACCTCGCCGCGCCGGTCCTGACAGAAATCGACGTCAAAGTCAGGCATGGATACGCGTTCCGGGTTCAGGAAGCGTTCAAACAGCAACGAGAAATGCAACGGATCAAGATCAGTAATCAGAAGCGCATAGGCAACAAGCGACCCTGCACCCGAACCACGCCCCGGCCCCACCGGGATTTCATGGTCCTTCGCCCACTGGATAAAGTCCGCAACGATCAGGAAGTAACCGGGAAACCCCATCTGATTGATGATGCCAAGCTCGTATTCAAGGCGCTCCCAATAGGGTTTGGCGATTTCTTCCTTCTGCGCGTCCGTCATGTCCTCGGTGAAGACATATTTCGCAAGGCGGCCTTTAAGGCCCTCCTTGGACATATGGCGCAGCTCATCGACCTCGGTGCGGCCTTCGCCGCAATCAAATGGCGGCAGGATCGGGTCGATCTTTTCGACATGCCACGAACACCGCTTGGCAATCGCCAGCGTATTGTCGCAGGCCTCGGGAATGTCGGCGAAAAGATCGCGCATCTCGGCGGCGGTTTTAAACCGGTGCTCGGGCGTTAAACGCCACCGGTCTTCCTGCCCCACAACCGCGCCCTGCCCGATGCAGATGAACACATCATGGGCTTCATACATTTCCGCCTTGGGGAAAAAGCAGTCATTGGTCGCGACCATCGGGATATTATGCTCATAGGCCAGCCGGATCAGCCCCGGCTCGACCTTTTCCTCGACTGGTTCCCCGTGGCGCTGCAATTCGATATAAAGCCGGTTGCCAAATATCCCCGAAAGCTTGTTCAGGCATTCGCTCGCCGCCTCATGCTGCTCCTCGGCAATCAATCGTGCCAACGGCCCGGTCGGCCCGCCGGTCAGGCAGATGATGTCGGAACTGTATTTTTCGATATGATCATAAAGCGCCTTGGGCTCACTTCCCGCTTCACTGGTCATATGCGCGCGCGAAACGATCTTCAGAAGGTTGAAATACCCCCGGTCATTCTTCGCAATCAGTACCAGATTGTCCGGGTCCGGTTCGCGTGAAATCTTGCCGATCACCGGCTGATCGCCAAACCGTTCCACCCCGATCTGCACGCCAAGGATCGGCTGGATACCCGACCCGCTCATCACCCCTGAAAAATCGAGCGCGCCGAACATGTTGTTCGTATCGGTCATCGCAACCGCGGGCTGGCCATCCGCCTCGCACAGCTTTGCCAGTTCCTTCGTCGTGATGGCACCTTCGGCAAGCGAATAGTTGGTGTGAACACGAAGATGGACGAAACCGTTTTCCATTGCAGAAAATCCCGGACGATAAATGGCAAAGGCAGGAAACCGGCCACCCCGGATCACTCCGGGGCGCGGTGCTCTGCCAACTTAAAGAATTTCGACGGATTACGAAAGAGTATCGGGATCAAGTTCGACCAGATGCCCGTCACGCAGGGTCACAACCCGGTCCATCTGGCGCGCCAGTTCCGGGTTATGGGTCGCAATCAGCGACGCCAGACCGGTTTCGCGCACCAGCGTCATCAACATCCCAAACACCGTTTCCGCCGTATGCGGATCAAGGTTGCCGGTCGGCTCGTCGGCAAACAGTACATCGGGCACATTGGCAAGCGCGCGCGCAATCGCCACGCGCTGCTGTTCCCCGCCCGAAAGCCGTGCCGGGCGATGTTCGGCCCGTTTTTCCAGCCCAAGACAGCGCAGGAGCTCAAGCCCGCGTTCGGTCGCATCCGCCCGTTTCAGGCCATTGATCATCTGCGGAATGACGACGTTTTCAATCGCCGAAAATTCCGGCAGCAGATGATGATACTGATACACGAACCCGATATGCTTGCGGCGCATTTCGGTGCGCGCCAGATCGGAAAGATCCGTGCTGCGTTTTCCGCCAATCGAAACCATGCCGCCATCGGGCTTTTCAAGCAGCCCCGCAATCTGAAGCAGGGTTGATTTACCCGCCCCCGACGGCCCGACAAGGGCGACGATCTCGCCCTGATGGATTTCCAGATCGACGGATTTCAGGATTTCAAGCTGATCGGGGCCCTGATTGAACACCCGATCAATCTTTTCAAGCCGCAACACGACTTTCTGCGCCCGCTCCTTGGCGGTTGTCTTGATCATGTCACTCATAACGAAGGGCCTCCACCGGATCGAGGCGCGATGCACGCCATGCCGGATAAACCGTCGCCAGGAACGACAGGCTAAGCGACATCACACAAACCAGCACCACTTCGCTAATATCCATGTCGGCCGGAAGCTGCGACAGGAAATAGATTTCCGCATTAAACAGATCGGTCCCCGTCAGGGTCTGGATGAACTGGCGAATATTTTCGATATTCAGGCAGAACAAAACGCCAAGGATCAGGCCGCTTAACGTGCCAAGCACCCCGATGGATGCCCCGGCCAAGAAGAAGATGCGCATCACCGATGACCGTGTCGCCCCCATGGTCCGCAGGATCGCGATATCGCGTCCCTTGTCCTTCACCAGCATCACCATGCCCGAAATGATGTTGAATGCCGCCACCAGAATAATCAGTGTCAGGATCAGGAACATCACATTACGTTCGACCTGTAGTGCATTGAAAAACCCGGAATTTGACTGCTGCCAATTGACCAGCCGAAGCTGCTCGCCCGACAGGTTCGACAACAGGTCGTTCATGCTTGATGACAGGCGTGACGGGTCTTCAAGCATCACTTCAAAATGGCTGATTTTTTCCGGCAGGCGGAAATAAATCTGTGCGGCCTGAAGCGGCATGAAGATAAAGCCGCTGTCATATTCATACATGCCGATATCAAACAGCCCGACCACCTTATAGGCCCGCACGCGCGGCACGGACCCGAACGCCGTCACATTGCCCTTGGGCGAGATCAGATTGACATTATCCCCCACCCCGACGCCAAGTTTCATGGCAAGACGCGCGCCCATGATCACGCTATCGTCACCCTTGAAATCATCAAGCGATCCGAAAACGATGTTATCGGCAATCGTCTTGCGCTTGGCGATGTCTTCGGCACGGACCCCGCGCACGATGGCCCCGGTTGACCGGCCGTTATTCGATGCCAGCACCTGCCCCTCGACCACCGGGGTCACAAGGGTCACATTGCCGGTTTCAGCGATCTTCTTTTCAATCGCATCATAATTGGGCAGGCCATCGGGACTTTGCGCGTAAACCGATATATGTCCGTTCAGCCCCAGAATACGTCCAAGCAATTCGGCCCGGAACCCGTTCATGACCGACATGACGATAATCAGGGTCGCAACGCCCAGCATGATGCCAAGCAGCGAAAAGATGGCGATGACGGAAACAAAGCCCTCTTGCCGACGGGGACGCAGGTAGCGGAAAGCCACCAGACGTTCGAACGGACTGAACATGCGCAAAAGATCCTCGTGGAAGCGTGTCGGAAAGAATTCCGGAAATCAGGACGGGGCAGCCAAGGCTGCCCCGTTTGCAAAGTCGTAGTCAGGCGCCGATCTGGTTAAGTGCCGCCTCAAGCGTGACTTCCGTCCGCTCGCCGGATTTGCGGTTTTTAAGCTCGACCACACCGGCCTTGATGCCTTTCGGGCCAATCACGATCTGCCACGGCAGACCGATCAGGTCCATATCGGCAAACTTGCCACCCGCGCGAATGTCGCGGTCATCATAAAGCACTTCGATACCGGCATTATGCAGCTTTGCGTAAACATCTTCGCACGCCGCATCGCATTCATCATCCCCGGTCCGAAGGTTGATCAGGCCAACCTTGTAGGGTGCAACCGATTCCGGCCAGATGATGCCGTTTTCGTCGTGCGATGCCTCGATCAGCGCACCAACAAGGCGCGAAACGCCAATGCCGTAGGACCCCATCTGTACCGGTACTTCCTTGCCATCCGGGCCAAGCACGGTCGCGCCCATCGGTTCGGAATATTTGGTCCCGAAATGGAAGATATGGCCAACTTCGATCCCGCGTGTCGCGATCATGTCGTCACCGGAAATCGGGCTGTTCGCCGGATCATGCTTGTCTTCGGTCGCGGCATAATCTTCAAGCGTCGTCTGGACCCAGTTTTCAAGCCCGGTACGATCATTCAGATCAACACCCTTGCCCGTCAGGTCCTTGTCCAGCCACTTCTTGTCGCAGAACACTTCGCTTTCGCCAGTTTCCGCCAGAATGATGAATTCATGGCTAAGGTCGCCGCCAATCGGGCCGGTATCGGCCACCATCGGGATCGCCTTGACACCAAGGCGCGCAAAGGTCCGGCAATAAGCCAGGAAAATCTTGTTATAGGCGTGCCGCGAACTTTCGTAATCGATATCGAACGAATAAGCATCCTTCATCAGGAATTCGCGCCCCCGCATCACGCCAAAGCGCGGGCGGATCTCGTCGCGGAATTTCCACTGAATGTGATAGAGCATCTGCGGAAGCTGCTTATAGGACCGGACATCCTTGCGGAAGATATCGGTGATCGCTTCCTCGTTGGTCGGCCCGAACAGCATATTGCGATCATGACGGTCGGTAATGCGCAGCATCTCAAGGCCGTAATCCTCATACCGCCCGCTTTCCTGCCAAAGCTCGGCTGGCTGGATGGTCGGCATCAGCAATTCGTTAAAGCCAATCGCGTCCTGCTCTTCGCGCACGATCTGTTCGATCTTTTTAAGCACGCGATAGCCAAGCGGCAGCCAGGAATAAATCCCTGCTGAAAGCTGGCGCACCATACCGGCACGCAGCATCAGTCGATGGGAAGCGATCTGTGCTTCTGCCGGCGTTTCCTTGAGGGTCGGCAGAAAGAACTGGGAAAGACGCATCAATGCCTCGTGATGATCAAAGCTGAAAAATATCAGGTATACAAAAGACCTTGCCCGGAAAATGCGACAGCACAGCCCGAAACGCAAGCCGGAACTTGCTTTATATCGGCAACGGGTGATCTAGCGGCCAATCGTGGCAGGTTTGCGAAGACACACGGGCTTTTTCAGGTACAACCTTAACGGAACCCTGCCGCCCGGCACGCCGCGGCCAATTCATCCTGCCCCGCCTCGTTGCCAAGCGGGATATCATTGAAATACACCCGCCCGTTGCGGTAGGTGATCCTGCCGATATTGGACTCGCCGCTGATCCCGTCCGGCACGGAAATACCGGCATATTCAAAGAAATCAATCGTCACCGGAAATTCTATTTCCTTGGGCAGCGCATCCAGGATCGGGCTGCCGCCATCCAGATCGGCCGGGGCGACCTTGCGCCCATAAACATCCACACCAGGCTTATAGGCCACATCGTCATCGGGCACATGGCTGACCAGTTGCTGACAGGCCGACCGCGTGACCGTGATGGTGGGCTTCGCCTTCTCAGCACCCGCAGCACCTTCCCCATCCGGCGCGGCATTTTCCCCTGCCGCCGGCCCCGGCAAGGGGGAGTCGCTTTGTGCCAAAACGCCCCCCGCACCGGTCATGATCACGCCAGCAACAAGCATCGAAACCATGAGATTCACAGGATAATTCCCGATTTTCATAGGGCGGGTCATTACAAAACTCTTCATATCGCCGGTCCATCCTATTTATGTGCGGTGCAGCATCGATTCATCTGTGAATTTTGGTCAAAACATCTTGCACAAAAGTGAAATATGTGGCTTTTTGATCCTCCGCTAACGGCGCAAGATCGTTGCGGAAGACGTATCGCAGCCGCTCATAAAATTGCGGGAGGCTTTGTTGCCAATAAGCATACAAGAAGCAGGCGCGACGTCGAAATAAAACCTGTGCCAAGTGCCCAGGTCTTAGGAGGAAGCAAAAAAAGATTACGGGAAAACAGCTATAAAAATAGCATCTTAGCAAGATCCTTGTGATCTTGCTTTTTTTTTGGCTTTTCCCGATTGATGCCTTTTCCGCCCCCCCTTCCCCGACATTTTGTGCAGTCCGGCCAAACAAAAACCCCGCAACAAATTGTGCGGGGTTTGTTTCTGAATGCCGTCGCCCGATCATTGCGGCGGGCGGACTTCGATCATGCCACTGGTAATCACGAAATACGCCACCAGCCACAAAATCGCCGAGATCAGGCTGGTTGCCAGAACCTTCTTCCACATATGCGGCTTTTGCGGCGCGCCACTATCATGGCCGGGCTGAACATTCTCTTCGCGCTTCACGCCGAACGGCAACACCATGAACAGCACCAGCCACCAGATCACGATGTAAACAAGGATCGCGGAAAACCAGTTCATGCTGCACTCTTTTCTTGGTTGCGGGAAGAAGGGCCGATACGGCGGGAAAGAAACTTAAACCTGTTCAAGCTCAACAAGCGTCCCGTTAAAATCCTTGGGATGCAGGAACAGAACCGGCTTGCCATGCGCCCCGATCTTCGGCTCCCCCGTGCCCAGCACGCGCGCACCGTTTTTCAGAAGCTGATCGCGCGCCGCCAGGATATCCTCAACCTCATAGCAGACATGATGAATGCCGCCCGATGTGTTTTTATCAAGGAACCCCTGTATCGGCGATCCCTCGCCCAGCGGATAGAGCAATTCGATCTTGGTATTGGGCAGTTCGACAAAGACCACAGTCACCCCATGATCTGGCTCGTCCTGCGGTTCGGAAACCTTCGCCCCCAGTACATCACGATAAAGCCGGATGCCTTCCGCAAGGTCCGGCACCGCAATCGCCACATGGTTCAGCCGTCCAATCATGTTCTACTCCTGCAATGTGATCTGCCCGATCACCGACAATCTAGGATGCACATCACGACAAAGACAACCGCCCATTTGGTCGCATGCCGCCTTCCCAAACTGCCTAGCCCTGCTCGTTCACCCGCACAAGATGCACCTCGATCATTGGCCGCTTGCCAAGCCGCTGACGCACCGGGCGGCGCAGGGATTGCCGGATCGCAAGGATCACCGCCGCATCGTCAAGCACCTCGTCATCATTCAACTGATCAACCCGGTTGCCGATCTCGGCTGCAAAATGATCAAGGCGGACATCATCGCCGACCTCGTCAAACAGGCTCGGTGCCGTGATCATCGGCTCGCCGACCATCTCGCCAAACTGGTTGAGCACTACGGTCACAAACATCACACCGTTCCACACGATGCGATTGCGGTTGCGGATGGTTTCGGAATCCCGTTTCAGCAACCGCCCGCCATCAAGGCAAAGCACGCCGCTTTCGGCAACGCCAATCACATGCGCGCTGCCCGGCGACAGGCGAATGACCGTGCCGTCATGCGGGATCACCTGCTCAGGAATCTGGCATTCGGCGCCAAGCGCTGCCTGTTCACACAGATGGCGGGTTTCCCCATGCACCGGCACAAGGATTTTCGGACGTGTAAGCTGATACATCCGCGCCAGATCCTGCCTGCCCGGATGACCTGAAACATGGATCGGCTCATCACGCGCCGTAATCACGCGGATACCCCGCCTAATCAAAAGGTTCTGGATATAACCGATGGATTTTTCATTGCCCGGAATTTCGCGTGCGGAAAATACAACCGTATCGCCCGGATCAAGCTGCACGGTCGGATGATCACCCTTGGCAATACGCGACATTGCCGCACGCGGCTCGCCCTGCGACCCGGTACAGATCAGCAATACCTGATCCTTGGGGACCTCCATCGCGTCTTCATCGGTCAGAAGGTTCGGATAGGATGTCAGGTAGCCAACCGCGCGTGCGGCTTCGGTCACACGGTTCAATGACCGCCCGGCCAACCCGACACAGCGGTTGTTTTCATGTGCCGCTTCAACAATCGACTGCAACCGCGCAACGTTGGTCGCAAAGCACGCAACCGCAATCCGGCCCTGCGGCGTTTCGGCAAACAGTTTTGACAGGTTCTTGGCTACATCGCCTTCCGATCCGGCTTTGCCTTCGGAAAAGACGTTGGTGGAATCACAAATCAGCGCCATGACCCCTTCATCGCCAAGCGCCTCAAGCTTCTTGACGTCGGATGCCTCGCCAATCTGTGGCTCGGGGTCAAATTTCCAGTCGCCGGTATGCACCACAAGCCCCTTGGGGGTGCGGATCGCAAGCGCATTGGGTTCAAGGATCGAATGGGTCATGGTGACGAATTCGATGTCAAACGGCCCCTTTTTGAACCGCCCGCCAAGCTCGATCACATGGATCGGCACCTGATCGGCAAAATCGGTTTCCGCCAGTTTGGCCTTCAGGAACTCGGCGGCAAACGGGGTGGCATAGATCGGGCATTTCAACCGTGGCCAAAGATACGGCACCGCGCCAAGGTGATCCTCATGCGCATGGGTCAGGACAAGGCCAAGAAGTTTGTCTTTGCGTTCCTCGATAAAGGTCGGATCGGGCATGACAACATCGACACCGGGCAAACCTTCCTCGCCAAAGGAAACGCCCATATCGACCATCAGCCACTGATCGTCATATCCGTACAAATTGAGGTTCATGCCAATTTCGCCAGATCCCCCCAGCGGCACAAACAGCAATTCGTCTTTCGGCAAATACAAATCCACGGATGATCACCCTTGTCTTTCAGCGGTGAGAAATACGATCACGGGGCGCACCCGCGTCACGATGTCGTTTAACAGTCTAATTCGATTTTGCGCTGTTGCGACGATAAATCATCAAAAGCCCCAGCATGGTCAGATCGCCATGCAGATGTTCGATCTCGTCAACCGCCTTGGTAAATAACGGTGCCAGACCACCGGTCGCGACAACTTTCATGTTATCAACGCCCTGCTGCATGCGAATGCGCGCCAGAAGCCCCTCGATCATCGCAACATAGCCCCAGTAAACCCCGGACTGCATCGCCTCGATCGTGTTCTTGCCGATCACGTTGCGCGGTGCCTCGATCGCGACCATCGGTAACTGCGCTGCTGCCATATGCAGCGCCTTGATCGAAAGGTTAACACCTGGCGCAATCACACCGCCAAGATAATTGCCTTCTTCATCAATCACGTCAAACGTGGTCGCCGTCCCGAAATCCAGAACCACAAGCGGCCCGCCAAAAAGCTTGTGGGCTGCAACCGCATTGACCAGCCGGTCGGCCCCGACCTCGCTTGGCCGGTCCATGATGATCTTCATATCCAGATCAACCGCCGGGTCGCCCACCACCATCGGCTCGACATTGAAATAACGTCGGCACAGGGTTTTAAGGCTGAATTCCGCCGCCGGAACCACGGTTGCGATGATTGCGCCCGTTATCGCATCTTTCGGCACATCCGACAGGGTAAACAGATGATGCAGCCACACGCCAAGTTCATCAGCCGTGCGTTCAACCGTCGTTGAACAGCGCCACTGCCCCTTGATCGTATCGCCGTCAAACACCGCGAAAACGATGTTGGTATTCCCGGCATCAATCGCCAGCAGCATGATGTTTCGTCTCCCCGTTATCGTCCCGTGTTATTTATGCTTTAAAAAACACTTCGCCAGCGCCGATGCGATGTTCCATCCCGCCCGCTTCTCTTAAAACAAGCGATCCGTCGTCATCAAGCCCGACAAACATGCCCTCGAGCGTCCTTTCGGTCAGGCGCGCAATTACCGGCGCACCAATCCCGTATGCCCGCCGAAGCCAGGCGTCACGCACCGGGGCAAAGCCCTGCGCTTCCCATACGGGCAACCAGTCTGCCACCCGCCCGACATAGGCTGAAATCAGTTCCCCCACCGATACCGGCGCGCCAAGCGCTGAAAGCGACGTCGCCGGACGTTCGGCATCATCGGGATAAAACGCAACATTCACCCCGACCCCGATCACCAGATAATCGGTTTCCGAACCGTTGTTCGATGCACTTTCCAGAAGAATACCCGAAATCTTGCGGCCATTGACCATCAGGTCATTGGGCCATTTGCAATCCGGTCTGACCCGATTGCCTGTCACCAGCTCTATCGCCTCGGCCAAGGCAACCGCAATCAGGAATGTCAGTTTTGCCGCTTCAAAAAGCGGGCAATCCGGACGCAGCAAAAGGGAAGAATAAAGATTGCCAACCGAGGATGTCCATGCGCGGCCGCGCCGTCCCCTGCCCGATGTCTGTTGGCGGGCCCAAATAAGGGCGCCACTTGGGGCGCCCTTATCAGCAAGGCGTTTCGCCTCTTCATTGGTGCTGTCGATCACTTCCAGTTCATGAAGATAAAAACCTTCAGGAAGCCGGATCGTCGGCTTGGTCATCCTTACTGCCCGAGCAAGGCCGTCGCGGCAACGCCGGCACTATCCATCAACGGGTTCGGGAAGAAAACGAAAGCCAGAAGAATGACCGTCGCAACCGCCATGATCACATTCATCTCGGTGCCGTTCTTGTCGAACGCTTCGACCGGCTCGTCGAAATACATCACCTTGATGATCCGCAGATAGTAATAGGCACTGACGACCGAGGTCACCAGACCGATCACCGCCAGCGTCACAAGACCGGCATCAACCGCTGCCTTGAACACGTAAAACTTGCCAAAGAACCCAGCAAGCGGCGGAATACCGGCCATAGAGAACATCAGGATCGCGGTCACCGCCGCCATCAGCGGCTTGGTCTTGGCCAGACCGGCAAGATCGGTGATTTCCTCGACCATGCGGTCATTGCGACGCATCGACAGGATCACGGCAAAGGTTCCAAGGTTCATCACAAGGTAAATCCCAAGATAAACCAGAATACCCTGCACACCTTCGGCCGTACCGGCCGCAAGACCGACCAGCGCGAAACCGACATGGCCAATGGATGAATAGGCCATCAGACGTTTGATATTGTCCTGACGAAGCGCTGCGAACGAACCCCATGCCATCGACAGGATCGACACCAGAACAATGATCTGCTGCCAGTCTTCGACAACACCGGCAAACGGGCCAACCGCAACGCGAACAAACAGCGCCAGACCGGCAATCTTCGGCGCAACCGCAAAGAACGCCGTAACCGGGGTCGGTGCCCCTTCATAGACGTCCGGGGTCCACATATGGAACGGAACTGCGGAAACCTTGAAGCACAGACCGGCAAACATGAAGGCCAGACCAACCAGTGTCCCGACCGAAAGGCCGCCATTGCTGATCACATCGCCCAGAACGGCAAAGTTGGTCGAACCGGTAAAGCCATACACCATCGACATGCCATACAGCAGCATGCCCGATGCAATCGACCCCAGAACGAAGTATTTCAGGCCCGATTCCGTGGCGCGAACGGTGTCGCGGCGGATCGCCGCAATCACGTAAAGTGCGAGCGACTGAAGCTCAAGGCCAAGATATAGCGACAGCATGTCGGTCGCCGATACCATCGCCATCATGCCAAGTGTGGCAAGCAGGATCAGGATCGGGAATTCGAACCGCGACATGTTTTCGCGTTCGGCGTAATTCATCGCCATCACGATACCAATCGACGAACCGATCAGGATCATCACCTTGGTGAATTTGGCAAAGGCATCTGCCGTGAACTGGCCATAGAACGCCACCCCGCCGTCACCCAGAACCACCAACACAAGGGCGATGATCTGGGCTGCAACCGCAAGCCATGAAACGGTGCGGAAAGCCTTGTCCTTACCGGCAAACACGCCAAGCATCAGAAGGGCCAGGGCCGAAACGGCCATAAAGATTTCGGGCAATGCCGCCCCGAGGTTGAGCATAGAAACTCCCATGTTCATTCCCCTCAATTCGCCGCCAGCTGCGCAGCCTGAGCTGCGGCAGCCTGCGCCGTTTCGACCTGGTTGACGAGGTGTTCAACCGAAACATGCATGATGTCGAGGAAGGAGACCGGATAGACCCCCATCCACAGAACGATGATCACAAGCGGTGCAAAGATCAGCCATTCACGCGGGCTCATATCAAGGATCGACTTAAGGTTTTCCTTGGTAAGGGCCCCGAACACGATGCGGCGATAGAGATACAGCGCATAAGCCGCACCAAGGATCAGACCGGTTGCGGCAAAGAATGCCACCCAGGTATTGGCTTCGAACGCACCCAGCAATGCCAGGATTTCGCCAACGAAACCACCCGTCCCCGGAAGACCGACAGACGCCATCGTAAAGAACATGAAGATAACGGCATAACCAGGCATACGATGCACAAGACCGCCATACGCATCGATCTCGCGGGTATGCATGCGGTCATAAACCACACCAACACACAGGAACAACGCGCCCGATACCACACCATGGCTCAGCATCTGGAAGATCGAACCTTCGATACCATGCTGGTTAAAGGTGAAGGCACCAATCGTCACAATCCCCATATGGGCCACCGACGAATAGGCAATCAGCTTTTTCATGTCCTGCTGTGCCAATGCGACCAGCGACGTATAGATGATCGCCACAATCGACAGCGTAAACACCAGCGGGGCAAAGGTTTCAGACGCCAGCGGCATCATCGGCAACGAGAACCGCAGGAAACCGTAACCACCCATTTTAAGAAGCACACCGGCCAGGATCACCGAACCAGCGGTCGGTGCCTCAACGTGGGCATCGGGAAGCCAAGTATGAACCGGCCACATCGGCACCTTGACCGCGAACGACGCAAAGAACGCCAGCCACAGCCAAAGCTGCATATTATAGCTGAACCCGTGCGCCATCAGTGTCGGGATGTCGGTGGTGCCTGCTTCGAAATACATCGCAAGCAACGCCACCAGCATCAGAACGGAACCCAGCAGCGTGTAAAGGAACAGCTTGAAGGCTGCATAAACACGACGCTGACCGCCCCAGACACCGATGATGATGAACATCGGGATCAGAACGCCTTCGAAGAACAGATAGAACAGCAGACCGTCAAGCGCGCTGAACATACCGACCATCATCGTTTCCAGGATCAGGAACGCGATCATGTATTCCTTGACACGTTTCTGGATTGCTTCCCATGCCGACAGAATGCAGATCGGCGTCAGGAAGGTCGCCAGAAGCACGAACAGCATCGAAATGCCATCCACGCCCATGTGATAGGAAATGTTCAGGCCCGGCATCCAGTCGGCTTTTTCAACGAACTGGAAATCGGCCGTGGTGCTATCGAAATTCACCCACAGCATCAACGATGCCAGGAAGGTGAAGCCCGACGTCCACAAAGCAACCCATCGGGAGTTGCGGGCGACATTCGCCTCTTCCCCGCGGATCAGCAGCACGAACAGTGCGCCGATCAGCGGTAAAAAGGTGACGATCGAAAGAATTGGATAATCGCTCATCGCCCGTTAACCCATCTTCCAAATTGTGTAAGACACCAAGGCGGCAATACCGATCAGCATCGCAAACGCATAGTGATAGACGAAACCGCTCTGAAGGGCGCTGACGCGACGTGCAATGTTACGGCATGCTGCGGCGACACCGTCCGGACCGACACCGTCGATCAGCGCGCCATCGCCCGATTTCCAGAAGCCATAGCCAAGATAGAAGGCCGGCTTGACGAAAATCTTGTCGTAAAGCTCGTCGAAGTACCATTTGTTCAGCGCGAAGCGGTACAGACCGTTGAAGGTATTCGCCAACTGACGCGGCAGCGACGGCACCAGCTTGTACATCACAAGGGCGATGACAAAGCCCGATACCATGGCAACAAACGGTGCCAGCTTGACCCAGCCCGGAACATGGTGTGCATGTTCAAGGGCCTGATGACCTTCGGCCATGAAGATCGCGCCATTCCAGAACGCCAGCATTTCTTCATAGTCACCACCACCGAACCAGTCCTTGGCGAACCAGCCGGCAAAGATCGCACCGATGGTCAGGAACAGAAGCGGCAGCGTCATGACAGCCGGGCTTTCATGGACATGGGCCATGGTCCGCTCGTCCGCACGCGGGGTGCCAAAGAAGGTCATGAAAATCAGACGCCAGCTATAGAACGACGTCATCAGTGCCGCCAGGATACCGGCCCAGAAGGCATAGGTCCCGACTGCGGTATGTGCGGCAAACGCGCTTTCGATGACAAGGTCCTTGGAATAGAAGCCTGCAAGCCCCGGGAAACCGGTAATCGCAAGCGTGCCAACCATCATCACCGCAAAGGTCAGCGGAACCATCTTATAGATGCCGCCCATCTTGCGCATGTCCTGCTCGTCGGACATCGCATGGATGACCGAACCGGCACCAAGGAACAAAAGCGCCTTGAAGAAGCCGTGCGTCATCAGGTGGAACACGCCCGCCGAATAGGCCGACACGCCACACGCAAAGAACATGTAACCAAGCTGCGAACAGGTCGAATAGGCGATCACGCGCTTGATGTCGTTCTGAACGCAACCAATGGTCGCTGCAAAGAACGCGGTCGATGCACCGACAACGGTAATGATCGCAAGCGTGGTTTCGGCATATTCAAAGATCGGCGACAGGCGCGCAACCATGAACACACCGGCCGTCACCATGGTTGCCGCGTGAATAAGGGCGGAAACCGGCGTCGGGCCTTCCATCGCATCAGGCAGCCACGTATGCAGGCCAAGCTGTGCCGATTTGCCCATCGCACCGATGAACAGAAGGAAACAGGTGATCTCAAGGGCTGAGAATTCATGACCAAGGAACAAAAGCGTCGTTCCGGCAACTTCCTCGGCATTGCCAAAGATCACGTCGAACTGAACGCTGTCAAACAGGACATAAACCGCAAAGATACCCAGCGCGAAGCCAAAGTCACCGACACGGTTAACGACAAACGCCTTGATCGCGGCGGCCGATGCCGACGGTTTGGAATACCAGAAACCGATCAGAAGATAGGACGCAAGCCCCACCCCTTCCCAGCCAAAGAACAGCTGGATCAGGTTGTCGGCAGTCACCAGCATCAGCATGGCAAAGGTAAACAGCGACAGATACGCCATGAAACGCGGCTTGTCGGGATCGTGCGACATGTAACCGATGGAATAGATATGCACCATCGACGACACACCGGTCACAACAATCAGCATGACGCAGGTCAGCGTATCAAAACGAAGCGCCCATTCAGCCGTGAAGTTACCCGAAGAAATCCAGGTAAACAGCTGAACCGTCACCGGGTTGCCGCCAAGCGCAACATCGACAAAGGCGAAAATCGAAATGATGAAGGCCGTAACGACACCGCCCACCGTAATCAGCTGGGAAATGCGATCAGACGTCGAAACACCATGATGATGGCTGCTGTCATGCTCGGCACCGGACGCGGACGACATGGCGCCGGCCAGCGTAATGATGCCGGCAATCGTCGCAGCGATCAGGGGCAGGAATACAATCAGAGGATACATATCTGCCTTACCCCTTCATCATGTTGATGTCTTCAACCGCAATCGTGCCGCGGTTACGGAAATAGACCACCAGGATCGCAAGACCGATCGCTGCCTCGGCGGCGGCAACGGTCAGGACGAAGATGGTGAAGACCTGTCCGACGAGGTCGCCAAGGAACGACGAGAACGCGACAAGGTTGATATTGACTGCCAGCAGCATCAGCTCGATCGACATCATGATGATGATGACGTTCTTGCGGTTCATGAAGATGCCAAAGATCCCGAGTGTGAAAAGGATCGCCGCGACGGTCAAATAATGTGCAAGACCGATTTCCATCAGATCCCCCTACCGACCGGAACTTTTTTGACTTCAAGCGTGTCAGCGCGATCGCGTTTGACCTGCTCGGAGATTTTCTGACGGCGAACACCCTCGCGGGTACGCAGCGTCAGGACAATTGCGCCGATCATCGCAACAAGCAGCACCAGACCGGCAGCCTGGAAGATGTATGTGTAATCGGTGTAGATCAGTTGGCCGAGCGCCTCGACATTGGTCAGTCCGGCGGGCGTCGGATGCGCCAGAACGGCGATCTTGTCATCAGACAAAGCCCAGCCCGCGCCGACAAAGGCCAGTTCCACAAACAGCACCAGCGCGATCAGAACCCCGATCGGCAGATAGTTGAGGAAACCTTCGCGCATCTCGACAAAATTGATGTCGAGCATCATGACGACGAACAGGAACAGAACCGCGACCGCGCCGACATAGACGACGACGAGCAGCATGGCGAGAAACTCAGCACCCAGCAGGACGAAAAGCCCGGCTGCGTTAAAAAATGTCAAAATCAGCAGCAGTACCGAATGCACCGGGTTGCGAACGGTCACAACCGCAGTCGCGGACAGAACCGCGACAGTAGCAAACAGGTAAAAAGCCAAAGCCTGTACGACCATAAGGTACCCCCTTGGCGAGCCGCCCTGCCCCAACAGCAGAAAGCGGCCCATGAACTCTCTTTATACGATCAGACGCGACACTTACCGATAAGGTGCGTCTGCCTCCAATCGTGCAGCAAGCTCGGCTTCCCAACGCTCGCCATTTGCCAGAAGCTTATCCTTGTCATAGAGAAGCTCCTCGCGGTTTTCGGTTGCGAACTCGAAGTTCGGACCTTCAACGATTGCATCCACCGGACAGGCTTCCTCGCAGAAACCGCAATAGATGCATTTCGTCATATCGATATCGTAGCGCGTCGTACGCCGCGAACCGTCGTCGCGCGGCTCAACCTCGATGGTGATGGCCTGCGCGGGACAGATCGCCTCGCAAAGTTTGCACGCAATGCAACGCTCTTCCCCGTTGGGATAACGGCGCAGCGCATGTTCGCCACGGAAACGCGGGCTCAGCGGACCCTTTTCATACGGATAGTTCAGCGTCACCTTCGGCTTGAACATGTATTTCAGGGTGAGCGCCATACCGGAAACGAGTTCCACCAGCAGGAAGCTCCGGGCCGTCCGATCAATAAATGACATCGTTTACCTCTCTCTCTCCGATGCGCGGCGATCAGGCCGGGACCTTGTCAAAAGCAACTAGGAACGTGGCGACCAGCATGACCCAGGCAAATGACAGCGGCAGGAAGACTTTCCAACCCAGACGCATCAGCTGGTCATAGCGGTAACGCGGGAATGTCGCACGCACCCAGAGGAAAATGAACAGGACGAAGCAGATCTTCAGAATGAACCAGATCGCGCCGGGGATGAATTCCAGCACCGGCAGCGGCGCGGTCCAGCCGCCCAGGAACAGAACGGCGCAAAGACCGCTCATCAGGATCATGTTCGCGTATTCACCCAGGAAGAACAGCGCAAAGGTCATTGCCGAATAATCGACGTTATAACCCGACACCAGTTCGGCTTCCGCTTCCGGAAGGTCAAACGGCGCACGGTTCGTTTCGGCCAGGATCGACACGATGAAGACCACAAACATCGGCAGGTGATAGATGAAGTTCCATTCCCAGATGCCACCAACCTGACCGCGAACGATATCGCTAAGGTTCAGCGACCCGGTGGTCAGCAGAACCGAAATGATGATCAGGCCAATCGAAATCTCGTAGGACACCATCTGGGCGCCGGAACGCAGCGCACCAAGGAAGGCGTATTTCGAGTTCGACGCCCAACCGGCCATCACGATGCCGTAAACACCCAGCGATGAAATCGCGAACAGGTACAGAATGCCGACATTCAGATCGGCCAGAACCATGCCCTCGTCGAACGGGATAACCGCCCAGGCAATGATCGCCAGAATGAAGGTCAGCATCGGGGCAATGATAAACACGCCCTTGTTGGCACTGGTCGGAACAATCGTTTCTTTCAGAAACAGTTTCAGACCATCGGCCAGCGGTTGCAGAAGACCAAACGGCCCCACAACGTTCGGGCCTTTGCGCAACTGCATCGCACCGATGACCTTGCGCTCGGCATAGGTCAGATAGGCGACAGCAACCAGCAGCGGGACAACAATCGCCAAAATCTTGGCGACGATCCAGACCAGCGGTTCAATATATCCGTCCCAAAGAAGTTCCATCGGTCAAACCGTATCTTTTGCGTTTCGTCCCTGAATTGGGACACCCCCTTGCGGGACGGGCGACGATGTCATCGCCGCCCCCCAAACTCAGGCAACCTTCTCGGCAGCCGCATCCTTGACAAAGGCCTCTGTACATTTGGCCATCGTCACCGATGCACGGCTGATCGGGTCGGTCATATAGAAATTGCGAACCGGCGAGATAAAGCCATCAGACTTCATATCGCCTGCCTTGCCGAAATCGGTCCACTCTGCCTTGGTGACAGCATTCAGCGAGGCGAAAGTCGCGCTGAGTTCAACCATGCGCGAACGCACGGCATCAATGTTGTCATACGGCAGGGCCTGACCAAGTGCGCCTGAAAGCGCACGGACAATCGCCCAGTCTTCCTTGGCCTCGCCAACCGGGAAAACAGCGCGCCAGCCCTGCTGGGCGCGGCCTTCGGTATTGACGTAGGTACCGTTCTTTTCGGTATAGGCAGCACCGGGCAGGATCACGTCGGCAGCCTGCGCACCGGCATCGCCCATCGCCCCCTGATAGACCACAAAGGCCTTCTCAAGTTTCGACATGTCGATTTCATCGGCACCCAGAAGGTAAACAACCTCGACATCGCCTTTTGCCGCGGCATCAAGGATGTCATTGGTCGCAAGACCGCCCTCGCCCGGGACAAAGCCCAGATCAAGGCCACCGACGCGCGATGCGGCGGTGTGCAGAACGTTGAAACCGTTCCAGTCGCCCGAAACCATGCCGTATTTTTCGGCAATCGCCCGGACGGTCGCCAGAACCGCATCGCTGTCCTCACGGTTAAGCGCGCCCATGCCAACGATGATCATCGGCTTTTCGGCGGCTTTCAGCACCTTGGCGAAATCGTTTTTGCCATCCAGCACCGCAGAAAGCGTTTCCGCACCGGCACCAAGATAGTCGTGCTTATAGGTCGGGTCCCAGCTTTCGCCAATGATGCCAACCTTGAAATCACCGGCCGTCGCTCGCCAGCGCTTGCGCAGACGCGAATTGATGATCGGCGCTTCGGCACGGATATTCGCACCAACGATCAGGCAGGCGTCGGCATCATCAATGCCCGAAATCGTGGTGTTAAAGATATAGGACGCACGCGGACCGCCAATTTTCGAACCGTCCTGACGGCAATCAAGGTTCGGCGACCCAAGGGTCCCCATCAGATCCTTTAACGCAGTCATCGATTCACAATCGACCGTATCACCGGCGATTGCGGCAATCTTCTTGCCATCAAGCCCGGAAACCTTTGCCTTGATCGCGGCAAACGCCTCGTCCCAGCTGGCCGCTTTCAGCTTGCCATCAACACGCACATACGGACGATCCAGACGCTGGCGTTTCAGACCGTCAATCGCATAACGGGTTTTGTCCGATATCCATTCTTCGTTCACATCGTCATTGGTACGCGGCAGAACGCGCATGACTTCGGCACTGCGGGAATCGATACGGATGTTTGATCCAACCGCATCCATCACGTCGATGCTGTCGGTCTTTTTCAATTCCCACGGACGCGCGGTAAACGCATAGGGTTTGGATGTCAGTGCACCAACCGGGCAAAGATCGACCAGGTTCCCCGAAAGTTCGGAATTGATCGATGCTTCGATATACGGCCCGACCTCGGTATCCTCGCCGCGGTAAACCGCACCCATGGTGCCGACACCGGCGACTTCCTCGGAAAAACGGACGCAACGGGTGCAATGAATGCAACGGGTCATGATCGTTTTGACAATCGGACCCAGTTCCTTGTCCTTCACCGCACGCTTTTTCTCGGCATAACGCGACGCGTCAAAACCATAGGCCATCGCCTGATCCTGAAGGTCACATTCACCGCCCTGGTCACAGATCGGGCAATCCAGCGGATGGTTGATCAGCAGGAATTCCATCACGCCATTGCGGGCTTTCTTGACCAGATCGGAATCCGTCTTGATCACCATTCCATCTGCCGCAGGCATGGCACAGGACGCGACCGGCTTGGGTGCGCGCTCCATTTCAACCAGACACATACGGCAGTTGCCGGCGATTGACAGGCGCTCGTGATAGCAGAAACGCGGAATCTCCTTCCCGGCCTCTTCACAGGCCTGAAGGACTGTCGCCCCGGCTTCTACTTCAACTTCAATACCGTCAACTGTCAGTTTCGGCATGTCTCAATCCCTCTCAACAGGCCCCTCTCAGGCCGCGATCCGTGCGCGATATTCCTTGATCCGCCGTTCCATTTCGGGACGGAAGCGACGGATCAGACCCTGGATCGGCCATGCAGCTGCATCGCCAAGCGCACAAATGGTGTGGCCTTCGACCTGTTTGGTCACATCCCACAACAGATCAATTTCATCAAGCGTGGCCTGTCCCCGGACCATGCGCGCCATGATGCGCGCCATCCAGCCCGTACCTTCACGGCACGGCGTGCACTGGCCACAGCTTTCATGCTGGTAGAATTCCGACAGACGCGCGATGGCGTAAACGATGTCGGTGGACTTATCCATCACGATCACCGCTGCCGTACCAAGGCCCGATCCCACTTCACGCAGGGCATCGAAATCCATCAGCACATCGTCGCAAATGTCTTTGGTCATCAGCGGAACGGACGAACCGCCCGGAATGACCGCCAGAAGATTGTCCCAGCCGCCACGAACACCGCCGCAATGCTTTTCGATCAGCTCACGCAGCGGGATGCTCATGGCTTCTTCGACCGTGCAGGGCTTTTCGACGTGACCGGAAATCGCAAACAGCTTGGTGCCGTGGTTGTTTTCACGGCCAAAACCGGTGAACCATGAACCGCCACGGCGCAGGATTTCCGGCACCACGGCAATCGATTCGACATTGTTCACCGTCGTCGGGCAGCCATACAGACCGGCATTGGCCGGGAACGGCGGCTTCAGACGCGGCTGGCCTTTTTTGCCCTCAAGGCTTTCGATCAGCGCGGTTTCCTCGCCACAGATATACGCCCCTGCACCAAGATGCAGATAAAGGTCGTAATCCCAGCCCGAACCGCAGGCATTCTTGCCAAGCAACCCGGCTTCATAGGCTTCGTCGATTGCACGCTGAAGGTTCGATGCCTCGTGATAGAATTCCCCACGGATATAGATATATCCGGCATGGGCATTCATCGCGAAGCTGGCCAGAAGGCAGCCTTCAATCAGGGTATGCGGATCATTGCGCATGATCTCGCGGTCTTTGCAGGTGCCAGGCTCGCCCTCGTCGGCATTGACCACAAGATAGCTCGGACGACCATCAGATTCCTTGGGCATGAACGACCATTTCAGGCCGGTCGGGAAGCCAGCGCCCCCGCGACCACGCAGACCGGATGCCTTCATCTCGTTGATGATCCAGTCGCGCCCTTTTTCAATCAGGGCCTTGGTGCCGTCCCAGTTGCCACGTGCCTGTGCCGCCTTAAGACCGAAGTCCTGAAAACCGTACAGGTTGGTAAAGATACGATCCTTATCCTGCAACATCTCAGGCCTCCCCTTCGCTTGCATCAGCAGACTGATCGGCAGCGCCGCAGCCACAGAATGTCTTCAGAACCTTGGGTCCACCAATCGGCTCGCAGCCGCGACGACCGATCTGCGGACCGGCTTTCGGCTTTTCACCCTTTTTCAGGGCATCAAGGATCGACTTGGTGCTATCGGCAGTCAGGTCTTCGTAATAATCGTCGTTAATCTGCATCATCGGTGCGTTAACGCACGCGCCAAGGCATTCAACCTCGATCAGGGTAAACTGGCCGTCTTCGGTGGTTTCACCGATTCCGATGCCCAGTTCCTTCTTGCAGGTATCGACAACATCGGCCGAACCGCGCAACCAGCACGGCGTCGTGGTGCAGACCTGGATGAAATTCTTGCCCACCGGGGCAAGGTTATACATCGTATAGAAGGTCGCCACCTCATAGACGCGAATGGCCGGCATTTCGAGCATGTCGGCAATGTAATCCATTGCAACAGTCGGAACCCAGTTCCCCTCGGTCTGACGCTGTGCCAGATCAAGCAGCGGCATGACCGCGCTCTGCTGGCGGCCTTCCGGATACTTGGCGATAATCTTTTTTGCCCGCTCCATGTTTTCCGGGGAAAACGCAAAGCTGACAGGCTGAAGCTCTCTCGGAGCTGGTCTTCTCAAATGGCTCATCGGTCAATCTCACCGAACACGATATCAAGCGACCCGATATTGGCAACGACGTCGGCCAGCATGTGGCCTTTGGACATGAAGTCGATGCCCTGAAGGTGCGGGAACCCGGGTGCGCGAATTTTGCAGCGATACGGACGGTTCGAGCCATCCGAAATGAGATACACGCCAAACTCGCCCTTCGGGGCCTCGACCGCGGCATAGCATTCGCCAGCCGGAACGTGGAACCCTTCGGTAAAGAGTTTGAAGTGATGGATCAGGGCTTCCATCGAGCGTTTCATTTCTGAACGCGACGGCGGCGCCACTTTGTTATTTTCAACGATAACAGCACCATCAGGCATTTCTTTAATGGCCTGCTTCATGATCCGAAGCGACTGGTTCATTTCTTCGAAACGCACCAGGAAGCGATCATAGCAGTCGCCGTTTTTGCCGATGGGAATATCGAAATCGAAATCTTCGTACGAATCATAGGGCTGCGATTTCCGCAGATCCCACGCCATCCCCGATGCGCGGATGTTTGGCCCGGTAAAGGCCCAGTCCAGCGCCTCTTCGGGCGAAACGATCCCGATATCAACCGTACGCTGCTTGAAGATACGGTTGCCGGTCAGGATGCGGTCGAAATCCTTGACGAATTTCGGGAACTGATCGCACCAGGCATCAATATCGGCCAGCAACCCTGCCGGAAGATCGGCAGCAACGCCGCCCGGACGGAAATAGTTGGCATGAAGACGGGCACCGCACGCACGCTCATAGAATTCCATGAGCTTTTCACGTTCCTCGAAGCCCCACAGCAGCGGGGTCATCGCACCAACGTCAAGCGCAAAGGCGGTCAGGTTCAGAAGATGGTTCAGGATACGACCCATTTCCGCGTACAGGACGCGGATATACTGGGCACGTTTCGGCACCTCGACACCCATCAGCTTCTCGATGGCCAGGCAATAGGCATGTTCCTGGTTCATCGGCGCGACATAGTCGAGACGGTCGAAATACGGCGTCGCCTGAATATAGGTTTTATATTCGATCAGCTTTTCCGTACCGCGGTGCAGAAGGCCGATATGCGGATCGGCGCGTTCGATAACCTCGCCGTCCATTTCAAGAACCAGACGCAGAACGCCGTGCGCCGCAGGGTGCTGCGGGCCGAAGTTCATGGTCATGTTTTTGATTTTCTGTTCCGACATCAGGCCTTGCCCTCCGCCTTTTCATCGCCGGGGAGAACATGCTGGATGCCTTCCCACGGGCTTTCGAAATCAAAGTTACGGAAATCCTGAACCAGTTTCACCGGCTCATAGACAACGCGCTTCTGCTCGTCGTCATAGCGAACCTCGACATAACCGGTCAGCGGGAAATCCTTGCGAAGCGGATGACCTTCGAAACCGTAATCCGTCAGGATACGGCGCGGGTCCGGGTGATTATCAAAGAAGATGCCGAACAGATCCCACGTTTCGCGCTCGAACCAGTTGGCGGCGCTGTAAACGGAAACGGCACTTGGCACCGGGGTTTCTTCGTCGGTGCTGACCTTGACGCGCACACGCAGGTTATGCTTGAGCGACAGCAGGTGATACACGACGTCGAAACGCTGGGCGCGTTCGGGATAATCAACCCCGCAAATGTCAACAAGCTGCTTGAACAGACAGCCCGCATCATCGCGAAGGAATGTCAGAACTTTAAGAATAGCATCGCGTTTGACCGCGATGGTCAGTTCGCCATAACGGTACTGGGTTTCCAGAACCTTGTCGGCAAACTGGGACACCACTAGATCTTTAAGATCTTTCAGCGCGGCGCTGTTATCGCTGAGCACTTCGCTCATGCAAGCCCCCTATAAGGATCAGCGTGTCAGGACACCGGTACGGCGGATTTTCTTTTGCAACTGCATCACGCCGTAAATCAGCGCTTCGGCTGTCGGCGGGCACCCGGGAACATATACGTCCACCGGCACAACGCGATCACAACCGCGCACCACCGAATAGGAATAGTGATAATACCCACCACCATTCGCGCACGAACCCATCGAAATCACCCAGCGCGGCTCGGCCATCTGGTCGTAAACCTTGCGCAATGCAGGGGCCATTTTGTTGGTCAGCGTTCCCGCAACGATCATCACGTCGGACTGACGCGGGCTCGGACGGAACACAAGACCATAACGGTCAAGGTCGTAACGCGATGCGGCGGCATGCATCATTTCCACAGCACAGCAGGCCAGACCGAACGTCATCGGCCACAGCGAACCGGTGCTCGCCCAGCTTGCCAGCTTGTCGAGATTGGCAAGGACAAAGCCCTTGTCATTCATCTCGTCGAACACGCCTTTAAGCAGGGTATCCTGATCCTGACCGGGTGCCAGGGGTGCGCCTGTATTGGTGCTCACTCCCATTCCAAAGCTCCCTTCTTCCATTCATAGACAAATCCGACCGTCAGCACAGCCAGGAAAATCACCATAGAAAAGAAACCGAAGGTGCCGATGTCACCAAGGGTCACAGCCCACGGGAACAGGAACGCAACTTCGAGATCGAAAATGATGAACAAGATGGCGACCAGATAGAACCTGACGTCAAACTTGATGCGCGCGTCCTCAAACGGCGCAAATCCGCATTCGTATGCGGACAGCTTTTCAACATCAGGAGCCTGCTTGGCCAGAACCAGCGACGCGATGACGATAACCGCCGAGAGACCGACGGCGATCCCGATGAAAATCAGGATCGGAAGATATTCCGAAAGAAGCTCTTGCATCTCTCTGACCTCTCAAGAACAGGCCTCTTTTGACCCGACCAGGTCCCCACCCGGCCTATACCGGCGCACCATAACGTATGCACCGCACAAGTTCCAGCCCCGTAAGCGGTTTTAACACCGCCTAAGGCCGGAAACTTCCTAATCTTTTTGCCATTCCCTGCTCTCCGATATCGGACCGCGCAACGCCATGATCAAGTCCCTTTCCTGCAAAGCAACATCGGCTGCGCAGGAAAAAGCGATCGCGGAAAGGACGAAACGCCCGACGAAAGACAACAGATAGGTGATCATGGCGGGAGCGACGGGACTTGAACCCGCGGCCTCCGGCGTGACAGGCCGGCGCTCTAACCAACTGAGCTACGCCCCCAAATGACCAGCTATTGGCGCGCCTTTGTTAGACCAGCACCTATGCCAAGTCAAGCTGATACCAGCGTTTTCAACCATCTCGTCAATTGCGCCAGAGATCATCACCCTGTGAAACATGTCACAGCCCCCGGATTTTCGACAAATATCGTTTTTCCAATCACTTCCATGCATGGTTTCGCCGGTTACCTTTGCATCCTGTGCACGGGTTTTATAGAATTGTTGATAAATAGAATATATTCTTTGCCGTAGGGACAGGAGCCTGAAGACAGGCATGTTCGCGCAAGCGCACAAACCAGACGAATAAACGCAGTGACGGAGAAGACCACCAGTGGGGCGCGTTAAAGAAGAATACAGGTCGCTGGCCGGGCCGGAAAAAGCCGCGATTCTGATGTTGGCACTTGGTGAAGAACATGCCACCAAAATGTTCAGCATGATGGATGACGAGGAAATCAAAGAGATTTCCCAGACCATGTCGGGCCTTGGCACCATCAGTTCGAACATCGTTGAACGTCTGTTTGTCGAATTTGCTGATCAGCTTTCCTCAACCGGCTCGCTTGTCGGGTCGTTTGATACGACCGAACGCCTGCTGTCCAAAGTCCTGCCCGAAGACCGTGTCAACGGCATCATGGAAGAGATTCGCGGCCCCGCCGGTCGCACCATGTGGGACAAGCTCAACAACGTGAACGAAGCCGTTCTCGCCAACTATCTGAAAAACGAATATCCGCAGACCGTTGGCGTGGTGCTCTCGAAACTGAAATCGTCCCACTCTGCTGCCGTTTTGTCGCTATTGCCGGAAAACTTCTCGATGGAGGTCATCATGCGTATGCTGCGCATGGAGGCCGTCCAGAAAGAGGTCCTCGACAATATCGAGAAAACCCTGCGTACAGAGTTTATGTCGAACCTTGCGCGCGGCTCGCGCGGCGACAACCACGAACTGATGGCTGATATCTTCAACAGCCTGGATCGCCAAAGCCAGGATCGCTTCCTCACCGCACTCGAGGAACGCAACCGCGACTCTGCGGAAAAGATCAAGGCGCTCATGTTCACCTTCGAAGACCTGGCCCGTCTCGACAACAACGGCGTTCAGACGCTGCTGCGTCAGGTCGAAAAAGACAAACTCGCACTGGCCCTCAAAGGCTCGACCGATGCGATGCGCGACCTGTTCTTCAAAAACATGTCCGAACGTGCCGGCAAGATGATGCGCGAAGACATGGATGCACTGGGCCCCGTCCGCCTGTCGGATGTCGAAGAATCCCAGATGATGATCGTCCAGCTCGCCAAGGAACTCGCCGCACAGGGTCAGATCGTCATCACCGAAGGGGGTGGCGAGGACGAAATGGTCTACTGACCTCCGGCATCCGCTCTGAACCGCGAGCCAGATTTCCCCCCGAAACGGGACGGCAGCTTGTCGTCCCTTTTTTTGTCTTTCATTTTGCGAATTTGACAAACTACTTCCGTAATGACTTTTGCCATTTTCGGGCTTGCGACCCCTGTTTCGGATGCCTTGAATAACGGCTGGCATCGCGCCGTGACTTTATCTTCCTCCGCTCACATGACAGTCCAATATACCGCTGCATGAAATCTTCATGCCCGCCGGGTTCGGAACGCGGGTTCAACAAACACCCCGCCAGCCCCGCGCCTCGGCCATTGCCCTGACGGCATCACGGCCCTTCGTCATCGACATTCGTGATCATGGCCCTCTTTCCTTTTGAAACAACACATGCGCCGTCCGTTCCGTTTGCACTGCAAATATCCTGTGACGGCGTCATGCCGGAATTGTCTGGGAAATTATTCAGGAGCCTGAAATCCGAAAATTCCGCCCCCTCTCGCCCGCGATGCAGACGCAATTATCAAGTTGATAAAATATCTTTACCACAACAAAAAGAACAAATAAAGAACAAAATTAAGAACGATGACAAAGGCAGGATACAAAGCCATTGTAGTGTGCAGGTGCGATGATCGATTTCTATCAGGAAAACAGGGCCATCGAAAAATGTAGCCGCTGCATCCTCGCCGATGAAAATTTCCGACCTTTCGGATCCGATCTCCCTGCCCGACTACTCTGCCCGATACTCTAGTCCGCAGCCCTATCCGATGATCACATTCGGCACCGGATCAGTAATCGATCTGATTTCCCAGCGCAGCCTGTTCTGCCCGCCTGTCTCAATGAACTCGGCGGCGTTATGGCTGCGAATGCCGGCCGTGGTGCGCAGTTCGATCTTGCCGGTCATCTGGTAGCCCAGTGCGGTCAGACGTTCTTCATACTGATCGGGAACAAAGCCGCCGCGTATTTCAACAGTGTTCGAATCTGCGCGGAAAAACATTTCAAGGATTCGCGAATTGCGCCGGACAAACACAAAGCTTTTATCGCGCATGATGTTGCTGCGCCGTTCATAGACGATATTAAATATCCCCTTGCCCTGATAGGTCAGCTGCTTGACGCCGGAATCGCGTTTCAGGTCGGCCAGAACCTTGGCAACCCGTTCCTCTTCCTCGTCGGCGTCAATTTCTTCGTTCAGAAGGGCCTCGGTAATTGTCGGCTGAACCAGAAGCCCGCGATAGCTGAACCGGTAATCACCATTCTGTTCGACATTAAGATCGATGGTGAAGGCTTCGGGCAGATAACAGCCAACCAGCATCAGGGGCGCTATAATCGCCACCAGCGCCCCACGGGCGATTAATTGGCCCCGATGGGCAGCAACCCTGCGCAACGACGCTACAAGCGCGGAAAACGGGATTGTGGAAATCATGGTCATCGCAGCGTCATCCTGACTTTGGGGGGCTTGATCAAGCTTGCCTGTCAGGCGCAATGGCGTCAACCGTGTGCATCACGTTCCGATTCTTCAAAAGGATTCGGGGTGCACTGCGATAGGACGCTGATTGGCAAAAAGAAAATCGAATTGCCCAGAAATGCAAAAAGCCGGCACGAAGCCGACTTTTGCAAGAATGGTGGGTGATGAGAGATTCGAACTCCCGACCCTCTCGGTGTAAACGAGATGCTCTAACCAGCTGAGCTAATCACCCGTATTTTGATGCTCCGTTTTGCGGAAGCGGGCGGAACATAACATGCTTTTTTGAAAAAGCAATGCCGGTGACGCTCGTCACCGGCATTTTTTTTCAGAACATCGTCAAACTTAGTTGACGGCGTCCTTAAGACCCTTGCCAGCCTTGAATTTAGGCTGTTTCGATGCCGGAATGTCGATTTCTTCACCGGTGCGCGGGTTGCGACCTTTTGAAGCAGCGCGAGCAGCGACAGCGAAGGTACCGAAACCGACGAGACGAACTTCGTCACCGCCTTTGAGAGATTCGGTAATGGAATCGAAAACAGCGTCAACGGCTTTAGCAGCGTCTGCTTTGGACAGATCGGCTTTAGCAGCTACACTTCCAACGAGATCGTTTTTATTCACTTCCTGGCCCCCTTATTGGACGTTCGGAGTTATGAGGAAATTTGGTTTGCCCCAAACCTGTTGCATCGGCAGTGTAAGCAGGTAGCCAACATCCCGTCAATGCGACAGTCGCAGTTTTCTGCGGTTTCGAACGTTTTTTTGATTTTTTTCGCCTTTACAGCAACACGGCTGTGGATCATTGCCGATTCTGGGCCAAAGTTATCCACAGAAAAGGGGGGATGACAGCGCCATCCCCCCTTGAATTCAGACCTTTTTGACGTCAATCAGTGCGTGGTAACACCACCGACTTCCGATTCTTCGCCGTCCTTGGTTTTGACAGCGACGTCATCCACTTCTTCTTCCCACTCGATGGGAACCAGCGGATTGACCAGCGCATGGCTGAGAACCTCGTCAACATGGGAAACCGGAATGATTTCCATGCCACGTTTGACGTTGTCCGGAATGTCTTCCAGGTCCTTTTCATTTTCCTGCGGGATCAGGACGGTTTTGACACCGCCGCGCAATGCCGCAAGAAGCTTTTCTTTCAAACCACCAATCGCAAGCACACGACCGCGAAGCGTGATTTCGCCCGTCATCGCGACATCCCGGCGAACCGGATTGCCCGTCAGAACCGAAACCACCGACGTCACCATGCCAACACCAGCCGACGGACCGTCTTTTGGTGTCGCCCCTTCCGGAACGTGAACGTGAATGTCACGTTTCTGGAACAGGGTCGGCTTGATCCCGAACTGGGTGGCGCGCGACCGGACAAACGAGGTTGCCGCCTGAATCGATTCTGTCATGACTTCACCGAGCTTGCCGGTGGTTTTCATGTTGCCCTTGCCCGGTACGGTGACCGATTCAATCTGCAACAGATCGCCGCCGAATTCGGTATAGGCCAGACCAGTAACAACACCGACCTGATCTTCGCCTTCGGTTTCGCCATAACGGAACTTGCGAATCCCGGCATATTTGCCAAGCGTGCGCGGCGTTACGCGAACGGTTTTCAGGTTCTCAAGCATGATGCGCTTGGTCGCCTTACGGGCAAGCTTTGCCAGCTCGCGCTCAAGGCTACGCACACCGGCCTCTCGGGTGTAGTACCGGATCAGATCCCGCAATGCGTCGTCCGAAATGCTCCACTCGCCTTTTCTCAGACCGCTTTCCTTGACCTGTTTCGGGATCAGGTGGCGCTTGGCGATTTCAACCTTTTCATCTTCGGTGTAACCCGAAATCCGGATGATCTCCATACGGTCGAGCAACGGCTGCTGCATGCGCAGGCTGTTGGCGGTCGTAACGAACATCACATCCGAAAGATCGTAATCGACCTCAAGATAGTGGTCGTTAAAGGTCGAATTTTGTTCCGGATCAAGAACTTCAAGCAACGCCGAAGCCGGATCGCCGCGGAAATCCGAACCCATTTTTTCAATCTCGTCGAGAAGGAAAAGCGGGTTGGAGTATTTCGCCTTTTTCATGCCTTGGATGATCTTGCCCGGCATGGAACCGATATAGGTCCGGCGATGACCGCGAATTTCAGACTCGTCACGCACCCCGCCAAGCGACATGCGCACGAACGTACGACCGGTCGCATTCGCAATCGATTTCCCAAGCGAGGTTTTACCAACGCCCGGAGGACCGACAAGGCACAGAATCGGGCCTTTGACTTTTTTGACGCGCGCCTGAACGGCAAGATATTCAAGGATGTGTTCCTTGACCTTTTCAAGACCGTAATGCTCCTTGTCGAGCACCTTCTTGGCCTTTTTCAGATCAAGCGAAACCCGCGAACGTTTGTTCCACGGAATAGACACCATCCAGTCAAGATAGTTGCGCACCACGGTGGCCTCGGCGGACATCGGGCTCATATTGCGCAGTTTCTTAAGCTCGGCCTGGGCTTTTTCCTTGGCTTCCTTCGGCATCTTGGCCTTGTTCAGCTTCTCTTCGATTTCAGAAGCTTCATCCTTGCCATCTTCGCCCTCGCCCAGTTCCTTCTGAATGGCTTTAAGCTGCTCGTTCAGATAGTACTCGCGCTGGGTTTTTTCCATCTGGCGCTTGACGCGGTTGCGGATTTTTTTCTCGACCTGCAAGACGCCGATTTCCGATTCCATGAAACCGAAAATGCGTTCCAGACGATCCCCGACGAGGGTGGTTTCCAGAAGTTCCTGTTTCTCGGAAATCTTGAGCGACAGATGCGACGCCACCGTATCGGCAAGCTTCGCAGGCTCTTCGATCTGATTAACCGATACCAGAACTTCCGGCGGTATCTTCTTGTTCAGCTTGATATACTGTTCGAACTGGGTCACGACGGAACGCGCAAGCGCTTCAAGCTCGCTATCGTCCTCATCCGCTTCCTCACGAACAGCGGCATAAGCTTGGAAAAATTCAGGATTGTCGACGAAACCGGAAATCTCTGCGCGCTTGCCACCTTCAACAAGCACCTTGACCGTCCCGTCGGGCAGCTTCAGAAGCTGCAACACGGTTGCGACAGTACCGATTTCGTACAGATCCTTGACCGACGGATCATCAAGACCCGCGTCTTTCTGGGTAACAAGCAGAATCTGCTTGTCTTCGCGCATTACATCTTCAAGTGCGCGCACTGATTTTTCACGCCCGACAAACAGCGGAACAATCATGTGCGGGAACACTACGATGTCGCGCAACGGCAGTACCGGGTAAATTTCGCCACGCGCCAATTCAACCATTATGTTCTATTCCCTATTCTGAGCCAAAACGTTGCTGGGGTCCTGCCATAGGCCCCGCCAGTAACGCGAACATTCAAAAGATAATCTGAAATTCCCGCACCGCAATAGGATGCCGGTGCGGGATCAGAAATCAGGCACTGTGTTCGACACCTTCACGTCGTTCTGCATGGATCAGCAAAGGTTTTGCCTTTCCTTCGACGACATCACGGTTGATCACGATTTCCTCGACGCTTTCAAGGGTCGGCAGATCAAACATGGTATCAAGCAGGATACCTTCCATGATTGACCGCAGGCCACGCGCACCGGTTTTACGCTCGATCGCCTTTTTGGCGATTCCCACCAGCGCATCAGGCTGGAAGGTCAGTTTCACGTCTTCCATATCGAACAGACGCTGATACTGCTTGATAAGTGCGTTTTTCGGCTCGGTCAGAATCTTGACCAGCGCATCCTCGTCGAGGTCTTCAAGCGTTGCCAGAACCGGCAGACGACCGATGAATTCCGGAATAAGGCCGAATTTCAACAGATCCTCGGGTTCGACTTCGCGCAGGACTTCGCCTGTACGACGGTCTTCGGGGCTGCGGACATCCGCACCAAACCCGATAGCACTGCCCTTGCCACGCTGCGAAATCACCTTATCCAGACCAGCGAAGGCACCGCCCACGATGAACAAGATATTGGTGGTGTCGACCTGCAGGAATTCCTGCTGCGGGTGTTTACGGCCGCCCTGCGGCGGAACCGATGCAACCGTACCTTCCATGATCTTCAGAAGGGCCTGCTGAACACCCTCACCCGACACGTCACGCGTGATCGACGGGTTGTCGGACTTGCGCGAAATCTTGTCGACCTCGTCGATATAGACGATGCCACGCTGTGCACGCTCGACATTGTAGTCAGCCGCCTGAAGCAGCTTGAGGATGATATTCTCGACGTCCTCACCGACATAACCTGCTTCGGTAAGGGTCGTGGCATCTGCCATAGTAAACGGCACATCAAGGATGCGCGCAAGCGTCTGCGCCAGAAGCGTCTTACCACAACCGGTCGGACCGACCAGCATGATGTTCGACTTGGCAAGTTCGATGTCTTCGTTCTTGCTGGCATGATGCAGGCGTTTGTAGTGGTTGTGAACCGCGACAGAGAGAACTTTCTTCGCATGGCCCTGACCGATCACATAATCGTCAAGAACCTTGCAAATCTCTTGCGGAGAAGGCACCCCGTCAGCCGATTTGACGAGATGGGTTTTGTGCTCTTCGCGGATGATGTCCATGCAAAGCTCTACGCATTCATCACAGATGAATACGGTTGGACCGGCGATGAGCTTGCGAACCTCGTGCTGGCTCTTTCCACAGAAAGAACAATACAGAGTGTTCTTGGAGTCCCCGCTATTCGATTTGCTCATACAAACCCCAATTACGTTTGACGTTATCTTTTATCGCCATGTTAGCCGGTAAACGATACCGATCTCAACGTTTAATCTACGCTTATCGGCCATATGGCCACATGTTTGATATGGGAGCGCACCCAAGGATGCGAAACCCCTGTTCATTATCACCTGAACGTTATGGAATTTCGCATGTTCCAAACAATGTCACAGAACCTACTTATACGTCCTGTCTATGACCAGAGGATGAATGTGCGCAAGCCATAAAAAAAACGCCCCGGCAAAACACCGGGGCGTTTTCATCGGATCGTTATGCAACGATCAATCTTTTTTCGCATCAGACTCCGGCTTCGGACGCGACGTTACCACCTCGTCAATCAGGCCGAATTCCTTGGCCTGATCCGGGGTAAGGAAGTTATCACGCTCCATCGCGTCTTCAATCGTCTTGAGATCACGGCCGGTATGTTCGACATAAATCTCGTTAAGACGCTGACGCAATGCCAGAATTTCGCGGGCATGGATTTCGATATCCGATGCCTGCCCCTGGAACCCGCCGGACGGCTGGTGAATCATGACGCGCGCATTCGGCAGGCAGTAACGCTTGCCCTTTGCACCGGCCATCAGCAACAGCGACCCCATGGAAGCCGCCTGCCCCATGCACACCGTGGAAACATCGCAACGGATGTATTGCATGGTGTCATAGATCGCCAGACCCGACGTCACAACCCCGCCCGGGGAGTTGATATAAAGCGAGATATCCTTGTCCGGGTTTTCCGATTCGAGATGCAGCAACTGCGCGCAGATCAGTGACGACATGCCGTCATGAACCTGGCCGTTGATGAAGACGATCCGCTCCTTGAGAAGACGGGAAAAGATGTCATAGGCCCGTTCACCACGACTGGTCTGTTCAACCACCATCGGCACGAGCGAGTTCATCTGTGCTTCAATCATCGACTGCAATCTCCTTGCTGCATCCTAAACCGGTATGTCGGACGGATTACTTCTCTTCCGATTTATCGGCTTTTTTCTTGGCAGCTGGCTTCTTGTCAGCAGATTTCTTGGCCGGAGCCTCTTTGTCTGCGTCTTTTTTAGCCGATGCCTTCTTGGCAGCCGATTTCTTCTTCGGAGCTTCGTCTTCCTCTTCCGGTTTCAGAAGGTCTTCGACCGAAACGGTCTTGTCTTCTACCTTGGCGAGTTCGACGATGTAATCCACGACCTTGTCTTCATATACAGGGCCCTGAAGCGCCTGCAAGGCCTGCGGGTTATTTTTGTAGAATTCAATAACCTGCTGTTCCTGACCCGGATATTTCTGGGCCTCGGCAACAAGGACCTTGTTCACGTCTTCCTGGGTAACCTGGATTTCGTTTTTACGGCCGACTTCTGCCAGAAGCAGACCAAGAAGAACACGGCGTTCTGCGATTTCGCGGAACTCGTCGGTCAGTTCTTCTTCGGACTTGCCTTTGGTCTCGTCATCTTCCTGCCCCGCATCACGTGCCTGTTTGATCTGGGCAATGATGCCTTCCAGCTCGTTCTCAACCAGACTGGTCGGCAGTTCGAAGCTGTGGTTTTCGGCCAATGCATCAAGCAGCTGGCGTTTCAGTTTCTGACGGGCAACCGATTCGTACTCGCGACCGAAATCCTTGCGGATTGCGTCTTTGAGGGCGTCAAAGCTTTCCTGACCGAGTTTCTTGGCGAGTTCATCGTCAAGAGCAGCCGGTTTCTTTTCCTTGATTTCCTTGACAGTTACGTCGAACTCGGCATCTTTGCCTGCAAGTTCAGCCGCACCATAGGCTTCCG
Organism: Thalassospira sp. MIT1004; assembly: GCF_001858545.1. Lineage (NCBI taxonomy): Bacteria > Pseudomonadati > Pseudomonadota > Alphaproteobacteria > Rhodospirillales > Thalassospiraceae > Thalassospira > Thalassospira sp. MIT1004. The sequence continues at coordinate 103,336 of NZ_MCAO01000022.1, read as the reverse complement.
GGAATTTCACTTTGACGACAACTTCGTCACCGGCATTAACGCCGGTCAGCTGGTCTTCGAAACCTTCGATGAACGAACCCGAACCAAGTTCAAGTTCGTAATCTTCGGCTTTACCGCCTTCAAAAGCTTCGCCGCCGATTTTGCCAAGGAAATCGATGACGACAACGTCACCGGCTTTCGACTTGCGCTTGCGTGCGAGCGGCTCGGTGGTGCCCTGCGCTGCTGCAATACGGTCAAGCGTTTCGTTGACCTTCACATCGTCAAGTTCAACGACTTCGCGGGTCAGCTTCAGCTTTTTGAAGTCCATCGGTTCGATGGCCGGAATGACTTCGACAGCAATGGCGAACTCAAGGTCCTTGCCTTCGTCAAACGAGGTCACTTCGATTTTCGGCTGAACGGCTGGACGCAGGTCATTGTCGTTAAGAACCTTGCCGGTGTTTTCGTTTACAGCGGCTTCGAGAACTTCGCCCATGACAGCCTGGCCATAGCGCTGGCGCAGCAGTTTCGCCGGAATCTTGCCCGGACGGAAGCCCGGCAGGCGAACCTGGTCTTTGATCTCGTCGAGTTTGGCGACGACTTTTTCTTCGATCTGAGCGGCGGGCACAACGACTTTGAACTCGCGCGCCAGGCCTTCGTTTTTGGTTTCAGTAACCTGCATAGATAACTCTTTTGCTTGGTTCGAATAATGTCCGTTACGCGACGCAGTCCGGACCTCAGAAAGTCAATATGACTAAACGAATATGCATCCTGGTCTTAATTTATGGTCAGCTTATGGTACGGGCGAAGGGACTCGAACCCCCACGGATTGCTCCACTGGAACCTAAATCCAGCGCGTCTACCAGTTCCGCCACGCCCGCACACAAGCATACCAAACACACCGGAAGTACCGGTGTGGGTGCGCCTTAATACAAACTTCGATCATGTCATGCAAGCATCGCCTTTTAGACAGATGCATTCCGGTGGAAAATTAATTTGAAACGGGCCGGTTTTCTGCGTTTCACAAGATTGTTGGAAGGTTCAAAAAACTACCCGAAAAAGCATCTTCGCCCATCAAACACCGGCTTCAGGGGGCCGAACGCAGCCGATTTGCGATAGAACTAGCGCCTCATCCAGACATCACTTGGGTACGGCACGCCAAAGCTGCCCCAGCAGAACCGGCAGATGATGCGGAATATCCTCGGCAATCAGACCGGGACCAATATCCACCCCGGCACGCGCATGAAGCCACGCCCCCATGCAGGCAGCATCAAACATTTCCATCCCCTGTGCCATCAACCCGGCAATAATCCCGGCCAGGACATCCCCCGATCCGGCTGTTGCCAGCCACGGCGCATCGATCGTGTTGATTGCCGCCCGGCCATCTGGGGCGGCAACAACCGTATCCGCCCCCTTGATCAGGACGGTCGCACCGCTTCGCTTGGCTGCGGCCCGTGCCCGGCTTAGCTTGTCGCCTTCGATATCAGGAAACAGACGGGCAAATTCGCCTTCATGCGGCGTTAACACCGTTGGCCCCTGAATGGCAAAAAACAGCGTGCTTGGCTGTTCGGCGAAACTGGTCAGCGCATCGGCATCCAGAACCGTGCACCGACAATAATGCAGCAACGTAATGATCCGGCTGCATGTTTCATCCCCAACGCCGAATCCCGGCCCGATCACCAACGCGTTGTGACGACAATCCTTTAACAGGTCATCAAGGGTCGCAATCGGTGCCGTCATGATGCCGGGGCTATCCGCGGCATAAACCGAAAGGCTTGCGGGTTCTGCCACAACTGTAAGCAACCCTGCCCCGGCACGGCGCGCCGCCCTTGCCACCAGCCGGCCTGCCCCGGTCATGGTCGCCCCGCCAATCACCAGCAAATGCCCCCGATGATATTTATGCCCATCCACACCGGGCCAGTTGATGCCCGCCCGCCACACACCGGGCTCATTACATACAAGCATCGGACGGATATCGCGGATCGTCTGATCGGCGATACCGATGTCACGCACAATCACCTGACCGCACAAAATGCGACCGGGCAAAAGATAGTGCCCCGGCTTCGGACGGCAGAATGTCACGGTGACGTTCGCCTTGACCGAAATACCGCGAACTTCGCCGGAATTGCCATCAACCCCGCTTGGCACATCAACCGCAACAACCGGCACGCTGGAATCGTTTACAGCCTGCACCAGACTGGCAAGATCACCCTCAATTGGCCGCGCAAGCCCCGCGCCAAACAGACAATCAACCACCAGATCGGCCCCGACCAGCAATGCAGGTGAAAGCCGCTCGACCGCCCCTTCCCAGCGTCCCGCATTCAGGGCGGCATCCCCGGTCAGCTTCTCAACATCGCCAAGCAGCCCCAACCGTACCGACCACCCCGCATTGCGTAAAAGGCGGGCAATAACAAAGCCATCGCCGCCATTGTTCCCCGGCCCGCATAACACCGTTGCGGCACGCGCCGTCCACCGCGACACGATTTCGGCAACAACAGACGCACCGGCATTTTCCATCAAGACATCGCCAGATGTGCCAGCTTCAATGGTTCTGCGGTCGGCTTCGTATATCTGTTCAGTGGTGAGGACTTCGAACATTTTCACCTGTCACATTCGGTACATTGGCGTGCTTGCCGGATCATCCGGAAAACGAACAGACACCGGTAGCTATTTGTTTTCCCGATCAGTATATTGCAAACGCAATCGCGAGTCAGAGACTAACGCGTACTTAACTATCCGTAACGAGGCTTTTCCGGTATGCATGTTGTCGTGATGGGCGCTGGCGTCATTGGGACGACGGCGGCCTGGTATCTTTTGGAGAACGGCCATCAGGTTACGGTCATTGACCGACAGCACGCCGCAGGTCAGGAAACCAGCTTTGCCAATGGTGGCCAGATTTCCGCCTGCCATGCCACACCGTGGGCAAATGAACATACCCCCGCACAGATACTGAAATGGCTTGGCCGCGAAGAAGCGCCGCTGTTGTTCCGGATGCGCTGGGATCCGCAACTGTTTTCATGGGGTCTCCGGTTCCTGCGCAACTGCACCGATAAACGGGCACGCGTGAACCTTGAAAAGGCACTGCGCGTTGCGACATACAGCCGCGCCTGCCTAAAAGACCTGCGCAGCAGCCTTGGGCTTGAATATGACCATCTCGAACAGGGTATTCTTCACGTCTGTCGAAACGAAGACGAACTGGCAACGGTCGAAAAGGCAACGCGCCAGATGCAGGAATTTGGCCTGAACCGTCGCATGGTCAGCGCCACCGAATGCCTTGAAATCGAACCAGCCTTGCGCGACAGCAATGCCAAAATCATCGGCGGCAGCTTTACCCCCGACGATGAAAGCGGGGATGCGCGAAAATTTACCGAACTTCTGGCAGACCGCTGCAGTGCACGCGGTGCCATCTTCAGGCTCGGCACCACCATCACCGGACTTAAACAGGATCAGGGCCGCATTGCCGCCGTCAGCACCGATCAGGGCGATATTTCCGGTGATCGTTATCTGATGTGTCTGGGCAGTTACAGCCCGCTTCTGTTAAAGCCGCTTGGCATTCATTTGCCGGTTTACCCGTGCAAGGGATATTCGATCAGCATTGATACCACCGGCCATAACGGCGCCCCCCGGGTGGCCCTGATTGATGACAGCGTGAAGATGGTCTATTCGCGGCTTGGAAACCGGCTCCGCGCCGCGGGAACGGCGGAACTGGACGGCTATAATCTTAGAATGTCGGAACGACGCCAAAAAATGATTGCCGACAAGGCATTCGAATTGTTTCCAAATTCCGGTGATCGTTCAACAATCGAGTTCTGGTCGGGACTTCGTCCTGTAACACCTGATTCTGCCCCTGTTATTAGTGATACAAAATATGATAATCTGTATCTTAATACGGGGCACGGGACTTTGGGGTGGACGATGAGTTGTGGTTCTGGAAAGGCTGTTGCCGATCTCATTGACGGACGCAAACCCGATATCTCGCTTCTTGGACTGGGTATCGACCGTTTTTAAACGATTGATTGCTGGATAACGATGGGACCAGGGGCCGACATGACCACAGACTCCCCGATTGACGCGGAAACCGCGCCATTGGCAGATCAAGTTGTTCTGAACGCACTGCCCTATGCCGCCGTCATCTGCGAGCGTAGCGGCAAGGTTTTGCAGTGCAATGACGCCATGGCGAACCTGATCGGTGTTGCCCGCGACCGGATGATCGGGCGCAAGGCAGGCTTTCTGTCTGCCGGACTTCTCAATGACATTGATGATGTCTTTGCATCCGGTAGGACATGGCGCGGCGATATCGTGCTGGTCAATGCCAGCGATGAAAGCCACATGTGCGATCTGTCCATCGCCCCGCTGGAATATTTCCGCGAAAACGAAACACGCACAGCTGTCCTGATGACGCTGCTTGAAAATGACAGGCAGCAACAGGCCGAGCGCACCTTGATGGAACAGAATCGCGAACGCTCGGACGCCAATGCATCAAAATCCGACTTCATTGCCAATATGGGGCATGAACTGCGCACCCCGCTTAATGCGATTATCGGCAATTCCGAATTGATCGCCGAAGGCGTGCTGGGCGATATTTCCGACAGCTATCGTGACTGCGCACGCGACGTGTACGAGGCTGGAACGCATCTGCTTGAACTCGTGAACAATGTTCTTGATGTCTCGAAGCTTTCGAATGGCTCGATGGCTTTGCAACTGGCAGAAGACGATATTGTTTCTGTAACGCAGGAAGCAACAAAACTAGTCAGCGACGACATCAAAAAACGGCATCACAAACTGATCCTGAATTTGCCGCAAAAACCATTGATGATGCCATGTGATCGCCTGAAACTGAAGCAAATCCTGATAAACATCCTCAGCAACGCCGCCAAGTTCACCCCCGACAAGGGAGAGATTTCCGTAACATTGACGGTCTTGGACGACGAAATCTGTTTTGCCATTCAGGATAATGGTGTCGGCATGAGTCCGAACGACATTCCACGCGCTCTTGCCCGGTTCTCCCAATTGCACCCATCAGGGGTCAAGGAAAGTGCGGGAACGGGACTTGGTTTGCCGCTGGCCAAGCTTTTGGTTGAATTGCACGGAGGACGACTAAGCATCGAAAGCGACCTTGGCAAGGGCACAACAGTACGAATCACCCTGCCCCGCGTTTAGGTTTTATGTCGTAAAAACATGAAGGCCCGGCAGAACATTGCCAGGCCTTGTGCTTTATTGGGCGGCCGACTTGTTCATCTGATCGTGGCGCATCCGGATTTCTTTGGGCCAGCGGCTTTTGATATAGGACAGGGATGCTATGATTTCCTCATCCGTCAGAACTTTTTCAAAGCCGGGCATCGCAGACTGATAACCATCACCGATCATTTTCGCCGGACCATATTTGGTCAATGCAAACAGCAAATCATCCGGGTGATGCCAGGTATGGCCGGTTTCATCATGGGGAGGTGCAGGCAGCAAACCATCGTCGCGTCGTTCGCGCCAGTTTGCTTCCCCTTTAAAATCACGACCGTGGCAGGACGCACAATTGGCGTCATAGATTTTCTTGCCCATTGCAACCAGTTGCAAATTATCGGGTTGCAAGCGAACCTGCGCCGCATCTTTTTCAGGGTAGGCACCTGAAACGACAACAGCAATCACCACGATTGCGGACACGGCCACAGCTCCGCCGAGGGCAAAAATCGTTTTCTTCTTCAACGAATGTCTTCCTTCTTCAGATTTAAGCAGGCTATCCCGCGAGATCGTTGATGATAGGACAATGAGGACGATGATCGCCTTGGCATTCGTCAACCAGATGCGACAAGGTCTTTTGCAGACTTTGCAGTTCTGCGATCTTGCGTTCGATTTCGATCAGATGTGTTTTGGCAATCTGCTTCACATCTGCCGAAGCACGGTTTCGATCCTCGTAGAGCGACAGTAACACCCGGCAATCCTCTACCGAAAAGCCAAGCCCCCGGGAACGCTGCAAAAAGCGCAATTTGTGCAAGTCATCGTCGCTGTAGTCCCGGTAGCCGTTTTCAAGCCGACCGGGCTTTACCAGTCCGATATCCTCGTAATAACGGATGGTTTTCGCCGGAAGACCGCTATCGCGGGATGCATCGGAAATATTCATGGTTTTTCTCCGCGGACTTTCCAACCGCGCAGCAACAGCGAGTTGCTGACGACCGAAACCGAACTCAACGCCATCGCAGCCCCCGCAATCGCGGGGCTCAGGATACCGAACGCCGCCAACGGCACGCCGATCACGTTATAACCAAACGCCCAGAACAGGTTTTGGGCGATCTTGCGCCGTGTTGCGATCGACACATCAATTGCCCCCTCGACAAGTGCCGGGTCAGACCGCATCAGGGTAATGCCCGCCGTCTCCATGGCCACATCGGTACCGCCCCCCATCGCAATACCGACATCCGCCGCCGCCAGGGCTGGCGCATCATTGATACCATCGCCGACCATGGCAACATGACGGCCAGCCTTGCGCAGTTTTTCGACCTCGCGCGCCTTGTCCTGCGGCCGGATACGACCGCGGCCTTCTTCAAGACCAAGCTGCTCTGCAACATAGGAAGCAACATCTTCACCGTCTCCAGACAACATGATGCTGTTGATCCCACGCGCTTTCAGATCGGCTATCGCCTGTTTAGCCGACGCACGAATGCGATCTTCCAGCGTGATGAACCCGGCGAACCTGCCGTCAATCGCAACCAGAATGACGGTCTGGCCGCGCCCTTCGTAATCGGCAATCTGGCTGCCAAGATCATCATCTGGCAATCCAATACCAAGATCGGCAAGCATTGCCTCATTGCCTATAACGACATTATGGTCTTCAACCTTTGCCTGAACACCGGCACCGGTTTTGCTGCTAAAATCAGTGATGTCAGGAATTTTAATTTCCTGTTTGCGTGCGGCATTGACGATTGCACGCGCCAGCGGATGTTCGCTTGCGGCCTGCACGGCGGCAACCATACGCAGCAGTTCGGCTTCATCTGTGCCCTCTGCGGGTTTGATGTCTCGAACTGTTGGCTTGCCTTCGGTCAGGGTACCGGTTTTATCAAAAATGACGGTATCAACATTGTGTGCCTGTTCCAGCGCATCGAAGTTCCGGATCAGGATACCGCTTTTCGCCGCGGCCCCCGTGCCCGCCACCAGTGCGGTTGGTGTCGCAAGTCCCAATGCACAGGGGCAGGCAATAACAAGAACCGAAACAGCGGCCACAATCGATGCTTCCATCGTGGCACCGAATAAAAGCCATCCGCCAAAGGTAACCAAGGCAATCAAGACGACCACGGGCACAAAAATCCCGGAAACTTTATCGACCAGTTTCTGAACCGGTGCCTTTCCGGTCTGGGCCTGTTCAACCAGCCGAATGATCCGCGACAGTGTTGTATCTTCGCCGATTGCGGTGACTTCGACATCAAGCCGCCCGGTGCCATTGACAGCGCCGCCAACGACCATATCCCCTGCCACACGCGCGACCGGGCGTGTTTCTCCGGTGATCAGGCTTTCATCAAGCTCACTTTCACCTGCTGAAACCTTGCCATCAACGGGAACACGTTCACCTGGCAAAACCCTGACGGTGTCACCGATAACAAGCTGGGCGATATCGATTTCAATTTCGCCTTTGGTTTCGTCAAGTTTACGCGCACGGCGCGGACGTAGCGCCATCAGTTCACGAATAGCCGCCGACGCACCGCGTTTGGCGCGTTCTTCCATGATTTTACCGGCAAGGATCAGGGTGATGATCGCGGCGGATGCCTCGAAATAAAGATGAGTCTGCCCGTCATGACCAGCCACAATCATGTTATAAAGGCTCAGGAAATAGGCGGCCGACGTGCCAAGTGCGACCAGCACGTCCATATTGGCGCTGGCGTTACGCAACGCCATCCAGGCGCCGCGATAAAACCGCCAACCGATCAGGAACTGCACCGGGGTCGCCAGCGCCAGTTCTACCCACGGGCTCAAATGAAAATCGACCCCCAGATACATCCAGATCATCTGGGCCACCAACGGCGCGGTCAGGACAATCGAAGCCGCCAGCCACCAAAGCGACTTGTCGGAATTCTTTTGGTCTGCGGGATCCTGCCCGTTTTCCTGACCGGATTTGCCTCGTGAAACAGCGTGATAACCGGCCTTTTCAACAGCCGCGATGACATCGGCGTCACCAACCTGTCCCGGTAAGGTATGAATATCGGCCCGCTCCAGTGCGAAATTGACACTGGCTTCCGTAACGCCGGGCAGTTTGCTCAATGCCTTTTCGACGCGAAGCGCGCAATTGGCACAGGTCATGCCATCAATATCAAAAGACCGGCTTTCATCGGCAACAGAATAGCCCGCGGAACGGATGGTATCGGCCAGTTTGCTAACTGATGTCTGATCACGATCAAAGGTGACATGGGCAGAATTCAGCGCAAGGTTAACCTCGGACGATACACCGGGCAGCTTGCCCAATGCCTTTTCAATCCGACCGGCACAGGATGAACAAGTCATCCCGCCGATTTGCAGGGTCACTTCGCCACGCGCCCCTTCGTCCGTCGGTTTTTTCCAACCGGGGGCACCATTGCCACGAATTTCAGGGATGTCGGGTTCTGATCGCCTGTCCATTTAGGTCACCATTCCATAATCAATAACTTGATATGGGTGACCATAGAGGTTCCAGCAACTGGAAGGTCAAGCATAAAACGGGCGGATTGATTTTGCGTGATCAATTCACCCTCAAATATCTGATAAAAAATAAAAAACCCCGGACAATACCGGGGTTTTCAAATGACATTTGGCAACCTTAACCGTGCGGGTTCGGCTCGCCAACAGCGCGGAACTGGATATAGTTCGGCAAGCCCATCATATCGATCAGACGGATCTGCTGTTCAAGCCAATATGCATGGTCCTCTTCGCTGTCATCCAGCAGCGTGGTCAGCATATTGCGCGTCTGATAATCTTCTTCCTTCTCGGCAAGTTTAATCGCCTTTTTCAGAAGATCGATCACATGATATTCGTGTTCGAGATCGTTTTTCATCATCTCGGGCACGGTTTTGCCGATCTTGATCGGACTGCGCGACGCGGTATCGGGCACACCTTCAAGGAACAGAATACGTTCGATCAGGCGTTTTGCATGTTCGAGTTCTTCGTCCTTTTCATGATGCATACGAGCATAAAGTGCATGCAAACCCCAATCGAGATACATCTCGGCATGGGTGTTGTACTGGTCGGCGGCGGACAATTCAGCCGTAAGCTGCTTGTTCAGCGCGTCGATAACCTTCTTGTTACCCTTCATGGCGTTTAAGCTCCTGATGTGTTAGTCGCCGTCGCCAGAACGGCTTTGAATATAATTCTGCATACCGACATTTTCGATCTGCCACTGCTCCGTTTCCAGCCAGTCGACATGTTCTTCCTGATCTTCAAGGAATTTGACCAGCAGATCGCGGGTTACAAAGTCTTCGGCCTTTTCGCAGGCGCTAATCGCCTCGCGCAGAAGCGGCAGGCTTGCCAACTCGAACTTCATGTCGCAGGAAACGATTTCCTCGACATTCTCGCCGATCATAAGCTTGTTCAAATTCTGAAGATTGGGCAGACCTTCAAGGAACAGAATGCGCTCGATGGTGTCATCGGCACGTTTCATTTCCTTGATCGAAAGTTTGTATTCGTACTCGCCCATTTCTTCCACGCCCCAGTCGCGGAGCATACGGGCATGCAGGAAATACTGGTTAATCGCCGTTAACTGGTTGGTCAGCACGCGATTAAGATAACTGATGATCTTGGGATCACCCTTCATGGTGGCACTCCTGATGATTGGGCTGTCCAAATAGTGGGATCGACCATTCCCCTTTTCAAGGGAAAACCGCGCCTTTGATTACCATTATCAATAATTTAGCCGATTTTTTGCAAATTTTCAGATCATGGCACACAAGTAAAAATCATTCGCGCAGCAACCATTGCGAATGAAAATCGGTCCGCCCGTTTTCGGTTGTTTTTGTTTGCTTCAACCAATCTCTGGGACCTTTTTTCGCGTACGAGTCGGAAATATGATTTTCGCTGCCGGAGGTCGCCCGTTAAATGTCTGCCATCAAATCGATCCGTTTCATACTTGGTGATCAGCTGTCTGTTTCACTGGCAAGTTTAAGGGATGCCGATCCTGATCACGACTTGATTGTAATGGCGGAACCGAACAGCGAGGCAAACTATGTCGCCCATCACAAGCAGAAAATTGTCTTCATTCTGTCTGCGATGCGCCATTTCGCTCATGAATTACGTGAAAAGGGTTTCGCGGTTTGTTATTTCGATTATGAGAATCAGCCGACCAATAGCTTTAGCGATGCCCTGAAACTGGCATTGAAAAATCATCCGGTAAAACATGTAATCATTACAGAGCCCGGCGAATGGCGGATACGCACGGAAATCGAAACATGGGCGGACAAGTTCGGTATCGTCCTTGATGTTCGCGACGATGATCGTTTCTTTGCCCCACTTTCGGTATTTGCGGAATTTGCTGAAAACCGCAAGGAACTCCGTATGGAGTATTTCTATCGGCAACTGCGACGTACAACCGGTATCCTGATGGAACCGGATGGCAAACCGGTTGGCGGTCAGTGGAATTTTGATCACGATAATCGCAAACGCCTTCCCGATGATCACAGGCCGCCAAGCCCCCTGACTTTCAAACCGGATAGCATCACGCAGGCATTGCTCAACCGGGTTAAACAGGATTTCCCGAATGCCTGCGGGGATCACAAAAGTTTCGGCTGGGCGGTTACCCGACGCGATGCGCTTACAGTCCTTGATCACTTTATAGAACATCGATTGCCGCTATTTGGTGACTATCAGGATGCGATGACTGTAAAAAGCAGCACTGTTTATCACTCTCTTCTAAGCGGCTATATCAATGTCGGCCTTTTGCTCCCCGATGAAGTATGCCGTGCCGCTGAAAATGCCTATCGCGTCGGCAAGATACCAATCAACGCCGCCGAGGGCTTTATTCGTCAGATCCTTGGCTGGCGCGAATATGTGCGCGGGCTTTACTGGCATATGGGGCCCGATTACGGAAAAGGCAGTTATTTCGATGCCAGACGCCCCCTACCCGCCTTTTTCTGGGATGGGAATATTGGGATGAACTGCCTGCATCACGCCATCACCGAAACGCTGGACAATGCCTACGCGCATCACATTCAGCGATTGATGGTGATTGGCAACTTTGCGCTTCTATCCGGTCTGGATCCAAAGGAAGTCTGTGAATGGTATCTGGCAGTTTATATCGACGCATTTGAGTGGGTGGAACTTCCCAACACCTTTGGCATGGCACTTTATGCCGACGGGGGAAAAATGGCGTCCAAGCCCTATGCTGCGAGTGGAAAATACATCAACCGGATGTCTGATTACTGTACGGCTTGCCAATACAGTCCCAATAAGAACACAGGGCCCGATGCATGCCCCTTTAACGCACTTTACTGGCACTTCCTGGATCGTAACGTCGATAAACTCGGCAAAAATCCGCGCCTTGCTATGCCATATCGCAATTGGTCGCGTATGAATGGGAACAGTAAAACGGCACTAATCGAACAGGCCGAGCATTTCCTGACACAGATGGATACCGGAAAAATCCCAAAGCCATCACATCAGGCAAGCCTGTGGTAGCCGGGATCATCTGAAATACAGCGGCATATTCAGAAGACAGAAAAACAAAAAGCCGGACGAAATGTCCGGCTTCTGCTTACACAGCTGCCTACAAACTGGCGCTGCCGAAATTCAGTCTGGCTTAAGCGATCGCGTCACGAGCAGCTTTGCGCGCTACGTCTTTGATCTGCCAGTGGGAAATCCCGACATCATCCAGATCACGCTTGTCGAGATTGTAGAGTTCGTTCGCGACAGAGCGTGCATAGGCCCAACGGCGAACAGCAACGAGAATACTGGACAGGAACATGTTGAACCTCCTTGGTTTAAGAATAAGAACGCTAGCCTGCGGGTCTTCCGCTTTTGGTCGGCGCGTTCATCACTTCGCTTTCTGCAATGCAATATGCTCCCAAGTGCCATATACCTCAACCGCCAAAGATTGCATATCATCTATTCCAAAACGTCACAATTGAATGGGTTCAATTGTGAAACTTGTAGCCTTCATCACAGGAAAAATTGAAATAAATCATATATTTCAGCCTTCGCCCCCATGCGGCAACGCAACATAGCCACGCACGGCAAAAAGCTCATTTCGCCATTCCCGCGGCAACCACACATTTATCACCCGCTAATTTATCACCCGCTAGCTGATCACGTACCCCCATTGCCAATTCAAAGAACTGTTCCCGCACGGCACCGGCATAGGGGTTCTCGTTTTCAATCGCCCAGAAAACGCTGGGCGCGTCGTAGCGCACCATTTCGGTGGCCTTGACCAGCAAGTCAAAGCTTGCTGTCGTCATGCGCACAGGCAATGGATCCATCCGGGCAAGAACCTTGGCAATGAGATGCGTGACACCCTGCACGACCGCGGCCTCGCGGTCATGGACCTCCGGAGTAACAACAAAAATCTTGAGCCGCAGAATATGGCGCAGGAACGCGGCAATCCGGCGAAATTTGTATCCCCGCACAGGGCATATCGCGATCTTAAGCCCGGAAACACCGTCCCGCGCACTTTGCGGACCAAACAACGGATGAGTACCGATGATCTCGACATGATCGGGAAGCCCTTCAAGCATTGCCTGCGCCGGTTCCATTTTCACGGACCCGACATCCAGAACAATCGCCCCCGTACGCAAATATGGTGAAATCGTCGCGATCACAGACCTCATTTCCGTAACGGGAACGGCCAGAATGACGATATCGCATTTCGCCACGCTTAGAATATCAGCCGCCCGAATGTTTCCATGTGCTGCTTCCGACACGTATGCCGAAACCGCATCAGGATTAACATCATGTACCAAAACCGGAAAATGATCCGACAGATGCCGGGCGGTCAAACAGCCAAAGGCGCCGAACCCGAAAATCCCGATGGTCGGGTGATCTGGAAATAAAAAAGGCATCTTCTGTCTCCGAAGAGCTGCGATGCCGGTGCCTGCCTTATAAATCAACCGCCGACGACGCAGCGGTTGAACATAGAAAAACGCTCCCGCCTTATGTGGCAGGGCCGTAATAGAAATCAGCAAACAGGCAAATAACGTTTTTCATGGCGGCGATTAATAATGCCAAACCTTTCCATGTCAAGGCATCTTGGCATCTCTGGCACGATACCAAGAGCAGCACAGCATCAATACTAAAGTCCCTCACCCTCTCGCAGAGCTTTTCACACCTTCTACGAAGGACGCATGCTGAATTCAAATTGCACCGGCACGCCTGTTCCAAGCTGTTACAAATACGGACACATTTCATTCAGTTGTGCATCACTGGAATAACTGTCTTGCGGCGAAATAGGCTAATTTCCCTTGCTGCCATGCAATATAATTCAGGACTATCATGCTATTTTTGTAACAGTTTGTTTCAGTTCGCATTCTGGAAACGCCCTGTTACAGTTTTGTGAGTGCAAAGGGTCCCCCTTGGCAGCATGTTGTCGCTGCAATTGGTTTAAAGCCAGGGAGGAAACCTAAATGAATCTGCGCAAAACCATTCTCGCCACCGGTGTGGCGTTCTCTGCTCTCGCGACTGCAAGCTTTGCACATGCCGAACCGACTGCCGAAGTCCTGCATTGGTGGACCTCGGGCGGTGAAGCCAAAGCGGTCTCTGCCCTGAAAGAAGATTTCGAAGCACGTGGTGGCAAATGGGTTGATAGCCCGGTTGCCGGTGGTGGCGGTGACGCCGCAATGACCGTACTGCGTTCGCGCGTTCTGTCGGGCGATGCCCCGGCCGCTGTTCAGCTTAAAGGCCCGGCGATCCAGGACTGGGCAGAACAGGGTGCACTTGCCGATCTGAATGACGTTGCCGAAGCAGAAGGCTGGGACAAAGTCATTCCGCCAGCTATTCAGAGCGTCATGAAGTATGAAGGCGATTATGTTGCCGTTCCTGTAAACATTCACCGTGTTGACTGGATTTGGGCAAACCCGGAATTGCTGGCCAAAGTTGGTGCCACCGAAGCGCCGAAAACCTGGGACGAATTCAACGCCCTTGCTGACAAGCTCAAAGCGGCCGGCATCACGCCTGTCGCCCATGGTGGTCAGCCGTGGCAGGATGCAACCGTCTTTGAAACCGTCGTTCTTGGGCTTGGCGGCCCGGAATTCTACCAGCAAGCCCTGGTTGATCTCGACGAAGACGCGCTGAAATCAGACACGATGAAAGCCGTGTTCGACCAGATGCGTAAAATCCGCGGTTATGTCGATGCCGACTTCCCGGGTCGTGATTGGAACCTTGCAACAGCTATGGTCATGAATGGCGATGCCGCCATGCAGATCATGGGGGACTGGGCAAAAGGCGAATTCCTTGCTGCTGGCAAAGTCCCGGGCAAAGACTTCATCTGTTCGGCAACCCCGTCCGAACACGGTTACCTGTTCAACGTTGACAGCTTTGCGATGTTCAATGTTTCGGGCGATGACAAGGTAGAAGGCCAGAAACTGCTTGCAGAACTGATCGTTGGCCAGAAATTCCAGGAAACCTTCAACCTTCTCAAAGGCTCGATCCCGGCACGTCTTGGCGTTCCGCTCGACAAATTTGACGATTGTGCGAAGAAATCCGAGGCTGACCTTCTGGCTGCCCAGGACGCAGGCGGGTTCCTTCCGTCGATGGCACACGGCATGGCTCTTCGCGGTCATCTTTCGGGTGCGATCATTGACGTCGTAACCGCCCACTTCAACTCCGACATGTCGTCTGACGAAGCCGTCTCGCGGCTGGTCGAAGCTGTTGAACTGGCCAAAGACTAATCTCATCTGACCTGTACAGTCACATTGACTGACGACGCACCGGCCCCGGACATTTCCGGGGCCGGATTCCCGCTACTTTAATTGTTTGAGGCAAAGGGTATGGGGGCTTCTTCAAGCACCGAAAGCAACCTGACGGCCAGCATCCAGCGTCATCTTTCCAAGATCGTTGTTGCACCGTCCTTTGCTGCGTCCCTGTTTTTCGTCTACGGGTTCATCCTGTGGACAGGCTATATGGCGTTTTCGAAATCGCGCATGCTTCCGGTCTGGGATTGGGCCGGTCTGCGGCAATACGAACGTCTGTGGCAAATGGAACGCTGGCATGTTGCCATCGAGAACCTGCTGATTTTCGGCGGTCTCTTTATTGTTATCTGCCTGTTTCTTGGCTGCCTGCTTGCAGTTCTTCTTGATCAGCGCATCCGCGCCGAAGGCGTCCTTCGCACAATTTTCCTGTATCCGATGGCCCTGTCCTTCATCGTGACAGGCACCGTCTGGAAATGGCTTCTCAATCCGGGCCTTGGCCTGGAAAGCATGATGCATGACCTTGGCTGGACCAGTTTCAAATTCGACTGGCTGGTCAATTCGGACATGGCGATCTACACGGTCGTGATCGCAGCCGTCTGGCAGGCATCGGGTTTTGTTATGGCAATGTTCCTTGCGGCATTGCGCGGCGTCGATCAGGACATCATTCGCGCAGCCTATATGGATGGTGCCAGCCTGCCCCGCATATATTTCGGCATTATCATCCCGTCGATCCGTCCGGTTTTCCTCAGTGCGATCGTCGTTCTGGCCCATCTGGCCGTTAAAAGCTTCGACCTCGTCATTGCACTTACCGGCGGCGGCCCCGGCTATTCGTCCGATCTTCCGGCAACCTTCATGTACACGATGGCCTTCCAGCGCAACCAGCTGGGCGTTGGTGCCGCAAGTGCCATGATGATGCTGGCGACCGTGATGGCGATCATTGTGCCGTATCTGTATTCCGAACTGCGCGGAGGCAAGAAAAATGGCTGATATTCAGCATTACAGCCACGACGCAGGCTGGAAACATACCATACTGCGCGGGTTGCTATATCTCGTTCTGATCCTGTTTGCAGCCTACTATCTGTTCCCGCTTTTCGTGATGATTTCGACCTCGTTGAAGTCGCTCGATGAAATCCGGGAAGGCTCACTCATTTCGCTGCCGCGCGTCATCACGTTCGATGCCTGGACCTATGCGTGGAATGAAGCCTGTGTTGGCGTTGAATGTTCAGGCATTAAAATTTACTTCTGGAATTCGGTCAAAATGGCGGTTCCGGCGGTTCTGATTTCGACATTCCTTGGTGCGATCAACGGATATGCCCTGACCAAATGGCGTTTTAAAGGGGCTAATATCGTCTTTGCCCTGCTGCTGTTTGGCTGCTTCATTCCGTTCCAGGTTGTGCTGCTGCCGATGTCACAGGTTCTGGGGTCACTTGGCCTTGCCAGCTCGACCACCGGTCTTGTTCTTGTGCATGTCGTTTACGGCCTGTGCTTCACTACCCTGTTCTTCCGCAATTACTATGTTTCGATCCCGGATGAACTGGTGAAGGCAGCCACTATCGACGGCGCAGGTTTCTTCACCATTTTCTGGCGTATCATTCTGCCGATTTCGACACCGATCATCGTCGTGTCGGTCATCTGGCAGTTTACCCAGATCTGGAATGACTTCCTTTTCGGTGCTTCCTTCGCCTCTGGCGATAATGCGCCGATGACTGTCGCACTCAACAATATCGTCAACACCACGACCGGCGTGAAACAGTACAATGTCGATATGGCCACAGCCCTGCTGACCGGCCTGCCGACGCTACTTGTTTATGTTCTGGCCGGAAAATACTTCGTCCGCGGCCTGACCGCCGGTTCGGTGAAGGGATAAGCAAATGGCATCACTCACCCTTGATAAAGTTCGCAAGGCCTTCGGTCCTGTCGAGGTTCTCAAAGAAATCAATATTGCTATTGAAGACGGCGAGTTCCTGGTTCTGGTCGGCCCGTCGGGTTGCGGCAAATCCACCCTTCTGAACCTGATTGCAGGTCTGGAAGGTTCCAGCGACGGGGAAATCCGCATCGGCGATCGCGTGATCAACGATGTCCACCCCAAGGACCGAAACATCGCCATGGTGTTCCAGTCCTACGCGCTTTATCCGAATATGACGGTTCGCAAGAACATCACCTTCGGTCTTGAAATCCGTGGTGTTTCAGCGGCAGAACGCGACAAGGCTGTCGCCGACGTCGCCAAACTGCTACAGATCGAAGCCCTGCTGGATCGCAAACCATCCCAGCTTTCGGGGGGACAGCGCCAGCGCGTTGCGATGGGCCGTGCACTGGTTCGCGATCCGGACATCTTCCTGTTTGACGAACCGCTGTCGAACCTTGATGCCAAGCTGCGCGTCGATATGCGCACCGAGATCAAGAAACTGCATCAGCGTCTGGGTGCCACCATCGTTTACGTCACCCACGACCAGATCGAAGCCATGACCCTTGCCTCGCGCATTGCGGTCATGAAAGACGGCATCCTGCAGCAGTTCGATACGCCGCAGAACATCTATGAACGCCCGAACAACATCTTTGTTGCTGGCTTTATCGGTTCGCCGTCGATGAACTTCATCAACGCAACCCTGATCAATGACAATGGCAATCTGGCCGTATCGATCAAACGCGATAACGACCCGATCATTCTGCCGCTGAAAGATGCGCCTGAAAGCTATCAGAGCTATGTCGGGAAAGATGTCGTTTTTGGCATCCGTCCGGAAGGCTTGACGCACAAGCGTACCGGTTCTGATGAACCGGGCAGCCAATATGTCAATTTCGACTGCAAGGTCGAAGTTATTGAACCGACCGGCGCTGACACCATGACCGTTGTCGAAATCGGCGGGAAGGAAATTGTTGCACGTGTCCGGCCTGACCGGGCACCGCAACCGGGCGAGATGATGACATTCTCGGCCGACATGTCTCAGATCAGTCTGTTTGATCCGGTAACGGAACTTCGGATCTGATCTGATCGGCGGGCGGTTCTGGGGGCCGCCCGCCGTTCTTGTCTTTATAGGATTCTTAAAAACGGCCCGGAATTCCCGGGTCGTTTTGTTTTCAACCTTTGTCGACGCGCCGCGGCAAAGCAATCGTGACTTCCAACCCGCGTCGGGGCAGATTGCGTAATCGTATCGTCCCGTCGTGTGCATCGATGACCGTTTTTACAATCGACAGACCAAGGCCGCTGCCACCGGTGGTGCGTGCGCGTGATCCTTCGACACGGAAGAACGGCAGAAAGACATCCTCCTGATGTTCCGCGGCGATTCCCGGTCCTTCGTCCCGAATGGACACTAGCACCGTGTCGGCCGTCGCATCCAGACTGACATAGGCACGGTAACCGTATTTCAGCGCATTCTCGATCAGATTGGTGAAGGCACGTTTTAATGTTCCGGGCCGGCAGGTCAGACGGATGCTGCGCTTGTCACCAAACGAATGCGCCTCGTCCCCGCCCCCAAAAACCGTATGAACCGAACTGAAACGAAGCGGCTGCGGTCCCTCGAAACTTACCGGACGGCCAAGATCGGCATAATCGTCACAAATCGCTTCGAGAACCGATGTGAAGTCAACTGTGCGCTCTTCTTCCTTGCTAATCCAGTCACCAAGGAAATCGAGTGCATCGTTGAGAAGCCCGTCCATTTCGTCAAGATCGCGCAACACGGTTTCACGCAATTCTTCATTGTCGATAAATTCTGCACGCAGGCGCAGGCGCGTGCTGGGCGTGCGCAAATCGTGTGAAATTGCGGCCAGCATACGGGTTCTGTCACCCAGCATCCGTGAAATCCGTTCTCGCAATCCATTATATGCCGCGGCCATTGACCGGGCTTCGGTCGGGCCGCGCTCCTCCACCGGTGGGCCTTCAACTTCATCCCCCTGGCGAATGATCGCCTCGGTCAAATTCTTGAAGGGACCTGCCAGAAGATCGGCCAAAGCGGCAAACACCGCCAACACGGCAACAACCCCGACCAGAAAGATCAGAAAAACCATGGATGGGGATGCATAGTCGGACCACAGCACCGGATGAGACAACAGCATTCGCATGCCGGATGGCAACATGATTTCAACGCGAGCCTCAAGTCCCTGACGCGCTATTTCGCGCGATAGGCCGGCAAAAAACAGACTGGGATTTTCGGCGGTTTCAATCAGGTGGCGCTGTTCCGCGCCAAGACGCCCGCGCCGAAAATGGACCTTTACCGATGTCGGCCAGCCCGTATCGGCCAGACGTGCGGGCATTGCGATATGTTGTGCCGGGCGCGAAAACAGAAGAATTGTACCGATATCGTCAGATGGCAGAACACGAACAGAAAGCCCGTCACGCGCGGCTATATCAACGATATTTCCCTGTAACTCCGGACTTTCGGCAATCAGGATCAATTCGCGAATGGTAAAGCCCAAAGTATAGGCCCGGCTGATCCGCTCGCTCCGTTCGATGATGTATTTCGATGCGATTGAACTGATGCCCGCGATGATGACACCGCCGACCATCATGATCATAAAAATGCGTCCGCCTAGCGTGCGGGGCTTGAAACGCCGCATATATTCGGAAAACGCACCAATCTGAACTGCCATCGATCGAATTCCTAGACGGTCCTCGTATCGGCACAGAACTGATAGCCAATGCCGCGCACGGTTTTGATCAGCTTGGGGTTTTTGGCATCTTTTTCAATTTTGCGGCGCAGGCGACTGATCTGGATATCGATACTGCGGTCAAACGGGATCGAGCTCTGACCGCGTACGATATCGACAAGCTGTTCACGCGACAGCGCACGCTTGTTATGCTTGACCAGCGCCAGCAACAGCGAAAATTCCCCGGTCGACAAATGCACCGCCACATCATCAAGATCGCGCAATTCACGTGATCCGATATCGAGCGTCCAGTCGGCAAACAGGATTTTCTGGGTTTTGGTTTCTTCGTGATGAACCTGTGTCACGGTACCGGTTTCAAAACGGCGGAACACGGCACGAATACGGGCCAGCAATTCACGCGGATTGAACGGCTTTGTCAGATAGTCATCTGCACCCAGTTCAAGACCAAGAATACGATCTGTATCCTCGCCCACCGCAGTCAGCATGACAATCGGTACCTTGGAATTGCGGCGCACATCCCGGCAGAGCGCAAAACCATCCTCGCCAGGCAACATGATATCAAGGATCACCAGATCGATATTCCAGTCACGAAGCGCACGATGCATCTCCGCCCCGTCGGAAACGGTGGTGATACGAAACCCGTGCTGGAGCAGGAATTTTTTCAGGAGCTTCTGGATTTCCTGATCGTCATCGACAACCAGAATATGGGGTTCACGTCGCGTACTCAGTCTCCGCCTCCCTTCGGTCGACAAGCCCGGAACCGGACCCTGGCGCGGAGTTTAGTGCATAACGTTACAGGATTGAACCATTTTACCAAGCACCGGACACAATTGAAAAAGCCGAGGGCAAAATCCCCGGCTTTTTAGGTAAAATCTCTTTATATACAGCAGCTTAAAAACCTATTTCAGGTCATAAACTTTTGTACTGCCCGATACCTCGCTTGATACGATCAGCATGGCATTGCCGGTGGGGCTATCCTTTGCTTCGACAAACAGCATGCCTTCCGGGGCAAGTTCGCCTGCGGTGTCGGCTTCCGGATTGCCGGAAAAACGACGATCCGAATGATAGGTGACAAATTGCGGATTAGTCGGATTGGTCAGATCATAGACCATAAATCCGCCCTGACGTTCCAGACCGATAAAGGCATAAGGTGTGCCATTAACGTAGCCGGTTGCCAGACCTTCGGGTTCCGGGCCCTTGTCATCCGAGCGGTTATCGCGGCTATAGTTTTCGGTGTTCGATGCGTTGAAAACTCTCCCGTAATTGGCCGCCATGAACTGTTCGAACTTGTCGCCACTGTCAAAAACCATGTCGCCATTCGCATTCAGGACCGAGAACGAACGTGCCCCATAGCTGTAGATCACATCGAAATCGCCATCACCATCCGTATCGCCCTGCGCAGTAGTCGTTTTCAAGCGACCGAGGTTTTCATCTTTTTGCAGGGTTGCGGCATTCGGGAAGGCGACCGGATCAAGGGTCAGTTTTCCGACGCGGGTTTCTTCGCTGTAGCCGTCATAGTCGCGTGAGTCGCCCTCGTTTGCCGTCAGGACCCAGGTTTTGCCGCCGATTTCGATAGCATCGATCGTGTCTGGCATATACATGCCCATCACAGGCCATGTACGGATGTTGATTTTGCCGTCCTTGTCGCTGGCATCAAATGCGTTGACCGAATGGTCCTTGAAGCCAAGACCGGCAACCCGGACAACGTTTGCGGTTTCAATATCAATGATCGCCACCGCATTGTTTTCCTGAAGTGAAACATAAGCCGTTTTGCTGTCTTTCGAGACGGCGATATATTCCGGCTCGACATCCTGTGCCACGGTCGACGTTCCCGGGTTTGATGTCCGCATGCCATAAGGCAGGTCCACATCATTCAGGAAGCCAAAGTTTACCGTGCGAACATCGGCATCTGACAGATCGGTGAGATTTCCCGATACCGGGATAATCGAAACACTCCCTTCCGGGTCGTTGTCAAATGCGTCGTTCGGCTCGCCTTCGTTCGCGACCAGAACGTGCTTGCCATCCGGAGTAAATTTGATCATGTCGGGCAATGCACCGACAGTTACAGCCGCAATGAAATCACCATCCGTGTTAAAGAACACGGCCTTGCCCGGTGCCTGTTTGTCGTCATTCTCGACAGCCACTGCGACAATATTGCCATGAACGGCAACGCTGTTTGCCGCCTTACCCCATGTCGAAAGCTTGACCGAACCGACTTTTGCAAGTGTTTCAGGGTCCGACATATCAAGAATATCAATCGACTTGTCGCCACCATTGACCACGAATATGCGTTTGGTCACCGGGTCAAAAGCCGGAATTTCCGCAGCCCCTTCGTCAAACATGCCGGTGCGATAGTCGCCCATCGGCACGATTGAAAGCGGCTTGGCGGCAGGCGACGCCGTATCAACGGCCATTACCATGTTTTTTGACGTTGTCGTGGTGCCGCAGGCACCGAGCATAACCGAAAATGCCACCGTGGCCATCAAAGAATAACGCATATTTCCCCCTGAAAACTGGATGAACCGTGGCAGACAAACTGCGGACAATGCGTAACGGTTTAATGACCTGACGATGACAGTTTCATAAATATCTTCGGGGTGTTGATGCTCCAAACAAAGACTTCTGACGTAAGGAGGAAAAGGTTCACAAGGTTCGAACAGGAACAACAAAATGGCCCCAATGAATATTGCCGTGATCGGTGCGGGAATGGCCGGCCTTCGGGCGGCGGCCACACTTCATGCAGTCGGCTTTTGCGTAACGGTTTTTGAAAAAAGCCGTGGTGCCGGAGGGCGACTTGCAACACGTCGTACCGAATTGGGCAATTTCAATCATGGCGCCCAATATGTCACGGCACTGCATCCGGAATTTCAATCATTCCTGCAACAGGCCGAACATCAAAAATCCGTTCGGAAATGGCAACCACATCTCCTTCGTGGCGAAAAAGCAACCGCTGGGGCACCGGCATCGGCTTTGAAACGTACAAATACGGCCGCAGATATCTGGTATCAGGGGTCACCGCAAATGAACAAACTGATCACCCCGCTGCTTGATCCGTTTGAAATCCGCAAAGAACACCGTATTACCTGTATCGAAACTGCCGGACCACGCAGCTTTATCCTGCATGACGATCTGGATGGTGAATTCGGGCCATTTGACGGTGTGATTGTTACCGCCCCTGCCCCGCAAACCGCAGAGCTTCTGCAACCACTTGCCCCAAGATTTGATCCCATTGCCGATGTGGAAATGGCACCGTGCTGGGCAGCAATGATTGCATTTGCCAAACCGTTGCCCACGGCATTTGATGCCATGATCCATCCCGATCCTGCGATCAGCTGGGCGGCACGCAATGGCGACCACCGTGATCTGATCCATCGACCTTCACCTGATCTTTGGGTTCTGCACGCAAGTCCGGAATGGTCACTTGATCACTTGGAAGAAGACAAGGAACGCATCGCATTCCTTCTGCTTGAAAAACTGCATAAAGCTAGCGGTGCTAAGCTTCCCGATGTGGTGTCCATAAACACGCATCGCTGGCGATATGCCCGCACGATCAAACCGCTTGGAAAAAGTCATCTTAGCGGCATGAACGGGCACGTAATTGCCGCGGGCGATTGGTGTCTTGGTGCAAGGGTGGAAGCCGCATGGCGCAGCGGAAAATGCGCAGCCCATGCCATGATCGAGACACTGATCGGGTAATTTGGGATGCGCCGAAATGCCAATGGTCAAAGGCCGACAAAATCAGACCTGCCACACAAAACCTGCCTGACCTGCAATCGACCGTTTGTCTGGAGGCGCAAATGGCGTGATTGCTGGGACGATGTCAAATATTGCTCTGCCCGTTGTCGGGATCATCGCGCAAACAACAAGGGCGGTGCCAGTCAGGCTGACACCGCCCCATAAATCCACAGATTTGTCGGATCAAAATTAACCCCGAAGGGCATGCAACTGATAGATCAGACCGGCGGTTGAAGCGTCACGGCTATCGGCAGTTTCATTCCCCTGAACCATTGGCAGCAATTCCTTGGCAAGCTGTTTGCCAAGTTCGACCCCCCACTGGTCATAGGAATTGACGTTCCAGATAATCCCCTGAACAAAGATTTTATGTTCATACATTGCAACCAGACGTCCCAGCGTAAAGGGATCAAGCTGCTTGTAAAGGATCATGGTGCTGGGTTTGTTCCCGGCAAAGACCTTTTGCGGTGCCAGCACATCAATCTCGGCCGGGGTCAGATTGCCACCGGCAAGTTCGTCACGTACTTCGGCCTCGGTCTTGCCGCGCATCAGGGCTTCGGCCTGGGCAAAGCAGTTCGCTACCAACTTGTCATGATGGTTTGCCAATGGATGCAGGGCATTCGCCGCAACGATGAAATCAACCGGGATCAGTTCCGTGCCCTGATGGATCAGCTGATAAAAGGCATGCTGGCCATTGGTACCCGGTTCACCCCAGATGATCGGGCCGGTTTCGTAATAGATCGGCTTGCCATCGCGGGTAACCGACTTGCCATTACTTTCCATATCGGCCTGCTGCAAATAGGCTGGCAGACGTGAAAGATGCTGGTCATAAGGCAGGATTGCCTGACTGGAGGCCCCCAGAACATTGCGATACCAGACGCCGATCAATGCCAGCGTCACTGGAATGTTGCGCTCAAGCGGGGCTGAACGAAAATGATTATCCATCGCCTGCGCACCGCGCAGCAATTCTTCGAATTTCTCGTAACCGACCGCCAGAATGATCGGCAAGCCGATAGCCGACCAAAGGCTGTATCGCCCACCGACCCAGTCCCAAAAACCAAACGCGTTGTCAGTATCAATGCCGAATTCTGCAACCTTGTCCAAGGCAGTTGACACCGCGACAAAATGCTTGGCAACTGCACCTTCATCTTTCAGCAAACCAACCAGCCAGTCACGGCCCGAATAGGCATTTGTCAGGGTTTCGTCGGTGGTGAAGGTTTTGGATGCAATGATGAAAAGCGTCGTTTCCGCATCAAGGTTTTTCAGTGTATCAACGATATGCGCACCATCTACGTTGGAAACGAAATGGCAGCGAATACCGTCGATATGATACGGACGAAGTGCCTCGTTCACCATGACCGGCCCAAGATCGGAACCGCCAATCCCGATATTGACGACATCGGTGATCGCCTTGCCGGTATGGCCTTTCCAGTCGCCAGTATGCACGCGCGCGGCAAAGCGTTTCATACGTACAAGGACTTCCTTGATGTCGGGCATAACGTCCTTGCCATCGACCATCACCGGATTGCCATCCAGATTGCGAAGTGCCGTATGAAGAACAGCGCGATTTTCGGTGACATTGATCCGGTCACCGGCAAACATCCGTTCGCGCCAGCTTTCGACATTGGCAGTTTCCGCCAATTCACGTAATGCGGCCATCACATCATCGGTGATCAGATTTTTCGAATAATCGATAAACAGATCGTCCTGCGTGACATGGAAACGCGCAAACCGCGCCGGATCATCGGCAAAGGCTTTGCGTAAATTAAGGTTCTTGGAAACTTCCGCGCCCAGTCGATCAAGCTTTTCCCAACAGGTCGTCAGATTTTCTGTGGACATTCCACCCTCGGCTTCAAACAGATAGCAAACAATATCGACGTCATGTCAAAACACTAACACGCCGATGCGACCATTTGTGGGACAGTTTGTGGGACATTTTGATGGCAATCCGGCGGGAACAGGATTGCCATCACCACGGATATTAACCGGTTAATCCGTTTGCAGAAAGAAACTCCGAAACCTGCGCTTCGGTCGGGAGGGCAGCAATCGCACCGCGTTTGGTGGCTGTTATTGCACCTACCGCATTGGCAAAACGGCAGGCTGCCTCGACCTTTTCCGCAGATTCCAGCAATTGCGGATCTTTCAACAAACGCGACAGGAAGCCGGCAGTAAAACCGTCCCCTGCCCCGGTCGCGTCGACAGCCGTGACCTTGAACGGATCGGCCGAACCTTCGAAATCAGGTGTAAAGAACCGGCTGCCTTTCGGGCCCGACGTCACGATCATCAGTTTCCAGTGATCGCACCACAATTCACGAACGCCTGCTTCAAGATCATCCTTGCCGGTGATAAAGGCGACTTCGTCGTCGGAGATTTTAACAACATCCGCCTTGGTAATCGCAAGACGCAGCATATCACGCGCGGCATCGGCACTTGGCCAAAGTGGCAGGCGCAGGTTCGGATCACATGAAATGATCGCGCCGTTTTCACGTGCAATGTCGATGGCCGCAAGCGTCGCCGCGCGCGGATCGTCATCAATCATGCAAAGCGTGCCATAGTGAAACAGCGCGCATCCCTTCAGCATGTCCTGATTCAGATCGGACGGCGACAACAGCATGTCGGCCGACGGGCTGCGATAGAAAGAAAATTCGCGTTCGCCATCGGCCCGCAATGAAACAAAGGCAAGCCCTGTCAGGGCTTCTTTGGTCAGGACAATGCCCGATGTATCGACATTGTCGGCTTTGAGCGTATCGACCAGAAAATGACCGAATGCATCATCGCCAAGCTTGCCGATAAAACCCGTTTCAATTCCAAGCCGCTGCAATCCCACAGCCACATTGCCCGGCGCACCACCTGCGGCCTTGGCAAATGCCGGGGTATCAGCAAGGCCGGTGCCGGTTACGGTCGGAACAAAATCGATCAGCAATTCCCCAAGGCAAACTGCTTTTGCGCTCATAGCGTTTCTCCGTTTATATCGCCCGGCAATCGGGTTGCGGGCATTATCATTTGCTGTGGGACGCGACGTTTTTAAATCGATTCAATTCATCAGGCAAAGGAAAAGCCACTTCGCGAACAAAGTGGCTGATTTCCGGGCATTATACTGCAACTTCAGGCAGCTCTTCCAAGTGCCACTTCACGCGCACGGCCAAGCGATGTCATCCATTCATCGAAATGAACGTCATGTTCAAGCTGATAGCGATAATGCCGGTTAAGGGCAGCCGTCAGCTTACCGTCCCGACCAAGCAGATTATCAGCAAAGGCAATCATGCGCGAATTTGGCCAGGCAATCGGACGAATGGCACGAAGGGTTGCAAAAAGTTCATCCTCGTTTGCATCGGGCTGGGTTTGCGCCATGAGCGTCAGCATCGCTGCTGTCGAACGTGAAACGCCCATATGGCAATGCACCAGCAAATGGCCGTCCTTACGAGCATCGACGGTGTTTTTGAGTCCCTCACCAAAGGCGAGAACCTCTTCGACATGGGCGACCGTCGGAGCCATCTGACCGGGCAGTTCATCAATGATATCGTGGAACCGCAAAATGGTACGTTCATGCGGGGCATAAGCCGCGAATGCATCCGGGTCTGGTCTTTCCGGATCAAGGACCGAAAGCACATGCGAAACCGACCGGGTTTGATGGGTTGGCAGTTCATCAATGCCACAAATCGTCAAAAGCGAAATAGAAACCGGTTTCATGTCTTTCCTCCAATACACTGATTAAGCGCAATAACATCACAGCAGCCGTAAAAAGCAAAGGGCCGGTACTGTTAAAATACCGGCCCGCTTTGAAATCTTTATGATCTTGCTATTACGGCTTTCGGTTCACCGCATGGATATTCAGCATTTCCCAAGCAATCGTCGCACCAGCAAGCGATGTGATGTCCGATACATCATAAGGCGGGGAAACTTCCACCACGTCCGAGCCGATCAGATTGATCCCCCCCGCAAGACCGCGCAGGATCGAAACCGCCTGATGGCTGGTCAGACCGCCCAGAACCGGCGTGCCGGTGCCCGGTGCATAGCACGGGTCAAGCCCGTCGATATCAAAGGTGATATAGGCGTGATTATCACCCACCACGTCCTTGATTTTGGCCACGATCTGATCAATCGACATCGCCTGCACATCTGGCCCGTAAAGGATGTTGTATCCGTGGGTCGATTCATTGTGCGTACGGATACCGACCTGAATGGATTTCGACGCATCGACAATGCCGTTCTTTGCCGCATGCCAGAACATGGTCCCGTGATCGATCCGATCACCATCGTCTTCCCAAGTGTCGGAATGGGCGTCGAACTGAATAAGCGATATACCCTTACCGTACTTTTCGGCATGGGCCTTCAGGATCGGATAGCTGATGAAATGGTCGCCGCCGATCGTCAACATCTTTGCCCCGGAACTGACGATATCGCGTGCGTGATCCTCGATCATTTCCGGGATTTTATGCGGATAACCGGGATCGATGACCATATCGCCATAGTCAATCACGGCCAGTTCCCCAAAGATATCGCGCCCGGACGGAAAATGTGGTGCCCATGCAAGATTGACCGACGCACGGCGCACCCCCTGCGGGCCAAGGCGCGTACCAGGGCGGCTCGACGTTGCAAGATCAAAGGGAATACCGGTTACCGCAACATCAATGCCCGTAAGATCACGGGTATATTTGCGGCGCATGAATGACAGCGCGCCGGAATACATCGGCTCGCTGGTATTCTGATGCACGGATTTCGCAGTAAAAGCGTTGTCGCCGCCTTTGGTATCAATAACCCCGGTACTGCTCATAATTCGTCCCCTTGTCCTTTCCGAACCTCAGGCGTCGCCCAGTGCAATCCAGGTCGACTTGATTTCACAATATTTGTCCATCGCATGCAGCGAACGGTCACGACCGGTGCCCGATTGCTTGTAACCGCCAAACGGCATAGTGATGGATCCACCGTCCCAGCAATTGACCCAGACAAGACCGGCACGCAGTTTTTTCGCGGCCAGATGCGCCTTGTTGATATCGCGCGTCCATACGGCTGCGGCAAGTCCATATGGCGTATCATTTGCCGTCTGAACAGCCTCTTTCCAGTCCTTGACCGAAATCACCGACAAAACCGGGCCAAAGATTTCTTCCTTGGCGATTGTCATGTCGTTTTTGACCGCATCAAAAACGGTTGGTTCGACATAATAGCCACCGGACTCGGTGCGTGCACGCTTGCCGCCGGTGCAAAGTTTTGCACCCTCTGCCGCCCCCTTCTCGATATAGCCGAGAACGCGGTTCATCTGATTTTCATCGACAATCGCGCCCATCTGACTGTTCGGGTCCAAGGGGTCACCCGGCTGCATTTTGCGGCCTGCTGCAACCACTTTCTCGATGAATTCGTCCTTGATGCTTTCTTCGACAATCAGGCGCGAACCGGCCGTGCAAACCTCGCCCTGATTATAGAAAATTCCGCCTGCTGCCGCTTCTGCCGCCGCGTCCATATCCGGACAATCGGCCAGAACGATATTGGGGCTTTTTCCACCACATTCCAGCCAGACGCGTTTCATGTTCGACTGACCGGAATATTGCAAGAACAGTTTCCCGACCTCGCCCGAACCGGTAAAAGTCACGCAATCGACATCAGGATGCAGACCAAGCGCCTTGCCAGCCGTCGGGCCAAAGCCGGGCAGAACGTTCAGAACACCCGCCGGAATACCGGCTTCGACCGCCAGCTCCGCAACACGGATCGCGGTTAATGGCGACTGTTCGGCGGGTTTGAGAATGATCGAGTTACCCATCGCCAGTGCCGGGCCAAGCTTCCAGACCGCCATCATCAGCGGGAAGTTCCATGGCACGACTGCCGCCACCACGCCCAGCGATTCACGCGTGATCATACCGATTGCGCGTGCTTCGCCCGGTGAAATCTCGTCATAAATCTTGTCAATCGCCTCGGCGTACCAGCGAATGCATTTATAGGACAACGGAATGTCATCACCCGCCGCAAGGCTGATCGGTTTGCCCATATCAAGACTTTCAAGCAGCGCCAGTTCGGCTGCATGCTGTTCCATCAGATCGGCAAATTTCATCATGACGGCCTTGCGCTTGCCCGGGGATGCTTCCGACCAGCTGCCTTTTTCAAAGACCGCACGCGCGGACTGCACCGCGCGATTGACGTCTTCAACATCGCATTCGGCGACCTTGGTCAAAATCTTGCCGTCGCGCGGGCTGATGCAATCAAACGTTTTACCCGATGCTGCATCGACATAAACGCCATTGATAAAGGCCTTGTTGCGGATCGCCAGGCTGGCGGCCTGTGCTCTAAGCTGTTCGAAATTCAACTGGTTTGTCATCGGAAATCCTCCTGACGGATCGCGCGTGCTGTTTGTTCCGCGCGATATTCAAACATGATGATTGTGCAATCAGTATGACGGTGGTGTCGCGGCACTGACGACTTCGCATTCAATGTCGCCCGCATTGCGAAACCGGTGCGGGATTTCCGCATTGAAGTAATAGGCGTCACCTGGCCCAAGAACCTGAACCCGTTCGCCCACCGTGACCTCAAGCTTGCCACGGACAACAACACCGGCCTCCTCACCCTTCTGGACGATCAGATTGTCGCCGGTATCGCCGCCGGGCGGATAGATTTCATGAAGGACGCGCAGATTGCGGTCCTTGCGTGTTGCGCCGACAAGACGCATCGACATGGTGCCATCGGAAAGCTCGACGAGGTCTTCCTTGCGAAAGAAAATCTCCTCGCCGTTTTCCAGATCAATCGTAAAGAAGTTGATCAGGCTCATAGGGATGCCTGCCAGAACCTTGGCCAGACTGTCGACCGACGGGCTGACCCGGTTCTGTTCAATCGTCGATATCGTGCTGTTGGTGACACCGGCGCGGCGCGCCAGTTCACGCTGGGATAGCCCGTACATGGTACGTACTGCTTTCAGGCGATCCCCAACCTTTTGTGACATCCGGTCTCTTCCCTGTCGGTCGCTCTTATCGGCGACCATTTTGCAAAAGTGGCGTTATACCGCGTCAAGATACCAGCGGTATTCAAGCGGCGTGACCTCCGAGAAGAATTCGTCATATTCGGAACGTCGACAGATATCGAATACCTCTACAAACCGTTCCCCCAGATATTCCTTGACGATGTCACCCTCGACAAAACGATCAAGTGCAGAAATCATGCTGCGCGGGACGATCTTGCCGCCATGCTGTTCATAGCCGTTGCCAACAATCGGATCACCTGGATCAAGCTTGTTCTTGATGCCGTAATGCATCCCTGCAAGAACGCAGGCCAGAACCAGATACGGGTTGGCATCCGCGCCCGACACACGATGTTCGATACGCGCGGCTTGCGGGCTACCGGCCGGGATACGCAGGGCAACCGTACGGTTGTTAAGCCCCCAGTTTGGAGACATCGGCGCATAGGCCTTGTTCTGGAACCGACGGTAGGAATTCGGATTTGGCGCAAAAATCGCCATGCTTTCAAACATCGACGCCTGCAAGCCGCCAATAGCGTTCAACAGGAGGTCCGAAACATCCTCGTCGCCCTTGGGCGACAGGGCGTTGTTTCCTTCCTCGTCACGCAGCGACACATGAACGTGCAATCCGTTACCCGCCTGATCGGAATAAGGTTTTGCCATGAATGTCGCGGTCACACCATGATCCCAGGCAATACCTTTGACAACGCGCTTAAGCTGCATCGCGTGGTCTGCCGCCTGCATCGGATCATTGACATGACCCAGATTGATCTCGAACTGGCCGGGGCCAGCTTCGGCAACGATTGTATCGGCCGGAATGCCCTGACGGTTCAGTTCGGCAACCGCGTCATGAAGGACTTTTTCGAAATCCTCGATCTGCTGGAGACCATAGACCTGCACACCATCCGACGCGATCCCGCCGCCAAGCGGTGCGGGTGGCAAGGGTGCGGCAGTTTGTTCGTTCTGATCGGCAAGATAGAATTCAAGTTCCAGCGCCACGGTAGGATAGAAACCATCCGCTGCCAGACGATCCACAACCGCCTGCAAAACGTTGCGCGGATCGGCAAAGAATTTTGTACCGTCCAAGTTATACAGGCTCATCATGACCTGTGCCAACGGCAGCTCACCATAGGGAACCGCATGCAGGGTTCCCGGGATTGGCTTGGCGATATTGTCCTGATCACCACTGGACCAAAGCATGCCGGTACCTTCCGGGTTGTCGCCAGTGATATCCACCAGACACACAGAACCCGGCATGTTGATGCCTTCATGGAAGCTTTTAAGAAACTTCTGCTTGCTGATTCGCTTGCCCCGGAACACCCCGTTCACATCAGGAATGAGTAATTCGACAAGTTCTATATCCGGATTTGCTTCAAAGAATCGTTGAGCTTCCGCCCTACTGTCTTCGACGAACGACTTGTTCATCGTCTAATACTCCCAGAAAAGCCTGTTTATTTCACTTTTCATCGTGCCCCGCCCAATGATTGCGGTCAAGCCCCTCGTTCGATATATCGTGCAAATAATGCACTGCAAAATAAACGCACGACATCATTGCATTGGATATTAAGAATGGTTTGAAACAACCAGTGCATATCAAATTTGACGCCAAGACGACAAAATTGTTTCATAAAATTTCCCCTTGCAAAGGTGTTCAAAAAAACGAACACTTGTCTCAGATGTTCAACATATCGCACAAAGCAGGCGACTATCGCTGTCAGGAGACGTTATGAATAATTTCGACAAAACCGCCTATTGGCAGGATATCGATCAGCAGCACCACATTCATCCGTTTACCGATACGGCCGACCTTAACAATCGTGGCACACGCGTGATTACACGCGCCAAAGGCGTCTTCATCGAAGATTCGCATGGTAAACAGTATCTGGACGGCATGGCTGGCCTGTGGTGCGTCAATGTCGGTTATGGCCGCAAGGAACTTGCCGAAGCCGCCTATAACCAGATGCTGGAATTGCCCTACTACAACAACTTCTTCCAGTGCGCGAACACGCCTGCGATCGAGCTTTCCAAAGTTCTTGCAGAAATCACGCCCGATGGTTTGAACCACGTATTTTATGCCAACTCCGGGTCGGAAGCGAACGACACGGTCGTGCGCATGGTGCGCCAGTACTGGAAGCTTAAAGGCCAGCCGGAACGCACCTACATCATCAGCCGCAAGAACGCCTATCACGGCTCGACCATTGCCGGGGCATCGCTTGGCGGGATGGCCGGGATGCATTCACAGGGCGGGCCGATGCTGCCTGATGTTGTGCATATCGATCAACCTTACTGGTACGGCGAAGGCGGCGATCATACCCCCGAAGAATTCGGCCTGATTGCCGCACGCAAGCTTGAAGAAAAAATCGAAGAACTTGGTGCCGACCGCGTCGGCGCCTTCATCGGCGAACCGATCCAGGGTGCCGGTGGCGTGATAATTCCGCCATCAACCTACTGGCCGGAAATTCAACGCATCTGCAAAAAATACGACATTCTTCTGATTGCAGATGAAGTCATTTGCGGATTTGGCCGTACCGGCAACTGGTTTGGCTCCGACACGTTCGATATCAAGCCGGACCTGATGCCAATGGCAAAGGGCATGTCGTCGGGTTACCTTCCGATTTCGGCCGTTATGGTCGGTGAACGGGTTGCTGACGTCCTGATCAACGAATGCGGCGAATTTACCCACGGCTTCACCTATTCCGGCCACCCGGCAGCCGCCGCCGTAGCCTTGGAAAACATCAGGATCATTCGCGATGAAAAGCTTGTTGAACGTGTCCGCGATGATATCGGTCCGTACTTTGCCGAAAAACTTAAAACCCTTGCCGATCATCCGCTGGTCGGGGCTGTTGAAACCGTCGGCCTGATTGCCGGTATTCCGCTGGTCGATAACAAGGCGACCCGCAAACCGTTCGATAAACCGGGCACGGTGGGCACGATCTGCCGGGATGCCTGTGTTGAAAATGGCGTTATCATGCGAGCCTGCGGTGATCGCATGGTGGCATCACCTCCGCTTTGCATCACGCACGACGAAGTCGATGAGCTGGTCAAACGCGCACGTGCCGCGTTTGATGCAACAGCCAGGAAAATCGGCAAAATGTAGGTTCCGATTTAAATCAAGACATTACACAAACACCCGGCGGGATATATCATTCGCCGGGTGTTTGTGATTTTGTCTCGAAACACTGCTGAAATGCCCTATCTCAAAAGAGTCCGCCATGCTCAAACGCCTTTATCAATCCCCCGCCTATCAAACCGCCACCCTGCCCGACAGCTATTGGGTTGCCAGTGCTGGCCATCTGCCCGAATGTGATCAAATGCCCGATGAGGGCACCATCACGGCCGATGTCGCGATCATTGGTGGCGGTTATTGCGGCCTGTCAGCTGCACTGGAACTGGCAGAAAGCGGCATTGATGTTGCGGTATTCGATGCCGGGCGTTCCGGATGGGGCGCATCAGGGCGCAATGGTGGATTTTGCTGCATGGGCGGAAGCGGCAAAAGCTATGCACAGCTTTCAAAGAAGTTTGGTGATGACCAAACACGCCATTTTGCCAAACTTCAACGCAGTGCGATTGACCTTGTCGCATCGCGGCTTGAAGAGTGGAATATTGATGCTGATCGTCATTCGGACGGGGAAGTCATACTGGCGCACAAAGCCAATCGGGTGGCGGAATTGCGCAAAGAGGCCGAGGAAAATAATCATTTTACCGGTATCGAAAGCGAATTCCTGACCAAGGACGAGCTTCGCGAACGCGGTCTTTGTGCGCAGGAAACCCATGCAGGATTGCACGTCAAAAAAGGTTTTGGCCTGCATCCGTTGAAATATCTGGCCGGACTGCATCGTGCCTGTGTAACCAAAGGTGTTCGGATATTTGAACAGGCGACCATTGAAGACCTCCAAGACACCGGGGACGGTTACATCCTGACCTGCAAAAATGTGCGAATTTCGGCGAACAAGGTCGTTATCGCCACTAATGGCTACAGCGCCGAAAACCTGCCAGACTGGATCGGCGGGCGATTGATGCCGGTCTTTTCGGGTATTCTTGTCACCCGACCGATGTCAGATCATGAGCTTGCAACGCAAGGCTGGACCAGCGACCTGATGGCGTTTGATACCCGCATCTTGCTGCACTATTTCCGTAAACTCCCTGATAATCGGTTCATGTTTGGCGGTCGCGGCGGCATCACGGCAACCCCCGCCGCATTTGATGATGCAAAACAGCATCTGTTGGCGCATTTTCGCCGGATGTTCCCCGCATGGCAGGATGTTGAAATCACCCATCACTGGAACGGTCTTGCCTGCCTTTCGCAGTCGTTCCGCCCCTATCTTGGTCGGGTTCCGGGGCATCGGGACGTCTGGACGGGACTTGCATGGCATGGCAACGGCGTCGCACTTGGAAGTCTGGCCGGGAAAATGCTGGGTCAGCAAATTCTGGGCACCAAGGGCCCGGATGATGTCGGTGCCATCATGGGGACACCGCCGGATCGTTTCCCGTTATCAAAGTTTCGCCGGATCGGCCGCAGTCTTGCCTATCGATATTATGGTCTGCGTGACGAGTTTGCGTAATCAGTAAAACTGACCTATGTCATGTCGCGGATATGGCCTTTGCGCTATTGCCCGGATTAATCCTTATCGAGCACGAGACGAGCATGTCAGATCAACCGACCCTTGCCGAAATCAAAGAACGGCGTGAAATCGCGACCCGCAAAATCCGCGAGGAAACCGGTATTGATCACCAGATGATCAAAGATATCGTGCATGGCTTTTATGCCAAGGTACGCGACGACGCGATGCTGGGCCCGGTATTTGCCGAGAAGATCACGGATTGGGATCACCATCTGGAACGGATGTGCATGTTTTGGGCATCTGTGGCACTTGCCAGTGGTGCCTATGACGGTCGCCCGATGCAAAAGCACCTGACACTGAGGATCGACCGCACCCATTTTGATCGCTGGCTTGAATTATTTGCCGAAACACTGGCAGAGCATTGCGAAACAGCTGCCGCGCGTCACTTCATGGAACGCGCCCTTCGGATTGCATCCAGTTTCGAAATCGGGATTGCTGCGCATAATGGTGTCATTCTGGGCAAAGGCGAACGTTACGATCCGGTTTCGGCATGGTCCCCGAAATAGGCCAGAACTCATAGTAATCAGCACACTGCGAAACTTTTTGTCAGCTTTCTTAAGACCGACATGTTGACAACATTGTCCTGCTCTGAACAAAATATTTTTACGTGTTATTACTAGACGGGGGCAATCTTCGCGCGCACTGAACTGGCAAATCAAAGGGCTTATATTGGCAGCCCTGCAAGATTGCTATGTGCCAAACCGATTGCAGAGTACGACGGACGAGAGCGGAGAAAGACGATATGTGGTCTTGGATTGGCGTCAGCGCAGTCATCATTCTAGCCCTGATTACCTATACGATTTATGGTCACAAACGTCATCTCAGCCCGACAAAGGGTAAGAAAATCGATCTTTCTCAACGCCCAAACAGCGCGCTTCTAATCATTGATCTGCAAGAAGACTTTACGCTGGCCACCGGCAAAAACGCCTATGAACCTGCCGCGGTCGAAAAAACGATTTCCGCGATCAATGAACTTGTTGAAATTGCCAACAAAACCGGTCAATCGGTGATCTCTGTCCGTCAGATATTCAAAGGCTGGTACATCAATCTTCTGGTTAGTCTGTTCAATAAGGGGCGCGGTAGCCCGAAATCACCGGGCCTTGATCTTGATGCCCGCCTGAACGGCGATATTGATCATGACATTACCAAAGCCCGCGCCGATGCCTTCAGCGCGCCTGAACTTGAACGCGTTCTTGAACGCCAGAAAGTCGGCAAACTGCACATCGTCGGTCTGGATGGAAATTACTGCGTCCAAGCAACAATTCAGGCCGCAATCAACCGCGGATATGATGTTTCATTCACCGATGCTGGCATTTTGGCGGTCAATCCCGGCTTTTGGCAAAAAACCAAGGCCCGCCTCGCGGCGAATGGTGCCAAAGGCACCAGCACACAAGCCCCCGCCAAGGCATCCTGAAACTTTACAGTCTATCGCGGATTGAATACCAGGTCATGGCAAGCACCAAAAACGGATAGCGCAACGCCTTCCCGCCCGGGAAACTTGGAATTTTGATGTTTGACATCACATCAAACCGGTCCATCGTGCCCGATATCGCATCGGCCATGATCTGCCCGGCCAGTGTCGCCATGGCAACCCCATGCCCGGAATAGCCCGTCGCGGTATAGACGCGGTCCTCGACCTTGCGGAAGAACGGCATACGGTTCATCGTAATCGCCAATGTACCGCCCCAGCCATAATCGATTTTCACATCCTTAAGCTGTGGATAGACTTCCAGCATATACGGCGCAACAAAGGATTTTATATCCTTGGGGAAGTGATAGCTGTATGTCTCGCCACCGCCAAACAACATGCGTTTATCAGCCGACAGGCGATAATAATTGATCACGAATTTTGAATCCGCCACCGCCACATCATCGCGGATCAGTTCGCGCGCCAGATCATCGCCCAATGGCTCGGTCGCAATAACGAAATTGTTGATCGGCATCACCCGTCTGGCAACCCGGTCTTCCAGCCCGTCAAGATACCCGTTGCAGCCCAGCACCATCATATCCGCCGTCACCCGATGCCCGCCCGCCGTTGTGACAACGACCTTTTCAACATTTTCATAGCCGGTAACCGTCGCGTTTTCAAAAATCCGCGCCCCGGCGGCACGTGCCGCATCCGCAAGTCCAAGCGCGAAATTCAGCGGATGAAGATGCCCCGCCTCCATATCAAGCGACCCGCCATGATAAAAATCCGACCCCAGCATGTCGCGGATTTCATCCCGGCCAACGGCACGAATGGCGCCGTAGCCATATTCGGTCCGGAGTTTTTCGGTATATTCATGCGTACCTGCAACAAATCGTTCGCGATGATCGGCATGCAGAATGCCAGGTTTCCAGTCACACTTGATGTCATGCTTGCTGATCAGGCTTTTGACGATATCCTTGGATTGCTCCGCAATATCCCATAGCTTTCTGGCATCGTCGCGACCGACCATCTTTTCAAGGTCGTCCTGCTCGCGGCGCTGTCCCGATCCGACCTGCCCGCCATTGCGCCCTGATGCACCCCAACCAACCCGGTGCGCTTCAAGCAACACAACACTATATCCGCGTTCCGCCAGATGAAGTGCCGAGGACAGTCCGGTAAACCCGCCGCCGACAACAACAACATCGCAAACCTGATCCCCATCCAGTTCGACAAAGTGTTCGGTCTTGTTTGCCGTCGCGGCGTAATAGGACGACGGATATGCACCGGACTTGTCATTTGCGGTCAGGAAGCTTGGGGTAAACACGCGATGCCTCGGATTGGTTGTCTTGAGATTTATAATCCCGTCATGGTGCCGGAATTGATCGGACCATCAAGGGAAAAATGGCTAAAACCAGCCTTCGCACATGCTTTTCACCGATTATGTCAAAACAGGCAACAACCGGAACAAAGGATTGCGCAAAAACCGGTTTATAAGGGTAATTCAACGCGCCTGCGTTACAGCCTCAACCATACGAAGGGCGGTTTTGGTCGCAGCACATCCGCCGCGTGCCGTGCATCGCAAATCCGGATGCATCATGGCCCCGATTTTAACCGTCTGATCGACCAACTCGTCATATCCCAACACCGCATCAAACCCGGCCATAACCGCCATTGCCGATGAAAATGCGTGCGACACCCCGGCAACATTGCGCGCATGGCACGGGATTTCAACATCCCCGCCCACCGGATCACAGACAAGGCCCAGCGTATTCATCAAACACATGCTGGCAGCGTCAAAACATTGTACAGGTGTTCCGCCAAATGCCTGCGCCACACCCGCGGCCGCCATTGCCGCCGACGCACCGGTTTCCACCGAACAACCACCGCATTCGGCGGCAAAGGTTCCGCGCGCGGCAAACACGGCACCCACCAGCGCCATCACCTGCAACGCATCGGTCGCCCCCTCCAGATCAATGCCATGCCGGATCAACCCATACAGCGTCCCCGGAACCACACCAGCACTGCCCGCCGTCGGTGCGGCACAGACCAAACCGCGATTGGAATCCCGTTCCATCGCCGAAAGGGCACCTGCAATCGCATCCTGCAAAACCGCCCCGCCCAGCCCTGCGGGCAAATTGGCGTCGCGAACCTTGCGCGCCCGAAGGGTTAAAAACCGCATCACATTGTCTTCGGGCTTGGCATCGAACCCTTCGGCCACCACACGCAACATCAATTCGCACCGTTCACGAAAAAGCGCGCGCGTTGCATCACGTGAAAGACCAAGGCGCCTTGCTTCCAGAACCAGGCCAGCCTCGGCAAGCGATCCTCCCTGTTGCTCGGCCACCGCGATGACCGTATCGCTGGTCGAAAACAGATCATCAGTGGCACACACCGGATATTGCGAGGCAGCAGCGAAACGAACGTCTTTGATACCGTCCTGATCACGCAAAGAGGCTATCAACGTTGTATCAGGCAAGGCCTGCAAGGCAATTTCGCAGCGATCATGATCCGGGTCGACCGATATGCCGAGCAACCTGTTGCCATTCAAAGCAAGCCCGGCCGCAATGTTATCTGCCCGCGCACCGATATCAGGGCCCCAGACAAACACACTTGCGGTTTTGCCAGTCAGAAAGACCGGTTCGCCATTCATCGCATCAATGTAATACATCCCGCCACCAACCGATGCACCGGCATACAGATCAGCACGATCCATGCCATTCCGCTCGGTTACGGTCAGTTCAAGGTCAACACGGTTGGGATGGTTGTTGTTTTCAAGTTCAATGATTTCAACGCCAAACTGAAATCCCTCACCGCGCGTCACACGCGGTAAAATGTCACGGTAATCTGTATCCGTCAGCGCCGCCCCGGCAAAACCGGCGGCAAAATTTTCATCCGAACTTTGTGCCTGATACACGGGCGCAAACGACCCGCGCGGATCGAACCGGACAATCGCCTTTTTCAAAACCTCGCCATTGCTGCACGATAATTCGCGCGCGACCTTCGCCATCATATAAGGCGCTGCGCAATGGGAACTTGATGGGCCGCGCATCACGGGACCAATAACGGAATTAAGCAGACTGATTTCTTGCATGGCGGGGCAATCCGGGAAAATTGCGTGTTATTTTCCCCGATGATCGCGCGCAAGATGGACGAAAGCAATGACCGAAACGAAAAATCCCCGGTCCTGAAAGATCAAAGACCGGGGATGAGCAGTATCAGCGCTGTTTGGTTTCCCATTCAGAATGGACGAAATATGGCGCATTTGATGGTGGCAACGGATCGCGTCCGCGAATGATATCTGCGGCCTTTTCCCCGATCATGATGGTCGGAGCATTCAAATTGCCCGATGCAATGGTCGGCATGATCGAACTGTCCACCACGCGTAGACCTTCGATACCATGCACGCGCGTTTTTTCATCCACCACTGCCATATCGTCGCTGCCCATCTTGCACGAACAGGACGGGTGATAGGCACTTTCGGCGTGATCGGCGACCCATGCATTGATTTCATCATCGGTCTGGATGCCCCTGCCCGGCGAAATTTCAATACCGCGCAGGTCCTTGAAGGCATCCTGTGCGAAAATCTCGCGGGTCAGACGCACGGATGCGCGCATTTCTTCCCAGTCTTCCGGATGGCTCATGTAATTGGGATCAACAATCGGGCGCTTTGCCGGATCGTTTGACGCCAACCGGACCGTGCCGCGCGATTTGGACCGCATTGGACCAACATGCGCCTGGAAGCCATCCTTTTCGGCGGCTTTGGATCCGTTATAGTTAATCGCAGCCGGTATAAAGTGATATTGAAGGTCAGGATGCTGAACACCCGCTTTTGACCGGATAAACCCACCGGCTTCAAAATGGTTGGTCGCACCAAGCCCGGTTTTGAAAAGATACCATTCCAACCCGATCTTGAATTTGTTCCAAGGATCAAGCTTGCTGTTCAGACTGATCGGCTGGGTGCATTCCATCTGGACGTAAAGTTCCAGATGGTCCTGAAGGTTCTCCCCAACACCGGGGATATCGGCCACCACATCAATCCCGTGTTCGCGCAGATGTGCTGCCGGACCAACTCCAGACAACATCAAAAGCTTTGGCGAATTGATCGATCCTGCCGAAATAATCACCTCGCGCTCGACCGTCGCGCGTTTGAGTTCACCACGGTGGGTGAAATCAAGTCCGATGGCGCGTTTTCCATCAAAAACAACGCGCTGCGCCAGTGCCTTGTCATGAACTGTCAAATTCGGACGTTTCATTGCCGGATGCAAATAGGCCCGCGCGGTTGACCAGCGGCGGCCCTTGTAAACCGTCATATCCATCGTCCCCAGACCCTCCTGGCGATAGCCATTCTGGTCCGGAGTAAATTCATAACCCGCTTCCTGACCGGCCTTGATCCAAGCCTTGTGCAACGGGTTTTTGCAAGCCCCCGTGGTGACATGCAGCGGGCCATCTCCGCCGTGATATTCGTCACCATTGGTGTCTTCGTTGCGCGTATCGGCCTTGCGGAAATACGGAAGGCACCGCGCATAATCCCATTCTTTCAGCACCGCATCCTGTTCCGCCCAGCGATTGTAATCAAGCGCATGACCTCGAACATAGGCCATGCCGTTGATTGAACTGGACCCGCCAAAGACCCGTCCGCGCGGTGTTTCCATACGGCGATTGTTAAGGTTCGCCTGCGGCGTCGTCCAATAGGCCCAGTTATAGGTTTCGGACTGCATCGGATAGGAAAGTGCGGTTGGCATATGGATGCGCCAGTCCCACCAATGATCAACCGGTCCGGCTTCAACCACCAGAACCCTGACTTCCGGGTCCTCGGTCAGGCGACTGGCCAGCACGGCACCGGCAGAACCGGAACCGACAATAACGTAATCGTACTTTTCCGTGGTGGTCGGCGTATTCATGCTTTTTCCTTATCTTCAACAGGTTGCAGGCAGCCATTCACAGTTCGGAACCGTGATCAATAAGGCGCCTCGACGTCACCGGTTTCGACATAGACGGATTTGATCCGGGTATAATGTTCAATCGCGGCCCGGCCATTTTCGCGGCCCACCCCGGATTTCTTGACCCCGCCGAACGGCATTTCAATCGGGGTGATGTTGTAGGTATTGATCCAGCAAGTTCCTGCCTCAAGCCGCGCGACAACGCGATGCCCGCGCGACAGGTCCCTGGTAAAGACCCCCGCAGCCAGACCATACTGGGTATCGTTAGCACGTTTGATGACTTCGTCTTCATCCCTGAAGGTCAGGACCGACATCACCGGACCAAAGATTTCCTCACGCACAATAACCATATCATCGGCGCAGCCGGTAAAGATGGTCGGGGCCACAAACAGGCCGCCTTCGGGCATGTTTTCGGTAACCGCATGACCGCCAAGAACGCATTTCGCCCCCTCGCCCTTGCCGGTTTCGATATAAGACATGATCTTGTCGAACTGAGATTTGGTCACAATCGGACCAACTTGGGTTGTCGGTTTTTCCGGATCACCAAGAACAAGATCCTTG
Source organism: Thalassospira sp. MIT1004 (assembly GCF_001858545.1). NCBI lineage: Bacteria > Pseudomonadati > Pseudomonadota > Alphaproteobacteria > Rhodospirillales > Thalassospiraceae > Thalassospira > Thalassospira sp. MIT1004. The sequence continues at coordinate 61,718 of NZ_MCAO01000022.1, read as the reverse complement.
CTGCGCGCAATCAGTTTTTCGATGAAGGCATCGGCAACGGTTTCATGGACGAAAACGCGCGTGCCGTTCGAACAAATCTGCCCGGATGAATAAAAGTTCGCCATCTGCGCGCCCGATACGGCGTTATCCAGATCAGCATCTTCAAACACGATCATCGGCGATTTGCCGCCAAGTTCCATGGTGACGGCCTTCATGCCGCCCGCGGCAACCGCGGCAACCTTGGCACCGGTTTCAGCCGAACCGGTCAGTGAAACCTTATCAACGCCCGGATGTTCGACCAGTGCTGCACCACAAGCACGCGCGCCCTGAACCACGTTGTAAACCCCATCGGGAAGACCGGCTTGCTGCAATGCCTCGGCCACCGCAATCGCCGAAAGCGGTGTGACTTCGGAGGGTTTGTAAACAACCGCGTTTCCGCACGCCAATGCCGGTGCGGCTTTCCAGCAGGCAATCTGGATCGGATAGTTCCACGCCCCAATCGCACCGCAAACGCCAACCGCCTCGCGCCGGGTATAGGCAAAATTGCCGCCAAGATCGATATGCTCGCCCGATAGGCTTCCGGCCACACCGGCAAAATATTCAAGGCATTCGACACCGGAAATCACATCCACGATTTCAGTTTCCTGAATGGCACGGCCCGTATCACGGGTTTCTACCAGCGCCAATTCATCGTTACGGTCCCGCAGGATTTGGGCCGCCTTGAACAAAACGCGCGCCCGTTCAGCCGCGGGCGTGTTTTTCCAGATTTCAAAACCGGCACGTGCGGCCTTCACTGCAGCATCAACATCGGCAGCGGTGCTTTCCTTACCCTTGGCAAGGACCTTATTGGTCGCGGGGTTCAGCGTGACCATTTCCGCACCCGAACCGGCAACTTTTTTGCCGTTGATAAAGTTCTGGATCTGATAAAGGCTCATGTCGAAACTCCTGCAGGCCACACCGGAAACGGGCAGCCCTTTTTTTAAGTGTATGTCTATTGACTAGCGCGCGGGCGAACTCGCCAGATGCAGGTGCATGGTATCAAGCACCATTTTCCGCGCCGCCGCGACATTGGCGCGTCCCGGTGTCAAACCGGACCGCACCCAGATGCCGTCGATCATGGCAGCAGTCACCGCCGCAATTTCTTCGGCCCGCTGATCGGTTGTCAGCCGGCGCAACTCATGGCGTAAATTCGATGCCAGTCGCTTGAAATAAACCGCATTCAATCGGCGCAGCGGATCGGAAAACGGCACCTGCGACCAGAATGACAACCACGCACCAATCACCTGCGGCGTGAATTGTTCTTCGTTGAAGTTGGTATCAACAATCGCTTCAAGACGTTCGTGGGGTGTTTTCGCCTTGGCAACGCGGCCCAGAAAATCGCTGCGCAATTCCTGCATCAGAAAGCGCATCGTTGCTTCCAGAAGCGCATTCTTACCGCCGAAATAGTGCGAAATAATTCCTGACGACATCCCCGCCGCCCCGGCAATCCGACTGATCGTGGTATCGGCAAAACCAAAGCGGTGAATGGTCTCGATCGTGGCATCGATCAGTTGCCTGCGGCGTACAGGCTGCATTCCAACCTTGGGCATTACTAATCCAATTCTAAGCGATCCGAAGGACTTAGGCCTGTTTGATGACGCAAATGCGACTTTTTCGCCCTTCGCAATTGACCTCGGGGGAATATGCTGTATTTTAATTGAACAATCAATCAATAAAAAACGCCGTCTTTTGTGGCGCGACGTTAACAGGGAAAGTGCCTTGGTTGCGCGGCTTTACGGCTGTTTTTATGATTATTCCGGTCTATGTGACCGGGTTCAGGGGACCCGATCACATGGTTTTGGACGGGTGTTGGCGGTGCCAGATGCGCATCGTTTGACATGCGTCTGGCCTCCGGAACCGAAAGTCTGATGGCGGCGATATTGCCACCATCAGTAACCGCTAGGTCCACACAAGGGAGAACCATAAACATGACCAAACGTTCCACCATTGGCCGTCTTCTTGGCACCACTGTCATTGCCACCACCCTTCTCGGGGCGGCCGGTGCACAGGCGGCTGATAGCGATGCTTGCAAAACCGTAACATTTTCTGATGTTGGCTGGACCGACATCACCGCGACCACGGCAACCGCATCGGTTATTCTCGAAGCACTTGGCTATGACGCTGAAACCGAACTTCTTTCCGTTCCTGTCACCTATACCAGCCTTGCCAACGGGGACGTTGACGTCTTCCTCGGTAACTGGATGCCGACAATGGCAGCAGACATTGCGCCCTATCTGGAAAAGAAAACCGTCGTCAGCACCGGTGCCAACCTTGAAGGCGCTAAATACACCCTCGCCGTTTCGAAAAATGCTTATGACGCGGGCCTCAAGGATTTCGCCGACATCGCCAAATTCAAGGATCAGCTTGATGGTGAAATTTACGGGATCGAGCCGGGCAATGATGGCAACCGCCTGATCCAGGACATGATCGACAATGACCAGTTCGGCCTCAAGGGCTTTGAACTTGTTGAATCTTCCGAACAGGGCATGCTGGCCGAAGTCAAACGCAAATCGGCACGTGACAAATTCATCGTTTTCCTTGGCTGGGAACCGCACCCGATGAATGCCAAATATGACATGGCCTATCTTGATGGTGGCGATGACGTATTTGGTCCTAATTTCGGTGGTGCCACGGTTCATACCAATCTGCGTGCCGGTTACACCGATGAATGCCCGAATGCCGGTAAATTCGTCACCAACCTGAAATTCAGCCTTGATATGGAAAACCAGATCATGGATGCCATTCTGAACGAAGGCACCGATCCGGAAGATGCCGCAACCGCATGGCTTAAAGCCAATCCGGATGCCGCGATGGCCTGGCTTGACGGTGTTACCACCTTTGACGGTGGCGATGCCAAGGCAGCGCTTAAAAATGAACTCGGTCTCTAGGGTCCAGCTTCAAATACATAATCCCGGTACGTTGCCATCATCACAGGCAGCGTATCGGCACATTTTCTTTGTTCAAATAATGGAAAAATCCAATGGAATGGCTCACGGAAACTAAAATTCCGCTGGGACGGTGGATTGCATCCCTTATGGATGCGCTTAACGAGCATGCCGACTTCGTGTTTTACACCATCTCGGACGTTCTTGAATTCATTATCGAAAACACAGTCGATCTGCTGGTCTGGTTACCGCCGTTTCTGATTATCGCGCTATTTGGCGTGCTGGCTGCATGGCTGCACAGATCATGGAAACTGACGGCCTTCACGGTTCTTTCCCTGCTTCTGATCGTCAATCTTGGCTATTGGGAAGCCACCATGGAAACGCTCGCACTTGTAATCTATGCGACGCTGTTCTGTATGATGATCGGGGTACCGCTTGGCGTAGCATCGGCACATCGCCCCTGGCTTTATCAGGCATTGCGTCCGGTTCTTGACCTGATGCAGACGATACCGACCTTTGTCTATCTGATCCCGACCCTGATCCTGTTTGGTCTTGGCGTGGTTCCGGGCCTGATTTCGACCGTGATCTTTGCCATCGCCGCCCCGATCCGCCTGACGCATCTTGGCATCGCCAGCACGCCAAAGGCGCTGATTGAAGCTGGCAGAAGCTTTGGCTGCACGCCGCGGCAATTGCTTTTCAAGGTCGAACTGCCATCTGCCATGCCATCGATCATGGCGGGCCTTACCCAATGCATCATGCTGTCACTGTCCATGGTGGTGATTGCCGCTCTTGTCGGGGCTGATGGACTTGGCAAACCGGTTGTTCGCGCCCTTAATACGGTCAATATCGCCCAAGGCTTCGAGGCCGGCCTTGCAATTGTGATCCTGGCCATTGTGCTGGACCGCATCTGCCGCCGCGACAAATCAGAAAATACGGGGCAGTAATCATGAGCAATGCTGTTGAATTTGATAATATCGACGTCATTTTCGGGGATAAGCAGGCTGAATCGCTCGCCCTCCTCGACGCCGGTAAAAACCGTGACGAAATAGCCAAGGAAACCGGAAATATCCTTGGTGTTGCCAATGTCAGCTTTGACGTCCCGCAGGGTGAAATCTGCGTTCTGATGGGGCTTTCGGGCTCGGGTAAATCCTCGTTGCTGCGCTGTGTAAACGGGCTTAACCGCGTTTCACGCGGATCGCTTCGGGTGCATGACGGGGACTGGATGGTCGATGTCACCAGCTGTGATGCCAATACGCTACGCGATCTGCGTCGTAAATGCGTTGCCATGGTCTTCCAGCAATTCGGCCTGTTCCCTTGGCGCACCGTCGAAGACAATGTCGGATTTGGTCTTGAGCTTGACGGCATGGGACCGAAGGAACGCCGTGAAATCGTCCGGGAAAAGCTGGCTCTTGTCGGGCTGGATCAGTGGGCCGGAAAATATGCCCATGAACTTTCAGGCGGTATGCAGCAGCGTGTCGGCCTTGCCCGTGCCTTTGCCACCGATGCACCGATCCTTTTGATGGATGAACCGTTTTCGGCCCTTGATCCGCTGATCCGTAACCGCCTGCAGGACGAGCTTCTTGATCTTCAGGAAAAGCTTAATAAAACCATCCTGTTTGTCAGTCATGATCTGGACGAGGCCATGAAACTTGGCAATTCAATTGCCATCATGGAAGGTGGCTATGTCGTACAGCATGGCACGCCCGAAGACATCGCCCTGCGTCCGGCCAATGAATATGTCGCGGACTTTGTCGCCCATATGAACCCGGTCAATATCCTGCGCGGTCGCGCCATCATGCACCGCATTGACCGCGATCAGCGCAACACGACCGGCGAACTTTCTGTCGAAGACGAAGATATCCGCATCACGCTTCAGGACGGCATCATTCGTGCCGCCAATAGCGGCGAACATGGCGAGTTGAAGCTGATCCAGTATGACGGCAACCTGCCGGACGATCTGGACGGGACCGACAATTCGGTCATCTTCGTTGCCGATGATACCGTACTTCTCAAAGACCTGATCGAAATGCGCAGCATCACCCAGAATCCGGTGCTTCTAACCCGGGAGGGACGCATTTCCGGCACATTGGGCCGCAAGGAATTTTTTGAAAGCCTGACGCAAACGGCAACCGTCGCAGACTGATCATCAAAAAAGGCGCCCTGCAAACCGGGCGCCTTTTAAATACCATTTCAATTTCGTCTTTTATCCACCGGTCACCGGCGGAAACAGCGCGATTTCGCTGGCACCACGAACATCACGTTCGCCTTGCGCATATTCCTGATCAACCGCAACCCGGATGATCGCCGGATCAGCCAGCGCATCAGCGAAATTCGACCCCCTGCCCGGCATCCATGCCAGAAGGTCGGCAACGGTTTTCACATTTTCCGGCAGTTCAACCTCTTCCTCTGCCATGCCGATACGGTCCTTGACCCAGGAAAAATAAACCAGCTTCATCTTCTATCCCGTTCGCTTGAAATCCGTGTTTGGCCGCATGCTTGCGCAAACACCCACAATCCGCAAGTCCCGATCACATCCTGTTTACGGATAAACAAAATAGCCATCCGGCGCATTGCCAAGCCGCCCGGTCAGGTTTTCAATAAAAAACCGTTCCGCCCGGCCAAGCGACATGCGCGGATTGGTCACCAGATAGATATCAATTGCCGGCGGCGCATCATAGGGTGGCAGGCGCCATAACTGCCCGCGTTCCATCGCGTTTTGCACCACATGGATCGGCAACGGACCAATACCAAGCCCGGCATTGATCAGGCGGCGTACTTCTTCCAGATGCGGGCTGGTGGCGATCACCTTGCCTTTCATGCCTTCGCGCGCGCGCAATACCGCAACCGGGGCCAGCGCATCGGAAAGCTGATCGGTGGAAAACGATACAAATGCTTCGCTACGCAGATCGGCAAGTGTCAGGTTTTCCCGACCAAACAAATGATGTGTCGGCCCGCAAAAGAACCCGAAATGTTCACGATACAGTTTGCGATATTCCAGCCGGGGATGCTGTTCATTCACCAGACAAATGCCGAAACTTGCCTGCTGGGACAGGACCTGACTTGTTACATGGGCGGATGTCGCGACGTTGATTTCATAGGTGACTTCGGGATGTTCGCGATTGAATTCAAACAACGCATCGTCAAGCGGCGGAAACACCACATGACTTGCCAGCCACAAATGCAAATGCCCGCTAAGCTGATTGCCACTGTCCGACATCACATCGGAAAGTCGGCCAATCGCCCCGCAAATCTCGCGGCATTCGTGATAAAGCGCCAATCCCTGTTCGGTGACCTCAAACCGGCCGCGTTCCCGGTCAATCAGGCGCGCGCCGATCTGATCTTCAAGCCGTTTAAGCGCATTGCTGACACTGGGCTGGCGCAAAAGCAGCCGGTTGGCCGCCCCGGTGATCGACCGTTCTTCGACAATCACCGTAAAGGTATGCAACAGGTTCCAGTCGAATTGCCGTTTTAAAAGGTCGCTCATTTCCCCACCCATAGCAATTGGCTATGCAATCCATTCTACTTATCTATTTGCGCTATGCGCAAGTCTGGGGTGAAATGATCAGACATATTCATTCACGGCCAGATAACCGCGCATGGCAGGCAATTGCCAGAGCACAATAACGGGAGGCAAAAATGGCCGCAGATGTAGCCGGGGCACGCAGAACGCCCTGGGTCCTGCTATCGCCGTCACTGGCGACGATATCGCTGTTATTGATCATCCCGATGATATTCATCGTGGTTTATTCGTTCTGGCTGCGCACCGCGACCGGTGCCGATCAGGTCGGATTTTATCTTGATAACTGGGTCGAAGTCCTTGGCGATCGGTTTTACCGCGATATCCTGTTTCAGACCTTTGCCATTGCCTTTTACACCACGGTGATCTGTGCGCTGGTTGGCTATATCCCGGCCTATTTCGTTGCCAACACCCCGATGAAATCGAAGACTTTCCTGCTGTTGATGCTGATGCTGCCCTTCTGGATCAGCTACATCATCCGCACCATGTCGTGGATCAACATCCTTGGCACGTCGGGCGCGCTCAACACATTGATGATCTCGCTTGGCATCATCGATGAACCGATCCAGATGCTCTATAACCAGACGACAGTTGTTCTGGGCCTTGTGCACTATCTGCTGCCCTTCATGATCCTGAATGTCTATGTCAGCCTGGATGGTATTGAAAAAAACCTTACCGAGGCAGCCCAAAGCCTTGGCTGCACCGGCTGGCAAGCCTTCCGCGAAGTCACCCTGCCGCTGTCCTTCCCCGGTCTCGCCGCCGGATCGCTGTTATGTTTTGTTCTGGCCGCGGGGACCTATATCACCCCGATCGTTCTGGGCGGGCCACGCGACGCGATGTTTGCCAATCTCGTGTTCGAGGCCATCGTCACACAGCTTAACTGGCCGCTGGGTTCCGCCCTTTCGCTTGTCCTGCTGGCGCTTCTGGGTGCGCTGGTTGTCATTTACACCCGTTATCTTGGCGTCGATCAGATCGCCAAAAGCTTCAAATAGGGGAATGTAATGATGTCCGGCTGGTCCCTGATCCGTATCGCCACAATCCTTGTTTATCTGTTTCTGTTCGCGCCGGTCGCGGTCGTCATCCTGTTGGCATTCAACGCCAACCAGTTCGGCAGTTTCCCGATCGAGGGCTTTTCAACACGCTGGTTCGAAGCATTGTGGAACAACGATGCCATTATCCGTGCATTCAAAACATCTCTGTTGCTGGGCGCGCTGACCAGTGCAATTTCAACGACGTTTGGCACGCTCGCGGCACTTGCCATGGTCAGGTACGATTTTCCGGGGAAGCGTTCAATATCAACGCTTCTGGTTGCTCCAATCCTGATCCCCGAGGTCGTCTTGGCTGTGGCTCTTTTGCTGTTTTTGCAATTCCTTTCCATGCCCAAAAGCTTTGGTCTGCTTCTGATGGGGCATGTCGTATTCACCCTGCCCTTTGTGGTTCTGGTGGTTCAGGCGCGCCTTGTATCGATCCGGCGCGACGTCGAAGAGGCCGCCATGAGCCTTGGCGCAACTCCGATCCAGACTTTCTTTGAAATCACCCTGCCGCTGATGATGCCGGCTGTCATGGCCGGGATGCTGTTTTCGTTCACCATCTCGTTTGACGACATTACCGGAACCCTGTTCTGGAAACCGGGCGGGGTTGAAACCGTCCCAACCCAGATTTTTGCCATGCTGCGCAATTCCATCAGCCCGGAAATCAATGCACTGGGCGCTGTGATGGTGATCTTCACCATCGCGCTGCCATTGATTGCCACCGCCATTGCACGCATCGCATCAGCACGAAAAATACGGGCACAAAAAGCCACTGCCTAACAAATAACAGATACCGCGGGAAACCGCCAAAACCAACAACAAGACCATAAAAAAAGAAGACCATAAGACCGACAAGAAAACGGATAAAAACCTTTATCAGGAGGCCTTAAATGGACGAGACGAAACGCTATGAACGCCTGCTAACCCGCCTTAAAGACGGTGATATCAACCGTCGCACTTTTCTGACCGTTCTGGGGGCTGCGGGTGTCACCGCCGGAATCACCGGGGGCGCGATGGGCATGCTGACCCGCAACGCCCTTGCCGCAACACCAGAACAGGTCCGCTTTGACGGCTGGGGCGGTGTGGTATCCGAGGCATTTGAAAAATACGCATTTGCCCCCTATACCGAGAAAACCGGGATCAAGGTCGTATCGGGCACCTTTGGCGGTGCGGACGAATATATCGCCCGCGTCAAGGCGGGCCAACCGGGCGAGTTTAACCTTGCCCACCTGTCGGGTGTGTTTGATTATGCCCGATATCATGGTCTGGAACTGACGTCCGAGCTGAACGAAGCCAATATTCCGAACCTCAAAAACGTCATTCCCGGCCTGATCGAACCGCTGCGCAAAATCACCGGCGGTACCATTTCGGCGGTTCCCTATGATTACGGCACCACCGGCATTGCCTATAACCGCAAATATATCAGCGACGATGAAGCCAAGGCCAAAGGTGCCAAGCTGATGGTCGATGAAGCTTACAAAGGCAAGATCGGCGGCTGGGGCGAATGGAAAACCCGCGTCTGGTACGGTGCCCTGCAATCCGATCAGGACCCGAATGCGATCAAGGATATCGACGCCGTCTGGGACATGATCCGTGCCCATCGCGATCTGGCCCTGAAATACTGGAGCTCAGGGGCCGAACTGATGAGCCTTCTGGCCGAAGAAGAAATCTATGTCACCGAAGGCTGGTCCGGGCGCATCAAGGCATTACAGGATCAGGGCCACGATATCGGCTATCACGACCCGAAAGGCGGTCTTGGCTGGCAGGAATGCCTGTTCGTTCTGCGCGGAAGCCCCATGGCAGCCTGTGAAGAACTTCTGAACTTCATGCTCGAACCCGAAGTCGCGATTGCGGTTGCCGAAGGCCAAAGTTACCCGCCTGCTCTTGATCCGCAGAAAGTCGAACTCGGCAAAGTCATCCCGACCCTGCCCGCGTTTGATCCATCCGGCACGCTCAAGGAACTCAGCTTCTTTGATCCGGCCTATTGGAACGAAAACGAAGCCGACTGGTCGAAAACCTTCTCGCGGGTTCAGCGCGGCTACTAAGCCGGACTGATCGCATAAACCGGAACCCCGGTCGTTGTTTTTAAATAATGGCCGGGGCACCACCGCCTTTTTCTGACAGGGTTATTTGTGATGGCTGACATCGAAAATGCGGTCGAACTGCAAAATGTCGTCAAGCGTTACGGCGAATTTACCGCCGTGCAACGCATGGATTTGACCGTGCCCGACAACAGCTTCGTGACCTTTCTGGGTCCATCGGGCTGCGGCAAGACCACGACACTTCGCATGATTGCCGGACTGACCGACATTACCGAAGGCGATTTGCTGATCCGTGGCAAACGGGTCAATGCCCTGCCGATCCACAAACGCAATCTGGGACTGGTGTTTCAGAACTACGCGCTGTTCCCGCACAAATCGATTTACGACAATATCGCCTTTGGCCTGAAATATCGCAAGGTGTCCAAATCCGACATCCGGGAAAAGGTCAATCGTGCCCTTGATCTGGTGCAACTGCCCCATGTTGCAGATCGTTTTCCAAACCAGCTTTCCGGCGGGCAGCAGCAGCGCATTGCCCTTGCGCGCGCCATCGTGATCGAACCCGATGTGCTGTTGCTTGATGAACCGCTATCTGCCCTTGATGCCAATCTGCGTGAAGAAATGCGGGTCGAACTGAAACGTATTCAGCGCGAACTGGGCATTGCCACCGTTTTCGTCACCCACGATCAATCCGAAGCCCTTGCCATGTCCGATAAATTGGTGGTGATGAATAACGGTGTCGTCGAACAGGAAGGCGCGCCTGAAGACGTCTATAACAATCCCGCATCGGCCTTTGTTGCCGATTTCCTTGGTCATTCCAATATCATTCCTGCTGCCCTTGGTGCACCGGATGCGGCCTTTACCAAGGTTGCCCTGCAAAGCGGCGAAACATTGCTGACCACATCCGAACAAACCGCCAAAACCAATGGTTCAAAAGACGTCCGCGCCGTTATCCGCGCTGAAAAAATCGGCCTGTCGGATCAGAACGGTGCGACGGACGGTGTGATTGCCATCCCCGGCAGGATCAAAACGGTGGATTATCTGGGTCAGCAGGCCCGCTATTTCGTCACGGCCAATGGTCGTGACTGGCAGGTGATCAACCCGATTGATGCCCGCCCCCATCACGAAGGTGCCGATGTGTTCATGCACATTGCCGCCCGAAATTGTGTGTTGTTGCCCGGTCATCACGACTGACCGGATCTGGAGTGCCACCCGAAGTGACGCATGATACCCCCAACAAAACCGGCCATAACCGGGAATCCCGCCTGTTTTATCAAAGCCGTTCGCGTCGGCCGCTGATCGACCATGCCAAGGGCGTCTATATGTGGGATGTCGATGGCAAACGCTATATCGACGCCTCCAGCGGTGCGATGGTCAGCAATATCGGCCATAGCGACCCGCGCGTGATTGCCGCAATGAATGCGCAGCTTGAAAAGGCCAGCTTCGCCTATCGCCTGCATTTTGAAAATGATGCGGCCGAAAATCTGGCATTCCGCCTTGCCGAACGCGCACCGGGCGATCTTGAACGGGTATTTTTTGTCTCTGGCGGGTCAGAAGCCGTCGAAAGCTGCATCAAGCTTGCCCGTCAATATGCCCTGGCAAAGGGGCAAGCCCAGCGGACCAAGATCATTTCGCGTTTCCCCAGCTATCATGGATCGACCCTTGGTGCGCTTGCCATCACCGGCTATACGCCGATGCATGCGCCCTTTGCCCCGATGATGGTGGACCAACCCAAAATTCCGGCCCCGACCTGCTATCTGGATCGCGATGATCTGAGTGATCATGAACGCGGCCTGAAATACGCCAACATGCTTGAGGCCGAAATACTCAAACAGGGCCCTGAAACCGTTCTTGGTTTCATCATGGAACCGGTTGGCGGGGCTGCGACCGGCGCACTGGTTGCGCCTGACAGCTACTATGCCCGCATTCGCGAGATCTGCGATCAATACGGCATTCTTCTGATCTATGACGAGGTCATGACGGGTGCCGGACGCACTGGCAAATATTTTGCCGCCGAACATTGGGGCATCACGCCGGATATTCTGGCCGTGTCAAAGGGACTGGCGGCGGGTTATGCCCCGCTTGGCGCGATGATTGCGCCTGATCGTATTGTCGGCCCGGTTCTTGATCATGGTGGCTTTATCCATGGTTACACCTATGCCGGCAATCCGATGGCCTGTGCAGCGGGCAATGCGGTCCTTGATGTGATTGATGAAGACAACCTTCTGGAAAATGCGACCCAAAGCGGGGCGGCATTAAAGGCCGAACTTGGCAAACTTGCCGATGAATTTCCGATCATCGGCGATGTGCGCGGGCTTGGGTTGCTTCTTGCGGTCGAACTGGTCAAAGACCGCGAAACCATGGAACCGATTGATCCCAAACATCTTGCGGCTGCCCGCCTTGTGGATATTGCCTATGACAAGGGCCTGATCATTTACTGGCGTCGCACCCGCGGCGGTTATCGCGGCGATCACGTGATGGTCTGCCCGCCCATGACGATCACACACGATCAGTTTGACGACATCCTCATTCCGTTGCGCGCCGCCCTTGGCGAGCTTCAGGACGAACTCACCCTTGCCGGAGCCTTCGCATGAGCCGGAAAGTCATCATCACCTGCGCCATCACCGGATCGGTTCACACCCCGTCCATGAGCCCGCATCTGCCAATCACCCCCGACCAGATTGCCGATCAGGCGATTGCGGCGGCAAATGCCGGGGCTGCCATCCTGCATCTGCATGCACGCGATCCCGAAACCGGCTTTCCAAGCCCCGAACCCGCAATTTTCAACCAATTCCTGCCGCGCATCAAATCGGCCACCGATGCGGTGATCAATATTTCGACCGGCGGCGGCATGACCATGACGGTCAAGGACCGTATTCGTGCGGCAAAGCAGGCAGCACCCGAAATGGCGTCATTGAATATGGGGACGATGAATTTCGGCCTGTTCCCCGCCCTTGCCGGGCGCAGCGACTGGCAACATGACTGGGAACCGAAATTTCTCGAAGACAGTCGTGATTTCGTTTTCAAAAATACCTTTGCCGATATCGAAACCATTCTGGCAGATCTCGGCGATGCCAATGGCACAAGGTTTGAATTTGAATGTTATGACGTCGGGCATCTTTATACGCTGGCCCATTTTGTTGATCGCGGCCTGATCAAAGGGCCGATTTTCATTCAGTTCGTTCTGGGTGTTCTGGGTGGTATCGGGGCCGATCCCGACAATCTTGCCCATTTGAAACGAACCGCCGACAAACTTTTTGGCGATCAGTACCAGTTTTCGGTTCTGGGTGCCGGGCGACATCAGATGCCGCTTGCCACCATGTCGGCCACCATGGGCGGTCATGTCCGGGTCGGTCTTGAAGATAATCTGTATCTGCGCAAGGGCGAACTCGCCCCGGACAACGCATCGCAAGTTCGCAAAATCCGCGACGTTCTGGACGGGTTATCGCTTGAAATCGCAACACCGGACGAAGCCCGCGCCATGCTGGGTCTGAAAGGTGCCAATCAGGTCGCCTTTTAGGAAACAACAAACTGCCACCAACACCACGACGCAAAGCCAACGAAAGGCGGCGCCCATGATGCATGCCTATTTCTCAGCCGATCAGCTTCGCCATCACGGCCAGACATTCATGGTCGCGGGCGAAGCACGGCCAATCCCCGAAGTCCCCGAACGGGCGGAAATCCTGACCACTGCCATAAAACGGCTTGGGCTTGATTTGCGCACCCCCGATGATTTCGGCATGGGTCCGATTGCCACCATTCATGCGCCGGAATATCTGAAATTCCTGCAAACCATCCATGCCGAATGGAAGGCTGTTGGTGGGTCTGATCTGGTGGTGCCCGGTATTCATCCGTTTGACCGGCTTGGCCCCTATCCCAGGTCACCGGCGGGCAAGGCCGGTTTTCACATGGGTGATACATCCTGCCCGATATCGGCAACCACCTGGCAATCGGCCTATGCCAGTGCGCAAACCGCCATTGCCGCCGCGCGCAAGGTCCGCGATGGCAATGCCAGATCGGCCTATGCCCTTTGCCGCCCCCCCGGCCACCATGCCAGCCGCGATATCGCCGGTGGTTTCTGTTACCTGAACAACAGCGCGATTGCCGCACAGGAACTGCGCGTCAAATACGACCGCGTTGCGATCCTTGATGTCGATCTGCATCACGGCAACGGCACACAGCATATTTTCTATGCCCGTGATGATGTCATGACGCTGTCGATCCATGCCGACCCGCGTGATTTCTATCCGTTTTTCTGGGGCCATGCCGAAGAACGCGGACAGGGTGCCGGGCTTGGTTTCAACCACAATTATCCCCTGCCCCTTGGCAGCGGCGATGACGCATTTCTGGCCGCCCTTGATCGTGCGCTTGTCATGATCGATCATTTCAGCGCCGATGCAATTGTCATTGCACTGGGTCTGGATGCATCATCGGATGATCCGTTTGGCGGATTGGCTGTCACACCCGGCGGATTTGCCAAAATCGGCGAAAAAATTGGCGGCATCAATCTGCCAACCGTGCTAGTGCAGGAAGGTGGTTATGTCAGTAACACACTGGCTGAAAACCTTTTTCAGTTTATCAGCGCCTTTCACGCCACCACCGCAGGGAGCCCCGAATGAAAACATCCGATATCCTGATCATTGGCGGCGGTATTGCCGGCATGTCAGCAGCCTATTTTCTGGCCAAACGTGGAAAATCGGTCACGGTTCTCGAACGCGAAGATCAGCCCGGCTATCACAGCACCGGCCGGTCTGCCGCACTCTATAGCGAAACCTATGGCCCGAAAATCATCCGCAAGATGTCGACCGCCAGCCGGGACTTTTTCCTGAACCCGCCCGAAGGTTTCACCGAAAATCCGATCCTGACCCCACGTGGTGTGATCCTGACCGCCGCCCACGGCAATGAAGGCGCGATTGGCGAACTGCTTACCGAAGGCCGCGCGAATGGCGCGAATGTTGTCGCCCTGACAGCCGATGATATCAAAAAACTGATCCCGATCCTTAATACCGATCTGATCGCGTGTGGCGCACTTGAAACCGATGCGATGGATATTGATGTTCATGCGCTGCATTGGGGCTTCATCCGCCATTTCAAAAAGCTTGGCGGTGATCTGGTGGTCAAGGCCGATGTCACCGCAATTGCAAAAACCGCAACCGGCTGGCAGGTCACGGCAGGCGGCGAAACCTATGAGGCCCAAATCCTCGTTAACGCATCCGGTGCATGGGCCGATGAAATCGCAAAACTGGCGGGCGTTACCCCGCTGGGCATCACCCCCAAACGCCGCACGGCGGTGATGGTTGATCTGCCATCTGATGTCAATGCGCATGGCTGGCACATGGTATCAGACGTGGGCGAAGGCCTGTATTTCAAGGAAGACGCCGGTCGGCTTCTGGTATCGCCATCCGATGCGACACCGACGGTTCCCCATGATGTCCAGCCCGAAGAACTCGATATCGCCATCACGATTGATCGCCTGATGACGGCAACCACGCTTAAGGTCAATCGCCCCGGCGAAGCATGGGCTGGCCTGCGCAGCTTCTTTGCCGATGGTGATCCGGTATCGGCATTCGACCCGGATGCGGATGGCTTTTACTGGCTTGCCGGTCAGGGCGGCTATGGCATTCAAACCGCCCCGGCCATGGGTGAATATGCCGCCAGCCTGATTTGCGGCGATGGCGTTCCGGACAGGATGGTGAAACTTGGCGTGACCGAAGATGCCCTTGCCGCCACCCGCCCCGGCCTTGACCAAACCGCGTAAGGATTGAACGGAAATCGTGCCATGACCCATTTTGATCGCAATGAACTGCGCAGTGCCGTTGCCAATCGCCGGGATCGTGCGATTGACGACCTTTGCGCTTTGGTTCGCCATGACAGCCTTCTGGGCAATGAAACATCGGCCCAGAACTGGGTCGCGGATCGTTTTGCCGATATGGGACTTCTGGTCGAAAGGGTTGCGATCAATATTGACGCATTGCACGATTTACCGGGCTTTTCCCCGCCGGTTACGACGAAATATAACGGACGGGAAAATATCGTCGGTATTCATCAACCGGCCAAACAAACCGGACGCAGCCTGATTTTAAACGGGCATATTGATGTCGTGCCGACCGGGCCAGTGGCGCAATGGCGACGCGGACCGTTTGATCCCTATGTCGAACGCGACTGGCTTTATGGCCGCGGGGCTGGCGATATGAAGGCCGGCATCATTGCCTATTGTAACGCCCTTGCCGCCGTTCACGATCTGGGGCTTGAGCCCGCCGCCCCGGTGATCCTGCAATCGGTTGTCGAAGAAGAATGCACCGGCAATGGTGCCTTAGCCTGCCTGCATGCCGGATATCGTGCCGATTGTGCGATCATTCCCGAACCGTTCAATCAGACGCTGATGACCGCCCAGCTTGGCGTGATGTGGTTTCAGCTTCACGTCACCGGAAGTCCGGCGCATGTTCTTGATACCTCAGCCGGAAGTAACGCCATCGAGGCGGCCTTTGGCTTTTTCGAAACCCTGAAAGAAGTCGAAGACATCTGGAACCACCCCACCCACCGTCATGCGGCCTATGGCGCGCATATCCATCCGGTGAACTTCAATCTGGGCAAGATCGAAGGTGGTGAATGGGCATCAACCGTGCCGCCGGTTTGTTCGGCCGATATCCGTGTCGGGTTCTATCCCGGCATGGAATTGGCCAAGGTGCGTGAAACCATCGAAGAAGTTGCACAAAGTGCGATGGAAAATCACCCGGCCTGCAAAGGTGCTAAATTCGACATCACCTATCGCGGTTTTCAGGCCGAGGCATGCGTGATGGACGAAACCCATCCGATGATGACAATGATCGGCGACATTCACCACGAAGTCACCGGCAATGCGATCAAAAATTATGCCTCCACCGCCACCACAGATGCGCGTTTCTTCCAGATTTACGGCAATGTCCCGGCCACCTGCTATGGCCCGAAAGCCGAACGAATTCATGGGATTGACGAACGGGTTTCGATTTCCAGCATGATGGAAGTCACCGAGGTCCTTGCCCTGTTCATTGCCGACTGGTGTGGCGTTACCAAACGTGATAATCACGCCGCATAAACCAACCAAAACCTAATCATATCTTGATATCAGGAGACTTTGATGAGCATTCAGCGTTTTCACACCGGCCCGCGCATGAGCCAGGCCGTTGTCCATGGCAACACCATCTATCTTGCTGGCCAGGTTGGCGAACCGGGCAGTGACGTTACCAACCAGACCAAGGAATGCCTTGCCAAGGTTGATGCGCTTCTGGCCGAATGCGGCGCATCAAAGGAAAACATCCTGTCGACCACCATCTGGCTGGCCGATATGGCCGACTTCGCCAAAATGAACGAAATCTGGGACGCATGGGTCCCGCAGGGTCACACCCCGGCACGTGCATGCGGCGAAGCCAAACTTGCCACCCCGGACTATCTGGTTGAATTCATCGTGGTCGCGGCAAAACCGTAATCCGGTCACTTCCGATCCGAATACAAAACGCCCGGCCGATTGCGCCGGGCGTTTTTGTTTTTGTACTTTGCGTCAAGGAAGACCGGCTTTACCGATCCCGCTCATCACGGGTCACGATCAGCGACTTGGCTTCCAGCGTGCGATGCACCGGGCATTTATTGGCAATCGCGATCAGCTTTTCGCGGACTTCCTCGGTAAAATCACCATGCAGGGTAATGATCCGTTCGAACCGGTCGATCTTGCCGCCCTTTTGCTCGAACTCTGCCCCGCATTCCATACAATCGCTTGCGTGGATTTTATCATGTCGGACTTCGACCCGAATGCCATCGACCGGTATCTGTTTCTGATCGGCATACATCCGCATCGTCATCACCGTGCATGACCCAAGGGCGGCAGCCAGAAAATCATAAGGTGACGGTCCGCTGTCAAACCCGCCAACATCTTCGGGCTCATCGGCCAACATCCGGTGATGCCCGGCCAGAACCATCGCCTGAAACTTGCCAAGCCCGGTTTCACGCACAACCACCGCCCCATCGGGCACTTCGTCATTGACCGGGTCTTCGTCGGTAATATAACGCTTGGCCCAGGCGCTGATCACCTCGGCGGCATAGGTCGCATCATCGGGATCGCGTAACAAATGATCCGCACTATCAAGCGACACAAAACTTTTCGGATGCTTGGCGGCATCAAAAATCCGTGCGGCATTTTCAATACCCACCGTCTGATCCATCGGCGCATGCAGCACAAGCAACGCCTTGTGCAATCTGCCGACCGATTTTTCAATATTGTGGGCACGCAGATCGTCAATGAAATGCTTCTTGATCACAAAGGGCCGCCCGCTTAACGAAACTTCGGCCTGCCCGTCCCGTTCGATATCTTCAAGGTAATCGGCGAAATTATGGGTCACATGCTCGACATCGGCGGGCGCACCAATCGTTGCAACCGCGGTTGCTTCGGGCACGCTATCGGCCACGGCCAAAACCGCCGCCCCGCCCAACGAATGCCCGATCAGCAAACGGGGGGCGGCAAATTCATGCCGCAGGAAATCGGCCGCGCGTTTCAGGTCATCCAGATTGGATGTGAAATTGGTCGATGCAAAATCACCGCCCGATCCGCCAAGCCCGGTAAAATCGAACCGCAAAACCCCAATACCCTGCATGGTCAGTGACTGCGCGATCTTACGCGCCGCCGTCAGGTCCTTACTGCACGTAAAACAATGCGCAAACAGCGCATAGGCCCGAACCGGCCCCGTTGGCAAATCCAACCGTGCCGAAAGCTGTGCCCCCAGTGCACCTTCAAAGCTAAGCTTAATCGGCCTTACAGCCATATCGGACCTCCGCCGCCGTTATTTGGCGAATTCATTGTTTATTTATGCACGTTCTACGCTAGCATGCGATATTCGCTGCCACGAAACCAAGGGTAATACAGTATGACAATACTGGAAACCAAAAGAACGCTTGTGCGTCACGGAACCCACAACGACGCCCCCTTTATCATGCAACTGCTGAACGAACCGGGCTGGATACGGTTTGTCGGGGATCGCAACATCCATGATCTTGATGCCGCCCGAAAATTTATTGATGACCGGCTTCTCAGCAGCTATCTGAAACACGGTTTCGGGCTTTACATCGTGGACGAAAAAGCAACCGGATGCAGTATCGGGCTTTGCGGATTTGTCAAACGCGACACGCTTGATGCACCCGATATCGGCTATGCCATTACCGAAAGCCATTATGGCATGGGTTATGCGTTTGAAGTCAGCACCGCCCTGATCGACTATGGCCACGATACGCTGGGCTTTGATCGGATATTTGGCTATACCCTGCCGGAAAATACCGTATCGCTGAAACTTCTCGCCAAACTGGGCCTGACCTATGAACGCGATCAGGACGTGAACAATAGCGGCGAAATCTGCAAGCTGTTTGTAAAGGTCGCCTGAACGCAAAAACCCGCATCACTGGATGCGGGTTTGCTCATTTCGGAGCATTGAAAATCGTTATTCCTTGCGGCGAATACCGATCTTGCGCCCGACACCCGTTGGCACCGGCAAATCGCGATGCGCCTCACGGATCAGATCAAGCGTCTTTTGAATGTCATCGGGAAATGCCGCCGAACGGCGCGTTTCCATATCGATATGCATCGTGATGAT
This sequence comes from Thalassospira sp. MIT1004, assembly GCF_001858545.1. Classification (NCBI taxonomy): domain Bacteria; kingdom Pseudomonadati; phylum Pseudomonadota; class Alphaproteobacteria; order Rhodospirillales; family Thalassospiraceae; genus Thalassospira; species Thalassospira sp. MIT1004. Next base: position 42,614 of record NZ_MCAO01000022.1, on the reverse strand, counting down.
TTCATTGGTCGCCGACAGCCACCCTTCGGTCCCGTGACGCAATTCGTGATACATGTGAATGCGTTTGTGATCGCAATCCAGAATTTGCGTATGGATCACGAACGGGTCATTAAGGTGAATTTCCCGGTCATAGGTGATGTGCATTTCAAGCGCAAAGGTCGAAAACCCGCGCCGTTCGGGATAAGTCCGCCCCATCCCGACCCCGTCCAGAAACGCCACAGACCCCAGATCAAAACCAACCACGTAATACCCGACATTCACATGCCCGTTAAAATCGATCCAGTCCTGCGGCACCGTCCCGCGATAACTTTCCAGCATTTCCGGGGCAAAAAGATCGGTAATGATCATTTACCAGCCTTTCCCACCGCATCGACAACCGCAACCGCCGCAACGAAATCTTCCAGCGAATGGCCAACAGATTTGAAAACCGTGCATTCAGTATCTGTCTCGCGTCCCTTGACCTCACCACGCGTCAGGCCGAACAGATCGCCCAGAATATCGGATTTTGAAATCGATCCGGCATTTAGCGGCTGCACCACATCACCGCCCTCGGCCGCGGCCCCTTCAAAACTATCAACATAAATCCGGCATTTCTGCATCAGGGCATCATCGGTTTCGCGCATGGTCGGCTTGAACGCCCCGACCAGATCAACATGCGTCCCCTCGCGAAGCCATTCGCCCCGCACCAGCGGCTCGGTCGAAAGTGTCGCGCATGAAATCAGATCGGCTGTTTTGCATGCAGCTTCCAGATCATCCGTGCCCAACGCCTCGAACCCAAGGGCAGCAGTTTCTGCGGCCAATGCGCGGGCCTTGTCGCCATTGCGGTTCCAGATCGTGACCTTTTTGATCGGACGCACCGACGCATGTGCATTGATCAGATTGGGTGCCATCGCCCCGGAACCGACCATGACCATTTCGCGCGTATCTTGGCGCGCAAGGTAGCCCGCCGCCAATGCCGATGCCGCCGCTGTCCGGCGTGTGGTCAGCTTGGTGCCATCAATCACGGCCGATGGTTGCCCGGTCACGGCATCAAGCAGGATATAAGTCCCCGAAACCGCCGGCAGGTTACGCGCCGAATTACCCGGCACCACGGCCGCAACCTTGACCCCGGCCGCGCCATCCTTTTGCCAGGCAGGCATGATCAGGAACGTCGCGTCATCCTCATTGCTGCGTTCCATGTTGAAATGGCTGCGTAGCGGCGCTTCGCAGCCATCGGCAAATCCTTGACGGAGCGCCTCAACCAGATCGCGGGGCGAGACGAATTTATCGATTTCTTCAGCAGAGATGAAACGCATGGGCCTTCCTGTAAATTTATTTTCGATTTCAGCGTGGTAGCGTTGATATCTTATACCACGTCAAAGGACATGCGTCACAGGATCGCACACTGTTTTTCACTTTGTTTCCGGTGAAAAATCTTCCCGAAATAGGTGAAATTAACGCTGCAAAAAACGTTTGAAATGGCCAAACAGTGAACCGGTGCCAAGATAAAGTTCTTCAAGCACCGTGAAATGGTTCGCCCCCCATGCCTTGTAAACTGGAACATGCAGCCCTTCCCGACTGCAATAGGCGGCATAAGCATCGCTTTGGCGGACAAATTCCGGGCTTTCGTTACTACCGACCACGACCATCATTTTGATGTCGTGTGGGACGGCATCAAGCATCGGTGAATTATCCGCTGCCGTCGCGGCATTAAGTTGCAGGTCGTTGTTGATACTGGTGAACCGGATCGGTTCCAGATCAAAAACCCCGGAAACCGGAACAACCGCACAAAACGGATAGGCATCATTAAGGGTATCTTCCCAATGATGGACCGCGAGGCGCGCGACAATCTGGCCGCCTGCCGAATGACCGGAAATGCTGATACGATCCCGATCCCCGTTAAAGTCGCCGATATTCTGGTAAATGAAGGTCATGCAACGGATCGCCTGACGGGTGATTTCCGCCACCGTCACATCCGGGCACAGATCATAATTCGGGCAAATGACAGTAAAGCCCGCGGCGTTGAGGTCGCGGGCAACAAACGCATAGTCCTTTTTGTCCTGGCTTCGCCAATACCCGCCATGGAAAAACACATGTACCGGTGCGTCCGGCTCGGCTGCCGGATAAACATCCATGGTTTCCTTTGGCCCGTCACCATAGCGGATATCGGTCATGTGGCGGACACTTGCCCGTGTATCGTCGGACAGACGCACAAACCGGTCAAAACAGGTCATATATTCCGGCACGGTTTCGCGCGGATTATACTGCCATTCAAGTTCGGCAAGGGTAAAACCACCCCAACTCATCTGAACCTCGTTTGCGTTGCCCGACCGGAATCATTGCTGCCATATCAAACCTGTCGGGCAATCTTTCTTTATTTTTCAGGTTTTTGCAAATGCTACGCTAAGGTTCTTCACGCAATGCGATACAAATGCGGTCGTGATTGCAAGACCTGAAAGGCAATGGCAGAATATCGAAAATCAATTTTAAAATCAGCCGGATAGACCATGAGCAACCACAAGATCCAAAGCCCGTTCCCCGCCGATGATGCGGATCGCAATCAGATTTGGGAAATGCTGGTGCCACGCGACATCGCGGCCTTTGTCGCGGCCGACTGGTCCATGGTTCAAGATGACTTCAAGGCAGACGGCTTTTACGCGATTGATGCCTGCAAATCCGATGATCCGGATAAATGGAAAATGATGTTTCCCGATCTGGTAGCGTATCATGACGAATGGCTGCGTCAAGCGGTTGCAGCACAGAAAATCGACTATGCCGAAGACCTGTTTGACGCGGTTTTCCGGGCCACCGACCTTTCGAAAATCGATATCACCGGCAATCGTGCACTGGTGCGCAAACATTTCAACGGCACCATAAAAAAAGCAGACGGATCAACCGACCGTCTGCTTTGGAAAACCCATTATTACTGCGAAAAACAGATCGATGGAAAATGGCTGATTACCGGTTTCACCGGCTATCTGCCCAATCACGACCCGGCATAGATACGCTTGCCTTAAAGCACGCAACCACGCGCGGCAACATCAACCGTTTCGATATCGCCATTACGCACCAGATGCACCTGATCCAGCATGTTGCTGACAACACAGACATGGTTCGGGATGATTTCGATCCGCTGGCCGATTTCAAACGGTTTTGTCGCCGGATCGAAATACAAAATGCCGTGTTCCTCGGACAGAGCCTTGACCGCAACATCGGGATGCCCCACGACATAGCCGTATCCGTCAAGGCCCAGCAAATCGGATGTCAGAACCTTTGACCCGGCATCAATGATCGCCCGGCCCGGCGTTGGCAAGGATACGATTTCCGTCAAAACCCGAAGCGCACAATCATCTTCCTTGCAAACCCCACGCGCCATCAGGGATCGGTCATTATAAATATAAGTCCCGATGCGATGTTCGGTCACAGACGGCACTTCATGGGCCAACCACATATCGGGCGTCCCACCGGAACTGCGCACCGGGCATTCAAGGCCACTCGCATCCAGTTCCTTCATGGCCGAGGTGAAAAATGCCTCAACCTTGGCACCACCACCGGTCGCCGGATAGGTCATCAGACCGATAAATTTCACGCCCGGAAGCGATTGAATTTTCTTTGCCAGTTCAACGGACTCTGCCGGGTTTTGCACCCCGCAACGTCCGCCACCGGTATCGCATTCGATCAGGATTTCAAGCGGCTTGGCACTGTCGGCAAAGGCCCTGGACAATCCTTCGACCACAACCGCATTGTCGGCCACCACGCGCAGGCTTTTGATCCGGTCAAACAAGGCCCGCAAACGGGCCAGTTTGCGTTCGCCCAATACGTTATAGGTCAGAAGAATATCATCCAGCCCCGCATCTGCCATTACCTCGGCCTCGCCGATTTTCTGGCAGGTGATGCCAATCGCCCCGGCCTTCATCTGCTGGGCGGCGAAGGCCGGAATTTTATGGGTTTTGATATGCGGACGCAGCCCGATCCCGTGTTTGTCGCAATAGGCCTGATAGCTTTCGATATTTCGGTCAACGATATCAAGATCAACAACCGCGCACGGCGTATCAAGTTCGGGATATTGGGGCATTCCGGTCATCGGGGCAGCGTCCTTATCAAATCAGGTGGTGGCAGCAATCAGCTTGCAATTGCGGCAAACGGGTCATCAACAATCGGCCATATCGGGCGTGTCAGATGATGATATCCATTGGTTTTCGGATCGGACGGATAAGGTCCGTGGACATCGACATAAATGATCTCGCCCGCAATCTTGGCGAACGCATCGTAGAAGTGATTGGTCGATTTGATAAACAGATATTTTTTCGCCGTCGGATCAATGCCCATATTCGAAAACAGGCTGGGATCGAAGCTTTGCGATCGGTTGGAATTCAGGATCACCTCCCCCCCACCCGGAAGTTCGATCACCGCGCAATCACCCAGCGGTACGATGCTGTCACCGAAATACTGCCATGAGTCGCGCCGGATTTTTTTCACCCGCACTTCGGCATCAATCGGTGCCCCGGCATGTGCACCGGTTTTCCCGCCGAAGCGTAACGGCAATGTCGCGCCCTCGCCGGCCGATATGCAAATCCGAACCGCCATCGGATCCCAGATGGTGCCAACCGCAAAATCGCGAAGCCCGCGCGCCATTACGGCCCGCAGCAAAATCGTGCTGTCACCGGGCACACCGCCGCCCGGATTATCCCACACATCGGTCAGAACAATTGGCCGTGCGTCGCTTGCCAATGCCTGATCAAGCGCGACATCTGGGGTCACAAAACTTGGCCGTGTCGTACCGCGGAACCCAAAAAGCTCCTGACCCAGCTTTTGGGCGAGCTCGCTTGCCTTGGCCGGATTATTGTTGGTGGTCACAATCACCTTGGCACCAAGATCGGGCACATCACCGGCCATAAAGCCGTGAATAAACGATACCGAAAGAACATCACCCGCCCCCTCCATCGCCTTGGCCCGGTCAATAAAGGACCGCATCGGTTCGCGTGACGTCGGTAGAACTTCGATCATATGGCAGTCAAAAACCGCCTTTGTCGGCTTGATCTCTCCGCGAAGCGTACGCAACACCAGATCAACCACCGAACGCCCGGCATCGACAAAATCGGTATGGGGGAATTCCTTGAACGCAACGATGATATCGGCGTTCGCAATGCGCTGCTCGGTCAGGTGGCTATGCGGATCATAACTGGTGCCGATAATAACATCCGGGCCGACAATATCACGAACACGCGAAACCAGATCACCTTCGCAATCCAGATATCCTTGCGCCACCATTGCCCCATGCAGCCCCAGAATAACCGCATCAACCGGCATGGCCGCACGCAACTGCCCCAGAACCTCGTCGCGCAATTGTTCATAGGTTTCCCGATTGACCAAACCGCCCGGCTCGGCCCAGGTGGCGGTTCCCTCGATCAGGCCCCAGCCTTCCTTTGCCGCACGCACGCGCGCCTCGGTAAAGACGGCACTGCACAGCGTCGGGGTCACCGGATGCTGTCCGGGCGGTGCATAGAAGCTTTCCTTGAAATCGGAAAAATCGGTGCGCAACGGCGAGAATGTATTGGTTTCGGTCGCAATAGAGGCGCAAAAAATCCTCATGACCCCATCCTTTTTGTTCTTTGTAATCATCATATTTTATGTGCAAAAGAAAAATGCGTGCGGGTGAAGCACCACCCGCACGCGCATGGATTATTCCATGTAGCGGTGGGCGTTGGCCTTATCGACTTCCGTCTGGAACAGTTCGAGAAGTTCAACGCCTTCCGTGCCCAAAGATTCCTGAACGTGTTTGACCACGACCGGCTGGGTCACATCTTTAAGCTTCTGACGCTCTTGCGCGCTCAATGCCGTGATTTCCATTTTGTCGGTCAAACCGGCAAGACCGCGATCAGATGCCTCGATCACGCGTGAAACACCACGGCTGGCAACCACACAGGACTGTGCTGCATAACGAACAATCTTCTGCTGATCGGCAGTCAGATCATCCCAGAATGCTTTCGACAGCATAAAGGTGTAGGGCGAAAACAGGTGGTTGGTCAGGGTCAGATAGCCCTGCACTTCGTTGAATTTGGCAAAGGTCACGGTCGGAACCGGGTTCATCTGACCATCAATCACACCGGTCTGAAGACCGGCATACACTTCGCCCCACGCCATCGGATAGGCTTCTGCGCCCAGTGACTGCATGATTTTCTGGTGCGACGGCAGCGACATGGTGCGAACACGAATGCCTTTGAAGTCCTCAAGCGTTGCAATCGGATGCTTGGAGTTGGTCACGGCAAAGAACCCGCCGGTATCCGGGAAGCCAAGAACCTTGACATCGCCAAGGGTGCTTTCGATATCCGCCGCCAGTTTCTGACCAAACGGACCATCAAACACGTCATAGGTTGATGCGTTGCTGTCAAACGCAAAGGCAAGGTTCAGAACGTCGATGCGCGGATAATAGGATGCAATCGCCCCGGTCGAGGTCAGGGTCGCCTGAATAAGGCCATCGCGAACCATCTGCACATGTTCGGCCGCCGAACCAAGCTGGTTGGACGGATAAACCTCAACCTTGATCTCGCCATTGGTGTCGGCTTCGACAATGTTGGCGAAAACAGCGGTGCAGGCATGCGCCGGGTTTTCAAACGGGTCTTCCTTGTTGTCATGGGCAAATTTCAGAACCTTGGGTTCCGCATAAGCCAATGACGTGGTGCTGGCCAGCATGGCCGTCGCAAGGGCAAATGCCCCGAAACGCTTCATCGTATTCATTCTACCTCTCCTTGATTAAGGCCTTTTATTTCTGTCCGCGGTCTTGGTTTTGGTGCCCCGATCCGGACCTGATCGGGGCGTTTCATTGCCGCCGGTTACCGGAAGCCCAGCAATCGCGGGATCGCGAGGGCAAGATCGGACCAGAAGGCAAACAGGAACAGCACACCCAGTTCCGCCAAAAGGAACGGCCAAAGCTGGGCAGCAATTTTTTCAAGCTTTTCACCCGTGACAGACGACAGCACGAAAAGGCAGGCCCCCACGGGCGGCGTCATCAGGGAAATGTTAAGCGCAAGGACAAAGATGATCCCGGCATGGATCGGGTCCATGCCGATCTGAACCGTCAATGGCACCAGAACCGGTGCTAGAATGATCAGGATCGCATTGATATCCATGACCATCCCGATCATCAGCAACAGGGCGACGATCATGAAAATGACCATATAGGGATCAGACGATAGGCTCAGCACAAGGCTTGCGACTTCCTGCGGAATGCGATTGAAGCTCAGCCACCAGCCAAGGATCGACGCAAAGGCAATGATGATGAAAATCACCCCCGTAACACGCGCGGTGCGGATCAGCATCTTGAAGAAATCGGCAAATGTCAGCGCACGGTAAATAAAGATACCGATAAACAGCGCATAGGCCACGGCGACCGATGCCGCCTCCGTCGGGGTGACAATCCCGCCCAGAATGCCGCCCAGAATGATCAAAGGCATGATCAGGGCCGTGATTGATGATTTGAAAATCTTCCAGATTTCCAGAAGGCTTGCCCGACGTTCGTTTTTCGGCAGGTTCTTGGACCGGGCGGTTACCGCAATCACCGTCATGCAGATCAGACAGATCATAAGCCCCGGCAGAATACCGGCGGCAAACAACCCGCCAATCGAGACCCCCATCAACGATCCGTAAACAACCATCAAACCCGACGGCGGAATGGTCGGGCCGATGATCGATCCGGCGGCCGTCACCGCACAGGCATAATCCCGCCGATAGCCCCGTTCAACCATGGCTGGCACCAGTGTCTTGCCAAAGGCCGCCGCATCAGCAGTCGCCGCCCCGGTCAACCCGGCGAAGAAAACCGACGCCAGCATGTTGGTATGCGCCAACCCACCACGAAAATGCCCGACAAGCGCCTGCGCAAACAGGACAAGGCGGCTGGTGATGCCGATATGGTTCATGATTTCGCCCGCCAGAATAAAGAACGGCATGGCAAGAAACGGGAAAACGTTCAGACCGTTAAAGACCTTGCTGGGCCCCTGAACAAGGAACATGCCCCCGCCCATGTCATAAAGGCCAATCACCCCGGCAACGCCAAGGGCAAAACCAATCGGCATACCCAGAACCATCAGAACGACAAAAGCAATACCGACGATCATTCTGCGCCCTCCGCCAGATCAATGGGAACAAAACGTCCCTGATCGCGAAGTGCGACCAGCAACAGCTGAATGGCAGCAAGAAGGGACGCAACCGGCACCGCCGCATAAGGCAGCATCAGTGACATGCCAAAAATCATCGCCTGACGGCGCATGCCACCGGCGGCAAAATCAAAGCCATAAATCGCCAGATACAGAAATGCGCAAAGCGCAATCAGATCGACACAGAACAGAACCGTGCGCTGAACCGGCTTTGGCGTATTAAGGATAAACATCCCGATACCGATATGTTCGCGCCGCGCAATCCCGGCCGATACCGCCAAAAGCGCCGCCCAGATCATCAGATAGCGCGCAAGTTCTTCGGGCCAGGGCAGTTGCCAGTGAAAAATATAACGATCAATCACGCCCAGCCAGACATCCAGCACAAGGGCCAGCATCAGGACGGCAATCACTCGTTCGACCACCCAGTTTAACGACCGGCTGATCATTGCGGCTGTGGCTTCAACACGGCGCAGCGCCATCTTACTTAATCTCTCCGCTGATGAATGTTTTGTGTAATTTTTCTACATCGTGAGGATATTTTTGTAGCTTGTCTACATATTTTTAAGTCACAATCGTAAATATCGTCACAAGTCCCTGTGCAAAGCGATATTACAGGTAGTTAAACTACATTTTTGCACATATCATTGTTGCACTACCGTCAAGGTGATCGATATCAGGACCATGATCGAAGCTATCGCCTGCAAACCAAAAAAGTGATATTTATCAGCGGGGTGTTGGCAACAACACCTCATATTCGAAAATGATCGGAACGCTTGCATGCAACCTACTGTCGATATCATCAGCCTCCTGCGTCGAAAGGCCGGAACCTTTCCCGCACGCGAACAACGGGTAGCCGACTACGTTCAGGATCATTTGCAGGACGTCACCACCATCGCGCTTTCCGATCTTGCGCAAAAGGTCGGCGTCAGCGAACCGACCGTGATACGGTTTTGCCGGACCCTTGGCTGCGACGGATTTCGCGATTTCAAAATACGGCTGGCACAGAACCTTGCCGTCAGCATGCAATACCTGGCCCCCGAAGATCTGGCCGACGACACAACAGCTGCCGACGTGCTTTCCAATCATGTATTGGGCGTGATTGTCGATAACCTTCGACTGCTGCGCGATCAGCTTTCAAGCACCGAAATCGACAAGGCCGCCGATATTCTGGCCAATGCCCGCCAGATCGCCTTTATGGGCGTTGGCGGCGGCTCAACCACGGTTGCCTTTGATGCCGCCAACCGGTTTTTCCGGCTTGGCATTCCCGCACAGGCACAAAGTGATGGTTACCTTCAGCGCATGCTGGCCTCGACCTTTGGCGAGGAAGATGTGCTTTTTGCCATCTCCACCAGCGGCCGTCCGACCGAACTGATCCACAGTGCCGCCATTGCCCGCCAATATGGCGCAAAGGTCATCTCCATGACCCACCCGCAAAGTCCGCTTGCCGCCGAAAGCGACCTTGTGATTGGCATTGATATGCCTGAAAACCCTGATATTTATAAGCCAACGGCCACCCGGCATGTTTTTCTGGCAACCATCGATATCATTGCCACCGCGGTTGCCCGGCGCACGCCGGACCGAACACTTGAAAAACTTCGCCGGATCAGGTCATCTTTGCTGACTCTCAATCCGCCGACAGGTCGCCAGCCCATCGGCGACTAATCACGCCACCATCCCATCGAGGCCCCAATGACCCGTACTGCCTTTATCGGCGAATGCATGATCGAGCTTGCCGGAACATCCCCCGGCAGCATTTTTGGCGCGGCGAACCTTGGCTTTGCCGGGGATACGCTAAATGGTGCGACCTATATGGCACGCACCAGCCGCCTGCTTGCAGCGCCTGATACAGATGTTTCCTTCATCACGGCACTGGGCACCGATCCCTATAGCGACGCGATGATTGCCGCGTGGCAAAAGGACAATATCGACACAACGCTGGTCCGCCGGATCGATGGTGCTCTGCCCGGCCTTTATGCCATCCAGACCGATGAAACCGGCGAACGCAGCTTTTCCTACTGGCGCAATGATGCCGCAGCCAAACAGATGCTTCAGGGCGGCCACGATGCCGTGTTGCGCGATGCGCTTCGCGGGTTTGACTGCCTTTATCTTTCGGGGATCACGCTTGCGATTCTGTCGGAAAAGGATCGCAAAACCCTGATCGATATCGCGGCAAACTTCGCCAAACAGGGCGGCAAAGTCTGCTTTGATACCAATCATCGTCCGCGCCTTTGGGCCGATCAGGACATTGCAATGGCAACCTATCTGGCGATTGCCCCCCATTGCCACACCGTCCTGCCGACATTTGACGACGACAGCGCGCTGTTTGGTGACGCCACCCCCGATGCCACGGCCAACCGCTGGCATGCGCTTGGCGCAACAGAAGTCGTTGTAAAATGCGGCGGCGAACCAACCTTTTATTCGATCAAGGATGGTGAAACCGGCACCGTCACCCCTCCCAAGGTCACCGATATCGTCGATACGACATCGGCCGGGGATTCGTTTAACGGATCATACCTTGCCGCCCGCAATGCCGGGCGTGACGTGCCTGCCGCGATTGCGGTTGCGCAAAAGGTTGCTGGCCGCGTGATTTCACGGCGCGGTGCGCTGGTTGATATCAGCGACATCAAACTCGATCAGTAATCCAGCCGGAACTGAACACCGGCCTTGCTGTCGATTTCGGTGGTTTCACTGGTGACACTGATATTTGGTGTCAATTCAATCTCGACCTCGACCCCGCTTGACCCCGGGGTCGTTCCGGTTTTGGTGCCGACATAGACCCCGTCCGTCAGGTATTTGCCCACCTTGACGTTCGGGCCGTCTTCGCCGCCGCCAACCTGCAAAACATCCGCCCCGATAAAGCGACGTACCGAACCGACGATATCAAGCCCGCCGCCCCCGCCCGAAAGCTCGTTCACCGCACTGGCAAGCTGGACCGCCTCAATCGCGCTCAGGCTGCCTTGGGACTTGCCAAACAGCACCTGCGACAGGATTTCATCTTCCGGCAGGGACGGATTGGATGTCAAAACCAGTTCCGGGTCGCTTGCCGGGCCTTGGAACCCGGCGGTTACGGTCAGATCATCAGTGGTATAAACCCCTGCGATATCGAGTAACGGATCGGGCGGTGTCGCACCGGAAAACGTGATCTTGGAATCCTTGATCACGAATGTCTTGCCAATGATATCAAGCTGCCCGCGAAGCGCCTGCAATTGCCCGACAATGATCGGCTCTGCAGTTGTGCCGCTGATATCAAGCTTGCCACCCCATTCGGAATCAAGCCCCCGCCCGCGCACAAACAAACGCCCCGGAATATCAACCGTCACGTCAAGATTGCCGACAAAACCCGATGCGGCGTTTTTCTTTTCCTCTTCTTCCTCACGCTGCCTGGAATCTTCGATATTCTCGACATCAAGCGTCGAGACCGACACTGGCAGCGCAAGGGTCAGGTCGACTTCACCACGGCGCAGCGTCACATTGCTTTGGATATCAGCAGTCTGTTCGGTTCCGGTAACAGATGCCGTCACATCAGCCCAGAATTGCAGTTCATCCTTACGCGACAGCGCTGCGTTATCAACCTTAAGCTCCGCCTTGTAGCTGACAAGCGGATCGCCATCCAACGTCACCTCGGCGGCCCCGCTAATCCGGCCATTGCCGCCATCGGTTGCCGAGATTTCCGAAACCCGCAAACCGTTCTGATCAAAATCGCCATTGATCGTGATCTGCTTTAACAGCGTGCCATATTCCAGATGCTCATACGCCCCACCCGAAAGGGCGATATTGCCATTCCAGTCAAGCGCATCAAGTGTACCCTTGGCGACCACATCAAGTTTGAGATTGCCAGACATGACATGATCTGGGGCTGGGACATAAGGCCAGAATTGCGCGATTTCGCCATCAACCTTGACCAGCGCGTCAATCGGAGCAACCGGATCAAGGGTGTAATCCTGTTTGAGTATGGAAATACCAAGCGGCACGGTGCCGCGCGCCTCTACAATCTGGGCCTCATCATTGCCAAGGGTCGCATTGCCATCGAACTGACCGTCACGCAACGCCAGATCAAGCACCATTTCAAATGGCTTCAGGTCCTTGACCGCGACGGTTGTGATCTTGCCAATCCCGCCCGAAACGGTCGCCACCGGCAGTTCTCCGGCACGTTCCGACATCTCAGCGGTGATATTCATTGTGCCGTCCAGCCCGCTCAGGCCAAACATCTCTCCCCACGGGCCTAGTACCAGCTCGGAAATCTGCGCCTTGGCCGCAAAGCTTTTCTTTGGCGTCAGATCAAGCTTGGCAATCACCTGCCCCGCGCCGACATTCAATGCCGCATCAAGTTTCTGCTGCCCTGTGTCGGTTTGGCTAAACAGCAATGGTTCACGAAGGGCGATGTTCTGGCTGCCGATATTGATATCAAGCTGATCGGCAAGAACATTGATGCCATCCGAAAGCCCAAGTTCGACCATGCTATCGAGTTTAATCGGGATAGTGTCGCGAAGCTGACCATTGGCATTCGTCGCAATTCCAATGGCCGAAAGATCGCCGGAAATCTCGGTCTGCAACTCATTGATGGCAAGCGGCGCAAAACGAATATCACGCCCGTTCAGGGTCAAATCAAAACCGGGCTTTTCAAACGCGTTCAGGATCGAACCGGCAAGAACGATTTCTTCGATTGCGGGCGGCTCTGTCCCCTCTTCGGCGGCAAGTCGAATGCCTTTGATGTTCGCATTCACATCAATCTGCTGCTGGCCCGATTTCGGCACAAACGCTACATTGGCGGTTAGCGCACCATTTGTCACCGGCGCACCGAAATCAGACAGCATCACCGCATCCAGTTTGCGCACCGAAAGCCTGCCACGCATCGGCACCGCGTAATCTGGCAACATCAGGCTACCGACAAGCTCAAGCCGTTCACCCGTCAGGGCAATATTATCCACCCGCAACCCATCGGCGGGCAAAACCACATCTGCCGCCAGATCGTAATTGCGCCCCATCAAGGCAAACCCGGCCTTGTTGATCAGCGACAATACCGCCTGATCGGACCAGCGCATTTCGCTCACAAGATCAAGTTTTTCAAACTTCTGCCCACCGGCCAAAACCGATGGCGTTGAAAGTTTGATGGTCCCGACCGGTGCCGCGATATCCCCATCAAGATTGATCGCAACCGTCGCCGGGGCGATGGAAACACCGATATCAGATGGCACCACGCCGGGCTGAACCGAGAGTTCAGATTTGACCGACAAATCACTGAATTCATTTGAAATATTGATCTGCGCCGGGCCGGAAACCATCGCCGCGGCAATCTGATCAAGCGTGATCGACAGATCAAATGCATCATTAACTGCAAGCTTGCCATCAATGGTTGGCGTCGCCCCGACAATGCGATCAAGATCGGCAATGCCAAACCCGGCCTGATCGGCCTTGATTGCAATATTCGCCGCACCACCCTGCTCAGCCGACCATGCCAGATCGCGTATCGCAACCTGCCCCGTCCCGCGCAGATCAAGCCCCGAAATCGGCGCAAAGATCGAAAGGTCTGCAACATCGGCAATCAATTCGCCATCCGTCACCGCCATCACGTCATTGATATCGGTCTTGCCGTTAACCGAAATGCCCGGCGTTGTGATATTGATTTTGCCAAGCGCAAACTTGCTGAAATCCGGTGCGATTGCCGCATCAAGGGCAACCTGCTGCGCATTGCCCAGCATCGCACCAAGATCGGCATCCTGCCAGTCATTGCCCGAAACATCGATCCGGCTTTGAACAGAAAACCCGTCCCCGTCACCACGCAGATCGGCATCAAGTGCCAGCGTCGCGATGGTTGATACCGGCGTTACGACCTTGTCCCCACGCAGCATCACCGTCACATCAGGCAATTCAAGCGGCCCTTCGGCATGGGCGGTCACATCAAGCCCGCCCCATGTCACGGCATCCTCGATCAGGCCCGATGTCGCCGGATCAATATCACCGTGCAGATCGGCCAGAAGAGTGCTCTCATCAAAATCGATTTCCGCCGTCGCGCCAATCATCGCAAGACCGGATTTTGTGATGTCGCCGCGCGTGACCGAAAGGATACTGGCATCCGCATCAAACTGCCCGCCAATGCCCAAATCAAGATCACCCTGCAACGGTTCGGGAAGCTGATCGGCCAGTTCTCCCTGCGTTGCCAGAACACCATCAAGGTCAAACCCGATCCGGCTTTCATCAAGCCGCAAGCCCAAATCACCGCCAAGCGTCACAAGGTCACTTGCCGCAAGTTCAATCCGCCCTTTCCAGCCTGTCGCCGGGCCATCCCCCTTCAGGCTGATCGTGATATTTGGCGCATCTTCGGGTGCCAACCCGGCAAGGGTCATGACCAAGCCTGCACGATCAAGCTCACCTTCGATATCGGCCTTCAATCGCTGCGCATCGGCATCAAGATCAAGCTCGACACGCAGCCGGTCAATGCTGTCATCAAGCGGTTGCAGATCAAGTGACAAGGCCGCTTCAAGGTTTTCGCGAATTGCCGCACTGGCGCTTAGACCGTATTCAAAGCTTTTGCCGCTGGCCGGGTCGGAAATACGCACATTGCCAAGCGCCAGTTTGCCAAGCTCGATGGCCAATGGCGGCGCAAAACCGCCCGATGCGGCCTCTTCGTCCTCTGCCGTTTCATCTACGCCCGACATATCGGGCAGAACGACGTCAATCACGGCACTTTCGACGCGATTGATCCGAAGCGTCCCACCCAAAAGGGCAAGCGGGGACCAATCGAACCCGAACTGACTGACATCCACGGCCAAGCCGGATGACGGCATCGATAACGACAAACGATCCAGCGAAAGCCCCGTCCAAAGGCTGCCCTCGATCCGGCCCAGTTCGAAATCGCCTTCTATCGCCTTTGCAACCGTAGTGTTTAACCACGGCGTTAGCGCACGCAATACCGGCCCGGTCCCAGCAATACCGACAATCAGGATCACGGTCAGCAAAAGGCATATGAACGCAATCGTGCCACGCCGCACCCATTTGGCGACCTTTCCGCGTTTGGTGGCTCTCGATGGTTTCGGATTTTCAGGCGACGTCAAAATGCTTGTCCAAGGCTAAGATAAATCTGGAAATCGTCATCAACATTATCACGCTTATCAAGCGGCACGGCGAAGTCAAAACGCAACGGTCCGACAGCCGTGTAATAGCGGAAACCAAGCCCCGCCGCCCAAAGCAGATCAAGGTCTTCGGGGTCACTTGCCTCAAACACGTTGCCGCCTTCGATGAATGGCACGATGCCAAAGCTTTCCGTCAGACGTGCGCGGAACTCGACCCCGGCCTCAAGCACCGAACGCCCGCCAAGCGGATCACCATCATCATCAATCGGCCCGACTTTCTGATATTCGTAACCGCGCACCGATCCGCCGCCACCGGAATAGAACCGTTTGTTGGCCGGAAGGTCTGATCTGTCTTCGCCGATGATCATCCCCGCACGACCACGACCTGCCAGAACGTAATCCCCGTCCTCGTCAAAGGCGAAATACTGCGATCCATTGAATGAAACGGATGTGAATTGCGCGCTCGGGCCGCTCAGACTGGTATAGGGCGATAGGTTGAATTCAAGCCGGTTGCCCTCGGTCGGATCAAGCGGATTATCGGTGCTGTCGCGCCGCAAAACACCCCGCAAACCGCCAAGATAGAATTGCTCATTGGGCGAATCTGCCCCCGTCAGGTCGGAATATTCCGCCGTTGGGCCAAGCGTAACCGACCAGTAATCGCCAAACTTGCGTTCAATACCGACAAAGCTTTCGACAAGTTCGCCGTCATAGGCATCCGTGCTGTAACTCTTGGCCGAAGCATCCGCGACCAGCGCCTGACGCCGCTTAAGAAACTGCGGCTTGCGGAATGCAGCTTCAAGGCCCTGGCTTTGCCCCGACCCTTCGATACCAAGTCTAAGCCGTTCTCCCGCCCCGAACAGATTGCGGTTTTCCCAGAATGCATTCGCCCCCGGCCCGTCGGCAGTTGAAAAATCAACCCCGCCACCAATCGTGCGATGTTTGCGTTCGTGCACTTCGATCTCGATGGGGATTTCACCATTTTCGGCAACCGGCCCGACCGGTTTGACGATCACACTGTCAAACAGGTTGGATTGCGCCAGATCGCGGCGCGTCGTTTTGATTTCTTCGGGGGAATATTTCTGCCCTGGTTTCCAACTGCGATAACCGGCGATGAAATCCTCATCAACACTTTCAGCCCCTTTGACATTGACCTTGCCAAAATTGGCTTGCGCACCGGTGATCAGTTCATAGGTCACCGAAATGGTCTTTTCGGTGGTATTGGCGATCACGGTTCGCTTGCCCGCTTCCACCAATGGATAACCTCGATCACGCATGATATCGACGGCATATTGTTCGGCCAGAATAATCGGATCTGCGGCTGCACGCTGTCCAAGGTGCAAATTCGACCGCTCAAGCTCCTCATCCGTGGCCTCGCGTTTGGTCGTATGGTCCGGACGGACAATTGAAAATTTCACTTCAGACAGAAGATAGGGCTGCTTGACGTCGACCTGATAAATCAGATCGACCGGATCAGGTTGTTCCCCACCCGCCGGTGCGCCAGCAGCCGGCTCGCTTGTCGCGCTGACAACGTCATCGCCAGCGCCGCCATTTTCGTCGTCCGATATGTTCGGATCATCGGGTTCGGCCTTGCGGATATTGAACGCGACCTGCCCGTCATAAAACCCGAAGGCCCGCAAAACGGTCTCGAACCGCTCCACATCATCCTCCGCCCGGCGTTCAAGCCCGGCAAGTGATGGCGTGGGACGCGATTGCAACCGGATCGATGTGCTGACCTCGCGCAACGCATTGATCAGCCTTTCCTCCTGCGGATCAATACCTTCTATCTTGACCTGATAGGGGATCTGGACACCCAACACATCCTGTGCTGCACTATCGCTGTCCTTACCGAACCCAAATTCGGATAAGACACCATCCCCTGAACATCCCGAAACGGCTGACCCCATCAGCAGAACAGACACAACACCAATGCCACGCAGTCTGGATTTGCGGCTGTAGCGTTTACCCCTGTTCACCAAAGACGTCCCCAATATTTTCACTCGGTCCCGATAGACTTATGCAACGGTCGGCTGCATTCGTCGCGCAGGCCGATCCATTTATTGTTTTAAGGCACTTGCCAAGCGCCTGCCATCTTTTCATTCTATAGACTGGTCGAAGACGCCAAGGCTCAGAAAGCATGAAATAATGGCATGGCTGTGATCGTTAAACGCACTTGTCATAAAAATGTGCCCGGCTTACTCGAAGTTGAAGGCTATTTTTTTTGCCATTGCCACCCAAAAGCCGGAGGCCCCTAAGTGAACTCCAACGCGACATCAAATTCCTCCCTGCCCGTTATCATCCGTACGGCGACCCGATCCGATCTGGATGGCCTTTGCGCTCTTGAAAGCGGCAGCTTCACAAGCGACGCGATTTCACGATCGGGCTTTTCGCGCTTCCTGCGCCAATCTTCCGCCCGTCTTCTGGTCGCCGATGCCGGCGAAAGCGGAACACCCGATATTGTCGGTTATGGCCTGCTTTTGCTGCGCGCCAATACGACAACTGCGCGCATTTATTCGCTGGCAATTTCCGATAAGTGGCGCGGCAAGGGCCTTGGCACCCAACTTCTGGCCGGGCTTGAAAACCTGGCGATTGATGCCGGATGTGTGCGTATCCGCCTTGAAGTCCGTGTTGAAAACAGCAATGCCCGCAATCTTTATGATCGCCATGGCTATCAACAGATTGCCGATCTGCCCGGTTATTATGAAGACGGGGCCGATGGCATTCGCCTGCAACATGATCTTTATGATATTCCGACCGAACGGTCCCCTGCGGTTGCAACCGGTGCCCCCTTGATCCTTGTGGACCGCCTCAAGGACCTGCCGTTTCAGGTGCCCGGTGCGCGCATCATGCGGGTGCGCGAATATCTTGCGCTTGACCACGGGGTCCGCAACCGGCGTGTGATCAACCTGTGTCAGTCCTATGAATATCTGTCACGCGGCTATTATTGCAGCCTGCTTGCCGCCGCACGCAGCGAACGCGTGATCCCCGAAGCCGACGTGCTTCTGGATCTGAACTGGAAACGGCTGCAAAAAACCGCCCGCGCGGAAATGAGCTCGCAAATCGTCGAAGCATTGACCAAACCCGGCGATCACCCGACCAGAATTGACGTCTTTTTCGGCCGCACCGTCGATAAGCGTTTCCGCGATATCGCGCAACGCGCCTTCGATCAGTTCCGCTGCCCGATCCTGCGCCTGCATCTGAACCCGTCGGATAAGAAAATCCTGCGCGAAATCGAAGCCCCGGCCCTAAGCCAACTGGATGCCGAAGACCTTCCCGCCTTTGAAAGTGCCATTCGTGCCTATCTGCGCGGTCGCGTGCGCAAACCGGCATCTGGCGGCAATCCACCAAGTGCGCTGGTGGCAATCCTTCATGATCCCGACGCGGTTCTGCCGCCATCCGATAACGACGCATTGGCCCTGTTTGTTCAGGCCGCAGCCGACCTTGGTGCCAAGGCCGAACTGATCACCGCCAAGGATTTCCACCATCTATCGGAATTTGATGCGCTGCTGATCCGCGAAACCACCGCCCTTGATCATCACACCTATCGTTTTGCCAAGCGCGCTCGCAAGGAAGACATTCCGGTGATTGACGATCCGGACTCAATCCTGCGCTGCACCAACAAGGTCTATCTTGCCGAATTGCTGCGCACCCATCGCATCCCGGCCCCGCGCAGCATGATTTTCGATAAACGCCGCATTGCCGAAATCGGCAAGCTGTTCAGCTTCCCCTCGGTCCTGAAGGTGCCAGATGGCTGTTTCTCGCGCGGGGTGCGCAAGGTGAAATCGCCCGAACATCTGGCCGAAGTCGCGACCGAAATGTTCAAAAATTCCGAACTTCTGGTCATTCAGGAATATGTCGAAACCACCTTTGACTGGCGCATCGGCGTTCTGGGGGGCGAACCGCTTTTTGCCAGCCGCTATTTCATGGCGCCGGGCCATTGGCAGATCGTCAAACACGAAGATGACGGCAAATCGTTTGAACAAGGCGGTTTTGAAACCGTCGCGGTTGAAGACGCCCCGGCCGACATTGTTTCAACCGCCCTTGCCGCAGCCCGCCTGATGGGCGACGGGCTTTATGGTGTCGATATGAAGGAAACGCCGCGCGGCCCGATGGTGATCGAGGTCAATGACAACCCCAGTATCGATGGCGGGGTCGAGGATGTGGTGCTGGGTATGGATTTGTATCGCCGCATCATCGCCCATCTTCTGGGCAAGATCGCACGCCCCTGAAGGTCTTCGGACACTCGAAATGACAAACAAAGGGTCGGTTTATCCGGCCCTTTTTTCGATGAACACTGCCGCCTGAAGCTTGTCCCGGCCATAGCGCGCCATAAGGTCAAACTCGTTGCGCAGGATCGGTGTCGATACGCAATCGCTGCCACTAAACGGTTCGTGATCCTCGCCAATATCAGGATCGGTGACATAGACATACCGGTCATCAAATCCCGAAACCACGACCCAATGCGGGATTTTATCGCCGTAAATCCGATACTGGCTGATCAGAACAAGCGCGATCTTGCCCTGTTTTGACCGTTCCTCGATTTCCGCAATGCTAAACGGCCCGGTGGTCACCGGAATGCCTGCTTCACGTGCCTGACGGGCGAAATCATAATGCACCAGCTCGACCACTTCGCGGTTTTTGGGTTTGCGCACGGTATCGACAAAAAGCGGCCCGTCCCGGCTGCTTAAAACCTCGACATCAAATCCGCGCCGATGCGCCGCCAGTCCAAGACCAAGCGGCCCGCACCCGCCATGCCCCGACGTCATGAAAATCGTCGTCGCCTCGCGCCAAAGCGCAATCTCCTGATTGCGATCCATTTCAATATCGGGATCAAGCGCATTCATCGCCATCATCAACGCCGCCGGACCACAGGTAAACGGCAATGTCTGATGATAAAAATGGATCGGCGATGGCCGACGCAATGATTGCGGCACCAGAACCCGTTCCATACGCAACGCGTCGGAATGGTCGGGATAATAATCGGGATAAAGCGCAAATTCGCGGTAACCAGCCGATTTGAACAGACGGATCGCCGTATCGTTATCCAGATTGACTTCAAGACGCAGGATCGGCGCGCCGAAATCAAGGCTCAGCTCCTCGGCCCGGTTCAAAAGTGCGCGGCCAATACCCAGCCCACGATGTTCGGCCAGCACCGCCATGGAATAAAGCCGCGCCATCGCAACGTTGGACCTGAAAATCACCAGCGCATAGCCAATCACCACCCCGCCCTTCTCGGCAACGCACAGACGCGCGGTATCGATACCAAGGAAACGCTTGAACGCGCGGCGTGACAGACGGTCGATGGCAAAAGATTGGTTTTCGATGGCACAAAGGGCATCCAGATCGCCCTCGACCGCCATACGAAGTGATAAGTCGCTCAAAACGGCACCTTCAAACACATGGCATGCGCGCCATTGTCGCGCGCCGTGACCATATCGTTCTAATCCCTCGAAACTTAAAGTGCAATTTTGGCAGATGTGTCACGCAAAAACGCTATCCCGCATTAACCGTCGCGGCCCCGTCGCCGTCGCCATCCTGATCCGGATTGATGATCATTGGGTCAAGGGCGGCAATCGCGGCATATTGGGATAAAAACACCTGCCCGCTCAGATGCGATAAAAACGCGGTGCGCGCCAACCGGTCCATCACCGGCCCCTTGACCTCAGATAGATGGAATTTAACCCCGGCATCGCGCAGACGCAGATTGATATCTTCAAGGCTTTCAAGACCGCTGGCGTCAATTTCATTAATCGCCGGACACATCAAAATCACATGCGCCAAACCCGGATTCTTCGCCACCAGATCATAAATCCGGTCTTCCAGATAACGGCTATTGGCAAAATAAAGACTTTCATCGGGGCGCACCGTCAAAACCCGCGTGCCGGTCAAAACCTGATGACGATGGATATTGCGAAAATGTTCGGTTCCAGGCACCAGACCGACCACCGCAATATGCGGGCGGCTGGTGTGATGCAGATGCAAAATGATCGACAGCAGCACACCGCTGATCACCCCCGGCTCGACACCAAACAAAAGCGTTACGGCAATGGTTGCCATCATCGCGCTGAAATCGCGTTTCGAATAAACCCAGACCCGCCGGATCGCCGCAATATCCACAAGGCTTAATACCGCGACAATGATGGTTGCGGCCAATGTCGCATGCGGCAGAAAATACAAAAGCGGCGTTAAGAAAAATGTCGCCGCCCCAATCGCAATCGCAGTTATCAAACCGGCAGCGGGTGTTTGCGCCCCGGCATCGAAATTCACCACCGACCGGGCAAACCCGCCCGTCACCGGATATCCGCCCGAAAAACCGGCGGCGATGTTCGATGCGCCAAGGGCAATCAATTCCTGATCGGGAACAATGCGCTGGCGGCGCTTGGCCGCCAATGTCTGGGCAACCGAAACCGATTCAACAAATCCGATCACGCTGATCAGCAATGCCGGCACCAAAAATTGCACGACAAGTTCCGGGTCAAAGGATGGTATCGACAGCCCGGGAAACCCGACCGGAACATCGCCGACAATCCGCACGCCCACCGCCGCCAGATCAAACTGCCAGACCAGCCATGTTGTGACGATCACCACCAGAACCGGCCCCGCCTTGGTCAAGAACGACGCCCAAACCCTGGCCATCCCCAACCGCACCAGAAGCGACCCCATCGACATCCGCACCCAAAACAGGAAAATCAGGCTGCCAATCCCGATCAAAACCGTCGAAAGGTTGCTGTCTGCAACGGATCGCACAATCGCAATCGCGGTCTGCACCGCATTTCCCGACGGGACCTGAAGGCCCAGAATATGGCGCAGCTGCCCCAACGCGATCAGGATGCCCGATGCGGTAATGAAACCTGATATGACCGGATGGCTCAAAAAGCTGGCCAGAAATCCCAAACGGAAAATTCCCATCGCCAGCAACATCAAACCCGACATCACCGCCAATGTCACCGCCGCCATTAAGGCATTAACGCCCTCGGGCAATTGTGCCGCCCCAATGGTCGATGCCGTCATCAATGAAATGACCGCAACCGGCCCGACGGCCAGGGCACGGGACGTGCCAAACACCGCATAGGCAATCAATGGCAGGATAGAGGCATAAAGCCCGACTTCGGGCGGCAATCCCGCCAGCATCGCATAAGCCAGACTTTGCGGGATCAACATTACCGTCACGATCACCGCCGCCGTCATATCGTTGGCAGCGTCGTGTCGGTTATAGGTCCGTCCCCAGTCAAGGATCGGAAAATAACGGTGCAACCGTTTCACATTCGGCACTCCGGGCCATCAAGGCCACAAATCACGTCGGCCCGTTTCCGCCAATGGCCGCACCGCTGAATTATCAGCGCCGTGCGGCAATCCGCGGTGCCAGACCAGACATGTCATACCCCGCATCCGCAGCCGTTTTGACAATATCCTCGACCGGCATCTTCCCGGCATTGGCAAGCGACCACAAAATCGCGCAACGCGTTCCGGTCCGGCAATAGGCAAAGACCGGTTTTGGGGATTCGTTTAACGCCTTGGCAAAGGCATCGGCATCGCCGTCCTGCACATTGCCACTCATCACGGGTTGAAACACTGCCGTAAGGCCAAGTTCCTCGGCCCGCGCCTTGACCGCACTAAACGGTGGCTGGCCGGGATCTTCATTGTCCGGCCGGTTGCAAATGATCGTCTTGAAACCGGCTTGGGCAATGTGATCCAGTGCCTCAATCGGCATCTGGGGCGATACGGTAAGATCGTCATTCAGGCGTTTCATCGTCCTTGCATCCATTCTTTCGCGTCGGAATCGTCCCGCCTTTGCCCTCAAAGGCTGTTAAGCGGGATCTTGAGATAACGGATGCCATTATCTTCGGCTGGTGGCAACTCCCCAGCGCGCATATTTACCTGAACCGATGGCAGGATCAGGCGCGGCATATCCAATGTCGCGTCCTTGGCCTTGCGCATTTTGGTGAATTGATCCTCGCTGATACCTTCGCGAACATGGACATTATGGGCGCGTTCTTCGGCCACCGTGGTTTCCCAGATATAAATATCGCGCCCCGGTGCCTTGTAATCATGGCAAAGAAACACCCGTGTTTCTCCCGGAAGGGCCAGAATCTTTTGCACCGACCGATAAAGTGTCGCCGCATCCCCACCCGGAAAATCACATCTTGCGGTGCCAAAATCGGGCATGAACAACGTATCACCGACAAAAACGCTATCACCAATCACATAGGACATGCAGGCGGGTGTATGCCCTGGCGTATGCAGCGCACGCGCCGAAAGCCCGCCGATTTCAAACGTTTCCTCATCCTCAAACAGATGGTCGAACTGACTGCCGTCGCGCTGGAATTCCGTTCCGGCATTAAACACCTTGCCAAATGTTTCCTGCACCACACTGATCTTTGATCCGATACCCATGCGCCCGCCCAGCTTGTCCTTCAAATACGGGGCCGCCGACAGATGATCGGCATGGACATGGGTTTCAAGTATCCATTGCACCGTAAGCCCTTCCTCGCGGACAAAGGCAACAATCGCATCGGCGGAAACGGTATTGGTCCGGCCACTTGCCGGGTCATAATCCAGAACCGAGTCAACAATCGCGCAACAACTGCTTTGCGGATCGCGCACCACATAGCTGATCGTAAAGGTCGCCTCGTCAAAAAATGCCTTCACCACCGGCATTTTCGATTTGTCCGCCCGAAGCGACGGTTTGCCTGATCCGATACTCATGCCACTCCTCCGGTATTGTCGGACGCCGATAATGCTAGTTCGTGGATGTCTGACAGGTGCAAATACCCAAAATGCGATACAGCAGGCAGAATCGCATAACCCCGGTCAACAGGATGACCGCGCCCACAATCATCGCAAGCCAGCCAAAACCGCCAAGGGTGGCAAACGGACCGGCCTCGGTCGCAAGGATGAACGGCAATACAATCAGGACAAGACCAAGGATGATCCGTACCACACGATCAAATGTTCCAACATTGGCTTTCATCGCGAAACTCCGCTTTTTAAATGGATGAATAATCTCTGGCTCAAAGGTTATAATTAAATATTATAATAATCAAATGTAATTTTATCATTTTTTTGTGTTAAAAATGATCCATCGCAATGCAATGTACAAAAGCGCCCGGTTGCGGTCCTTTCCCGCGCGTGCTAAGCCCCTCTCAAATCAAAATTTCTGGGGATGGATCATGACCGACAACGTTGCATCACAACCCGAAAACGCCTCAACACCTGATTGGCCTGTCTGGCAGGCACAAAATCCGGCGGGCACATTTTCCCAGTGGCTCAAGACGTGTGTTGCCGATGATTGGCACAAGGTCACCCACCATCCCTTTACCGATGCCTGGGGCAAGGCCGCGGTTCCCGACCGCAATCTCAAAAACTATCTGATTCAGGACCACCGTTTTATCGACCGGTTTGTTGCCCTTCTGGCCGGTGCCGTATCACGTGCGCCAACGCTGCCGGACCGGATTCCGGCCTGCCAGTTTCTCGCCCTTCTGACCGGACCGGAAAACACCTATTTCGAACGCTCACTTGATGCGCTTGGCGTCACCGAACAGGAACGCCGCGAAATGCCGGATTGGGACGCCACGCGTGACTTCAAGGACCTGATGCGCACCGCAATGGAAAGCAACGACTACGCCAGCATGCTGGCGGTTCTGGCAGTGGCCGAAGGCACCTATCTTGGCTGGGCGGACCGGGTTCACAATGAAATCGAAAGCCACCCCAAAGAGTTCTGGTACGCCGAATGGCTTGATCTGCATATCGGGGACTATTTCGAAAGCGTCGTCGCCTTCCTCAATGATCAGCTTGATAAAACCGGACCGACACTGGATGACGCTGCCCGCGCAAACTGTCTTTCCTGTTTCCGCAAGGCAACCGAACTTGAAGTCCGGTTCTTTGACGCGGCATGGGGTTCACAAACGTGATCACCATCCGCCTGTATCGCGCAACCGATGCATCGGTGCTGACCGAAATTTATACCCGTTCTGTTATGGAACTGGGATCGCGTGCCTATAACCCCGATCAGGTCGGCATCTGGGCAACCCTTGCTCCAACCGCGGAACGGTTTGCCGAGCTGATGGACGATGGTCGGCTGCGCCTGATCGCGGCGGACGCAAACGACCAGCCCGTCGCCTTTTGCGATCTCGAAGCCGACGGGCATATCCATTTTCTGTATGCCCTGCCCGAACTTGCCGGGACCGGTGCGGTCAGGATACTTTATGACGCCCTCGAAAAAGCGGCACGTGACCGCAACATCGCAAAGCTCTATTCCGAAGCCAGCGAACTCGCCAAGGGCTTCCTGTTAAAACAGGGCTTTCACGTGGTTGAACGCCGCGATTTTGAAGTCGCCGGGGTCCCGATCCATAACTATGCCGTTGAAAAACGCCTGCGTCCTGTGACCTGATCGGGGCAAAATCAAAAGACGGTCATTTCCCGACCGCCTTTTCATGTCAACTGTCCTTGATCGCCCGACGGGCGGTTGTCACCACCCGCTCGACAAAGGCATCGGCCTGCCCGATATAATGCGCCGGATCGCGCAGCTTGGCCCAGTCGATCCCGACATCGGTAAGTCGGGGCAACTCATCAAACAGATTGCTTTGATTGGCGGCAGACCGCGAAAGCGCATCCTTGACCAGCTTGTCCGCCCCGTCACGCCCAAGATGCTCGGCAAGGGCAAAGGTCGCCGCCTCCGCCAGCATCGCACCACGCGACAGTTCAAGATTGGCCGCCATCCGGTCAGTATTGACCTTAAGGCTCGGCACCATATCAACCGCCTGCGCCAATCCGGCCCCGGTTGCCATGATCATCTGCGGCAAAGTCAGCCATTCCAGCAACCAGCTTGCCCCGGATCGTTCATGTTCATGGATCTGGCTTTGCGCAAATGTGCCAAGCTGGCCTGCATTGAACCGCGCCAATGTGATCAGCATTTCCGCCTGCACCGGATTGGATTTGTGCGGCATGGTCGATGATCCACCGCCCTTGCCCGGCTGGACTTCAGCTATTTCGGATTGCGCCAGCAACACCAAATCCTGCCCCATCTTGCCAAGCGCACCGCTAAGCGCGGTTAACTGTGCAGCAAAATCGACCAGAACATCGCGCTGGCTGTGCCACGGCATATCGGTCGGCGGCAGTTCCAGTTCATCGGCCAGATTGCGTTCAACCTCAATCGCCTTGTCCCCGATCGATGCCAGCGTCCCCGCTGCCCCGCCGAAACTAAGCCGGAACAGATCGGTACATAACGTATCAATCCGATGATCAATCCGCACAAGTGGCACCAGCCATCCGGCGGCTTTAAGCCCGAATGTGGTCGGCACGGCCTGCTGGGAACGGGTTCGTCCGATCATGACAGTCGCCCGGTGGGTTTCGGCCTGTGCAATCAATGCCTTGATCAGCTTGCGCGTCCGGCGGCGGATAATCGCCACCGCATCGCGAAGCCGTAACACCAGCCCCGTATCAAACACATCCTGACTGGTCGCGCCAAAATGGACATAACGCGCATCATCCCCGCCGATCTCGGCCTTAAGCGCCTTGACCAATGCCGGCACCGGCACACCGGCACTTGCCGTACCCGCCGCCAATGTCGCGGGATCGGGGCGAAATTCGCGGCACACATCGGCAATATGGTTCGCACTTGCTTCCGGGATCACGCCTGCGCGTGCTTCGGCCGATGCCAATGCCGCCTCAAACAGAACCATCGATGCGATCTGCGCATCATCGGTAAAAAGCGCGGCAATTTCCGCATCGGCAAACAGATTGCCAAGCATCGCGGAATCAAAGGGCGAAATTGTCATCTGGTTTGGTCCACCGTTTAAACAGGTGTTATTTCAGGTCGTTAGTGTCGCGCCGCGACTGCGTTCGGTCAACAACACAAAAAGAAGCCCCTGCCCGTTCTTGCAACGGCACAGGGGCCCTTTTGAAATCAAACGATCAATCAGACCGCTTCAAGCACAATGGCAATACCCTGTCCGACGCCAATGCACATCGTCGCCAGCGCATATTTACCACCGGTACGTTTCAGCTGCATCGCAGCCGTCCCGGTGATACGTGCGCCCGACATGCCAAGCGGATGACCAAGCGCAATCGCCCCGCCATTCGGGTTAACACGCGCATCGTCATCGGCAATGCCAAGATCGCGCAACGTTGCCAACCCCTGCGAGGCAAAGGCCTCGTTCAGTTCGATCACGTCAAGCTGATCGGTCGTAAGGCCAAGACGCGCCAGAAGCTTCTTGCTGGCCGGTGCCGGGCCAAAGCCCATGATGCGTGGCGGGACCCCCGCCGTCGCACCGCCAAGCACCTTGGCAATCGGTTTCAGGCCGTATTTCTTGACCGCTGCCTCCGATGCAATGATCAATGCTGCCGCACCGTCATTCACACCCGATGCGTTGCCCGCCGTCACCGAACCACCTTCGCGGAACGGGGTCGGCAGTTTGCCAAGCTTTTCGGCCGTGGTGCCCGGACGCGGATGTTCATCCTTGTCAACGATGATCGGGTCGGCCTTACGCTGCGGAATGGTGACCGGCGTGATTTCCGCGGCCAGATTACCATTTTCCTGTGCGGCCACCGCCTTGTCCTGCGACCGGGCGGCAAAGGCATCCTGATCAGCACGGCTGATCTTGAAATCCTCGGCCACGTTTTCACCGGTTTCCGGCATGGAATCAACGCCGTACTGCTTTTTCATCACCGGATTGATGAAACGCCAGCCAATCGTGGTGTCATAGATTTCCGCATTGCGCGAAAAGGCACTTTCCGCCTTTGGCATCACAAACGGCGCACGCGACATGCTTTCAACACCGCCCGCAATCATCAGATCGGCCTCGCCCGATTTGATCGCGCGTGCGGCCATGATGATCGCATCCATACCCGACCCGCACAGACGGTTGACCGTCGTGCCGGTAACATTTTCCGGCAATCCGGCCAGAAGCGACGACATGCGCGCCACGTTGCGATTGTCTTCACCGGCCTGATTGGCACATCCGAAAATCACGTCATCGACATCGCCGAAATCGATATTCGGGTTGCGTTCGATTAACGCCTTCAGCGGAATGGCACCAAGGTCGTCCGCACGGACCGACGAAAGACTGCCGCCAAAACGGCCAATCGGGGTACGGATAAAATCGCAGATATAAGCATCAGCCATAATCAAAGTCCTTACTGCTGGCCTTCATGGGCCTTGGCGGTGCGGGCATGCAGGTCACGCAGGACCTGAAGCTCGTGCGCGTCGGGCACCGGAGTTTCGGCGACTTCATCCGCAAATTCAACAGCCCAGCCGGTGTTTTCGATAATATCTTCGCGCGTCACGCCCGGATGGATCGATGTCACGATGAAATGCTTTCCAACCGGATGCGGTTCCATGATGCAAAGATCGGTAATCAGCCGCGACGGGCCTTTGGTATCCACACCATAAGATGCACGGTCATCCCCGCCCTTGCCATGACCAAGCGAGGTCACGAAATCGATCTTTTCAACAAAGCCGCGCTTGCTTTGTTTCATCACCAGAAACACCTCGCCACAGCTCGTCGCGATTTCCGGTGCCCCGCCACCGCCCGGCAGGCGAACCTTGGGATCGTCGTAATCGCCAATCACGGTGGTGTTGATGTTGCCATATTTATCAAGCTGTGCCGCGCCAAGGAAGCCGACGGAAATCTTGCCGCCCTGCAACCAGTAGCGGAACATTTCCGGCACCGGCACGGTATTGACAGCCGTTTCGCAAAGTTCGCCATCCCCGATGGACAGTGGCAACACATCGGGCTTCGTGCCAATCGTGCCGCTTTCATAAATAAGGGTCAGTTCCGGCGCATGCGTCAAACGTGCAAGGTTGCACGCTGCCGACGGCATGCCGATGCCGACAAAGCACACATCGTCATTCTTGAGTGCGCGCGAGGCAGAAACCGTCATCATTTCGGTAGGGGTATAGTCAACCATGATCTTTCCTCCGCTTACCCTTTGTTCGCTTCGCGCTTGGCGGCGAAATCTTCGGGGCCGCCCTTCATGACATGCTCATCAATCCATGCGGTGAAACTGTCGCGATCATTGGCGATCTTGTCCCACGCCTTGTAAAACGCGTTGTCGCGCTTGTAATAACCCTGGGCATAAGACGGATGTGCACCACCGGGCACCTCGACAATCGCGGTCACCGCCCAGTTCGGCAGCATCACGGCGTTGTAGGGAACATCGTCAAAGTTATCGACGATCTCCTCGACCGTAATGATCGACTTTTTCGCGGCCAGAACGGCTTCTTTCTGAACCCCGACAATACCTTCAAACAGGACATCGCCCTTCTTGTTGGCTTTCTGGGCATGAACCACCGCCACATCCGGGCGAATGGCCGGAACAGCGGCAAGGCTTTCACCGGTAAACGGGCATTCGATGAATTTGATGTTCTTGTTCACGCGCGGCAATTCCGCCCCGCGATATCCCTTGAACACCGCACAGGGCAGACCCGCCGCCCCCGCGTCATAGGCATTCGCCATTGCCGCGTGGCTGTGTTCCTCGATCTCAAGCTTGTGCGGCCAGCCTTCCTGCACCGCATCGCGCAACCGGTGCAGCGACCCGACACCGGGGTTGCCGCCCCACGAAAACACCAGCTTCTTTGCACAACCGGCCCCGATCAGCTGATCATAGATCATATCGGGCGTCATCCGGATCAGGGTCAGATCCCTGATCCCCTGACGAATGACCTCGTGCCCGGCGGCATGCGGGATCAGATGTGTGAAACCTTCCATCGAGACGGTATCGCCATCCTTGATGCAGGATGCGACAGCCTCTTTAAGCGACATGAAACGTGCAACCACGGTAAAACTCCTGTGGTAACCAGAACAATAAAACGCGGCATATCTCAGCCGGATGCGTTGGAATGATTTGGATGGCTGTGACCACCGGCTTTCCCCAAAGCAGCGAACACAGCCATCCAGACCGAAGCGACTTACACGTCGAAGAACACGGTTTCCGCGTCCCCCTGCATATGAATGTCGATCCGGTATTCAACCCCGGTACGGGTTTCAACACGCTTGGCAATCAGCGTGTCACGGCGATCGGCGGGAACCGATTGCAGGATGTCATCCTTGGCGTTCAATGCCGCCTCGTCATCGAAATAAAAACGGGTAAAGGCATGAACCAGCATGCCGCGCATGAACACGATGACATTGACAAACGGGGCCGTGCCATCAGCAACAACACCCGGTTTGACGGTGTCAAAATAAAAGCGGTTCTGCGCGTCCGTGCCGGTGCCACAACGGCCAAGGCCCCGGAAACCCGATGACGCAACATCAACCGGATTTTCGGTATAGGCGCCCTTGGCATCGGCCTGCCAGATTTCGATCATCGCGTCATTGACGACATCGCCGTTGCCATCAAGGACACGACCAGTGATGCGGATATGTTCGCCTTCCGCGTCCGGTCCGGCGATGGTCGTGTCGGCAATGTCGGTAAAGTCGTATGCATATTGCCCGGCGGTCAGGCCATAGGCGAAATACGGACCAACCGTCTGCGAGGGGGTTTCACCATATGCCATGACTTAATTCTCCATCGGGGTGGCATTGCGTCCGCGCAGGACGATGTCAAACTGATAACCAAGGGCAAAGCCTTCCTCGGTCTTCTCGATCGAGAATTTCGAAATCAGGCGTTCGCGTGCCGCGGCGTCCTCGGTACCCAGGAAAATCGGATCAAGCTCCAGCAACGGATCACCCGGGAAATACATCTGGGTCACAAGTCGCGTGGCAAAACCCGGCCCGAACAACGACAGATGAATATGGTTCGGACGCCATGCATTGAAATGGTTGCCCCACGGATAGGCACCCGGCTTGATCGTATAGAAAACATAATTGCCATTGGCGTCCGTCATGCACCGGCCCGACCCGCGGAAATTCGGGTCAAGCGGCGCGTCATGCTGATCCACCTTGTGCACATAACGCCCCGCCGCATTGGCCTGCCAGACTTCAACAAGAATGTCGGGCTGCGGGCGGCCATCGGTATCCATGACCTTGCCATGCACCACAATACGTTCACCCAGCGGTTCACCATTGGTGATGCCGTTCTTGGTCAGATCGAAGTCAAGCTTGCGCACCGATGCCGGGGCAAAACGCGGGCCGGTGCCCTCGCTCAATCCTGATTTGATCGCAAGTGGTGCCTGCGTCGGGCCGCGCAGGATGGTGGACTTGTAACCGGGTGCGATAAAGGGGGCGTGGGAACCCCAGTCGCGCGGTTTAAAGGTGGACATGGCGTTTACTCTCCCTTGGCGGCCGCATCGATCTCGGCATAGGTTTGTTTGGCAATGCGGAATGCCGTATTGGCGGTGGGAACACCGGCATAGACCGCAACATGCATCAGAACTTCACGGATATCTTCGCGCGTGGCGCCGGTATTCAGCGTCGCACGGATATGCATCGCCAGTTCTTCTTCATGGCCAAGCCCGGCCAGAAGCGCGATGGTCACAATGCTGCGTTCGCGTTTGGTGAACGCATCGCTGGTCCAGACACCATTCCAGACATTCTCGGTGATGTAACGCTGAAAACCGGCATCGATTTCCGTGACATTCGCCGATGCACGATCCACATGGGCATCGCCCAGAACGGAACGGCGGGTTTTCATACCGACTTCATACCGGTTCTCAGACAAGGTTCTTCTCCTTGATAAATCGGTCGATCAACCGGGAAAGCAATTCGGGGGTTTCAAGGCACGGCAAATGCCCGACCCCGTTTATAAGTTCGAATTCGGCACCGGGGATCATCCCGGCCATCTCGCGCACCACATCGGGCGGTGTCGCCAGATCGTCCGATCCGCAAACACAAAGAACCGGCACCGAAATCCGGGTCGCGGCATCGCGAAGATCCCCATCACGAAGGGCAACGCACGTTCCGACATACCCCTCCACCGTGGTCCGCACCAGCATGTCGCGATACATCGCGGTTTCAACCGGCCGTTCACGGCGATATGTCGGCGACAGCCAGCGTTCGATGATGGCATCGCCAAGAACCTCGATGCCACCTTCCCTGATGGCATTGATGCGCATGTTCCAGCCATCCGCATCGCCAAGTTTCGGCGCAGTATCACACAGGATCAGACCGCGAACGCGCGCGGGCACCAGTTCCGTGACCTTCTGCGCAATCAGTCCGCCAACCGACAAACCGCAAATAATGACGTCCTTGACGCCCAGATAATCCAGAAGCCCGATCAGGTCATTGGCATGCAGGTCGATATTATAATCCACCCCGCCAATGCCCGATAAACCATGTCCGCGCTTGTCATAGGTTATGACGTTGAACCGGTTCGAAAAGGCCGCAACAACATCGTTCCAGATACGCAGATCCGTACCCAGCGAATTTGAAAACACCAAAGCCGGGCCGTCTTTCGGGCCGGTCTGGCAATAATGGATATGTGTCCCGTTGATCGGGGCGACTTGTAAACTCATGTTATTTCCACCCTGACTTGTTACCCATAATCTGGCAGGCAGTTTTGGTTATGTAAAATGAGGATTTGCGTTAATTGCATAACTATACAATTATATAAACTCGCAAGATTTGATTTCTGGAATGGTACGCATGCTTGATCAACGCATTAAATTCCGCCATCTGACCTGCTTTCTGGAGGTCGCCCGCCAGCGCAGCGTCGTCAAGGCCGCCGACACATTATCCATCACCCAGCCGGCCGTTTCCAAAACCATCCGCGAGCTCGAAGAACATCTTGATGCCCGTCTGTTCGACCGCTCCAAACGCGGTGTCACGCTGACCGATTTCGGCAAGGTGTTCCTGCGTTATGCCGGTGCCAGTGTCACCGCCCTTCGTCAGGGTGTCGACAGTATCAGTCAGGTCCGCATGCAGGGCGGCCTTTCGATCAATCTTGGTGTATTGCCAACCGTCGCCGCCAGCGTCATGCCAAACGCCATCCGCCGGTTCAAGGCACTCAGCCCCGATACAACGGTCAAGGTCGTGGCCGGGCCAAACGTGATGCTGATGGGGCAATTGCGCGTCGGCGAACTTGATCTGGTGGTCGGTCGTCTGGCCGAACCCGATCAGATGTCGGGCCTGTCCTTCATACATCTATATTCGGAACATATCTCGCTGGTTGCGCGGCCCGGTCATCCATTGCTGGCCGATAAAAACCCGGACATTACGCGCATTCGCGAATTTACCGTTCTGGTGCCGCCCAAACAGGCGATCATTCACTCGACTGTCGACAAAATGCTGATTGCGCATGGAATCGGTGCCCTGCCCGACCGGATCGAAACCGTTTCGACATCCTTTGGCCGCGCCTTTACCCGCGAAACCGATGCGATCTGGATCATCTCGAACGGGGCTGTGGCATCCGACATTGCCGAAGGCCACCTTGTCGAATTGCCGATTGATACCAGCGATACCTTTGGCCCGGTGGGCCTGACCACCCGTATCGACAGCCCGATTCCCCCCCCGGTCGAAATCCTGATCAATGCGGTCCGCGAAGAAGCCGCCCGGCATCATGCAACCCATGCCCGCCACGATACATAATCATATGGTTATGAAAACAAGCGCCAATATCATTATACATAACCATGCGACGACCATTAGATTGATTACAAATTGGCATGGCAGCTGTGCATAAACGGCAAACATGCGAACAAAAAGAATAACAAAAACAACAAGAAAAAAACTTCAGGAAAACTTTGCAGATAAAAAACGCATCATGGCTGAGACGTTTGATGGCGTTTGGCAACGCCACGGGACGTTCAAAGGAGGAAAGAATGAAACACATCACGAAACTGCTGACAGGTGCCGCCGTTGCGACCATGGTGTCGTTTGGCGCCCATGCACAGGAAGTCACCCTGACGATCCAGCACTTCCTGGGCCCGAAAGCACCGGCACAGGCCCAGATGATCGAACCGTGGGCCAAAAAGATCGAAGAAGAATCCAACGGTCGCATCAAGTTTGAAATTTTCCCGTCCATGTCGCTGGGTGGCAACCCGCCGGAACTGTATCGTCAGGTCCGTGATGGTGTCGCCGATATCGTCTGGACCCTGCCAGGTTACACCCCGGGCGTCTTCCCGCATACCGAAGTTTTCGAACTTCCGGGTGTTCATCTGGGCGATGCACGCGCGACCAACCTCGCGATCTGGGACCTGATGGAAGACATGGCACCGGACCTTAAAGACATCCATCCGCTCGCCGTTCACGTCCATGCCGGTCAGGCCATCCACCTGACCCAGAAAGAAGTCCGCACCGTTGCCGATGTCAAAGGCCTCAAACTGCGTACACCGACCCGTACCGGTTCATGGGTGATTGAATCCTGGGGTGCGGAACCGGTTGGCATGCCGGTCCCGGCCCTGCCGCAGGCCATGTCGCTTGGCGTGGTTGACGGCGGCCTGGTTCCGTTCGAAGTCGTCCCGCCGCTGAAACTGGCTGAACTGGTTTCCTATTCCGTCGAAGGCCAGGGCGTTAATTCGCGCTTTGGTACCTCGGTCTTCCTGTTCGCCATGAACAAGGACCGTTACGAAAGCCTGCCCGACGATCTGAAAGAAATCATCGACCGGAACTCCGGCCGCGATTTTGCCGCCCAGATCGGTGATGTTTTCAATAATGTCGAAGAAGTCGGCAAGAAAATGATCAACGATGGCAAGGGTCAGGTTGTTCAACTGACCCCGGAAGAAAAAGCGACCTTTGACGATGCATCCGCATCGGTTGTTGATCGCTGGATCGAAGAAGCCAAATCGAACGGCATCGACGGTGCTGCACTGGTCGAAAAGGCCAAGGCTGCCGTTCTCGCCCATACCGAGCAGTAATCTTTCCAGATTACTGGCAAATCTGACAGGGTTACGTATCATCACGTTACGTAACCCCGTTTTCCCGCAAGATTGCCCGCGAGAATGAATGACAGATGAAACACGTGCTTAACAAGGCCGCATCATGGCTTGCCGTGGCGGGTGGTTTTTTGGCCCTGCTGATCGCGGTGGTAACCATCGTCAACGTTACCGCATTCGGCCTGGACAAACTCGCGCGCCTGTTTGGTGCGAATTTCCCGGCAATTATCGGCTACGAGGATTTCGTCAGCATGGTTGTCAGCTCGGCGGCCCTGATGTTCTTCCCCTATTGCCAGACCCGTTACGGCCATGTCGCCGTCGACGTGTTTATCAAAATGTTTCCCAACTGGTTCGCGCGCGGCGTTGATATCATCTCTGGCATCCTGATGACGCTTCTGGCCCTGTTCCTTGGCTATATGATGATCAACGGCCTGATCGAAGTCCGCAGCGACAATACCCTGTCGGCAATTCTGGGCTGGCCGATCTGGCCGTTCTATGTGCCGGGCATCGTATCGATGTTCCTGTGGGCGCTGATTGCCGCAAGCCAGATTTTCGAAAGCGAGGCCACGGCCAATGTCTGAACGCGAATTAATCGGCCTTGGCGGTCTTGTACTGCTGTTCTTTATTCTCGCACTGCGCGTTCCGGTCGGGCTTGCCATGATCGGGATCGGGATCGGCGGCAACTATGTGCTTAGCCTGTTCTTCCCCTTCCTGCGCTTTGAACCCTATCTGCAACAGTTCAAATCCCTGTTTTACGGGATTGTCTCGAACTATGAACTCTCGGTCGTGCCGTTATTCGTCCTGATGGGCTATCTCGCCAGCCAGGCCAACCTGTCACGCGATCTGTTTCAGGGTGTAAACGCCATTCTGGGCCGGTTCCGTGGTGGCGTTGCCATGGCCGCCATCGGGGCCTGTGCCGGGTTTGGTGCGGTTTGCGGATCATCGCTTGCCACCGCATCGACCATGGGCAAGGTCGCCCTGCCGGAATTGCGCCGCCTGAATTATTCGCCGCGCCTTGCCACCGGCACACTGGCGGCGGGCGGAACGCTCGGCATCCTGATCCCGCCGTCTGTCGCACTGGTGATTTACGCCGTCACGGTCGAGGCATCGATCATCCAGATGTTCCAGGCGGCCATCATCCCCGGTTTGCTGGCGGTGGTGTTCTTTATGGCGGTAATTGCCATTCAGGTCCGCCTGAATCCAAGCCTCGCCCCGATCCCCGAACCGATGGCACCGGCAGAACGTCGCGAAGCATTGCTGCGCCTGATCCCGGTGATGGTGATTTTCGGATCAATCATTCTGGGCCTTGGGGCCGGTCTGTTCACCCCGACCCCGGCGGCCGGTGTCGGCGTGTTTGCCATTCTGGTTTATGGCGCTTACATGCGCCTGCGTGGCAAGGGCGGCCTGACATTTTCCGGTCTGAAACAGTCGCTGCGCGATACGGCTGTCACCACCTCGATGATTTTCTTCATCCTGCTGGGGGCCGAAATCCTTAAAGGTTTCTTCAGCCGCGCCAACCTTCCGGCCTATATGGCCGAGGCCGCCGCGACCAGCGGCCTTGATCCCTGGCTGATCATGGTTCTGATGCTGCTCGCCCTGATCGTTCTGGGCTGCTTCATGGAAAGCCTGTCGATGATCGTTGTGATCATCCCGTTCTTCTGGCCGGCCCTGGTCGATATCAATGGCGGTGACTGGGCAACGGCGGCAACCGCGGCCTATGGCATGGGGGCCGAAGACCTTAAAATCTGGTTTGGTATTCTCGCCCTGATTGTCGTGGAACTGGGGCTGATAACGCCACCGGTGGGGCTGAATGTGTTCATCATCAACGCCCTTGCCGATGGCGTCCCCATGAGCCAGACCTTCCGCGGCGTCATGCCCTTCTTTGCCGCCGAGATCGTCCGCATCATGTTGCTGATCTTTGTCCCGGTGCTAACCCTGTTTGTCCCAACATTACTCGGCGGTTAGCAACGCGCATCATAAGCTTGCGAAAAGCCCGCCCGCTGTGGCGGGCTTTTCTTTTGATTGGCTGATTACGGGTGCGAGGAGAGATATG
Organism: Thalassospira sp. MIT1004; assembly: GCF_001858545.1. NCBI lineage: Bacteria > Pseudomonadati > Pseudomonadota > Alphaproteobacteria > Rhodospirillales > Thalassospiraceae > Thalassospira > Thalassospira sp. MIT1004. The sequence goes on along the minus strand of NZ_MCAO01000022.1, from coordinate 5,612 downwards.
ATCATACATATAAACGCACACCCTGCTGTTGTATTTGTGTGCAAAAGTGTGTATATATAATGTGTCAACAACGGAGGGGTGATGCAAAGCCGGGAAGTCATCAAGAAGATAAAAGCGGATGGATGGTACGAGGTCGGAACGACAGGAAGCCATCACCAGTTCCGCCACCCGACCAAGCCGGGGCGCGTCACGGTCCCGCATCCGAAGAAGGATCTGAAAATAGGTACCCTTCGGAACATAGAGAAACAAAGCGGTGTCCAGCTCAAATGAGCCGGACACCCGACACAAACAGGAAAACAGGATTGCATCATGCAAAAGACTTTTCCGGTCGTAATTGAAACGGATGAAGCTGGCGGCTATAGCGCCTTCTTCCCAGACCTTCCCGGTTGTGCCGGTGCCGGGGATACGGTCGAAGAATGCTATAGCGATGCCACACAGGCACTGGTCATGCATCTGGCGGGAATGCTTGAAGATGGCGACCCGATCCCCGACGCAACCCGTCTTGCTGATGTGGTCGTTGATGATGATGTCCAGGTCGCTGATTTGCTTCTGGTGACGGCAACCGTTCCCGGTCGCAAGACGCGGATCAACACCACGCTTGATAGTGCGTTGCTGGCCGCCATTGATGGCGTGACCACCAACCGCAGTGCATTCCTTGAGGATGCAGCCCTTGCGGAACTCAAACGGCGCAATAGCGCCCCCTGAAACGGCTTGATAATCCGTTGTTGATGATAGACCCGTGCCCGAAAAGGCACGGGCTTTTCTTTTGGTCAAACCCGAAAACCGCTAGACTGTCCGAAAGCAAACAGCAAAACATGATCATGGTCGCAACCCGCAACAGCATCCCGGTCTATAAACTTTACGGTGAAACCGGCGATACCGTCCCCGGAACCGCCGAACAGATTGCCATTTCCGAACCGGAATTCTTTCATCTCGAAAGCATCCCGTCGCGATCCAAACTGCATGACCTGCACATTCAGCCGCACCGTCACGCCAATCTGTTTCAATTGCTTTACATCACGCACGGCCATGCCGGGATCGAATTTGACGACCGGCAATTCACCATGCAGGTCGGCCATCTGCTGACCCTGCCGCCCGGCACCGTGCACGGCTTTCGCTTCAGCCCCGATATCGACGGCTGGGTCATTTCACTGACCGACTATCATTTGCAGGAAATTCTGGCCCCTGCCCCGAAATTGCTTGCACGCCTTGACCGACCACTTTGCGTTGATGCATCGGCAACCGCCGATCAGCCAAGCCCGACCGATTTCCTGATCCGTCAACTGGTCGCGGAATATTACGGACATAATACCGGGCGGTTATATGCCCTGCGTAACATATTGGGGTTGCTTTTGCTCGGCATCGGCCGCGATGCCCCGTCCGGGGATCCGGCACGGCTTAGCCGCAAGGAACAGAAAACCGCCAAGTTCCGCAAATTCCAATCCCTGATCGAAACCTTCTACAAACAGCACAAGCCGCTGGAATTCTACGCCCGCGAAATCGGCATCACCACCACACAGCTCAACCGCATCGCCAAGGACATCTATGGCATGACCGCCATCGAAGTCCTCCATCACCGCCTGATCCTCGAAGCCAAACGCACCCTGATCTATACCGACATCGCGGTTCAGCAGATCGCCGATGAACTGGGCTTTCGCGATGCCGGCTATTTCTCGCGCTTTTTCGCCAAAAAGGCCGCGATGTCACCGGTGCAATTCCGGCAGGATCACCGGTAACTCCGGCCAAACCAACGCCAGTTAAAGCCAGCCACCCGTCCCGCTCAGATGCTTGGGCAACTCATCAAGCGGCACATTGGTCAGATCCTTGACGATTTCCCCGTCAAGCGCCTCGGCCAGCGGCTTGGGCATTTTGGTGCGGACCTCGCCCATCACCTTGGGCGGGGCAATCACGATCAGGTTGTCAAACCTGCCCTGCTTGCACTCATCGGCAAGATATCTGACGACATCATCGACAAATTCCTTCTGGGCATGTTCATGCGGATCGGATGCCGGGGGCATGGCGTGGCGCTGCTGATTGCCTGCCGGATTGGCAAAACCTCGTCCCGGTTTGTCGCTGGCGATTTCCTGACTGGACCGGTTATCGGCCTGCATTTCCTCGACCGTTTCCAGATGACGGCCTTCGGCATCGCGCGTAACCGCAATCACATGCGCCTTGCCACCGTCGGCGACGAGAATCCACTGGTTCCTATGCATTTCAACCTGCCTTTTTGTTAGGACTGTCCCCGGAACGTTACGGGGACAGCTTTGGTTCCAAATCAAGGCAGATCAAACAGTCCGAAATCGATTACCGCCAGCCCAGCAACCAGCGATCAAGCCTTCCTAAAAGCCACGAAACACACAGCCCCAAAAGCGATAAAACCACCACACCGGCAATCAGTTGATCGGTCTGATACAGGTTGCCTGCGGCCAGAATAAGCGCCCCGATGCCGTATTGAGCGCCGATCATTTCGGCCGCAATCAGAAGGATGATCGCGATCGAGGATGAAATACGGAACCCCGACAGGATGGTCGGCAACGCACCGGGCAGGATGATCTTGCGGATCACCGACCACATCGGCAGATCAAAGCTTTGCCCCATGCGGATCAGGTTGCGCTGCACGTTATCCACCCCGCCGAATGTATTGATCACGGTCGGGAAAAACACGCCAAAGGCAATGGTGGCAAATTTCGATGGTTCACCAATGCCAAACCAGATGATGAAAAGCGGCAGAAGCGCAATTTTCGGGATCGGGAAAAGGGCCGATACAAATGCCACACCGGGCGAGCGCGCCCAGCTGAACATCCCCACCAGAAAACCGACAAAAAGCCCGGCCACCGTCCCCATGATCCAGCCGCCGACAAGCCGCTGTAACGACGCGCCAAGATGAAGCCAAAGATCACCCGTGATGATCAATTGCCAAAGCGCCTTGGCGACTGCAACCGGGCTTGGCATCGCAAGTTCGCTGATCACCCCCGTGCTTGATCCCAATTGCCAAAGCGCAATCACCCCCACAAAAAAGCCCCACGCCGCAACCGGATTGGCCTTCGGGTTAAACCCCGTCGCGCGAAACCGCACATGGCTTGCTGGCGATGCCGTGCTTTGGCGCTCCGCCCGGACTTCGCTGATATCATGCGACATTTTCAAGCTCCTTATCGGCCGCAATCGCCTCATCCCGGATCAGCTCCCAAAGGGCCTGCTCATGCGCGATCAGTTCCGGCATGCCTTCACGCCGCTCTGCTATCGGAATATCGATTGTATGGATTTCCTTGATCGTGCCGGGGCGACGGCGCAATGCCACCACCCGGTTGGCCAGCCGCACCGCCTCGTTCAGGTTATGCGTCACATAAACCGCCGTCATGCCGGTCCGCGCAAACAAGGCGGCAAATTCATCAAGCAGCAAAATCCGCGTCTGCGCGTCAAGCGCCGATAGCGGCTCGTCCATCAGCAAAACCGCCGGGCGCACCGCCAACGCACGCGCAATCCCCACACGCTGCTTCATCCCGCCCGAAAGCTGTTTGGGATACGCATCACGGAAATCCCAAAGATTTGTCTGCGCCAGCACCTCGGCCACCCGCGCCTCAAGGTCCGCCTTGGATAATCCGTGGTCTTCAAGAACAAGGCTGATATTGCCCGCCACCGTCCGCCACGGCAAAAGCGCGAAATCCTGAAACACATAAGTCAGCGGGTTAAGGCATCCTTCGGGTGTCGCCTTGTCACAAATCAGAATCTCGCCGCGTGTCGGGGCCAACAGCCCGCCAATGATCGACAATAATGTCGATTTGCCGCAGCCCGACGGCCCGATCAGGGCGACGACCTCGCCCGGCTCGATCCCGAAATCGATATCGCGCAGCGCCTCGACCTGATCATATGAATGGCAAATGCCCTTGATTTGCAGCCGCATGGCACAATCCGTTTATCTGAAATCTAAAAATGAAACGACCGGGCTAGAAGATGGCCCGGTCGGAAAATATCGCCTTACTCGGTCAAGGCCGGGATAAAGCTGGTATCGATGAATTTCGCCGGATCGGCATCGGCCGAAACAAAGCCGCGATCCTGATACCATTTGACCTGCGCCCTGACATCGGCAACGTCAAGTCTGGCTTCTTCGGTGATGAACATCGCGCCATTGCGGATTTTCGGATAGGCCTTGTCCGCCGGATCGTTGGCATAAACATATTTATGCACGATCTCCAGAATCTCCTGCGTGGTGTCGCTTTCAACAAGCTTGCCATCCGCATCGGTCGCCAGAAGGGCCGCACGGTAATCCGCCACCCCCTTCTGATAGGCGCGTACGAACTTTTCGACCATCTCGCGGTTTTCTTCGACATTCTCGGTCGATGTAAACAGGCCACCCACCTGATAAGGCACGTAATCCTTCACCCAGCCGATAATATGTGCCGCCCCGGCATTGGCCAGCGGCTTTGCGATATGCGGCACGATGATCATGCTGTCGACCTGCCCGCTTTTAAGCGCGCCAATCATGTTGGGAACCGACTGCAACGGTTTAAGCGAAACACTTTCCGGGTCAAACCCGGCCTTCTCCGCCACATTGCCGATCATGTAATGGAAGCTCGATCCGACCTGCGACAGGGCAAAGCTATGACCGGGCAATTTATCAACCGATGTCAGCCCCGCCTCAAACGCCGCATTGGACGCCAGAATGGCCGATCCGTCATAACCCGGATCTTCATGCAACTGCGCGCCAATAACCTTAAGCGCGCCCTTGGCCGCAAGGTTAAAGAACCCGCCCGTAAACGCCGTCACGCCAAAATCGGCATCGCCCGATGCAATCGCAACCGCCACCGGCTGGGCCGCCTGAAAGATCGAAATCTCGGCATCAAGGCCCTCGTCGGCAAGGTAACCCTTTTCCTTGGCAATAAATAACGGCGCGCTTGAAACAAACGCCAGTGCGGCAATATCGACCTTCTCGTTGGCTTGTGCGGCCTGTGCGCCAAACGCCACAAGCGCGCTCGCCCCCATCGCCAGTGCAACAACCGATCCACGCGCCAGCCGTGCCGCGCCCGCCATTCCCCTAATCGAAAGCATGTTTCCTCCACAGGATCATTTTTTTGAATGCATTATAACCTTCGGAATTTTGTTAGCCGATTTATCGACAAATTGCCAATCTTTGCCGCATTTTTCCGCCAAAAGGGTCGATCTCACCCTTAATGCGCAAGTCACAGCGAACCCTATTTCCGCCAAGGTCGAATTTTCGCGGGCCTCCCGCCCTTCCCGTACCACGCTCTCCCATCTTTCTAGCACCCCTCAACCGTCGTTCCCGCGAAAGCGGGAACCCATCGGGCCAAAACCTCCATCACCGAAATCGGAGAAACCCGGAACCGCTGACTGGATGCCCGCCTTCGCGGGCATGACGGGGATGGGTCAGGCGCCCGATACTTGCCTTGCGCAAAACAACCGTCGCCCCGCCTCTCTATCGCCACTGCCACGATGCCTGCGCCGCCCCGCTTCCTTTACCGTCGCCCGCCCCTCTACCGTCGCCTCGCTCCTCTACCGTCACTCCCGCGAACGCGGGAGGATGGACTCACACTTGAAGTGCAACATGTTTGACCTGCTCAGAGAATAGCTCGGCAGGGGTTTTGAAGTTAAGGCAC
>NZ_MCAO01000021.1:0-6244 GCF_001858545.1 Thalassospira sp. MIT1004 | reverse complement strand
GTGTGTGGTTTGGCGGGGGCGGTGGGGACCTCTCGCGTGGCTCTCCAAGCTGTGATCGGGGCTTGATTTCCGGTTTCGGGCAAAGGCGGGTACACCGGATGGAAAGATCAATCCGGAGAAAGCAGATGTTGAAATCGGTTGTTATGGGCGGCGGGATTGCGATGGCGATGCTGGCAGGGTTTGCCGCCCCGTCGCAGGCCGCCCCAAAGGTTATCGAGATCACGCAGGTGCCCTGCCAGTTTCTGGAGCCAGAGGGCACCAACCATCATTACACCAGCACCAAGAAAGCCGATTGCGTTGCGATCAATAACGAAAGCGGTGATGCGCGCGTGGCAAAGGCCGGCGAGATGACGCTGCCGCCCGGTGATTACATTTTCCGGGTGGCGAATGAGGGTGTGCCATACGAGGTCGGTTTCTGGCTGCGTGACAAGGATTACGACTGGACCGACAAGATCCTGAGCCAGAAGATTTCGGTATCGGGCGGCGGGTTGCTTAAGGGCAAGACCAAGGATTATGCCGTGACGCTTACGCCCGGTGAGTATCTTTATAGCTGCCCGCTTAATACCACGCCGAATTACAGGCTTGTCGTGAAGTAACGATTTTCTGCCGCCTCCCTGACGACCCGACTGGCAGGTTTGAAGACGTCTCCCCCCTGATCTGACCTGCCGTAAAACCCGCATATGCCCCCACATATGCGGGTTTCTTTTGTTTGCGCGAGGTGCGGGCGGGGCGTAATCTGAGCCCCGCCATCCTTAACAACGTCCCGGATCGATATGCCCCAAAGCGAGCTTGAAAAAATGAAGGCCGGGCAGTGGTATAGCTGCCTTGACCCGGAACTGGATGCCATGCGCGCACGGGCCCATGAGGCGGTGCATGAACACAGCATCCTGCCACCCGCGGAGCGCGGCAATATCGCGCCGAAGCTGCGTGCGCTGTTTGCAGAATGTGCTGAAGACGTTCGGATCGAAACGCGGTTTCATTGTGCATACGGGGTCAATATCCACCTTGGGCGGAATGTGTTCATCAATGTCGGCTGCACGATCCTTGATACGGCTTCGGTGATCATCGGTGATCATTCAATGCTGGGCCCGAATGTGCAGATTTACTGCGCGCAGCATCACAAGGACCCGGAGCTTCGAAAGCAGCATCTTGAAATCGCGCTGCCGGTGACGATTGGCAGGAATGTCTGGATCGGCGGCGGGGCGATCATCCTGGCCGGGGTCAGTATCGGCGATGATGCGATTGTCGGGGCGGGTGCGGTGGTGACAAAAAATGTCGCGCCCGGTGTCACGGTGGTCGGCAATCCGGCACGCGTGATGGGCGATAGGGCGTAACACGCCCAGCGTCCGCGCACAAAAAACGGGCGGGGATAAACCCGCCCGCAAGGTTCGGCTTCGTATCCGGCACGAAATCCGAGGGAAGATTTCAAAGGATTTTTCAGGCCGTTCGGGAGATCGCGTTCGTCGATCAGGAAATATCGTCAGACCCGGCAACCCGTTTGCGGCCATTGATCATGGCGCGGACAAGGTTTTCGTGGTGGCGCAGGCTTGCCAGCAGCACCCCGCCGATATGGACCAGCACAAGGGCAAGCAGCGCATTGGCAAGGAATTCGTGGGTTTCTTCGACCCAGTCCACCCCCCAGAAGGCGTCGGTTGTGTACATCCAGCCGGTAAGCGCACAGCCGATCATGCCGATGATCAGGGCGATAATCATCGCCGCCCCGGCCGGGTTGTGGCCGATATAGCGGTTTTCGCGGCCGGTGATGATATCCTTAAGGTAGGCCATCACGACCGACGGGCGGCGGATGAATTGCGAAAAACGGGCATAGCGTGACCCGATCAGACCCCAGATCAGGCGAAAGGCAATCAGGCCGCCGGCGGCATAACCGGCCCAGTGATGCAGGGCATCCCATTCATCAGCGGTGATCCAGGCGAGGGCGAAACTTGCCGCCAGGCCCCAGTGAAAAATACGGACCAGCGGGTCCCAGACTTTAACCTGCATTGATCGGGTTCCTTTTTGGGCGATGGGGGCTCCGGTGATCTTCGGGGTGGGGAGCATCATGATCACCGGAGCGGGGGCAACGGGGTGCGGTTCGAGAAGATCGGATTGGAAAGAGTGGGATCAGTCTTCTTTGGTTTTGACGGCTTCGAAGGTTTTCGGGTTGAAATAGGCCTCGACCCGCTTGCCATCCGGGGTTTGGGCGTAAACTTCGTAGCAGCCGTCTTCGGTTTTGATTTTCTTGATGGTCCAGCCATCGGCCGTCAGCTTGGCCTCAAGGTTTTCCATCGGCTGCCATTCGGCTTTGGGGACGTTGCACAGATCATCGCTGGCGCGTGCCGGGGCGGATTGCAGGGTCAGGGCGGCACCCGCCAGAAGGGCGAAAGCCAGTGCGGTTGCGGAGGCAGTCGGGAAAAGCATTCTTTTCATTGTCGGGGTCCTTTAAGATCACGTTGAAACGGTCATGGTTGGCGTATCGAATGGGGTGATCGTGCCGCGGTTTGCTGACAGGAAGCTGAACGGGGGCTGGTCCGGCCTTCAGGTTGTTGTCAGCTTTGCACGGCATATCTGCCGGTTTGGGATCGTATTCGAACGGGAAACGGGGACGCGGGGCGCGATGCGGATTTTGCTGGTGGAAGATGAACGTTATCTGGCCGAGGCGGTGCGCGACCATTTGCTGGCGTCGGGGGATGCGGTTGACATGACCGAAAGTGTGGTCGAGGCCGAGATCATGTTGCGCGGCACACCTTATGATGTGCTGCTGCTTGACCTGAACCTGCCCGATGGCAAGGGGATTGATCTTTTGCGCGCCCTGCGGCGGGCGGGCAGTGTGACGCCGTGCATCATCCTGACCGCGCAGGACCAGATTTCAGACCGGATTGCCGGGCTGAATGCCGGGGCGGATGATTATCTGGTCAAGCCGTTTGATTTGCATGAGCTTTCGGCACGGTTGCTTGCCGTCGCCCGGCGTTATTCGGGCAATCCCAACCCGTTGATCCGGCTTTCGGGGGATAACGGCGGTGCGATCGAGGTTGATCTTGCCAGCCGGTCGGTTGTGATTGACGGGCAGCAGACCGATCTGACATCGCGGGAATGGGCGTTGCTGGATCAATTGCTGCGCCGTCCAGGGGCGACATTATCCAAAGCACAGCTTGAAGAAGCGCTTTATGAATTTGGCGCGGAAATCGAAAGCAACACGGTCGAGGTTTATGTCAGCCGCCTGCGGCGCAAGCTGGGCAAGGCGGTGATCCATACCGTGCGCGGCGTTGGTTATCGCATTGAAGGATGATCCGAGCTTATGAGCAAGATGGCCAAAAACAGCCTGCAATTCATGCTCGCCCGGCGATTGACGGTGACGGTCAGTGTTTTCTGGCTGGCGGGGTCGGTTCTGGCCGGTTACAGCATGTATCACGAAATGCAGGAAGCGTTCGATAACAGCCTTGTCACCACGGCCTATCGCTATGCGCCGCTGATTGATGATTATCTGCAACGCCATGATGGCGGGAGTGCGCAGGAAGTGCTGCCAAGCCCGGCCAAGGGCGAAATCCGCACCGAAGATCACGGGGATGGCGACGGGGACGAGGAACTTGGCGAGGATTACCTGATGTATCAGGTGCGCGAGGGCGGGGGCGGGCTTTTGCTGCGGTCCTATAACGCGCAGGAAAATCCGTTTGAAGCGCCCCTGATCGAAGGATTTTATAACGAGCAGGATTTCCGCATTTATACCGCCGTCCTTCTGGGGGGCACGCGGATCATTCAGGTGGCAGAGCCGCTTGAACACCGGCGCGAGGCGCTTTTTGAAAGCGTGATGGCGCAGTTCCTGCCGATTGTGCTGCTGATCCCGGCGGTGATTATCGGGGTGATCGTAGCACTCCGGCGGGGGTTAAGCCCGGTGCTGCGCGTCCGCGATGCAATTGAGGAACGTGGCGAGGGTAATTTGCAGCCCCTTGAACTCGACGATGCGCCCGAGGAAATCAGCACCATCGTCACCGCCGTCAACCGGCTGATGGAAAAGCTTGATGCCGCATTGAGTGCCGAGCGGACCTTTACCGCGCATAGCGCGCATGAATTGCGCACCCCGATTGCCGCGGCATTGGCGCAGACGCAAAGGCTTGTGCTCGAACTGCCCGAAGACCATCCGGGGCGCATCCGGGCCCGGCAGACCGAGGAAAGCCTTAAACGGTTGTCGCGGCTATCAGAAAAGCTTTTGCAACTGGCCCGGGCCGAGGCCGGGGTCGGCACCAGCCCGACCGGGGAAAACCAGAAACTGGGCGCGACACTGGGGCTTGTGATTGATGATCTGGAACGGGTGGCCGATGGCGCGGGGCGCATCGCCTTTGACGCCAGATCGGCAACCGCGCTTTCGGCCAATATCGATCACGATGCCTTTGCGATCTGCATGCGCAACCTGATTGAAAACGCGCTTAAACATGGCAGCGATCAGGAAAAGGTGATGGTGGAAGTGATTGGCAGCGACACGGTCAGGGTTTCGAACGCGGGCGATGCGGTGCGGCCCGAAGACCTTGATGACCTGACATCGCGGTTCAAACGATCCAATACCAAGGCCAGCGGGGCGGGGCTTGGCCTTTCGATTGTCAAAACCATCGTTGGCAATATCAATGGGGAATTAACGCTCCATTCCCCGCGCCCCGGCAAGCCGGATGGTTTTATGGCGGAGTTGCGGTTGCATCAGAGTTGAGGGGGCGGGGGCTGCTGTGCAAGCCGGTTCATATTGACAAAGGGCAGGGCCGGTGCCATTTTGATGCTGGAGGTTCGGCCCGAAGATGGTCCGCTTGGCGATAGCCTTGAGGGATGATTATTCGGGGCTTTACCTCCTTTTTTATTTGTCGCGGGCAGTGTACGGATCGGGAACGTAAAAAATTCCGTAGGTTTTGAAGGCCTTGCCGTCGCGATATCCGTCCCCTGAAAATTGCAGAGCGTGACAGCGCGGGGCGAAGCCGGTTGCGATGTCGTCGCGTTGTGGTCCGTTAAAAGACCATTCGGGCAGGCGAAATCCCCAATTGATGCAATACAAACAAAGATCTGCTGCCTGAACGCCGGGCGACATTTCCGAATCAACAAATAGCGGGGCGGGAACGATCCAGCGTGTTCTGTGTCGGCCCGCTGCGGTTTTCAGGTAATAATCCTGGAGCTTTCGGACAAACCGCCTGTCATTTGCCTTCTCGGTCTGGTCCATGACGAACAGGCCGTGTTGCTGTTCCATTTCCAGAAAGTAGAAGAAGCGTTCCTGCAAAAAGATATGATCTTTGCGCAGGAAATGGGGATATTGATAATCCTTTGGCGGCTTGGCCCCGCACGGGATCAGGCTGGCAAAGATCTTTGCACTATGTTTGTGCAAAAGATCAAAGATCGCATGTGCCATAAGGATGCTGGCTTGGCCGTAGGCCGCAAAATCACGTGCTGCGGGACTTTCTTTTTGCAGTCCCTTTGTGAGAAAGCGCCTTACCCCGTTGTGGCGGATATTGGCATCAAGCGTGGCGGAGGCCTCCGCCCATTTGACCCGTTTGAGATCAAGTAATTTGCTGCCTTTGATTTCTTTGCTGTATTCCGCAAGACGCACCCCGAAACAGTCCAGTTCGGCCTGATGGAAATCACGGACAAAATCCCAGATACGACTTGCATGAATGGCGACGCCGCCGCGAACCTCCATCGGCATGTTGCGATGGTCATGACCACTTTCGTCCATGAAGAGCAACCAGCTCAAGACGCGACCCTTTCCTGCAATGGGGCGTTGTATATCCCTTTGAAATGCACGCCGGATTGGATCACATACGGGGTGTGTTGTGCAAATTTTTAGTCAGGCAACATCGACAGGTTCTGGACGAAGGTTGGGGGGGATGGAAATTCAGTTCCTTTGTGAGGTTACTCAGCTTTTAACATTCTTCCATCTTCGGCTGGTTGCGGGTTCTCATGAAATCATCCGAGACGCTTTGCGTGTCAAAGAAGCTGTCCCATAGCTGATCGGTTGGGGGGAGGTCATGAGAATTTCCTGCTGCCGGAGCCTTTCGACGCGGGAAAGCGGATTTCGGGGGCTTCGGGGTCATTGCGGATGCCTCCACCTTTTTTGATCATTGATTATATTTTGGTGATGGGCGGCACGGGTCAAGTGTATATGCGCGAAAGCCGCGCATATGGCGCGGGGGTGACGATTTTTGGGCGTGCGCGTCTGGGCGGAGCGAAGGTCGGGTATGTGCCGACGGGTGGGACATTCGGGGCCGGGCTGGCG
>NZ_MCAO01000020.1:0-10300 GCF_001858545.1 Thalassospira sp. MIT1004 | reverse complement strand
CACGGTCATCGATATGCAAGGTTCCGGGGACTGATCAATGTCAAATGCCAATGTCTGCTGGCCGCCGCCGCCCAAAATATCAAGAAAATAGCCCTGGCTTTGGGCCCCAAGGGGCAAATCGCCGAGGGATAATCCCCTCGGCACACTCAAGCCGGCTTTCAAAAACCTCTAAAAGCAAAACCCCGCCAAAATATGACGGGGTTTGTCAGCGGTCTGAAGCCGGGCTCATGCCCGGCTTTTTTGTTTTCCGCAAAATTCCCGCTTGACCTTACCCTTACTTGAGGTTCTATGAACGAACGCATCACGAATTCAGGAGAATTGCGATGCGTGTTTTTATTCTGGGTGGAAGCGGCCTGATCGGGACGGCAATCGTGCGCAATCTGGTTTCGGCCGGGCATCATGTTTTTGCCCTGGCACGAAGCGAAAACAGTGCCGCCAATCTTGCCGTCATGGGCGCATGGCCGATCCGGGGCGATATCCACAATCCCGGCCCATGGTGCGATAAACTGCCGGTCGTCGATGCCGTCATTCATGCCGCATGTGATTTTTCGGCTGATATGGGCGCGGTTGATGCCGGGATGCTGATCGAATTGCTGCACGTTCTGCATCGCCAGTCCGGGCCAAAGGCCCCCGCCCTGCCGCGCTTCATCTATACCGGCGGAAGCTGGCTTTACCCGTCAAGCAAATCGGGCGATCACGTCCATGATGAAACCACGCCCTTTGCCCCGCAGCCGGGCTTTGAATGGATGATCGCAGGCCTGACCAAAATCCTGTCCGATCCGGCCCTGCATGGCATGGTGATCCACCCCGCCACGGTCTATCGCACCGATCCGCCGTCTCGCACGCGCCCGACCTTGCCGGGCGGGGCGCTTCACGACATGGCACGCAGGGCGCGCGATGAAAACCGCATCCGGATTGTCGGGGATGGTTCGGTCATCTGGCCGCTGATCCATGCTGATGATCTGGCCGAACTTTACCGGCTGGTGCTTGAAAACGGCGAACGCGGCCAAAGCTATATCGGGGTTGGCATCGAGGGCATCGCGACCGGCGATCTTGCCCGCCAGATCGCGCAAACCTTTGGCCGGGCCGATTGCGAGATCGAGCATATCAGCCCCGATGACATCGCCCGCGAATACGGGCAATGGGCACGGGGCTTGGCCCACAGCCACCGCATAACCAGTCAAAAGGCAATCCGCGAACTCGGCTGGCAACCGCGCCATACCGATATCGCGCGTGACCTGCAAAGCTGCTGCGGGGTTTCCGCAGCAGCCTAGGGATCAGCCCCCCATCAAATCCGGCCAAGCAATACCAGCGCGACCACGATAATCAGCACGACGCCCAGCAAACCGATGCTGGTGTGACCAAAACCATAGCCATACCCGCCAAAGCGGCCGCTAAACCCGCCCAGCAGGAAAATCACGAGTAATACGACAAGAATGGTACCGACTAACGACATTTGGTCGTCTCCTGCTATGTTGAAAATAATCTGAAAGGCAAATCAGCCCCATCGCGACCGCCTTTAATCATGCGGGCCGGACGGCGTTTGCTGATGCGACAACCGCAGCCACACACCGTCATCGTTCAGATAGGTCGAGGTACAAAGTGCTTCGTAAATCGGGTCTTCGGCCCGTTCCGCCGATACGCAATAGGCCAGAACCGCAACATCGCCCTTGCGCGTGATAGCAAGATCGCTGAATGCCACCGTCCGCCATCTTTGGGCGACCGCGTTGTTGCGCCAGATCGCCTCATCCACCAGAATACCCGCCGGATAGGGCAAAACCGCAATCGCCCCCTTGGCCGTCAGGTGATGAACACCATCCGCCCCTTCGGTCCAGAACTTCTTTTCAAGCACCCATAGATCGTCTTTGTCTGTCATCAATTGGCCTTTGCGCACAATTTGGGAATAAATCCGGGATACAAAGATCGGTCTGGCGGCTGGGGTTTCTATTTGCCGAACCAGAAAACGGCGACCTGAATCACCAGAAACGCAATCGCGACCATCAGATAAAGCCGGTTGCCAAGGATATCGGGCAGTATTGTGCCTGTGCCTCTGCTTGCGTTTGCCTGACGCGTACGATCCGCCAGCTCCCCGCCGGGCAGGGATGCGATCATTCGGCTTACCGCGTCGGCACGTTCGGCAATCACCGATGGCACATCGGTAAAGCGCGCAACAAGCCCGTCAAGCCGTTCCCACGCGGATTTTTTCGGCAGCGCCGCAAGGTCGGATGCCTCCTGCCACGGATCAACACCAAGCCGTGCCAGCATCGACAGAACCGTAACACTGGTCCCTTTGCTGTCATCACCAACCGGCATTTGCAGGAACTGGTCGTATTTTGTGTCAAGACCGATAGACGAGGAATAATGCGCCACAACAAGCCCCTTGACCAGCACGGTTCGGCTCGGCCAGACAGACCGATCCCGAAGTGTTCCCCCGAAATACTCTGGGGCTGGAAAAGAAACACCTGTCGGATATTGTAGTCGCCAATTGTATTTTCAGGACTGATGCAGGTTAGGGTTGTTGTTGAAAATCGTGCTGAAATCCTAATGCTTGCCGCTGATCGCGTTAAGCCCGACGACCCCGCCGATGATCATCAACAGGAAAACCGCCTTTAATACGCTCATCGGTTCCTTGAAAAACATCATCCCGATCACCGCCACCGCCGCCGTGCCAAGCCCCGACCACACCGCATAGGCCGTGCTGACCGGGATCGTGCGCAACGTCAATGACAGCACCCAGAAACTGACGCCATAAAGCGACAGGCTCAAAACCGCAAACCGCCAATCGGTAAAACCGTTGGAAAATTTAAGCGACACCGTCCCGACCACTTCAAGGCAGATCGCGCCCAACAGATAAACCCATGCCAGCATTACCACCCCCTTCACGGTCAAAGATTTGTGCGCCCAAAATGGCCAAAACCAACGCGCGGGGCAAGCCATCCGTCGCGATAATTTTCGACCTGCCCCGATCTGCATCAAACCACCTGCCAAAGCCATTGCGTATAACTGCACGCCAAGGCACATTGCGGGCACATTGCGGCCCGGCCACCAACATGCGACACTGCGCCCGGATTTGAAGCCCGAATAAAACAGGGATAAAAACATGATCGAAACCGATATTCTGATTGCAGGCGGCGGCATCGCCGGCATGAGTGCGGCGGCCCGCTTTGCCGCCGACGGCCACAGGATCATGATTGTCGATCCTGCCCCCGCCGACATTGGCGAGGGGACGGACCTTCGCACCACCGCCTTCCTGCAACCCGGTATCGAAACCCTTAAAAAGGCTGGTGTCTGGGACGCGATCAAACCGACGGGTGCCGAACTTCGCGTCATGCGCATCGTCGATGCCGGGGGCAATGAAATGACCCCGCGCGAAACCGCCGATTTTGACGGGGCCGAAACCAATCAGGGCTTCTTTGGCTGGAATGTCTCGAACAAGGCCGCGCGTGTTTCGCTGACGGCGAAACTTGAAACGCTGCCCAATGTCGATTTCCGCTTTTCCACCACCGTTACCGGCTTTACCGGCACCGCGCGTTATGGCGAGGCCACATTATCCGGCGATGAAACCGTCCGCGCCAAGCTGGTCGTCGCCGCCGATGGCCGCAACTCATCGCTTCGCGAGTTTGCCGGAATCAAGCATCGCCGCTGGGCCTATGATCAAAGTGCGCTGGTCTTTGTCGTCACCCACGACAAACCGCATGACAATATCTCGACCGAAATCCACCGCACCGGCGGGCCGCTGACCCTGGTTCCCATGCCCGATCTCAATGGCAAACCGTGCTCGTCCGTCGTCTGGATGACGCCCGCCGACCGCGCCCAGCAGCTTTACAACATGGATGACGCCACCCTTTCGGCTGAAATCACCCGTGACACCATGTCGATGTTTGGCCCGCTTACGGTCGCAAGCCCGCGCGCGGTCTGGCCGATGATATCACAGGTCCCGTCACGCCTGATTTCGGCAAGGCTTGCGCTGGTCGCCGAAGCCGCCCACGTCGTCCCGCCGATTGGCGCACAGGGGCTTAACATGAGCCTCCATGACATCGAAACCCTGGCCGACCTGATGGCAAAGGCCAAGCTCAAGGGCGACGATATCGGCGCGACCACGTTGCTCAAATCCTACGAACGCAAGCAGCTTCCCAAAACGCTGGCGCGCGTTGGCGGCATTGATCTGCTTAACCGCGCATCCATGTTCGAACCCAGAACGCTGCGCGATCTCCGCTATGCCGGGCTGACCGCCATCAACCGCATCGGCCCGCTTCGCAAACTCGCGATCAAGGTCGGGGTGGGGAAATAATCCCCCACTCCCCCGCCGTCATTCCCGCGAAGGCGGGAATCCAGTCCTCCGCGCCCCATCCGCCATAGAGGCAGAAAGAAGCGCAAAAACTGCCGCCAAACAGGTCAGACAATCAGCTTCCCGTCCGGCCCGAAAAACGGATGCGGTCCGTCATACCGGTCAAGATAGGCCAGATGCGTCATCAGGCTGTGCTGCCCGGCGTCCCAGACATGCAAATGCATCGCAGGCGGTTCCATGACAAAGGCCGATGGTCCATCGGCGCGTAAATCAAATGCCACCTGATGGGCCACCGATGGTCCGATCATCAACGGCACCCCGGCCCATATCGTATGGATCGGGCGGTGCACATGCCCACAGAAAATCGCCTTGATCCGGTCGCGATGCACCGAAACGATTGCCGCCAGCTCATCCGCCCCCGCGCCCAGATTTTGCGCATCCATATGGGCAATCCCGGTTCGGATCGGCGGATGATGCATGAAAATCGCGCAATCGCGCCCCGTTCCGTCCAGAAGCACATCGCGCAGCCAGTCAAGCTGTGCCTTCCCCAGAACACCACCCGGCCTGCCCTCGTCAAGCGTATCAAGCGCGATCAGGCGCAACGGAAAATCATCGACAACATAATTGACGAATGCCGTCGTCCCTTTGACCGGTGTTGCATCGGGGAAAGCCGCGCGAAGCGGCCCACGCCGGTCATGGTTCCCCGGCACCATGAAATACGGGATCGTCAGTTTGGTCAGGATTTCCGCCACCAGCGCATACTCGTCCCGGCTTCCAAGATCCCCGATATCGCCGGTAAACAGCACCACATCCGGGCGCGGCACCATTGCCGTCACATGGGCAACCGCCTTTTCAAGCGCACCTGCGGTATCCACCTTGCGATAGGCAAGCCTGCGGCCCGCCCCGATATGCAGGTCGGTCAATTGTGCAATCAGCATTTTCTTTGATTTCTTTCTTTTGTTTTATGACTGGGCCGCAACAGCGGGAAAAACCGTCAGCCGGTCGGCATTGACCCGGCAATGCACATCGGCCCCGGCTTCAATCACGTCATCGGCATGGGTATCCATCGTGATCGCCTGCGGGCCGATCCCCGACACGGTCAGGCGCAACCGTTCGCCCAGATAGGATACCGCCTCAACCCGGCCGGTAAAATGCGCCTCGTCCAGATCACAGGGCGAAAGCCCGTCCGCCCGGAAATAAAGCTCCACCGGGCCCTGATCGATAATCGCCCCGTGGCGCGGATCAAACGCATCGACCGCATCAAAAACATGGGCACCAATATGCAACCGCCCGTCGCGCATCTGCCCTGTCATCCGGTTGGCCGCGCCGACGAAATCGGCAACAAACGGGTTTTGCGGCTTGCGGTAAATCTCGCGCGGGGTGCCGATCTGGGCGATCTCGCCCTTTTGCATCACCACAATCCGATCCCCCAGCGCCATGGCTTCTTCCTGATCATGGGTGACGTAAACTGCGGTAATGCCAAGCTTGCGCAGAAGCGCATTGATCTCGGTGCGCAACCTTACGCGCAGTTTCGCATCCAGTGCGGTCAGGGGCTCGTCAAGCAACAGGACACGTGGCTGCACCGCAATCGCGCGCGCCAATGCCACCCGCTGGCGCTGCCCGCCCGAAAGCTGATCAATCGCACGATCCGCCAGCATATCGATATGCATCATTTCCAGCATCGCATCGACACGTGCATCGCGTTCTTTGCCCGGCACCCCATGCACCTTAAGCCCATAGGCAACGTTTTCCGCCACCGTCATATTGGGAAACAGCGCATAGGACTGAAACACCATGCCGACCCGGCGTTTTTCAATCGACTGGCGGGTGACATCATCCCCGTCAAAGCTGATCACGCCACCTGCATCGGGAAATTCAAGCCCGGCAATCATGCGCAAAATCGTCGTCTTGCCGCATCCCGACGGACCAAGCAGAACAATCGTTTCCCCGCCCTCAATCGTCAGGTCAAAGGGGGCCAGGGCGCGCGTGCCATCGGCAAAGGTTTTCGCACAATTGCGAAGTCTGATCTGCGTACTCATAATGTATCCTCCGCCGTATCAATGCGCTTGGATGCGCGACTGCCCCGGTTGGCAAGTGCCTGCATCGCAATCAGCAACGGCATGATCAAAACAAAGAAAATCAGGGTATAGGCACTGCCGATCTCAAGGCGCATGGATGCATAGGCATCGGCAAGGCCGACCGGCAATGTCTTGGTAAGCGGCGTATGCAGCATCCAGGTCAGGTTGAATTCCCCGATGGATAACGTCACCACCATAAGCGCCCCTGCCAGAATACCCGGCTTGGCATTGGGCACGATGACGCCAAAGAACCGCCGCCAGAACCCGGCACCAAGGCTTGCCGCCCCTTCTTCAAGCATCTTCATATCCATCGCCGCCATCACGGCCGCGACAGAGCGCACCATGAAAGGCAGGGTAAACAGCACATGCCCGGTCAGGATGAAAAGCCAGCTTGATCTGTATCCACTGACCCCGCCATAGGTGATCAGCAACGCCAGTGCCAATGCCAGCCCCGGTATGGCCACCGGCAGTGTCAGCAATTCCTCAAACAGCCGCATCATCCGGCTGGGCCGTCGCACCAGCACATAAGCCAGCGGCACACCGGCCACCAACGTCACCACAAGGCACGCCATCGCAATGCCAAGCGACAGCAGGATGCTTTGCGCATAAAGGTCCCAGACCTCGAAGATCCAGCGTAACGTCAATCCCGACGATAGCCCCTTGAACACATTGACCGTCACCCCGGCCAAGGCCGACATCACCACCGGCACCACGATAAACAGGCACAGCACAATCGTCAGGCCAAGCTGGCTGTAAAATTTCCAGTCACGCCGCATGGTCACGCTCCCCCACCGGTGCCCGATGTCGCACCATTGCCAACGAAAACGCGCACCGCAGCCAGAACCGCCCATGTCATCGCACCCAACGCGATGCTAAGGGCCGCGGCCACCGCGATATTGGCGTTTCGGGTAAATTCGGTATAGATCACCATCGGCAGAACATCGATATCGGTCGCCAGCGTAAAGGCCGTGCCAAACGCCCCCATCGCGGTCGCAAAGCAGATAGCACCCGACGACACAAGACCGGGCATAAGCCCCGGCAGGATCACATCCCGGACCACCCGCCATGTCGGAGCACCCAGCGACCGTGCTGCTTCTTCAAGCTGCGGATCAAGCTTCTCGGCCGATGCCATCACGGCCAAAATCACCCGCGGGATCGAAAAATAAAGATAACCAACAAACAACCCGGTGATTTCATAGGCAAAAACAATCTTCTCGCCCCAAAGCGCATCCGTGACCGACCCGATCACGCCCTGCCGTCCCGCCAGCATGATCACCATGAAGCCAACAACCGTCCCCGGAAACGAGAGCGGCAAGGTCAAAAGGGCAGTAATCACATTGCGCCCGGCAAACCGGTTACGCACCAGAAACAGCCCGCAAATCCCGCACAGCACAAGGGCCGTCACCGTAACGCCCGCCGACATCACAAGCGTCTGGATCAGGCTTGCCAGATACCGATCATTGGTCAGGATCACGAAATAGGTCGCAAGCCCGTCGGGCCCATCCGCCACCCGCATCGCCACCAGCGCCATCGGAAGGATAAAAAACGCCGCGACAATGATCAGGCCGGGCAACATCAACAATGCCAGAATGGCCGGGCTTCCCGCCCCCGGCGTTGCCCGCCCGAACAAAGAGGATGCGAAAGCCCATGGGAAAGAAGGGCGCGAACGCCCCTCTTTGATATGTTCAACCGACGACACTTACCGCACCTCGGACAGATAACGCTCGCCAAAACCGGCCTGAACTTCGGCCATTTTGGCGTAATCGACCGGCTGGGAACGCTCATATTCCGCGGCTGGCAGGAACTTTTCGGATGCTTCCGGCGACATCGCCGATGCAATCACCGGGCGCAGGAACGCATTGGCCCAATGGGCCTGCCCGGCATCCGACATCACATAATCCAGAACCTTTTTGCCATTGTCGGCATGCGGCCCGTTTTTCACGAGACTCATGACATAGGGAACGGCAACCGTACCCTCGGTCGGGATGACGAAGGCAACACTCGCCTCGTCCTTGTATTTCGCACGATACGCATTGAAATCATAATCGATCAGGATCGGAATCTCGCCCGACAGAACCCGCGCATAGGCGGTCTGCTTCGGCACGATCGGATCGTTTGCTTTCAGCTTCTTGAAAAACTCGATCCCCGGCGTGAAATCGTCAAGCGATCCACCCATCGCCCGGTTGATCGCCACCGCACCCGCATAACCGACAAACGCGCTTGACGGGTCAAGATAGCCCACCATGCCCTTGTATTCCGGCTTCAGAAGGTCCGACCAGCTTTGCGGAACCGGCGCACCGCCAAGGGCTTCGGTATTGACAAAAAGCCCGATGGTGCCGGAATGAATGGCAAACCACGCACCGTTTTCATCTTTCAGGCCCGCCGGGATCTTGTCGAAATTGGCCGGTTTGTAATCGGCAACAACGCCTTCCTCTTTGGCCTTGATGCCAAACGAAACCCCGTAATAGGCAACATCGGCAACCGGATTATCCTTTTCCGCCAGAAGCTGGGATAAAGTCTGACCGGAATTCTTGTTGTCCTGCGGCACATCGATCTTAAGGTCGCGCGCAATGTTTTTAAGCTGCCCGCCCCAATCGGCCCATTCCGGCGGACAGTTATAGCAAATCGCAACATCTTCGGCGAAGGCAGGCTGCGCAGCCACAACAGCAAACGCCGCACCCATGACAAGTTGTTTGAAACGCACTTTTGATCTTCCTATACTCGGGTTGATGAACGGCGTCGGGAATCCCCTCGGAATGCTCCAATGGAGTCCCCGTCGCTTAGATGATGAGGCAGCAACAAACTCTGCGGGTTTGTCTGCCCCTTGATCAGGCCGCGCAGGAATGCAAGCGCCTGCCGGCCCATCTCCTGGGTGGGTTGAACTGCCGAACACAGCTTTGGCGTGATCAGCCCACCCACCGAAATTCCGTCAATACCGCCAACCGAAACATCACCGGGGACGGATAACCCATGCGTGCGGCACGCGCTGATCGCGGCAATCGCCAGCATGTCGGTCGAACAGACAATCCCCGTGACCTGATCCGGCCCCAACAGCAAATCGCGTAATGGCTCCACCAGATCGGTCTCGCCAAACCGCACCTGCACCAGATGCTTTTTCTCAATCCCGGCTTCATCCAGCGCCCGGCAAAACCCGTCATAGCGCTGGCGCGACCGGTCCGAACTTTCAAACTGGCCGGCCACCATCACAAGCGACCGGTGCCCCTTGGCAATCATGACGTTGGTGATGTCAAAGGCGGACTTTGCGTTATCAACACTGATCGCGGCGATATCGGCGCGTTCGGGCTGGTTAAACAGCAACACGAACGGGATTTTCTCGGCCAGCAGCAAATCCACCACCGGATTGTTATCGGCATTGGCGAGCGTTAAGATCAACCCATCGACGCGATTGTTCAAAAGGGCTGAAACCGCCCCCATTTCGCGTTCGGGATCGTAATTTGACGATGTCAGAAGAACCGTAAGCCCCTCGATATTGGCTTCCTGCTCGATCCCCTGCACCGATGTCGCAAATACCGGGTTGGCAAGGGTCGGCACCAGAACGCCGACCGTGCGGGTCTGGCTCATCTTCAACCGGCGGCCATTGATGTTGGGCCGGTAATTCAGATACCGCATCGCCGTATTGACGATTTCGGCGGTCTCCGCCGGAACCTCGCCGGGGAAATTGATCACGCGCGATACCGTCGCAATCGACAGACCGGACTTGCGCGCCACATCGCGCATGGTGGGTTTTGACGACATACCAGAACTCCTGTAACGCCCCCTACCATAGGCAAGTTACAAGTCAGTCTGATAACGCATTTGTTGCCGTTTTATGAACATTTGAAACGTTTACATCGGCAGAAAACCGCGATTTCACAAAATCGCGACCTGCCCCGAAACCCGACATCCCAAGCCCCGGCATGGCCCCGCCCCCTTG
>NZ_MCAO01000019.1:0-11183 GCF_001858545.1 Thalassospira sp. MIT1004 | reverse complement strand
GGCCGAGCTGCCTGTATTCCTGTCCCATCGCAACACCAACTATAACTGATGTTGCACTTGTGGTGTGAGTCTCCGGAGTCCATGGTGCGGAGGGTTCGGTGGTTGGGGTAGAGGACGTGGCCCGCAAGGTCTGGATTCCCGCGTGCGCGGGAATGACGGCTTTGGGGATGGGCTTTCGACACATTCGTCACTCCCGCGAAAGCGGGAGTCCAGGGTGCAGCGGGTTGGATGGTGAGGGGATCGGGCATGGCGCAGGTGATTGATCGGGGGCGGGCGAGGTGTGCCGGGTTTGGCGAGTTTGTCTGGATCTGGAATGCGATGATGGGGCTGGGGTTGCCGGGGCATCATCGCGATATGGCGGCGTGGCTTGAGGCGTGCTGGCAGGCAGGGAAGGGGCAGCTTTTGCTGATGGCGTTTCGCAATTCGGGCAAATCAACACTGGTCGGGCTGTTTTGTGCGTGGTTGCTGTATCGCGATGCGGATTTGCGCATTCTGGTTCTGGCCGCCGATCTGGGGTTGGCGAAAAAGATGGTGCGCAATGTCAAGCGTGTGATCGAGCGCCATCCGTTGCTGGCGGGGCTGTTGCCCGAAAAGCGGGTCGATTGGGGCACGCAGCGTTTTACCGTTGAACGACCGGGCGTATTGCGTGATCCGTCGATGCAGGCGGCCGGTATTGGCGGCAATATCACCGGATCGCGGGCCGATGTGGTGATTTGCGATGATGTCGAGGTGCCCAAAAACAGCGATAGCGCCCATAAACGCGCCGAATTGCGCGAGAAGCTGGGCGAAATTGCCTATGTCCTGTCGCCCGATGGCACGCAGATTTATGTCGGCACCCCGCACAGCTATTATTCGATCTATGCCGACGAAATCCGCGCCGAAACCGGGGAGACCGCCCCGTTTCTGGCGGGGTTTGAGCGGTTCTGCCTGCCGATCCTTGATGAACAGGGGCAATCGAACTGGCCAGACCGGTTTCCGATCACCAAGATCGAGGAAATCCGCACCCATACCGGGGAGCGGAAATTTGCCAGCCAGATGATGCTGAAGATGCTGGCCCCCAGTGACGGCATCCTCGACCCTGCCCGGTTGCACCGTTATGGCGATGATGCGGTGATTGCGCAGGCCAACGGGGTGCTTCGGCTGTCGATTGCGGGGCGGCGGATGGTGGCGGGCGCGTGCCATTTTGATCCGAGCTTTGGGGCCAGCGGGGGCGTACCTGGTGGCGCATATGGGAGCGCAAATGAGGGCGATGGCGCGGTGATTGCGTGCGTTTATGTCTGCGAGCGCGGGGAATACTGGCTGCATGATATGGCGTGGCTGACATTTGATGCCACGCGCCTGCATGAGGCCGATGAAGCCAGCCAGATTTGCGCCAAGGCCGCAGCATTCATCCGGCAGAACCATTTGCCGTCGGTGCGGGTCGAGACCAATGGCGTCGGGCGGTTTTTGCCCAATATCCTGCGCCGCGCCTTGAAGCAGGCCGACTGGGCGGCAAGTGTGGTGGAGCATCACGAGGCGAAAAACAAGGACGCACGGATCGAGGATGCATTTGGCGCGGTGTTGAGTGCGGGGTTGCTGCATGCGCATGCGCGTATCTGGCAAACGCCGTTCATCCGTGAAATGCGCGAATGGCGACCCGGCGAGGGACGGGGGCGCGGGAAGGGCAAAGCAGGCCAGCATGATGACGGGCTTGATGCGGTGGCGGGGTGCCTGATCCACGAGCCGGTGCGCCTGCCGCGGGTGGAAAAAGCCCTGTCCGGGGGCGACTGGCGGCCTGCCGGGGCGGCTTTTTCAGCCCAAAATGGCTTTCAACCCTAAAAAGTTTCGTGAATTCACAGATGCTTATGCAACCCGTCGGAGAAAAGAGCGAAAAATTTATGGAAAATTCAACTTTCGTGATTACGTTATCTATATGGTTGAATAGTTTTCTGTGATTTTTTCTATACTAAAGATTAGCTGTTGCCGCCAAGGCGGTGTTGGTCAATTTAGCAGTGCCGGGAAAGGACACCCAAACGGAGATTGGCATCGGGTGCGCCGCGCTGCGCTGTCCCTTAAAGGAGGGCCTGACCATGTGGAAAACTGTAAGCCTGATTGCCGTAATGGCTGGTGGCATCACCCTTGCCAGTCCGGTCGAAGCGCAGACCGTATCGCCGGTTTGCGGCGACCGCACCAAGGTGATCAACAGCCTGAGTGCGAAATATTCCGAGGAACCGGTTGCGGTTGGCGTGACCGCCAATGGCGGCGTGATCGAGGTGTTAAAAGCCCCCGATGGCAAAACCTGGACCATCCTGTTTACCTCGCCCAACGGGGCAAGCTGCCTTGTGGCATCGGGTGAGGCGTGGCAGGAGCTGGAAGTGAAATTGAACGGGCCGCATGCCTGAGTTTCCGGCGCGCGCAGGCATGATCCTGCTGTTCGCGCATGATGTGAAGACATCGTTGGAGACACATGGCGACGCCCTTTGACGAGACACCGGCCCCGCATGAATGCCCCGATCCTCCCGTCCGGGGATGTTGGGCGGACCATGCCGGTGACCATTGAGACGACGGCTGATCTTATCTGGTTTTGATGAGTGACCTCCTTGACTGACCCGCAAGCCTTTTGGTTTGCGGGTCTTTTTTGTTCGGGGCGATCAGGATTGATCGCGGTTAAAGTGCCTGATCATCAGAACGATGATCGGAACAAACCCGCAAAAGGCAACAATCGGCCATGCACTTTGGCGGGGTAGGAGGGTGACGGCAAGGGTGCCGAACCCGCCAAGCAACAGACCGCCAAGACAGAAATAAACCGCCGTGACCGTGCCTGCAATGTGATCGAAACCGCGAAGCGCGCCATTGGGGGCGACGGATACCGCCATCGAAATACCGACCCCGATCAGCCACATCGGCGCGATGAAGCCCATGATCGATCGGGGTATGAGGCTTTCGGTCAGGGCAAGTATTCCGGCCCCGGCCATCAGACAGAACATGCCGGTCGCCATGATGCGCGCAATACCAAACCGCGGTACAAGCCGCCCGACCAGACGTGCGGTTGCCATCATGGCAATCGCGACCGAGGCAAAGAGGAGGCTGAACAGGGTTTGTGACAGGCCATGCCGTGCCATCAGAAGCCACGGTGCGACCGAGAAATAGACAAAGAAGCTGCCCATTCCGGCCCCGTAGGACAGGGTATATTGCCAGAAGTTAAGCCGACCAAGCGGGGCAAGAAGATCACGCCAGCGAAGGCCGGTTTCGGTTCGTTGCCGGGTTTCGGGCCATAGGAAAAAGGTGGCAATGAGCGGAAACGTCATGGCAAGGCCGAGGAGTGCGAATATCGCCCGCCAGCCCAACCATATTTCGACAAGAGCGCCGAGTAACGGCCCGATGGCCGGAACCATGGCGAGCATGGATCCCAGCAGGCCATAGATGACGTTGCTTTCATCGCGTCCGGCATAGATATCGCGCACGGTGGCAAAGGTCGCAACCAGACAGGCCGAAGCCCCGGCCGCCTGCACAAGACGCAAGGCCAGAAACACATCGCCGCGTGTGGCGAGGGCAAGGCCAACCGATGCCATGACATAGGCCATCGCGCCACCCAGCAATACCGGGCGACGGCCAAAACGGTCCGACAAGGGACCAAAGACAAGCTGCCCGGCACCGATCAGGACCAGATAGAAAGTCAGGGTCAGCTGGATCAGAAGCGGGCTGGTGCCAAGAATGCCCGCCATGCGTGGCACCACAGGCAGATACATATCCATGCCAAGCGATGCCAGAAGATCGAACGGAGATAACAGAAGAACAGTGGCGGTAAGCGAATACCGCCAAGACAAGATATCAGAGCGCATCGAGCCGTTTCCTTGAAAAAGGGATCGGGCAGCGTTCCCAGAGCCAACTGGTTCTGAAAGAACGCCGCAACAACAAAAACCAAAGGGGTTGCTGCGGCTTATCTGTCGGCTTTTTTGCTGGTGCTCATGGCGGGTGTCTCCTGTCTGACGGCAGCATAAAGGGTGGCTTGAATTGAGGGAAGTGGGTTTTGAATTTGGCCTTGCCATGTGTTCGTCACCTTTTTGACAGCGCGGCAGGCCTTTTTCATGGGCGATTTATGCAAAGGGGCAGGAGGATGTGATGAATGGACCGGTTGATCTGATCTGGTGGATCACGGCGGTGGAAATCCCGGCGGTGGCGGGGCTTTTCTGGCTGAACTGGCGGATGCGGAGCGAGCTTTCGGCGCGGCTGGAAAGCCAGCGCGAGGGCCATGACGCGGAGATGATCGCGCTTCGCGATGGCTTGGCGGATTTCAAGCTTGATGTGGCGCGAAACTACGTTTCGATCCCGTACCTCAAGGATATTGAAAAACGCCTGACCGCGCATCTGCTGCGGATCGAGGCGAAGCTTGATCACAATGTACCGGCAGCGTGAGGCCGGTTTTGAACCCTAGAAAGGAAACAGCGATGAATGATGTTCTGATGATGGAAGCCGTTGCCGACCCGCAGGAATTGCCGGTCGCCGAGGTGCTGGCAAGGACGCTTTATGGTGAGGCGCGCGGCGAGGGTTTGCCGGGGATCGAGGCGGTGGCCTGCGTGATCCTGAACCGGGTGGCATTTGCCAAAGCGCGCGGGCGCTATTGGTGGGGCAATACGGTGTCGCAGGTGTGCCTGAAACCGGGGCAGTTTTCCTGCTGGAACGCGGGCGATCCGAACCGGGTGAAGTTGCTTAAGCTCAGTGCGCGCGACCCGGCATACCGGCTGTGCAAACGGGTGGCGACACGGGCATTGGCCGGGGAGATTGCCGACATGACCCAGGGGGCGACGCATTATCACACCCATGCGGTTGATCCCTATTGGGCGCGCGGACAGGTGCCGGTGGCCGAGATTGGCGGGCATCTGTTTTTCAAAAACATAGGGTGAACGTAAAGCCCCATCTCAATTGGCGATAAAGGCCCCGGACCACATATGGGCGATGTTCTGGAACGGGACGGGCTGGGTGAAATAGGACAGCGGATCATTGATATAAAGTACCGCTGTCGGCCCCATCGGGGTTTGCACCCATGCCATGCCGCGCAGAACCACAACATGCCCGGAATAGGGGGTGTTTTGCAGTTTGAGGATGATGGCGCGACCCGATGCCAGGGTGTTGTAAAGCACCATCGGATGGGCGGGCAGGGCATAGCTGGCAACACTGTTACTGACCATGTTCAGCAATTGCATGATTTCCTGGTCCTGCCCGGTGCGGATGCATTGCTGTGCCAGCATCGGATTGGTGTTCACCGCGGCAGCATTGCAACATAGGGGCTGCGGCATGCCGTTTGCGAAAGAGACAAGCTCACACTGATGCGGCGATGAATTCGGGTTTGTCTGGCTTTTCCAATGGGCGATCTGTTCGACCACGGCAAGCCAGCACCAGACCTGTGTCTGTTGCGGGATGTTGACGATGCCAAGGTCAATCGGTGGCGGGAGCTGCTGCGCAGTGGCCTGATCCATCCCCAGAAACAATAGCATTGCGGCAAGAAATCTTTTCATGACGGCCCCCTGATATCCCCATGCAGTCAAACGCGAACATTAGGTTTAGTAAATAAATCTATTGGTTTTTTATCCGTGCGTCAATTTATTCAGGGCTGTGTTGCGTGGGGGAGGAAACCCAGGGAAATCGGTTGGCAAAACAGGCATTTTTTTCAAGGAAGGAGGTATCACATGATACCAGCATTACTGGCGCAGATCGGCCTGCCGCTTTTGATGAAGGCGGTCGGGGCGGGGCTTGAAACCATTGATCATCCGGTCGCGAAAACCGCGGCCGAGGGGCTTAAACAGGTGGGGGATGCGGTGACAAAGGGCGATGTCACGCCCGCCCAGATCATCGAGGCCAACCGCCATTCCGAACGCATGGCGGAAATCGAACTTTCGCGGGACCGGAGCGTTCTGGCAACCGTCAACCGCACCATCCGGGCCGAGGTGCAAAGCGAGGATGCGTTTGTGCGGCGCTGGCGACCGAGCTTTGGCTATGCGGTGGCGCTCACGTGGATCATGACCATGGGATCGATTGCGGCCGCCATCATCTTAACGCCGCTTCAGGCCCCGGCGATTATCGCGGCATTGGTCAATACCAGCCCGATCTGGGGCATTGCGCTGGGCGTTTTGGGGGTCAGTGTGGTGAAGCGGAGTGCGGATAAGAAACTGGGATAATCGGGGGCGGGGGACATGTGGTGGCATGGATCCCCGGCTTTGCGGAGGATGACTGCTGGAGGATATGATGATTTTCTATTGTGGAATGCAAAATAATATACCGGATTTTTTGAAGTAAACAATGGAATTTAGAATTTTAAGTGAATTTATCCGTCTCTTATACATAAGAGTGGCCAATTTATTTCTTGTCTATACCTTAAGGGTAGGTTGTAAGTTTTGATTTGTTAATATTTTTAATTTAATCGTATGTTATTTTTTATGAATTTATTGGCGAACCATTGCCGCAGAAAGGTGAAGTCATGTCGGAAAATTTGCCGCGACCTGTGATCTATCTTCCGGAAAATCTCGATGCCAAAATTGAGATTACCGATGAAACTAGCCTTAATGATCGGTTTCGTGCCGTAACAACGGGGGTTTTGAGTATTGCAGGCAAGGCAGATAAGCGCGTTGCGGTCGTGGCGTTTGTTGTTAAGGCACTTTGGCCCAAAAGCCCGAACACGGATATCTGGCAGAAGTTGACCGAACAGGTCCAGAAAATGATTGATGCAGCCCTGGCCAAGGAAGAAATCAATAATGCCATGGCTGATCTTCAAACGATTTATGAATTGGCGAACAAGATTTCTGATCTGATAACAACGCACAAGGAAATTTCTCCTGGTACGCTTGATATTTTGATTGGCTGGTGCCAGCAAAGCATGTCGCAGTGCCACAGCTTTATCAATCGTGCGAACAATCAGGATTACAGTCAGCATTATCTGACAATCACGCTATCGGTTGCCAACTATCACATGGCCCTCTTGAAATACCTTTACGACGTAATGGAGATGAACCGAGACAAACTGACTTTTGCTCCGGAATCTCTGCTGAGTTATCAGGAAATTATTAGTTTTCTGGATAAGTACGAAATGTACTTCACCGACAGACTTTTAGCATGGAAAAAATGGCGTAAATCCACATTCACCCACAGCAAAAAAGGTGCAGATTATAGCTATCGGGCAACCAAAGACAGTCAGCCGACAGGGTATGATTATAAAACTTTGACGAGCTATCGGGGCTTGCGCCTACATTCAGTCCGATCCGGCAACAAGGCGGAACAGATTCTTAATCTTTCGGATGAAGCATCTTACAATAATGGTGTTTGTGATTTACTTAGTGCTATCGAAGGCGCGGTGTATTTAACCAAATATGTGCCTGAGCTTGGCCAAGAAGACAGAAAAAACGCCAAACTTGTCGAAAAAGTCAAAAATATTCCCGCAACTTTGCCGCTTGGAGGATATTCATCACATCCGCAAGGGCCAGTTTTCTATGCTGCTTATCGAAATGAACGAACCTATAGAGGATGGGGCGATAATCCGGAATATTACGCGGATAAGGAACGATGGGTCACCAAAATTTCCGGGCAGGCCTCTGATCATAAGCTGTCATTGGTTCTTGAGTATCGAGACGGGGCACAAAAAAAGAAAACCCACAGTTTTAAAAGCGGAGCAAAGGTTGACAGCCTGCGAACTGTTGAGATTACAAAGGAAAACCCGCTTGGCGCCATAACGATCTATATTAAAAATACCTATATATGTGCCTTGAAGTTTGATTTTGAAGACGGACATACAGATACGATTGGGGATGCCGGTTCAACCGATTTTTCCCGTAAAGTCGATGTCCCCTTAGGGTTCGCTCTGCGCTATATCGAGACAAGTAGCAACAGCATAAAATCACAGGATGACAAAGGTGTGATTTTTAACGGCGGAATAAAAGCCATCAAGTTTCGGTTTGCTAATCCCATTGTCGTCTCCTGATGCACTAACAAAGTCCTCGGCAATTGGCAGGGACTTTTAATTGAGCGAGTGATAAAAGGGGACAGTCCCCTTTATATGGCGCGGCCTTCATGCGGGCCGATGCCCGGTGGAAGGGCTTTTTGCGGGTTAACGGGGGTGATGGCCTGTTTGCGGCGGTGATTGCGGGTTGTCTCGGGTGGTGTGGCTGATATGATCGAAAACCCCACCCAGGGGGGCTAACAGGGGGCTTGAGATTCTGCTGGCCGCCGCAGACGAGGCCGCCATGTCTGATCAAACGTCGTCATTGCATTTACCATCACGGCCAATTGCGGCGACAATTGCGGTTGTCGTGCGCGATCGGCAGGTTTTGCTGGTGCGCCGCGCCAATCCGCCCGATCAGGGCATGTGGGGATATCCCGGCGGCAAGATTGATGCCGGGGAAACCTTGGCACAGGCAGCATTACGCGAACTTCACGAGGAAACCGGCATTTCGGCGGAAGCCATCGGTGTTTTGACCGCCCTTGATGCCTTTGATCGCGATGCGGACGGGCAGGTAAAACGCCATTTCATCCTGATTGCGATGCTGTGCCGCTGGAATGGTGGGGAGCCGGTTGCGGGGGATGATGCACTGGATGCGGGCTGGTTCCCGGTTGCCGGGCTTGAGGAAAGCGGCGTTGAGCTGAGTCAGGATGTGGCGTGGGTGGCGCGGAAGGCGGTGGGTGTTATGGCGAAGGGGCAGTCCTGATTTCCTGTGTTCTGAGCCCGCTTCTGGCCCCGTCGATTATTGCGGCACTGGTCGATACCAGTCCGATCTGGGGGATGCACTGGGGGATAAGGAGTTGGGATAGGTGAGAGCGCCGTGAAAGCTTTTGACCTAAACTAATTGCTTTTCTTTGGTGCCGCTCTACATGAAATAATCAATTAATATAAATTGATTCTAATGTAACTTTTGGTTTAAAGTTATGTGGATTTTATTTCCTTAAGGTGTCTTTGTAAAAGCGGTCGGACGAATAGGAGACCGAGAATGTGGTTCAAACGACATTTTTCCCTAACCTTCCTGCCTCGCACGTTAGTCGGGCTTTTCTCGCTACTGGTTTATCTTCATTCGAATGGGGCGATAGCGCAGGAGAAAATAAACCTCTTAGTCGAGGCGCGTTTTTTGAGGGTTGCCCAAGATTTTCTCTCAAAATTGCAAGAGCAGATTGATCCTGCTGTGGGCCTGCAATCAGGTTTTACAGTCAAGACGGTCTCATCTTCTGAAGTTGAAGCTGCTATGGCCGAGAAAGCTTGGACTATGGCAATTGTAAATAGCCAAATTTTGGAGGAGCCAAGTTCCTATCCTGCCTTGGCGTTTGCTGTCCCGTTCCTATTTGGAGGAATGTCGGAAGTTATTGATTATCAAGAGAGCGCACTTGGCCGATCTGGTTTGTCCTCGCAAGCTGAACGAGGTATTAGCAGTCTGGTTTATTTGAATGCTGGGAACTCCTACTTGGCCAGCAATGTTCCTTTGGCAACACCTGAAGATATTAAAGGGCTAAAGGTTGCCGTACAGCCAGAATCTCTGCCTGAAATTCAAGACACATTATCTGCGCTGGGTGGAAGTTCAATCGCAATGTCTTGGTCTGATACTATGCCTGCACTTCAAATGGGAGCGGTTGATATTGCAATAGTTGAAACAGAAGAGCCAAGAACTTGGTCATCGATTAGTGGCAGTTATTTAATCGAAAACAGCCTGGATAGTAAAGTTGCTGTGGTAGCGGTAAATGATAAAAATTGGGACATTTTGCCATTTGAGATTAGAGCTTCAATTGGTGACGCTGCGATTGAAGCAACGCGGAAAATAAATGATGAACTTATTCATTCGGAAATAAAATTTAGATCTTTCATATATAATAATATGGGGAAGTCGTTAAAATTTGACTCAGACGATGCTGCTTACGCCGTAGATCAGTGGATATCTAAGCAGCCTGTTAATTTGCAAGGCGGCTATAAAGCTATCAATGATAATTTGAGGCTTGAGAGAAATTACGAGAAAAATTCACCGGTCATTCCTGATCAAAGAGGTGATGCTGGGCATATATATTTTGCTACAACGCGGAACGATACTCAGAATATTAAGTTGAGTTATCGGTTCGGAGATCGGCGCACCAATGTTACGAAATGCGGCGAGCTTACTTTCGATATATCAGGTACTGCAACCATTTTGGGAGAAGTGATAGCAGGAAATGAAGATTGCTCTGCTTATCTAGTTAAATTGCTGCAAGAAGAGAAACAAACCTTGTTGTTTGTTCATGGGTTCAACAACCGATTCTCCGATGCGACGGAGCGAGCTGTTATGTTGAAGAAGTTGTTCGGTCCTGAGACATCTGTTCTTATGTGGAGCTGGCCAGCGAGACGAGATGCCCTTGGTAGTAATTATCGCTACGATAAGGAGTCCGCTAGCGGTGTGGCGCAGATTTTATTCAGAGACACACTCCAAAATTTTAGTGCCTCCTTGAACGGTCATCCAATAAACATCTTAGCTCACAGTATGGGCGGATGGCATACTATGGGGGCGCTTCAGGGGATTCCTCATTTGGCAAATGAGCCAAGATTTAAGAATATCGTGATGGCAGCACCTGATATTCCTTCAGATGAGTTCGAATTCGCTCTGGAAAAACTGTCGAAGCAGGCTGAACGACTAACTTTATATGCATGTAAATCTGACTGGGCCCTAGAAATTTCAGAGGTATGGAACCAGCACGACAGAGCGGGGACAGGGGGAAACAATATAATTGTAGGTGATAAGCTGGAGTCTATCGATGTAGATAGTCGATTATTATCATCGAATCACAGCTATGTATTTGATAGTCAAATTGTAAGAGAAGATTTCGCTCTCTTGATAGGTGAAAATAAAAGTGCAAGTGAGAGAGCATTGATAGCGATCTCGAAGGGAGACTACAATTATTGGAAATATCCCTGATTAAAGTGGACTTTACATGATCGGTTGTATCAATAAAGGGCTTCACTTTATCGAAAGTCCGAAAATTAATCTGGCCTAAGTGCGGGGTTCCCAACGCTGAATCTTAACTTCAGACCGTATTGGTTTTACGGTCGAAATCAATCCCCACTGAAACAAACCCGCCCGCCCCGCGTTGCAAAGGCAGCATCATTTTGCAAACAGGCAGCGAGGATTTGGCATGGCAGGGGCAGAACCGGTTTCCGTGGGCGGGATTGTCGCGCGGATACGGGATCGGGCGGCGGCGGGGCTGCGGAC
>NZ_MCAO01000018.1:0-16614 GCF_001858545.1 Thalassospira sp. MIT1004 | reverse complement strand
CAACCCAACCCAACCCGTGAAATGCAAGACCGGCGGATCGGCAAAGGCACGGATCAGATCGCCGGGCGCATTCAGGCAAGAAGATCGTTCTGGCTGGCGACAGTGCAGGTGGCATGTTGGCTGCCGGGATTGCGGTCCGGGCGCGCGAAGAGAGCTTTGGGGGCCGGGTTCCGGGGGCGGCGTTGATTTATCCAGCCCTTGGCGGGGTTTGAACTGCCAGTTACGGACAGATGGCCAATGCGCCGGGGATGAGTATTGATGACATGATTTATTATCGTGATGCGTTCAAGGTGCCGACGGATGATCCGTTGTCCGATGATTGCCGGAAATATACCGCCCACCTTGCCCGTGTCGGGGCATCTTTACAAAGCGATTTCGGACATGCTGTAAATCGCATGGAAGGCTGGTTAAACCACTTTGGATTGAAGATAGGCTCCCGACCAAAAAGAAGCGACACAGGGCCTAAAGTGTGCGCGTGGTGGAGCCGCGCGTCGTTTTTGTGGCTCATAAGAGGTTGATCACAATAAAAATTTTGGCTAATCAGGTTGTTGTGCAACGCAGAGTTGTTTGTGGTTAAGCTGTTGGGTGCGGAATGGTTCGGGGGGACCTGTATGATCAATATCGTTAAATTGCCATCGTCGCTGCTTTTGGCGATGACCATCTTTTGTGGCTTTATGACCGGTGATGGGCGTGACGCATTTGCGGCAACGACGACAATCACCTGCACCAACCTCGCAGCAGCCAATGCATCGACCTCTCATGTGGCCTACGACGACAGTGTCGGTACCTGCGCCGCAGTAAACGGTAGTGGCTCCAGCAACGCATTGCGCGACATCGTCTTCGAGGTCAACAACTCGAACCTCTCAAACGAGCAATTCAAGATCGGAACCGGCAGTAGCAATACAGCGCATAGAGGATGTAGCATTGGCACTTTTAACGCCGCCGCGGGTGATGCTTGCTCAACGGATCGCGCTAATGCCACTAATGAAACCGCGACGGTCACCATTGATGGGGAGAACGGGGCGACGATCCGGATGACCGTCAATTATACCCTAGTGGTAGGGGGTGCTACGACCTTCAACAGTGCATCGGTCACAATCACGACTGCTGATGCTGCATCCTCTGATAGCTCGGCCGCTGCCCTGCGCGCGCTTCAAGGTTCGGCAACACGGGCGCAATCTGTGATCATCGGCCAGAATTTCGGATCGCGGGTGGCTAATGTGACAGCCGGCCCAGATATCGGAACAGTGCCAGATACCGCGGCACCGACACAGCAATTCGGTTTTGCTTCATCAAGCTTGCTTGATGATCCCATGGGCAAGAAAACGCGCACGGAGGGGACAACCCTGGGCGGGTTGGCGATGCTTGCGTCTTTCGATACGTCGCGTGTGCTTGCGGCGGCGCAAAACGCTGATAGTGCAACGGATGGGGCGGAACAACGAACGCTGCTGTCTCGTGAAAGTCCGATTACGATCTGGGGGCATGGGTCCTTTACCGATATCGAGAATACGCGCAACCGGACGGGCGAGGACAGCCGTTACGACGGCAGCGTCTGGGGGTACAATGTCGGTGCGGACTATCGTTTTTCGCCCGCACTGGTGGCGGGTATGTCTGTCGGCTACGCTCAAACCGACATTACGACCACCTTTGATAGCGGCACTTACGAAGAGGATACGTGGAACCTCTCGCCCTATGTGATCTATAGACCGTCGGACATGCTGACCTTCTCGGCGATTGCGGGTTATGCGTTCGGGGATGTTGCCAGAAGCCGCAATAGCACTGTGACGGGAAATACCGACAGCCAGACCTGGTATCTGCAGGTTGATGCACGCCAGACTTTCCAGCCAATTGCAGATAGCCCGTTTCGGGTTACGGGGGGGCTGGGTGCATTGACGTCGCGCAATACGCTTGCTGCCTATACCGAAAGTGACGGTAGCCGGGTTGCTGAATCCTCGGTCAATACCGTTCAGTTAAAGCCGAATGCCGAGCTGGCCTATTCTTTCCAGATAAGCGAGACGTCCCTGACGCCATATGTCAAAGCGGGTTATATCCACGATTTCACCGACCAGACCAATGGCGATGCCGGGGCGTTTGACCTTGGTGGTGGTGTGCGGTTTGCCTCGGGCGGGACTGGCCTGTCGGGGTCAATCGAAGGGTCGCGCATGGTTGGGCGTGATGACTACAGCGAATATACCCTGAGCGGTTTGGTTGCTTATGGTATTTCGTTTACGGGGCGGGATGGAAGCTTTGCCGGAACGGCGTCGCCTTATGTCGGTACCAGCCTGTCTGATAGCGGCACGCCTGAAATTTCCGCTGGCGCAACACTGGCAGATATTGATGACAGATTTTCGAGTAAGTTGAGCCTGTCCGGGGATCCGGCTGCGCAGCGCGCAGATGTGATGATTACCTTAGACCTGAAGTTCTGAACGCGACGTGATGCTAGTGTGGCCCGCAGATTTGATTTGCGGGGCTTTTACGAGGGATGTCTATCGGGCGATGGGGTCAGGGTGGGTTTCAGAGCTTTGCGGGCGTAAGAGCAGATAAAGCCACATGGCTGCACCGAAGGCACAGGCCAGCAGGGCGATGGAAAGCCAGAGTGCGCCGGTGGGGCCCCAATGTGTGATGGCGCGTTCGTAAAGGCTGGGTGCGAGGGCGGAGAGGATAAATCCCGGTACCAGTAATCGTCCGACCTGATGACCGTATCGTGCATTGCCAAAGATCATCAGGGGCAGGGTTCCACGCGTGATCGTCAGCACGCCGTTTGCTGCGCCGTAAAGCAGGGTGAAGGTCATGGCGGCAATCGCAAACTGATCGCCCCAGAAGGCAAGGACGAAGCAGAGCGGTAAAATGGCGGTTGCAAACAATGTCAGGCTTGCCGGGGCGATGCGTTTGCCAAACAGGATTTCGGCGGCACGCGCCGCGGATTGTCCGATACCGCGCAGGGATGCGGCATTGATCG
This sequence comes from Thalassospira sp. MIT1004, assembly GCF_001858545.1. Taxonomy (NCBI): domain Bacteria; kingdom Pseudomonadati; phylum Pseudomonadota; class Alphaproteobacteria; order Rhodospirillales; family Thalassospiraceae; genus Thalassospira; species Thalassospira sp. MIT1004. The sequence continues at coordinate 13,655 of NZ_MCAO01000018.1, read as the reverse complement.
CGGCGGCGGTGGTTAAGCCAAGACCGATCAGGATGGCGATCATGTGGGCTGACATCGCGGCATTCACGACATTGAGCAGGGTGACGATCACGGCATACAGAAAGCCGCACAGGCGTTGATGCGTTGCCAGTCCGTGGTCATCGGTATCATCGGCGTCATCGGTCGGGTTGGTGCCGGTTCCCGTTCCCGTTCCAGTTCCCGAAGGTGCGCCATGTCGGGCATCGGGGATGGCGGCATACATCGGGACGGTCAGAAGGGCGAAACCGGTATAGGCGACAAGGGCGATGGTGATGCCAAATTCCGACTGGATCAAATGGCCGAGCGGCCAGAAAACGGTTGAGGCCAGGCCGCCAAAAAGCGTGATCTGCCCCATCGCCCGTCTGGCATCGCGCCCGCCAATCCGGGCGAGCGCGGCAAATGCCGCATCATAAAGGGTGGCACGCATCGCAAGCCCAAGAACGATCCAGCCGATGAAATGCAGGATCTGCTGATCGGCAAATGCAAGGATCAGACAGCCAAGGGCATTGAGGCATGTCCCCAATGTCATGATGATCCGCCCGCCATGACGATCTATCATCCTGCCGCAAAAGGGGGATATGACCGCCATGGTCAGAAGGCTTGCCGAAAAGCCCGCATAAACCACGCTGCTGGGCCAGCCGTGATGTTGCGCGATCAGGGTGCCGAAATTGCCAATCAGATAATAGGCCGTCCCCCAACTGATGAGCTGCCCCAGCCCCAGCTTTATGACAAGTGCGCGGGTGATCATTTATCCGTCGGGCCGGGGATCACCGGTTTATCGGAGCCAAGCGGGCGCTGCATCATGACGGAGTCAAGCCACGTGCCGAACTTGTAGCCGACATTGTGGAAGGTTCCTGTCATGTCGAAGCCGAATTTCCGATGCAGGGCAATGGATGCGTGATTTTCGCTATCGCCAATGGCGGCAACCATCTGCCGCCACGGACCGGCTTCGCAGCGTTCGAGAAGAGCCGCCATCAGAGCCGCCCCGATCCCGTTTCCGATGCAATCGGGCGCGACATAGATCGAATTTTCCACCGTGTGGCGATAGGCCGAACGCGGGCGATAGAGACTGGCATAGCAATAGCCGACAACCTCATCACCGCGCAGGGCGACCAGATAGGGCAGGCCATATCCACGGATGGCCTCAAAGCGATTGGTGATTTCGGTTTCGGATGGCGGGATTTCTTCGAACGAGGCGGTGCCGGTCAGAACATGATGGCCGTAAATCGCGGTGATGGCGGCAATGTCGGCATGATCGGCATCGCGTATGACGAGATCGGAAGTTTTGGCGGCGGCGGGCAGTGTATCGGTCGACATTGATGTGCATTCCATCTCGGAAATTGACGGTATGGCGTGACATTAGCCGACCGTCTGAAATAAGATAAGATTTGTATTCTTATGCAAATCATAAGGAATAGTTTTAGATGCGTAGCCTTAACCTTGATCAGATGCATGCTTTTGCCGATGTGATTGAACTTGGCAGTTTTTCCGCCGCAGCCGCACGGCAGAATTTAAGCCAGCCTGCGATCAGTCAGCAGATACGACAGCTGGAAGACCGTCTTGGCGTGCGGTTGATTGAACGGGTTGGCAAACGTGCGATGCCAACACCCGCCGGTCAGGCATTGCTGGACCGGGTGGGGGAGATTGACGCGTCCGTCCAGAACGCACTGGATGCGGTGGCAGGGTTTGCCAGTGGCACGGTCGGGCAGGTGCGCATCGGAACCGGTGCAACGGCCTGCATCTATTTCCTGCCAAAGGTTCTGGAACAGTTGCAGCGCCGGTTTCCGGGGCTTGAAATCATTGTGCGGACCGGGAATACCAGCGACGTTCTGAAATCGATTGAGGAAAACAGTCTTGATATCGGGCTGGTCACCCTGCCGGCCAGTGGGCGCAGTCTGGATATCGTGCCGGTTCTGACCGATCCGCTTGTCGCGATTTTTCCCGACGGGATGGATGTGCCCGATCTGGTTCGGCCTGCTGATCTGGCAGATATTCCATTGGTTTTGTATGAACGCGGTGGTCAGACACGCACGATTGTCGATGACTGGTTGCGTGCTGCGGGTGTTGCCGGGCATTCGATCATGGAACTGGGCAGTGTCGAGGCGATCAAGGAACTGGTGGGTGCCGGGTTGGGAGCAACGATTTTGCCCGCCATGGGCGCACGGTTGGGCCGCACACAGTTTCCGATCAAAACCCGCAAGCTTGCCCCGGACCTTGCGCGCCGTCTGGCACTTGTGGTCCGGCGGGACAAGGTGATGGGCAGCGGGTTGCGCGAAGTCCGCAACGGGTTGATTGCGGCGGCGCGTGACTGGACGGGTGCCTAGTCTTCTTCGGGGACGTAGAAGGTCGGGAATTCGGCGTTCGGTTCGGGGATATGCAGCGCCACCCCGTGTTTTTCGATCATCTGAATGATGGCATCGGGCGGAGGGCAATCGGTAAAGAAGGCGGTTACCTGTGTGACGGAGCCGCCACGCACCACAGCGTTTCGGCCAAACTTGGTATGATCGGCGACCAGATAGGTCTGGCGCGAATTGGTCAGAATGGCAGAACGCGCGCGGACTTCCTGTTCGTCAAAGTCGAGCAGACTGCCATCGGCATCAATCCCGCCAACGCCGAAAATGCCGTAATCGACCTTGTAGCTGTTAAAGAAGGCCTCGACCTCTGGCCCGAGAACATCGCGATCCCGATTGCGCAACCGGCCACCAATCAGGGTGACGTCAAAGCTGTCATTGGTGGCGGCGACATAGGCGACATTGAGATTGTTGGTGAAAATCCGCAAACCGCGATGCTGCAAAAGCGCACTTGCGACCAGTTCCGGCGTGGTGCCGATTGAAAAGAACAGGGATGCGCCATCGGGAATGGCGCGCGCGACAAGGGCCGCGATTTTGCGCTTTTCATTCACATGCAGAACCTTGCGCGCCCGATAGGCGATGTTTTCATGTTCCAGTGCCGGTTCAACCCCGCCATGGCGACGGCGCAGCAATCCTTCGTCGCAAAGGGCGTTTACATCGCGTCGAATGGTTTGCGGGGTGACCTGAAAACGTTCGGCAAGCTGTTCAATGGTTTTGAAACCGTCTGCGCGGACAAGTTCAACGATACTGGCCTGACGTTCAGTCGGACGTTTTTGCATGAGGGGCTTCTTTGGCGGTTGTTTCGCGGTTTTGTTTGAACGAATGTTATGTCGTGTTCATTTCAGGAATATTACCGTTTCACGGCATTCATATGAAACAAAACATATTCGCTTTTGGGTTGGTCGCCAAAGAGAAAAGGCCGCCCCGGTGGGCGGCCTTTGCATCGATCAGGAGCGGAACAGGTTTTCTGCTGCTTCCATGTAATCGGATGTTTTGGGTTCTTCTTTTTTGCGATCTTCCTTCTTGCCGGGATAATCCGGTTCCGGGTTGATCTGCAATTCTTCGGGCAGCGGATCGGGCTCGACATTCTTGACGACCTTTTCCGGGTTCTTGCTGCGTGCGATCACGACCTGTTTTTCAAGGTCAAGTTCGATGCAAAGCCCCATGGTCACCGGGTTGCGCGGCGTCAGGTTGGCCGAGTTCCAGTGGGTACGATCACGGATTTTGCCAATCGTGTCCTTGGTGGTCCCGATCAGTTTGCAAATCTGCGCATCCGACAGTTCCGGATGGTGTTTGAGCAGCCATGCAATCGCGTTCGGGCGATCCTGACGTTTTGAAACCGGGGTGTAACGTGCGCCTTTGCCATGCGCGCGCGGACGCGGCAGGTCGGACTTTGCCATTTTCAGCAATGCACGCGGATCAGCTTCGCAGCGCGCGATCTCGTCTTTGGTCAACTGACCATTGGAAACCGGATCAAGGCCGACAATCCCCTGATTGACATCGCCATCGGCGATGGCCTGAATTTCCAGTTCGTGCAGCTCGGTAAAGGCTGCAATCTGCCGGAACGACAAACCGGTATTGTCGATAAGCCATACGGCCGTTGCTTTGGGCATGAGGGGCTGAGCCATAATTCCTCCTGTTTACTCTTTCTCTCTCTGGAGACCGGCGATGGGATGAACCCCAAATACGCGGGAATATCTGCCCCAGAATATAATCTGTTTTGGTGTTCCGGCAACGCAGCAAAGGCAACCCAAGGTGAGTGCCGCGCGTCGCTGGAACCGCCACAGCGCTCTTTTCGATCAATGTGCGGTTAAAAGCAACAATCTGTTGCAGGTTATCGAAAAGAATATTTCTTTTCGACCCGCAATCGAAGGTCTGTTGCCGGGAAAGGGTGAAGCCGATGGTGATCGATATGCCTTCAACCCGGATCCGTAAACGATCAAGGGACTTCCAGTACCACTTTTCCAACATGTGCGCCACCCCGCAAAATGTCGTGTGCAGCCCGGGCTTCATTCATTGGCAGGGTTTGGTAAATGACCGGTTTGATCGTGCCGTTTTCAAATAGCGGCCAGACCTGCTGGCGAAGTTTGCCTGCGATTGCGCCCTTGTTGGCAACCGGCTGGGCGCGCAGGGTTGATCCCATCAGGGTCAGGCGTTTTAACAGAAGCGGCGTGAAATTGGTTTCGGCCTTTGGTCCGTTCAGGAAGGCAATGATCAAGATACGGCCTTCCATCGCAGCCGCCTTGAAATTGCGGCTGACATAATCGCCTGCCACCATATCAAGGATGACATCCGCCCCCTTGCCGTTGGTTGCGGTTTTTACCTCTTCAACGAAATCCTGTGTTTTGTAGTTGATGGCGATGTCCGCGCCAAGGTCCAGACAGGCCTGGCATTTTTCATCGGTGCCCGCCGTTGTGATCACGCGCGCGCCAAAAGCCTTGGCAAGCTGGATCGCGGTGGTGCCGATCCCCGATGTGCCACCATGAACAAGGAAGGTTTCGCCGGATTTAAGTCCGGCCTTGTCGAAAACATTGTGCCAGACGGTAAAGAATGTTTCGGGAAGGCTTGCGGCTTCTGTCATGGAAAGGCCAGCCGGAACCGGAAGGCATTGTGCGGCGGGGACAGCGGCATATTGGGCATAGCCGCCGCCGGTGACCAGCGCGCAAACCTGATCACCAACCTTCCACGTCGTGACATCGGGGGCGGTGACAACAATTTCACCGGAAAGTTCAAGCCCCGGGATTTCCGATGCGCCGGGGGGCGGGGGATACATCCCGGCCACCTGCATCAGATCGGGCCGGTTGACCCCGGCGGCACGAATACGCACCAGAACCTCGCCCTGCGTGATTTCCGGCATCGCGACCTTGCCCGCGGCAAGATATCGGTTCTCGCCGTCAATGCGGATTTCGATTGCCTGCATGTCTTTGGCAAGGTTTGGGGCAAGGCTTGGGGCAAGGTCGTCTGGCAAGGTCATGACAAAACTCCATGGCGAATGATAAATTCGGTCACTATGTAATAGCGGCAAAACCGCCAGGGGCAAAATGTCAAAGGAGGATGACTGTGGAAGAAGACGACCTGCAAAAACCTTTGGCCGCGATGTTCGGCCTGCCGCGGAGCCTTGACGGAATGTCGATTGACAGCCTGATCGATTATCGAGCCGCCCTGGAGCAGGAACTGGTGCGGGTTGATGCGGCAATGGAGCATCGCAATGGTGTTCGCGCCGGGGCGGAAGCGCTTTTCAAGAACTGACGGGGGCGGGTACGCCAAAATATTAAACGTGAGGATATATTTTTAAACCTACGGTTAATTGAATCTTAAACTTACCGTCTTATATATGGGTAGTGGGCCACTGTTTGGCCCCTTGTCGAACGTGATGTTTCGATGCCTCCCTGTTAAACTGAACCGCCCGAATTCAGGGCGGTTCTTTTTATGTTTTCGCCTTTTACGTACTGTTTATACGTATTTCGGTACGTATTAATACGTACTGTCATATTTCCGACACTTATTACCTTGACCCCTTGCCAACCGCTAGCTAGAGTTCGGCCACAAACAAGATCAAGAATAAAAAAAAGTCCGGCAAGTTTAGCAGGTTGAGGCAAGGCCGCCCTTTGGGGCGGTCTTTCTATTTCGGGGCAAATTCAGGGCAAATTTTCCCGAATGCTTGAAGCCCGGTGTCCGTTTCCCATATAAGCTTTATGGCAAAAAAGGATCACCCGACCGGGATCGGGCAACCCTATCAAAGCAACTTCGCGATTGTTCCTCTTTCGCGAACCTATGACGAGGCTTTCACCCTGCTGGTGGAGGCGCGTAATTATCTTTCCGCAAATCGAACCGCATCGCGCCATGGGATTCACGGCAGTGCCAAAATGAAGCAATTCGTTGAGGAGATGCGCATGACCAGCCGCCTGATCCGGGCGATGGCGTGGCTGCTTGCGGTGCGGGCGGTTGAGGAGGGCGAGATTGATTGGGAAGATGCGGTTGATCTTGATGATCTGATGGTCGACCTGCAAATCTGTGTTCGCGACGACTGCGACGAAGAAACAGGATTTCCCCCCGCCCTTCGCGATCTTATGGAACGGGCCCATTCGCTTTATATGCGAACGGCGCGGATGGAGCTTCAGGTCGCGGCACGCTGTTCAGCCTGAACAACGGTTCAGCCACCTTCACCTTATGCGGAATTGCGTGCGGATGCCGGTAAACAGTGCCCGTCAGGCGCGCGGGGTCGCGGCAAAGACTTCTATCGGTTCGGCAAAGCCTTTCATCTGGCGTGTGCCTTTCGATGTGAAGACCGCCCGGCTGCCGGCGTAGGTATCCTTCACGTTCTGGGATACCAGAATTTCATCACCGCCCGCCTGGGCGCAGACACGTGCGGCAAGCTGCACGACGCGGCCAAACAGATCGTTTTCTTCGGCAATGGCCTCGCCGGCATTGATGCCGATGCGAATCTGGAATTTCAGGTCCTCGCGGCCATTATGCTGCGCCATGTTGCGCTGAATTTCGATGGCGGCTTCGACGGAACTTGCAGAGGACGGGAACACGGCCATGATGCCATCCCCCATATGCTTAACTTCCTTGCCATAATTATTGATCAGGGCGGTGCGCACGATCTGGTTATGGATATGCACCATCTTCTGGGCACCGACATCACCCAGTTGCTGGGTCATCTGGGTCGAATTGACGATGTCGGTAAACATCAGCGCATGCAGCTTGTTATTCGCGTTTGCTGGCGCGCCAGTCGGCTTTTCGGACCATGACGCAATCGCACGCGACACCGATGTGGTGATGCTCTGCTCGTCCTTCATATAGGCATCCATCGAGCTTCTGCCCGCGCCATACATGTCCTTGTATTTCGGTTCCAGGATATAGCTGTCGACATTCTTGCAGAATGTGTCGGCCATATTGTGGGTTGCCCCAAGTGCGGAAATGCAGTCCTTCAGAACACTTCGTCCCTGACTGGCGCCAAGGGCGTTCTTCTCGCTACACGCGTCACAGGCACCGGCAACGTAAAGATTGACGCCGAATTTGTGATAGGCGTCCATGTTCGGAACGGTCCGCTTGATGGCTTCTATCGAACCGGCGATGAAGGATTTCATGACCTCGCGCGTGGCCTGAAGGGCTGGCGTTACGGTCATTGGCTGATCGGGGATGCCGTCATCGCGCGGCTCGGATGCGGATTGGGTATCGTCGGTTTCATCCGCATCGATGTCGGGCATTGCTTCATTTTCAGAACGCGCAACCTCGGCGGCCATTTCTGCAAAGCTGCCCGATAAGGACGGGCGGTTCGGCGATGCCACCTTGCGCCCCGGTCTGGCGGTACGTTTGGCCACGGGCTGTTGCGCCGGCTCTTTTCGTGCCTTGCCCTTGAATTTGCTTGTGATGCTCATCAGCATCGGTGTCGCACTGGCAAGGAAGCCGACAATAAAGGATATGAAATTGGCCTTGTCGTAGAAGCCCTGACTGATCGAAAGCCCCATACGCGGCAGATATTCAAGCCCATGAGATGCGCCAAGCATCGCAGCCAGACCGATGGCAATCGCGATGCAAAACGCCATCACCAGTTTCAGCGCCACAGCAATGAGGCCCGGGCTTTCATCCGGGCTGGCTGTTTTGACCTTTGTCCGGGCCGGTTTTAGGGCCGGGGTTGAAACCTGTTCGGGGGGGCTTGCTGGCGCACGCGCCGGGGCCGGACGGGTTGGTGCTGTCTTTGGTGCGTTCTGGGGTTTGTCTTTTGCGCCGCTTTGCCGTGTTTCATAGATGACATATTCATCCGCGGCATTGGTCGCATGGTTATAGACTTCGCGAATGACCTTCACAGCCGAGACATGCGCCATCTTTTCAAGCGAGCGCGCTTCTTCCTCGGCCTGCTTTTTCTGCGCACCGGTAAAGTGGGCGTGAATTTCCCAACGCCCTGAACGGTCTTTTACATAGACTTCATAACTGACCTGGGTGCGCGCAATCACCTGGTTCATTCGGTTCGCCCAGTCTTCCTGACAATAGGGGGACCCCATCCCCGTTCTCCGCGCGGTATAGCGCCGGTTGAAGATTATGGCAAGAAAATGTCCGAATGACCATTAAATATGGCTAATGCCCCCGTATAGCTGGGTTGCAGAGAGGAGGCAGTGCGTTCCGGACGGGGGCATTTGGCCGTACCACGCCACAAAAGAAAAACGCCCGCAGCATCATGAAGACGCTAGCGGGCGCTGATCCCATAAATCGCCAGGAAGGCGAAATTTGCTTAGTTATTACCGATATTGAAACCGGCGAAGCGTTTTTTGAACTTCGCGAGCTGACCGCCGCTGTCGAGCAGACGATGAACACCAGTCCAAGCCGGATGGCTTTTCGGATCGATGTCAAGCTTCAGAACGTCGCCCGGATTGCCCCAGGTCGATTTGGTGGTGAAGCTGCTGCCGTCCGTCATCTGAACGGTGATTTCATGGTAATCGGGATGGATGTCTTTTTTCATCGCCTATCACTCCGGAATTTGAAGCGCGGTGTATAAGGTAAAAAATCGACCTATGCAACCCCTGTATCCGGGAATTATTGGATAAAGCCTGATTAACGGTTGCGATAGGCGTTTTTTCCCAGCGGGCAGGGTGATATTGCACACCGCATCGGGTAATAATCCGTGGTTCCTGTGTGATGCAGACTTGCGCGAGACTCTTTATATAGTATGGTGCGCCAGCATATAAAATTGTCGCCTTGCCAGGGGGCGTTTTGCCCCTTTTGACAGACGGAGTGTTGATCGTGGCCCTTGATGAAACCCGCTTCCATCAGCTTGCTGATGACACCATCGAAACCCTCTCGGATCATATAGATGATGAGATGGGCGATGATCTTGATGTCGATCTGCAATCGGGAATCCTGACGATCGAACTCGACTCGGGTGAACAGTTCATCATCAATAAACATGGTCCGAACCGCCAGATATGGATGTCCTCGCCGGTCAGCGGGGCCAGCCATTATGATTTCGATGAAGACAATGAAAGCTGGACCTCGACCCGCGGGTCGACGACGCTGACCGATCAGCTTTCGGCTGATCTTGCGGTGAAGACCGGTCGGCGACTTGATCTCGACTGATCCGATCATGGAAATGGCAGGAAAAGCGTAAACTGGAAGGCTGCTGTGGCATTAAATCCTCGTACTTCACCCCGTCTTGCAGACAGGGACTCCAGTCGTAATTTCTCCGCTCTTCGCGCCATTATCCCCTTCGTTCGGCCCTACAGGTTGCAGGTTGCCGGTGCGATGGTGGCACTGGTTGTTGCGTCGGGCACGGTGCTTGCGCTTGGCAGCGGGTTGCGCATGCTTGTTGATCAGGGGTTTGCCGATGGCAATGCCTCCCTGCTTGATCAGGCGCTTTTTGTTCTGTTTGCCGTAACGCTGCTTATGGCCGGGGCAAGCTATGCCCGGTTCTTTCTGGTATCGTGGATCGGGGAGCGCGTGGTTGCCGATATCCGTTCGGCGGTTTACGCCCACATCATTCGGCTGGATCCGGGATTCTTTGAGGTCACCCGCACGGGTGAAGTCCTCTCGCGGTTGACAACAGACACCACCCTTTTGCAGGTCGTGATCGGATCAAGTGTTTCGATTGCGCTTCGCAATATCCTGATGTTTGTCGGCGGTCTTACCATGCTGGCGATCACGAGCCCCAAACTGACCGCACTTGTTTTGCTCGTCGTGCCGTTGGTGGTTGTGCCGATCATCGGTTACGGGCGCCGGGTACGCCGCCTGTCGCGCGAGGCACAGGACCGCATTGCCGATGTCAGTGCCTTTTCCGAAGAATCGCTCAATGCGCTGCGGACGGTTCAGGCCTATACCCACGAAAAGATTGAAAGCGACAAGTTTGATGGCTTTGTCGAAGGCGCATTCAAAACCGCGATTTCGCGTATTTCGGCGCGCGCCCTTCTGACCGCCATCGTCATCGTCATGGTGTTTGGCGCGGTGGGGACGATTTTGTGGATCGGCGGGCATGACGTGCTGGATGGCACGATTTCGGCCGGGGACCTTTCTGCCTTTGTGTTCTATGCCATTGTTGTTGCCGGTTCTGTAGGTGCCATCAGTGAAGTGATCGGTGATCTGCAACGCGCGGCGGGTGCGGCTGAACGCCTGATGGGGTTGCTTGAAACCGAACCGGCGATTGCCGCACCGGCAAACCCGGTCCAGATGCCGCAAAAACATCTTGGCCATGTCAGTTTTGAAAACGTCACTTTCCATTATCCGGCGCGCCCGGACCGCTCGGCACTGACCGGTTTTTCGTTACAGGTCAAACCGGGGGAAACCGTAGCACTTGTCGGCCCGTCGGGTGCGGGCAAAACCACGGTGTTTCAGCTTCTGCTGCGATTCTACGATCCGGCGAACGGCGTGATCAAAGTCGATGACGTCGATATCCGTACGGCTGATCCGATAGCCGTGCGCGAACGGATTGGTCTGGTGGCGCAGGATCCGGTGATTTTTGCCGCCAATGCGTGGGAAAACATCCGCTATGGCCGCCCTGACGCGTCCGACCAGGACGTCCGGGCGGCGGCCGATGCCGCCCATGCAACCGAATTCCTTGATCGGTTGCCCGACGGTTTTGACAGCTTCCTGGGGGAAAGAGGCGTTCGTCTTTCGGGTGGGCAGCGCCAGCGCATCGCGATTGCACGCGCAATCCTGCGCAACCCGTCGGTTCTGCTGCTTGACGAAGCCACCAGTGCGCTGGATGCCGAAAGCGAGCAGGTGGTCCAGAAGGCACTTGAAACCATCATGGCAACACGCACCACACTGGTGATTGCCCATCGACTGGCAACCGTGCTGCATGCCGACCGGATTGCCGTGATTGATGACGGAAAGCTGATTGCCATAGGGACCCATCAGGAACTTATGGAATCAAACCCGCTTTATGGCCGTCTGGCCAGGTTGCAGTTCGAACAGGATGCGGCCTGATAGCGCACCGCCAGCGGTCGCGATCAGTTAAACCCCGTTTGCATGCAGGCGGGGTTTTTCGTTGCGGCGGGAAAGGGACTGGCATGGTCCGTCCGCTCATGTGGCGATGCCGTTGTCAAAAAGGATCATGCTTGGGGCAGACATTAAAAAAGCCCGCCGATGGTGATCGGTGGGCTTTTTTATAAGGCGTATGCCTTGGTATCCGGATCGTTCATTCGGCGCTGGCGACCTTGCGGTTATGCATCGAAAGTTCGGCATACTGCCCGCGGAGCCCCTCTGCCTTGGCGAGGAAAGTTTTCAGTTCGTTTCCTTTAAGGGTCTTGCCGCTTGGCATTTTGACCTTGATCGGGTTGACCTGCGCGTTGTTTTTCAGGATTTCGAAATGCAGGTGCGGGCCGGTCGATGCGCCGGTGGTGCCGACATAACCGATCACATCCCCCTGCTTGACCCGCGATCCCTGTTTAAGGCCCTTGGCGAAGCCCTTCATATGGGCATATGCGGTATCATAGGAATCGTTGTGGCGCAGACGGATATAGTTGCCATAACCCCCATTGCGGCCGATCTGGGCAACGGTGCCGTTACCGGCCGCAAAGATCGGCGTTCCCGGTGGGGCGGCGAAATCCACACCCTTGTGCATCTTGGTAAAACCAAGGATAGGATGCTTGCGCGCACCAAAGCCCGATGACAGACGCGCACCATTGATCGGTGTCCGCATCAGGGCACGGCGATACGATTCGCCCTTCTGGTTATAAAAGTCGATATCGCCATTGCTGTCCTTATAGGAATAAAGACGGACATTGTTGCCGCTCAGCGTCATGCTGGCATAAACGACATCGCCATAGCGAACGCGCTCGCCGGAATCGTTGCGCAATTCTTCGAACATTACCTCGAAACTGTCACCGGGCTGAATGTCGCGCTGGAAATCGACTTCATAGGAATAAAGCTCGATCAGTTCCATCAGCACCGAAAGCGGCATGCCGTTTTTTTCGGCGGCAAGGAACAGGCTTTGATCAATCACGCCCGATGAAACATTGCGCACAGGGGTCAGTGCGATTTTGTCGCTTGAGGCGGTAAAACCATCATCGGTACGTGAAACGGAAACAACGGTTTCGGGATCAGGCTGGAAGCGCAGCGTATCAAAAAGGCCGCTGTCACCCTCGGTGTCGCTGGCATACACAAGGTCGAATTCCTGGCCAGCGCGCAGTTTGCGGGGGTTGTAAACATCGCGAAGGGCTTCGATGGCATTGAACGCAACCGACCGTTCCAGTCCCGCCGCGGTTAAAGTTGCCATCAGGTTGGAACCTTTTTCCAACACAACCGTTTCAAGACGAGGTTCATTATCGGGAAGATTGGCCGTTTCGGTCACACCGGACGAGGGAGAAGCGCTTAACTCGCTTTCAGCGGCACTGGCTGATAAAGCGGTATCCGAAGCGTTGGAGTAATGGTCAGAGAGGATGAAACCCGCAGTCCCCCCCAGGATTGCCATGATGGTGGCAATAGATACCAAGTCTCTTCCGGCCATTGCCGCAGAACTCCCCTAGAACTAATAATGCAGTGTGCCCAACGAGTTGCTCTTTGCGGCAACATCGGCACGAACCTTATACAAAAAAGACTCGTAAATGTGAAATGCCAATTCGCAACCGGTCGGACACCGTCCCGTTACGGCCATGATGCCGGGATATGGTTTACGAACCGTTGAAATGATCAAGGCAGGAACACTCACAAGAACGACGCTGATCTGAATGGCGAGAATGGCAAGAAAATGGCAGCGTGTTAACCATTTAAATTCACACCTTTTGTCGATGCGTATGATCGCAGGCCAAAATGTGTGCCGGTATCTGCGAATCACCATCCTGAATGTCGCGCTGTCGGGGCCGGACTGCTGCCGACGCATTCCATGATCCGCACTCTTATATATATGTGTGCAAATTGCCGGTGATGGCCCGGTGTTTTGGCGCGGGCTTTTTCGGGGCAAATCTGATTTTACGACGACCCACTATATCTATGTGTTCGCAAAAGACGGCCGGGGTGGGGTGAAAGGCCGCGGATACCCGTTTTGTGCCGTGCAAAACGCCGATGCGGTGGTGCTAAGGTTAAAACGGCTGTTTTCTGCGGTTGGCTAAATCGATGCAATGTCATTCCTAACCATATGGTCAAAATGATGCTGCGGCGCACTCAATCAGACAGTGATATGGCGGGTTGTGGCGGAAATTAAGGGAAAACCGGCTTTCCAACTTTTTGCGTTTTTAGCGCGTTTTTTTCCAAAAAAGGGTTTGACAGTTCCTTGGGTGGGCCCTATAACCCGCCTCCACCGACGGGGTGCGGCGCCAAGGAGACGGCGACGCGGACTGGAAGGTAGAGGGCTTC
>NZ_MCAO01000017.1:0-27463 GCF_001858545.1 Thalassospira sp. MIT1004 | reverse complement strand
GGCTCTAGAGTTCCGGGGCGATGGCGGTTTTGGCGGCGGCGGCGGTGGTGGCGGCCTTGGCAGCGTCGCCAATGTCGGTCAGGGCGGATTTGGCGCGGGCAACGGTGTCTCAAGCGGTACCATCTCTCAGGCGGCCGGGGGTGGTGGCCTTGGTGCCGGGGGTGCCATCTTTGTGATGGATGGCGCAACCCTGACCATCGCCGGAACCCTGACCGTCAATAACAACACTGTCACCGGCGGAAACGGCGGAACCGGTGCGGCGGGCACCGCCGAGGACGGCTCTGCCTTTGGCGATGGTGTTTTCCTGCAAGGCAGCGGCACCCTGACCTTCAATCCTGATACCGGCGATACACAAACCCTTGCCAATACCATCACCGATCAGGCCGGATCGGGCGGCACCGGAAGCTGGGCACTGACCAAAAACGGCGCAGGCACCCTGACACTCAGTGCCGCCAACAGCTATTCCGGCGCAACAAACCTTTCGGCGGGCACGTTATCCCTGTCGGGATCGGGAACACTCGGAAATGCCGCAGGCGCACTTAACCTGACCGGCGGCACGCTTGATCTCGGCACGACGACACAGACCCGGACCGGCACCATCACACTCAATGGTGCAACCGTATCAAACGGCACATTGTCATCATCGGGCACCTTCGATACCCAATCAGGCACCATCAGTGCCGTTCTGGCCGGGACCGGCGCGCTTGCCAAAACCGGCACCGGCACCGTCACACTCAGCGGGGCCAACACCTATTCCGGCACCACGACCGTTTCTGCGGGCCGCCTTGCGGTCAATGGATCAATTGCCTCTGCCGTCACGGTCGCGAGCGGTGCCACCCTTGGCGGCACGGGAACCGTCGGGGCAACCACCATTTCATCGGGCGGCATTCATGCGCCGGGCAATTCCATCGGCACACAAACCGTCAATGGTGCCTATGTCCTCAATGCCGGTTCGATCCTTGAGATCGAGGTGGATAGTGCCGGAAATTCCGACAAGGTCATTGTCAATGGCACGGTCGATATCACCGGCTCGACCCTGCGGGTCAAAGGCGTATCGGGGAACAATTTCTCCGGCCAAACGACCTATAATTATGTGATTATTGAAAATGATGGTGTTGATGCAATTACCGGCGATTTCGCAACAATTGACAATCAGCTTGCCTTTTATGATGCCAGCAATTCGACCACGGGCGGCACTGGCAATGATGTCTCCCTGACACTGACCCGCAACGCCAGCGGCTTTACCGACATTGCCACAACCCCCAATCAAAAAGCCGTCGCTGGCCAGATCGGCAACCTTTCGGGCACGGACGGCACCACCATCAGCAACGCCATTCTTGGCCTGACGAATGCCGGGGCACAGCACGCCTATCAACAGCTCTCGGGCGATATCTTTGCCGCCGCCCCTGCCATGAATGCCCGCATCACCCATCAGGCCACCGGCCAGATCGGCGCGCGCCTTGCCGATCTGAACCGCAGCCGCACCATTGCCCAAACCACCAGCGGGTCCCTTGTCGCCGCCAGCACCCTGTCCCCCGCCGAACTTACCGGCTTTGCCCGTTCCGGTCCGATGGCAAGTGACGCAAACATGCTGTCGCTGGGCACTGAAAATGCGCCACAGGCCGCCTCCGCCATCTGGTTTCAGGCGATTGGGGCAACCGGCCGGATCAACGGCGATGGCAATGCCGACACCGCCGATTACCAATGGACCGGCATGGTTGGCGGCTTTGACTCACCGCTTTCCGACACCACCATTCTGGGGGTCTATTTCGGTTATGCCGACGTCAAAAACCGTCAGGCTGGCCGGGATGCCACCCTCGATAGTCGCAATTTCATGGCCGGGCTTTATGCTACGCACGATCTTGGCGATGATTTGCGGCTTTCCGGGCAGGCCGGATGGACCCGAACGGCAAATGACAGCCGCCGTAATCTTGTTTTTGGCGGCATTGATCGCACCGCCACGGCGGATTACACCGACAACGCACTCAATGCCAATCTTGAACTGGCAAGGGGATTTGACGTTGCCCATAACTGGCGGGTTGCGCCCTATGGCGCGCTGGGCGTGCTCTGGAACGATCATGACGCCTTTACCGAAACCGGGGCCGGCTCGGCCAATCTGTCACGCGCATCTGACAGCACCCTGACCGGAACCGCAAGCCTCGGGCTAAGGATGGCGGGCCTGTATGAAACCGGCAATGGCCAGACCCTGATCCCGCAATTCCGCCTTGGCTGGGACCATCACCTTGGCCCGACAGCCCACAGCACCACACTGGCCTTTACCGGCACATCCTCCTTCACGGTCGCAGGCAGCGAAACCGACCGCGATACACTCGTCGGCAATCTCGGCTTTGCCCTTGCCGATGACGACGGCTGGAGCTTCTATGCCGATTACCAGCCCTCGATCTCCAAAAGCCGCCGCGAACATGCCCTCGGTGCCGGATTCAGGATGAAGTTCTGAGCCCCACCGCACCACGAACGCCCATGCCCTCCCCGTCATTCCCGCGCGGGCGAGAATCCAGTCCTCCGTGCCACCCCCTCTAAACCAACCGTCAAGCCCGCTGCACCATGGACTCCCGCTTTCGCGGGAGTGACGGCGGGTGTGTGTGCTCTCCCTTAAAACCCGTTACCAAACCCACCCCGCCCGCTCACGGGCCATAACACCGACCTCACGCTTATGTGATTGCACGTGATTAAATCGCACACGATTTAATATTGAACGATCATAAATTCACGGCTACAAGCATTTCATCGAAACAACGTTTGGCCGGTCATCGGCGAAACCGGGAAAAGGAAGATGAAAATGCTGAATGTGAAAAACCTGCTCAAGGCGACCGCTTTTGCTTTTGGCCTGATGGCCGCTCAATCTCCGGCCTTTGCCGCTGACACTGCGGCCGCGAATGCCGCCAACACCAAACCAACCATCCTTCTGGTCCATGGTGCCTTTGCCGCCTCTGACAGCTGGGACGGCGTTGCACCGATCCTGCAGGACGAAGGATATCGCGTGATCAGCGTTGCCAACCCGCTGCGCAGTGTTTCGGGCGATGCCGCCTATACCCGCTCGCTTATCGACAGCATTCCGGGTGATGTGGTTCTGGTTGGTCATTCCTACGGCGGGCCGGTCATCAGTAACGCCGCAACCGGTGCAGCCAATGTGAAATCGCTGGTCTATGTCGCCTCTTTCGCCCCGGAAAAGGGTGAAACCATTGCCGAACTGGCAGCAAAATTCCCCGGCGGCACATTGGGTGAAGCCCTGGCAGCCCCGGTCCCGCTCGGCAACGGTGTGAATGATCTTTATATCGATCCGGCGAAATTCCACGCGCAATTTGCCGCCGACGTTTCGGCTGAAAAGGCCCGCCTGATGGCGATTGCCCAACGCCCGGTCACCGACTTTGCCCTGAACGAACCATCTGGCGATACCGCATGGAAAGACCTGCCATCCTACCACATCTATGGCACGGCTGATAAAAACATCCCGCCCGCCGCAATGGAATTCATGGCGAAACGCGCCAATTCACAGGAAACCGTCGTGATTGATGGCGCCTCCCACGTCGTCATGGTTTCCCACCCCAAAGCTGTTGCCGACCTGATCCTCAAGGCCGCCAACGCCAACTGATCCTTAACGCCTGCCTCCCTCAACATCTGCCCAACTTCACGCGCCGCATCCCCATGCGGCGCGTTTTTTATACCACGCTGCTCGTTACTCTTCAGTCCACCTACCCGCTTCTCCATCGGCACCGTCGGTACCATCGCTCCGATCCTCACCGCCAGATCTCGCTGCCCTTTGCACCGACTCCCCGCCGCGCGCACGCCGTTTAACGGAATTTTCCGGTCAAACGCCCCGGATCGACCAAATTCGCAGCGCACCCACCGCACCATTCCGATCCCCGCCAAAGGCCTGAAAACCGGCACCTTTCCGCCATTCGCGATTGCAAAACATCGCCCCCCTTTTCATTTCCGCTTGACTTGAACCGATTCAATTCCAAAATTGGTCTGACGTCTGATGGCTGACCACATAACCGGTCGCCGGGGCGAGGTGAAAATCAGATAAAGGTGTGAAGTGTCGCAATCGGCAGGTGCCACTATCCGACCCATACAAACATCGGGGCGTCGCGATGCGATCCTTGAATCCTTAACACAATTCATCGTGCAGTCGGATTTGAAACCCGGCGATCAATTGCCACCCGAACGCGAACTGATGGCGGGCCTTCAGGTCGGTCGATCCAGCATCCGCGAGGCAATCGGCCATATGCAGGCCCTTGGCATCGTCGAAATCAAACGCGGATCGGGCACCTATCTTAAACGCCCGGTCAGTGAACAGACCCTGTTCATGCCGCTTTCCATCGCCACCCAGCGTGATGGGTTGCTACAAACCCTTGAAGTCCGCCGCGGACTTGAAGTCGAAGCCAGCATGCTGGCCGCCAAACGCGCAAGCGATGCGGATATCGAAGCAATGCGGGCCGCCCTTGATGCGATGGAAGCCGAACATCTGGAATTTGGCACCGCCGGCCAGGCCGACCTTGTCTATCACCTCTCGATCTACAAGGCGTCGGGCAATCCCCTGTTTGAACAGTTGCTCGGCCAGATGCGCGAAGCGTTTGAAAGCTTCTTTGCCCAGCCGTTCAACCGCCCGGACTTCGCCAAGGAATCCTTTGAATTTCACCGCATGCTGTTTGACGCGATTGTCGCGCGCGATCCCGAAGCCGCCCGTCAGCACACGCTTGCCATCCTTGAAATCGTCGAAAACGACATCGTGAGAATGTCCAATGAACAACAATAATTCCGATAAACCGGCAAACAGCAGATCACAGGACGACGCCCTGTCCCCCGCCACCCGGCTGGCCTATGACGAAACCCATTTCGCCAATGCGGTCGTACCGCCGATTTTCCAGAACTCGCTTTTCGTGTTCGAAAACTTCGCCGAAATGGTCGAAACCTATGCCGGGCGCAAAACCCGCCCGGTCTATTCACGCGGGCTCAACCCGACCGTCCGCGCGTTCGAGGAAAAAATCGCCGCCCTTGAAAAAACCGAAGACGCATTGGGCACCGCCAGCGGCATGGCCGCAATCTCGTCCGCCGTCCTGTCGGTGATCCGCCCCGGGGACCGGATTGTTGCGGTCGAACATCTTTATCCCGATGCCTTCCGGTTTTTCGAGATGTTCCTGCGCGATATGAATGTCACGGTCGATTATGTCGATGGCCGCAATATCGATGCGGTGCGCGCCGCCATTCCCGGTGCCAAAATCCTCTATCTCGAAAGCCCGACAAGCTGGACCTTCCACACCCACGATATCAAAACCCTTTGCGATATCGCACGCGATGCCGGGGCGGTATCGATCATTGATAATAGCTGGGCATCGCCGATTTTCTGCCAGCCCGCAACATTGGGCTGCGATGTCGTGGTTCATTCCGCATCCAAATATCTTGGCGGGCACAGCGACGTCGTCGCAGGCGTGATTGCCGGATCGTCCGAATTCATCGGCAATGTCCGCACCACCATCCTGCCTTATCTGGGGGCCAAACTTTCGGCCTTTGACGGCTGGCTTTTGCTGCGCGGGCTTCGCACCCTGTCGGCCCGCATGCATGAACATGAAAGATCGGGGCTGGCCATTGCCGGTTTCCTTGCCGACCACCCCGAAGTCATCGCGGTTCACCATCCGCGTCTGGGCGGGCAAACGCCCCCCGGCCTGACCGGATCATCCGGTCTGTTTTCGTTCGAGTTCACCCCGAATATCGATATCCCGAAATTTGTCGATGCGCTGCGCATCTTCAAGATCGGCGTGTCATGGGGCGGGCACGAAAGCCTGATTGTGCCCGCGCTGGTGACGCGCGCACAAGTCGGCGGCCCCAATTCCGCACTGCGCTTTGGCGTACCGGAAAATCTGGTCCGCCTGCATATCGGCCTCGAAAGCCCGGAAGACCTCCGGGCGGACCTGACACAGGCGATCGGGGCAAGCCTGAAGTAAGAATACTCTTTAAAAACAGGGAACTTCACAATGAACTGGAAAACAACATTACTGGCAGGTGTGACCTCTCTCGTTCTGACAAGTCAGGCCCATGCCGATACCACGCTGAAACTTGTCGAAGTCATCACAAGCCCGGAACGCACCGAAACGCTCAAAAGCCTGGTCGCGGAATACGAGGCGGCAAATCCCGGTGTGACCGTCGAAATCACATCCCTTCCATGGGGGCAGGCCTTTGAAAAATTCGCCACCATGGTATCGGCGGGCCAAACCCCCGACATCGTTGAAATGCCCGATACGTGGTTAACCCTCTATGCCAATAACGGCGCGCTCGAAAGTCTCGAACCTTACATCAAGGAATGGGACGGGGCGAAAACGCTCAATGACCGGGCCATCGAATTTGCCCGCTCGGCCAACAACACCGCCTATATGCTGCCTTATGGCTTCTATCTGCGCGCGATGTTCTATAACAAAAAGCTGTTCGAGGAAGCCGGTGTCACCGAAGTCCCGGTAACACTCGATGACTTCCGCGCAGCCGCTGAAAAGGTATCCGCCCTTCCCGGCAAATATGGCTACTGCATGCGCGGCGGGCCCGGCGGCCTGAATGGCTGGGTGATGTTTGGCGCGACCGCCGCCGGATCAAACGAATTCTTTACCGAAGACGGCCAAAGCACCTTTGCGTCCGAGGGCTGGACCAACGGCCTTGAATATCTGATCGATATCTATAAGGACGGACTGGCCCCCAAAGACAGCCTGAACTGGGGCTTTAACGAAATCGTCGCCGGGTTCTATTCCGGCACCTGTGCGATGCTTGATCAGGACCCCGACGCCCTGATCGCGATTTCAAGCCGCATGAAGGAAGAGGATTTCGGCGTCACCACCATGCCAAAGGGCCCGTCGGGCAAGGCATTCCCGACCATCGGCTATGCCGGCTGGTCAATGTTTGCCAGCAGCGAGCATAAGGACGAGGCATGGAACCTGATCGCCCATCTTGAATCCAAGGACAGCAACCTTGCCTGGAACAAGCGCATCGGGGCATTGCCGATCCATAACGGTGCCGAAAGCGATCCGTTCTTTGCCAGCCCGCAATTCGAAGGCTGGTTTAACGAACTGTCCGATCCCGACGTGCATCCGACCGTCATGCCGACCCATCTTGAAGAATTCGCCTTCTTCAAGGACAGCCTCGTGATCCGCACCAGTCAGGAAGCCCTGCTTGGCCGGATCACGCCCGAAGAACTGGCAGAACAATGGGCCGAATACCTGACCCCGGCACAGAAAAAATGGATGGCGGCAAATCAGTGACCACTGCAATGCAGGCCGGAAAACTCCCCGTCGAAAGGCGGGGGGTGATCTCCAGAAGACTGTCCGGCATTCTTGAACCCTATCTTTATGTTTCCCCCGCGCTGATCCTGATCATCGCGGTGATGCTGATGCCCCTCGTTCTGGGGCTAAGCTACGCCTTTCGCGATATCCGTATCCTCAATCCGTTTAGCGGCGGCTTTGTCGGCACGGCCCATTTCCAGACCCTGATCACCGACGACGCCTTTCTTGGCGCATTGGTCAATACCGCGTGGTGGACTTTCGGCTCCCTGTTATTCCAGTTCACGCTTGGCCTGATCCTTGCCCTGTTGCTTAACCGGGATTTCCTTGGACGTCGGCTGGTTCAGGCGCTGGTATTTCTCCCGTGGGCTGTGCCGACCTTTTTGTCGGGCCTGAACTGGGCATGGATGTTCAATCCCGTGGTCGGTCCCCTGCCGCACTGGTTTACCGCCCTTGGCCTGATGGACGCACCGTTTAACATCCTGTCCGACCCGGATCTTGCGATGTGGGGGCCGATTGTTGCCAATATCTGGTTTGGCATTCCGTTCTTTGCCATCACCCTGCTGGCCGCCCTGCAATCCATCCCCAAGGAACTGTATGAGGCCGCCGCCATCGATGGCGCAACCACCCGTCAGCAATTCATCAGCATCACCCTGCCGTTTCTCGCACCGACCATTGCGATCACGCTGATGCTACGCACCATCTGGATTGCCAATTTCGCCGATCTGATTGTCGTCATGACCAATGGCGGCCCGGCGGATTCAACCCAGATCGTCGCATCCTATATCTTCACCCAGGCCTTCCGCCGCCTTGATTTCGGCTATGCCTCGGCGATTGCAGCCGTCCTTCTGGTTCTGCTGCTGGCCTATGCGCTGGGTGTGATTGCACTGCGCCGCGCCATGACGCATGCCGACAGCTAGGGCAAGGGATCAAAGAACATGAACGTTTCCGGAAATTCACCCGCCCGCAAACTGGTCTATTGGGGCAGCCATTATCTGATGATCGGGGCCTTTGTCGTCTTTGCCCTGTTCCCGCTTTACTGGCTGCTCAAGGTATCGGTCACGCCCAACGACATCCTGTATACCGAAGGGGTGCGGATGTGGCCGTCACGCACGACGTGGGAAAACTATTTCTTCGTCCTGACCCAAAGCAACTTCCCGCATTATTTCCTGAATTCCGTGATCGTTGCGGGCACCACCGCGATTGTGACCACCATGGTCGCCGCCGTGACCGGCTATTCGTTTTCGCGCTTTGCCTTTCGCGGCAAGGTGATCATCGTCGCCCTGATGCTGATCACCCAGATGTTCCCGCTGGTCATGCTGATTGCGCCGATCTTTAAAATTCTGGCCCCGCTTGGCCTGACCGACAGCCTGACGGGGCTTATCATCGTCTATACCGCGTTCAATGTGCCGTTCGCGACCTTCCTGATGCAGTCCTTCTTTGACGGCATCCCCAAGGATCTCGAAGAAGCCGCGATGATCGATGGCAATACCCGCTTTCAGGCCTTCCGACGCATCATTCTGCCGCTTACCCTTCCCGGTGTGGCGGCAACGCTCGGCTTTGTTTTCACCGCCGCCTGGAGCGAGCTTTTATTCGCCCTGATGCTGGTCAGCAGCGAAAGTGCCTCGACCTTCCCGGTCGGTCTGCTGTCATTCGTTTCAAAATTCAGTGTCGATTTCGGTCAGATGATGGCCGCCGGTGTGCTGGCCCTGATCCCGGCCTGCGCGTTCTTCCTGCTGATCCAGCGTTATCTGGTGCAGGGGCTTACCGCTGGCGCTGTGAAAGGATAAGAGGACCCAAATGGCTTCCATTGAAATTTCAAATGCCGTCAAAAGCTATGGCGCGGTCGATGTCCTGCACGGGATCGACCTGCAAATAAAGGACGGCGAATTCATCGTTCTGGTCGGCCCGTCGGGCTGTGGCAAATCGACCCTGCTTCGCATGATTGCCGGGCTGGAGGACATCACATCGGGCGCGATTTCCATCGGCGGCACGGTGGTCAATGAATTGCAGCCCAAGGACCGCGACATCGCCATGGTGTTTCAATCCTATGCGCTGTATCCCCACATGTCAGTCGCCGAAAATATGAGCTACGCGCTCACACTGCGCAAAACCGCCAAGGAAAAAATCACCGATGCGATCACCAATGTCGCCGAAATCCTTGGCCTGACCGCCCTTCTCGAACGGCGGCCAAAGGCCCTTTCGGGCGGGCAGCGCCAGCGTGTCGCCATGGGCCGCGCGATTGTCCGCAAACCACAGGCGTTTTTGTTTGACGAACCGCTGTCAAATCTGGATGCCCGGCTTCGTGAACAGATGCGCACCGAAATCCGCAAACTGCACCGCCGCCTTGGTGCGACCTCGGTCTATGTCACCCATGACCAGATCGAAGCCATGACAATGGCCGACCGGATCGTTGCCATGCATGACGGCATCATCCAGCAGGTCGGAAGCCCGGTCGAAATCTATGACCGCCCCGCCAACATCTTCGTCGCCAGCTTCATCGGATCACCGGCGATGAACTTCCTCAAAGGGGCCTATGAAATCTCGCCAAACGGCAATGCCGGTATCCGGCTGACCGATGGGTCACTGGTCCCCGTCCTGCCAGCACGCGGGGCAACGGCCAATCAGGCCGTCACTCTTGGCGCACGCCCCGAACATATCACCATTCTTGCCGATGAAACTGGCGGCAATGGCGGCATTCCCGCCCGGGTCGAACTGATCGAACCGATGGGGCTTTCAACCCTTGTTCATGTCTCACTCGCGGGCAATCCGGTCAAAATTTTTACCCTCGACCGCCCGGATTTCGCCGTCGACAGCTTCATCCATATCGCGTTCGACATGGAAAAAGTCCACGTTTTTGATACCAAAACCGAATTGCGCCTGCCCCCGGAAAACGAGCCCCACACGGCCCAATCGGCCTAGGCGTTCGCACCGTCGTCTCCCGCGCCGATTGCACCTTCAATCCCGGCGCATCTACTCAAAGGCCGCAGCTCTCCCTCTGCGGCTTTTGTCTTTTGCATTTGCCCCTGCAAAGTTCTTCTGCCCTACCCATATACAATGAAACACACGGTTGAATTGCGACCACCACAGAACACCGCAACCAATCGCCCCGGGGCATCGGGAAAAGGACGCGGATGACATTTTTTCGCAAAATCGGGCTCGCAGCCGCCCTTTTGCTGCTCGTCCAGACAAACGTTCAGACGCACGCCAACGCGCATGAACTGCCATCGGCACACGCAACCGAAACGCTGGTCATCGTCACCAACGATTACCCGCCCTATGCGCACGCCGACGCGGATGGAAGCTTCCTGCCCGATCTGTTTGATGCCATCGGCCATGAAATGAATGTCACGTTCGAATTTCATTTCAAACCGTGGAAACGCGGCGAACAGGATGTTGAAAATCTCGAAGCATGGGGCACGCTGCCCTATCGCCGCACCGAAGAACGCGCGCGAAAATTCAATTTCTCTGATGCGCTCTATATCGAAGATTCCCCGTTTTTTGCCTATAACGCAAAGGGTCGCAAACCGGCCATTCACTATGAAGAACTCTCTGATCTCAAACCCTACCGCCTTGGCGGGATACAGGGATATTATTATCAGCCATGGTTTGAGGAAGCCGGGCTTTCCGTCGAATATGCCCTGACCGAAGAACAGAATTTCAAAATGCTTCACATCGGCCGGATTGACCTGTTCTCCACCGCGCGCTCCGTCGGTTGGTACACCATCCGAAACCTTTTCCCGCCAAAAGAAGTCGAAAAATTCTATACGATTGAAAAACCGCTGCTTGAAGGATCGGGGCTTTTCCTGATGACCTCAAAGGATTACCCGAACGGCGATGAACTGCTCGAACGCTTTAACGCTGCCCTTGCCACCGTCAAGCAGAACGGCACGTTTGAAAGCCTGATGAACCGGCATGAATTGACGGTCAATTACTGACCCCGCATGCAAAAGGGCCGCAGCATCAACGCCACGGCCCCTGATCATTCTTATTTCGCGACGTTACCCCTGCTTGCGCACGGCTTCCGCACTGGCGATGACATCTTCAAGGTAAGTCCGCCACGCCGGATCAACCGTAATCCCGAAAATATCGCTCAATGTCTGCTCGACATCGCCGACCGACAGGTGATGCACCTCCTCCTCGCCGGTCCGCAGCCGGATGGTCAGACGGTTGTTTAACAAGGTAAACCTTGCATGCGGCGCACTGCGCGCCACCATCAGAACCTTGGCAAAGCCGCTTTCGGGATGGGTGCTGGCATAGAAATTCATCACCTCGTAATCGATATCCTCGACCGGGACGATATCGACCTCATGCACCGGCTTCCACACCCCGTCGCGTTCAAGCTCCGTCAGGTAACGGCCATTGCGTTCCCGCACCCGGAAGGTATCATGCGGGGTGACCTGTGGCACCGAAACGCCCAGCAAAAGCGGCGCGGTCGGTACACAGCCGCCCAGCCCGACATCAACCAGCCACGCCTCGCCATCCAGCGTGACGCGCATCGCCATGTGGCAGCGCGGCCGCGGGCCATCGCCCTCGTTATAGCCCCACAAAACCCGCCCGGCGAGGCTTTCGACCTCAAAGCCAAGGCTGCGCAACACGCGGCGGAAAAGGCCGTTCTGCTCGAAACAATAACCACCGCGTCCTTCAAGAATGATCTTGCGGTCGATATCCTCTGGCGCAAGGCTCACCCCCTTGCGACACAGCACATTGATCGCCTCGAACGGGATATGGGCGGGATGCAGCGCATGCAGATCGCGCAAAACCTCAAGCGTCGCCTCGCGCGGGCCGTCATAGCCGATCCGGGCGAAATAGGCGTCCAGATCAACCTGCGGCTCAGGCAGCGGAAAGGGCTTTGCCCAGCTTGCGTCAATCGCGTTCTGCACGCTGGAAGTGATTGCGGCATCATCGAATTTGGGGGCACTTATCGGCAGATGCGTATTCATCGGGGGCTCCGTGTCTTGTCCGTTTGGGGCGTGATGTAATCAGGACTTCCGTTTCTGGAGCAGGACCATAGAACCTCAAGCTAAGTTCAGGTCAATAGACTATTTCAACATTTTTTCATCGAATGTTCTGCGGTTCTGCGCGCCAATGAACGCATATATATGCGACATTGCGGCATTCGAAAGGCCGCAAAGGCAATTTTCCACCTTTTATACGCAACAACCAAAGCGTCGCGCGACAAACCCGCCCGCTCTGTGCTATCGAAATGGGTATATGGTTTAACATGCGCGAACGGCCATCCCCGGAAACCGGATTTCCGGTATCGCCTTTCGACGGTTCCCGAACAGACAGGAAGATGACATGCGTACTGTTTATGTGAACGGCGACTATCTGCCGGAAAATGAAGCCAAGGTTTCGATCTTTGACCGTTCCTTCCTGTTTGCCGATGGCGTGTATGAAGTCACCTCGGTACTTGATGGCAAGCTGATCGATTTTAACGGTCACATGACCCGTCTGGCGCGTTCGCTCTCGGAACTGGGCTTCACCTACAAGGCCGATATCGACGAACTGCTTGAAATCCACCGCGAACTGGTCAAACGCAACGACATCACCGAGGGGCTGGTTTACCTGCAAATCTCGCGCGGGTCGGCCGGTGATCGTGATTTCGCGATCAAGGATGACACCCCGGCCACGGTTGTTCTGTTCACCCAATCCAAATCGCTGATCAAATCGCCGCTCGCCGAACGCGGCCAGAAAATCCTGACCTACCCGGATGTCCGCTGGCGCCGGTCCGACATCAAAACCGTGCAGCTTCTTTATGCGTCGCTTCTCAAAACCGAAGCCGCCGCCAAGGGGGCCGACGATGCGTGGATGGTGCTCGATGGCTATGTCACCGAAGGCTCGTCAAACAATGCCTATATCGTGACCCAGGATAACGTCATCGTCACCCGGCAGCTTTCCAACGACATCCTGCACGGCATCACCCGCAAGGCCGTCCTGAAATGTGCCGAAGAATTGCAACTCAAGGTCGAAGAACGCCTGTTCACGGTCGATGAAGTGCTCAACGCCAAGGAAGCCTTCTCAACCTCGGCCTCGGCCTTTGTCTGCCCGGTCGCCGAAGTCGATGGCAAAAAAATCGGCGACGGCACGCCGGGCCCGATCGCCAAGCGGCTCCGCGAAATCTATATCGAAGCCAACCGCGCCACCGCGATCTGACCCCTCAGCATCTCGCGTCCCAAACGCAAAACGCCGCCTTCACCGGGCGGCGTTTTTTTGTCTGAAATAATCGGGGCCTCGCGACCGGACCAGCGGTCACAAGCCAAAGAAGCCGTTACGCCGCTTTGGCCTGTGTGGTCGCGGTCCGCGCATTGTCAATTCGGATGATCCGGTCGGCAATGCGTTCGGCCAAGACCTCGTCATGCGTCACCAGCAGCAACGCAAGATCGCGTTCGCGAACCTGTGCCACCAGAAGGTCGATCACCCGTTTCTGACTGACCGGGTCAAGCCGCGATGTCGCCTCGTCGGCAAACAGCATCACCGGATCCAGAAGAAGCGACCGCGCAATCGCAAAACGTTGCAATTCCCCACCCGAAATCGCCGAGGGCGGCCTTGCCAGAAGCCCGCGATCAAGGCCAAGGCTTTCCATCATCGCGGTCTGGCGTGCCATGTCGATCCCGTGTAACCGCCGAAGGTCGTCAAATCCCTGACCAAGCGTCTGATGGGCAATAAAGGCCGATGGCGGGTCCTGATAGATTTTCTGGTATCGCATCGCCGGAAGATTTCCCGGTCGCGCCACCGCCCCCTCCTGAAACGGCATCAATCCCAGCAAAATATTGCCAAGCGTGCTTTTGCCGCTGCCGCTTGGCCCCAGGACCACGGTGATCTCGCCCCGGTTAAGCGTGATATCAAGCCCGGAAAAAAGCTGCCTTTCGCCAAATGATTTGCCGATACCGCGTCCGGTGACGACCACTTTATCACCCGATGACGTCGCATCGTTACGGGGATGCGGATGGTCGCGCACCGGCCAGTTGCGTGGCAAGCTCGCCACCAGATGCCGGGTATAGGGATCGGACGGCGCAGACAAAATATCCGCCGCCGCCCCGGCCTCAAGCAACCGGCCACGCCGCATCACGCCGACCGTCCCGCCAACCTGTTCGGCCAGTTCAAGATCATGGGTGATCACCATCATCGCCCGGCCAAGTGCAACCTCGAAGCACAGCAATTCGCCCACTACCTTGCACAATGCCCGGTCAAGTCCCTTGGTCGGCTCGTCAGCCAGCATCACCGGACTGCCGCCCGCATGGGCCATGGCAATCGAAACGCGCTGTGCCATGCCGCCCGACAATTCAAACGGATAGGCATTTCCCGCATGGGCAAGCCCCACCGCCGAAAGTTCACCATCCGCCTTCTGCCCGGCTTCCCGCGCCGGAACACCATGCAGGGCGGTGTAAACTTCCGCCACCTGCCCCTGCACCCGCATGGTAGGGTCAAGCGCAAGCCACGGCTCCTGCGGCAAAAGGGCAATCTTGCGCCCCCACAAGGCACGTCTGGCATCGGCTGTCTGTGTCAGAAGATCCACCCCGTCAAACAGGATTTTCCCCTCGCACACCAGACTGTCAGGCAGGCTGCCCATCACCGCATGCATGATCAGGCTTTTGCCCGATCCGGTTTCCCCGATCAGGCAAACCGGCCTGTTCGGCCCAAATGCCAGCGACACATCATCAACCAGAACCGTGCCACCCTGTGTGCGCACCGTCAGATTTTCGATACGGATATCATGCATCAGCTTTTCCTTCCGGCCAGAAGCTGCAACGCCAGAACCAGCAGGAAAATCGCCGCTGCCGGCATCATGATCTGCAACGGGGCCTCGCTGTAATAGGGCATCAGTTCAACAATCATCGCGCCAAGCTCGGGTGTTGGCGGGCGCAGGCCGACATGGATCGCACTTAGCGTACTGACCGCAATGATCGCCGATCCGGTGGCAAAGGCAAAAAGCGTGATCATCGGCCCGGCCAGCGCCGGGAAAATGATCCGTGTCACGATGTAAAACCGCCCGAACCCCAAAAGCCGTGTGGCTTCAACACTGGGCGATGTCATGACACGCGCCGTTTCAATGCGCGCCACCCGGAAAAACTCGACCCAAAGATACAGCGCCAGGCCAAGATAAAGCGGCCCGAACTGCCCCGGCGCAAACGCCAGCAACAGCAGAACCAGCAACAATCCCGGCAGGGCCAGAACAATATCGGAAAGCGCGACAAGCCCGCGTTCGATTAATCCCCCGCGTGCAGCCGCCAGAATGCCCAGCAAAATCCCCGGCACCGCCGCCGTCAATGCCGTCACAAAGGCCATGACAAACGAAAGCTGCGCACCGAATGCAAGACGTGCGAGCATCGAACGACCGAAATGATCGGTCCCCAAGATATGCGCCGCATCGCCCGGCGAAATCAGAACCGCCTCGTAATCCTGTGCCAGCGGATCAATATCAATCAGCATCGGCCCGATAAACGCAAACGCCAGAAGCGGCACAATGATCGCCACCCCCGCCATGCGTGCGGTTGTCCAGAATCCGCCAGCCTGCTGTTCGGCCAGACCAGCCGGAAGATGAGCAAGTGATCCGGTTTTCATCATGCTGCCCTCCGCAAACGCGGATCAAGCCGCAGACACATAAGATCGACCACACTGTTCAGCAGTACGAACAATCCCCCCATGGCAAGGGCCGTGCCCTGCACCATCGGCACATCGCGCGCGATGATCGCATGGACAAGCGCATGACCGATCCCCGGAAAGGCAAAGATCGATTCAACCACAACCACCCCTTCGACCAGATACACCATCTGCAAGCCCAGATAGGTGACAACCGGCAGGGAGGCATTGCGGACCCCGTGGCGCATCACCACCGCCCGGTCAGACAATCCCTTGTACCGGGCATGAATGAAATAGGGGGCGGATGCCACCCCCATCATGGCATCGCGCATCACGCGCGACGACATCGCCGCAAGACCAAGTGCGAGTGTGAACGACGGCAGCACAAGGTTCTCCCAGCCACCAAACCCTGCGGTCGGCAGCCAGCGCAACGTCACCCCGAACACCATCATGAACAGGATCGCCAGAACAAAGGGCGGCACGGCACGCAAACCAACCGCGACAAGCAGCATCACCCGGTCATAGACCGATCCGGGAAACAGCCCGGCAATCGCCCCGGCCACCGGCCCGATGACAAGCGACAGCACAAAGGCCGTCACCGCCAGCCAAAGGGTATAGCCAAGCTGCAAACCGATCTCGTGGATCACCGGCGCCCCGGTCACCAGCGAATGGCCCAGATCAAACCGGACCAGATCGCCCATCCATGACAGGAACCGGACAAGGATCGGCTGATCCAGGCCAAGTTCGGCCCGGACCATATCCGAAATCGCATTATCCATCATGTCCGGGCCATACCGGCCTGCGGCAATCCGCAATGCCGGATCACCCGGCAGGAAATACATCAACGCAAAACTCAGCGTGCCGACGATCAGAATAACCGCCACAAGCTGCATCAGGCGGGTCGCAATCAATCCCTTCATTGCGCCCACCGCAGATCGGCAAGGTAATAATTCTGCTCATACGGATCGATGCGGACATTTTCCAACCGCGCACTCGATGCCATGGCAAGCTCGCTCCAGACCAGCGGAATGGTCGGCAATTCGGCTTGCAGGATATCGGCAAGCTTCTTTTGCATCTGCGCGCGCGCATCCCCGTCCGTCGTCTTGCGCAAATCGGCAATCAGGTCTTCGGCCTCGGCATTGTGCCAGTTCATCGCCCCCCAATCAGCCCCGCCGGGACCATAATCTTCCATCACCGTCGCCAGCGGATCGGGCACCATCGAAAAACTGCGTGTCACAAGCGCTGCCTCAAGCGTACCATCGGCATGACCGGCCGGAATTTCGGTATAGCTGCCCACCGAAATCTCAAGCCCGATGCCGACATCGCGCAACTGTGACTGCAATGCCGTGGCTATCAGCGGCAGATCCGGCCAGCTGGCATAGGTCCGCACGGTCACATCAAACCGTTTGCCATCCTTTTCAAGAATGCCATCCGAACCGGCAACCCAGCCCGCATCCGCCAGCAATTCGCGCGCCTTTTGCGGATCGAAATCAAGGACCGGCATATTCGCATCATACCAGTCGCGAATTTCGGGCGGGAACATCTGGCTTGCCGCCAGATCGGTGTTGCGCATCACAACCCCGGCAATCGCCTTTCGATTGATCGCAAGGCTCAGCGCCTGCCGCTCCACCGTTTCGTCAAAGAACGGCTGCGCCAGATTCAATTTCAAAAGCCGGGTCCGCGGGACGGTCGCTACCGTGACATTGACGTCCGGATTGCCCTTAAGCTGCGTGACCGCAACCGGCAACAGCGACAGAACCAGATCGGCATCACCACTTTGCGCCATCATCGCGCGTGTTTCACCGCGGCTGACCGCAAGATAGCTGACCTTCTCGATCTGGGCGCGGCCATTCCACCATTTGTCAAACGCCGAAAGCTCGATCCGAAGCGGCGGCACAACCGCATCAACCCGGTATGCGCCGGTGCCGATAATCGTCTGGACTTCCCCGGCATCGTCAAACGATCCGGGTGCAAGGATGATGGTGCTGTAATGCGCCAGAAACGCCGGCAACATCGCAAACGGCTCGGACAGCGTGATCACGATGTCATTG
Organism: Thalassospira sp. MIT1004; assembly: GCF_001858545.1. NCBI lineage: Bacteria > Pseudomonadati > Pseudomonadota > Alphaproteobacteria > Rhodospirillales > Thalassospiraceae > Thalassospira > Thalassospira sp. MIT1004. The sequence continues at coordinate 9,549 of NZ_MCAO01000017.1, read as the reverse complement.
CCCGATGCGGAAATGCCGGTAATCGGTGCCTGGCGCAGCACGCCGGGACGCTCGAATGCGCGGTTAAGATCGGCGGCCACAATTTCGGCCGTCATCGGCGTGCCATCATGGAATGCCACATCATCGCGCAGGCTGATTTCCCACCGCAGCCCGTCCTCGCTTGCCTGGCTGCCTGTCGCCAGCATCGGCACGATCTGGCTTTCGCGATTGACCGTAAACAGCGTTTCGGCGGCCTGCATACGACTGAAAAGATAGCCCGACTTGGCCGGATCAAGTCCGGAAATCTCAAGCGGGCTTGCAATATCAAGCACATCGTCATTCGCCCCGGCCATCGCCACACCGGTAATCCCTCCGGTGGTTTCAACCGCCCCGGCAACCGCCAGAATACCGGCAAGGGTATAAAAACGGGCAAGCAGTGCTCGCGTCATCATCTTCTCCATGAAACAAATTTGTTATGATATAACATAACACTTAAAATCTGTTCCAAGGCAGAAAGTCAACCATTTTTGCGAACGTCTCGCAAAATTCATCCCCCCCCTTCCCGGAATGCCGACCGACCGCTTTCTTTGCTGGCCTCAATCGGCACTTTGCCCTAAAGCTCAGAAAACAGATGGTGATTGCGATAACCCACCATCACACAGGGAAAGCGCCACGAACCATGAATGCACAACAGCCCCAGCACAACCTGACCGGCATCATTCTGATGTGTGCCGGTGTCGCCCTGCTGTGTGTCAATGATGCCCTGGCCAAGGGATTGATGGATCATTATTCACCGATCCAGATCATCTTTCTGCGCAATTCGATTGCCCTGCCCTTTGCCGCCCTGCTAGCCATAAAAATGGTCGGGCTTGGCGGCCTGCGGTCCAATCGCATCGGCGTGCATTTCATGCGCACCGTCATCTGGATCACCGCGACCATCATGTTCTTTACCAGTATCCATCTCATGGGACTGGCCGAAGCCACCGCCCTTGCCTTTGTCGCACCGCTTTTCATTACCGCGATTTCATCGGTGCTGATTGCGCGGGTTGGCTGGCGGCGCTGGGTGGCCGTGATGGTCGGTTTTCTGGGTGTTCTGGTGATCGTGCGCCCCGGTGCGGCAACCTTTGAACCCGTCTCGCTCTTGCCGGTGGCGACCGCCTTTACCTATGCGCTTCTAATGCTAAGCGCGCGGCTTCTTGACCCGCGCGAAAGCATGTGGACGCTTTTGTTTTACCTCAGCTTCACCAGCACCCTGCTCAGTGCCTGTGCTGTCTGGTATTTCTGGACCCCGATCCGGGCAGAGGATATCGGGCTTTTCATCGCCATCGCCTTTGTCGGCACCAGCGGCATGACCCTGATCACCCAGGCCTTCCGGGTGGCTGATGCGCCAACCGTCGCCCCGTTTGATTACACCGCCCTTGTCTGGGCCACCGGACTTGGCTGGTTTTTCTGGGGCGAAACGCCCGATCTTCTGACTTTTGTCGGTGCAGCCATCATCACCGGAAGCGGCATCTTCATCATCTTCCGCGAAAAGCGCGTGGCCGAAAGCTGATGCTCCCCCAAACCGTCATTCCCGCGAACGCGGGAATCCAGTCCTCCGTGCCGCTTCCTCAAACACCACCAAAGGACGCAGGGCCTATTCCACCGGCCTCACCCCATAAGTCGCCATCGCCCCGACCCGCATGTCGGCCTCGTTAACATCGGCCCTGAACCGATAACTCGGCGCAACAATCTCACGCGCCTGATCGATTGCCACATCAATCACCATGCCGACCCTGAACGCATCGCCCGCCATGCCCTGCAGGATCGCCTGCCGCCCGGCAAAACCGTCATCACCGTTTTTCAAAAGCACCGCCCGCCCATAAAGCTGCCAGCCCTTCTGCGAAAACACGTCAACGAAACTTACGCAGACACGCGGGTCATGGCGAATATTCCTCACCGATTGCGGCGATGCAATATTGGCAATGATGATGCGATCCTCGCCATAACAGGCAAAGATTTCCTTCGGACTGACCGACGGCCCGTCTTCGGAAACGCTCGCCAGCCAGCACAAAACCGACCGCCCAGCATAATCGCGAATGTCATCTGTCAGAAGCATGATTTTTCCGGTTTGTTGATGCGCCAACACTCTGCCACCGCAAACCCGAAACCACAAAAACAAAACCCGCCTTCCAACGGGAAAGGCGGGTGCAAACGGAATTACAGCAAATCAGTAATTCGCCTTAAAAGGCGGCTCTCGCCCGTCCCTTGCGGCAAGCTCGGCAATATTGCGCAACAGATTACGCTTGCTTTGGGTGCGCCGACGACCGGAATTTGGCTGCACGTCACCCTTGCCAGACAGGCCCAATTCGGCCCGTTTCTGGCTGATGCGTGCTGCCAATTCTTCAATCGTGATTTCGCGCATTCACATTATCCCGTGTTACAAGCCGAACAACAATGAGCACATCCATTACTGCTCGAATAAATGGTTTTCGCCTTTGCAACTGCCCCGTGGCATGACGAATAGTTTCCTAGATACGTCTTGCTATTAGCCATTTTCAACCAAGCACATCCAGATTCATGGACCTCATGATCTCCTGAATCATCTTGTGCACGGTCATTTACATAGTAATCAGGCATCTGTCCGCTCCTTCTGCAATTATCACAGAAAGAACATTAGGACATACTTTTATATAAACCTAGGGTTATATAAACACCCACCCTCAATAGGTAAACCTAAAGTACAGGCTGCCCTCACCAACAAAAATCCCCAACCGCATAGGTAATGCTGCGCCCGGTCGCGTTCAGCAGGGCATCAAGCTTGCCTTTCTCGGGCAATGTTCCGCGCGGTGCGCCAAGTTCCTCGGCATGGATGCCACCGGTCACCAGTGCCACATCAAGCCCCGCATTGTTTGATCCGGCAACGTCGGTCGAAAGGCTGTCGCCGACGACCAGAAGCTTCGCATCCGGCCCCTTGTCAAACAGTTGCAGGCAGAAATCATAGGCACTCGCCAGCGGCTTGCCTTCCCAGCGGACATTGCCGCCGAGCACTTCATAGCGTGCGGCAATCGCACCGGCACAGATGATCCGATCTCCGCCGCGGATCACTTCGCGGTCCGGGTTCGGGCACAGCATCGGAAGGTCGCGCGCCTTGGCGGCATGCAGCAGATCCTCATAGACCGATACCGCGTCATAATCGTCATTCGGCCCTGTCACCAGAAGCCAGTCGGCATCGGCCACATCCTTGACGATTTCAACATCCTGCCCTTCAAACATCGACATGTCGCGCACCGGGCCGACACTCATCACGCGGCGCCCAAGCTTGGCGTACCAAGGATCGGTCCGTGCGAGAAGCTGGCTATAGGCGATCTCGCCCGATGCCACCGCCGGACCATAAAGGTCCCGCGCGATACCCATATCTTCCATGCGTGCGACCACGACGCTGGATCGGCGCGGCGCGTTCGACAGAAGGGCAACCGGCACACCGGCCTTTTTCAACGCCTCCATCGCCGGGATGGAGCTTGGATACGGCGTCACCCCGTCATGCACCACGCCCCAAAGATCAAGGATCACCGCATCATACTGTTCGATCACTTCCGACAGGCCGTTGATCATCTGATAGCTGGTGCCAACCGTCATTCACGCATTCCACTTCATGTTAAAATCGTCGTCATCGCACATGCGGCAAGATGGTTTCCCGTGCTTGCGGGAATGACGAGGAGCACAAACCCTCCCCAATAACCGCCCCTCCCGCGAAGGCGGGAGTCCATGCCGCCACAGGTAAATCTATTCCGTCGGTCCGTTTTTGGGCCCGGACTTTGGTCCAGCCTTTGGCTCGGCCTTTGGTGTCGCCTTCGGCGCAGCCTTGCTTTTCGCCGCCGCTGGCTTGGATGCAGGCTTCTTGGCGGTTGTCTTCGCCACGGGCTTCTTCGCCGCCGTTTTAGCCGCCGGAGCCGCTTTCGCCACCTCGGCCTGGGCGGGCTCCGCCTTCGCCTTCACTGCCGCCTTGGCCGCGCGTGCCTCATCCACCGGGGCGCTGCGCCCGGAAATTTCCGGATAAGCCGCCCCAACCGCGTCGGCAACATTGGCAAAGCCATCCTTGCGCAAACGCCGTGCAAGGTCTTCCTTGATATCGGTCACAAGCTCCAGCCCGTGATAGACAAGGGCGGAATAAAGCTGCACCAGCGACGCCCCATTAAGAATCTTCTCATAGGCATCCTTGCCCGATGCAATCCCGCCGACCCCGATCAACGGGATTTTGCCGCCGGTCAGGCGGTAAAAATCGGCCAGAACCTTGGTGGACGGCTCCATCAGCGGCGGGCCGGAAAGACCGCCCTTTTCATCCTGATCATAGGAATTAAGCCCGACCGGCCGATCAATCGTCGTGTTCGATACGATCATCCCATCAAGCCGGAGCTTCAATACCACGGCGGCAATATCGGCCTTGTCTTCCTCCGTCAGGTCGGGTGCCACCTTAAGCAGGACCGGCACACCATTGGCATGGCTATCGCGCGCTTTTAAAACCGACGTCAGAAGCGTCTCAAGCGGCCCGCGCCCCTGAAGTGCGCGCAAACCGGGCGTATTGGGCGAGGACACATTGACCACCAGATAATCGGCATAGGGACCAAGGGCCGCAACGCCCTTCACATAATCGGCCGCCGCATCTTCGGAATATTTGTTTTTGCCAAGGTTGGCCCCAAGGATGCCGCGCCGCGCCCGCTTGCGCAGGCGTTCGGCAACAACGGCGGCACCCTCGTTGTTAAAGCCCATGCGGTTGATCACCGCCCGGTCGGAATAAAGCCGGAAAAGCCGGGGCTTTGGGTTGCCCGGTTGCGGTTCAGGCGTCACCGATCCGATTTCAACAAAGCCGAACCCGTGGCGAAGCATCTGATTGGGGACCTCGGCATTTTTGTCAAACCCTGCGGCAAGCCCGACCGGATTGGCAAATTTGCGCCCGAAAACCTCGGTCTCAAGGATCGGCGTGGCATCCGTCGCATCATCATCGCGCGGCACCAGATTGTTTTTCAGCGCGCAAATCGCAAGACCATGCGCAGTCTCCGCATCGATCCAGCGCACAACCGGCAAAACCAGTGACTTGTACCACCCCACGCGACCTGCTCCGTGCTTGTAAATACCTGCCCTGTTCTTACGCTGTGTAAGGGAACGGGGCAAGGATCAATGCCCTGAAGGCCCGTGCGACAGACACCCCGTCATGATCCGCACCCAATGTCAGATGTCAGATATATCTTACATTTATGGGGGGAAATGCCAAAGTCGGCGGTTTTGTCAGTTATTTCTGACATTTGCGGTTTTCCTGTCAGGCGAGAAAACCCGACATACGTTCGCTGCACCAGGCAACAGCCAGAGCATCGGCTGCCGAATGCTGAGATGCGGAGTTATTCGCCCTCAAAGGCAGGGCCCGCCTCAAGCATGTCGTAGTCCACATCAAGCACCCTGGCCAGGGCATGCTGCAACTTGCGCGACGGCAGGTTTTTCCCCCGCTCGATCATGCTGATATAGTTCCCGGCAACGCCGACTTTTTCCGCAAGCTCGGTTTGGGTCATATCGCGCCATTCGCGATAAACTTTAAGCGGATGCTCCCCATCGATGATTCGGCTTGCCAGCTCAAACGGATAACGGCTGCCGTCATCCTCACCGATGGCCAGCTCCGCCAGTTCCTCGTCACTCAGAAAGCTCTCGGCCATTTCCGGTGCAATGTCGCGAAACGTCTGAAAAGACATCGTCACCGCAACCGGCTTGTTTGAAAGCTCGTCGCGCAAAAGATTGATTTTGCTCATTTCATCCATTCCCTTTCCCGGAAAGCCGAAAAAGCTCAGGCCTTGTAAACATCACCGCGCACACCAACCCGGATCACATCAAGAATGTGACCATCCTCGCTATAGATCACCCGATACTGGCCGACACGCACGCGATACGCATCCATATTGACCATCTTTTTGATATCAAGATCATCCCGTGCCGGATTTTCCGCGATGAGTTTGATGACATCACGAATGCGCCGCGCCTGCTTTGGCTGCATCTTATGCAAAACCTCAGCGCCTGCTTCGATATCGTGATTTTCAGCATGCCCTGCCCTTAATCAACAATCGAAATAACTATAAATATTATTTCGATTTAAGGCAAGACAATAAAGGCCAACTAAACCCGCTCCTCCATCCGCGCATCAAATTCTGCCCGCGCCTTTTCGACTGCGTCGTAGTTATCGCGTGTCCACAGATAAAGCGCCTTGAACGGCCCGACCAGCGACCGGCCAAGATCGGTAATTTCATATTCCACCGCGACCGGCGATGTCGCGATCACGTGGCGCGCGACAATGCCGTTGCGCTCAAGCTTCCGCAGCGTCTGCGTCAATGCCTTCTGCGTAATGCCCTCAAGCCCACGCCTGATCGCGTTAAACCGTAACGGCCCTTCCGCCAGAACCGCCAGGATCATCATCGACCATTTATCGGCAATCTGGTCCAGAAGCTCCCGGCTCGGGCAGTTCGAGCGGAACATCAGGGCAGAACATTCCTTAATTTCCATGTCATTTCCTCCGGCGCACTGTCATGCAGGTTTCCTCAAGTATACCTGGTAACCTCAAGGTGCCTGATTGACAGTAGGTATACAACGTATATCTAGTAGCCACCATACACCCATTTCCAAACGGAGAATATCCGATGTCAAATACCGACATTCTGTTTCAGCCCTTCAAGCTGAAAACCCTTGAGCTTCCCAACCGTATCGTCATGGCCCCGATGACCCGTTCCAGCGCCCCGAACGGTATTCCGGGTGCCGCCAATGCGCAATATTACCGCAAACGCGCCGAAGGCGGCGTTGGCCTGATCCTGTCGGAGGGCACGGTGATCAACCGCCCGGCATCGCGCAATGAACCGGGCATTCCGCTTTTCCACGGGGCCGATGCCCTTGCCGGCTGGAAGGCCGTCGTTGATGCCGTTCATGAAGCCGGCGGCAAAATGGGCCCGCAGCTTTGGCATACCGGATCGGTCAAAAGCGCCCAGACCGAATGGGTGCCAGATGCTCCGGTCGAAAGCCCGTCCGGCCTTATCGCGCCCAATGAACCGCACGGCAACACCATGTCGGATGCCGACATTGCCGACACCATCGCCGCCTACGCCCAGGCCGCCCTTGATGCCAAAAATGCCGGTTTCGATACCTTTGAAATTCACGGCGCGCACGGCTACCTGATCGATCAGTTCTTCTGGTCGGGCACCAATCTGCGCACCGATCGCTTTGGCGGCAAAACCATTGCCGAACGATCAACCTTTGCGGTCGAAGTCGTGCGTGCCGTGCGCGCCGCCGTCGGCCCGAATTTCCCGATCATCATGCGCGTCAGCCAATGGAAACAGCAGGACCTGACCGTCCGTCTTGCCCCCACTCCCGATGAAATGACCGCATGGCTGGGCCCGCTGGTCGATGCCGGGGTTGATATCCTCCATTGCTCGCAACGCCGTTTCTGGGAACCGGAATTCCCCGAACTAGATGGCGAAAAGGGCCTGAACTGTGCCGGGTGGGCCAAAAAACTGACCGGGGCAGCCACCATCAGTGTTGGCTCCGTCGGGCTTTCAGGCGACATCCTGACCGCTTTCGCGGGCGAAGGCTCCAAGACCACCAGCCTCGATGCCCTGATCGAACGCATGGAACGCAACGAATTCGATCTGATCGCGGTCGGCCGCGCGCTGATCACCGATGCCGCCTGGACGGCCAAGGTCCGCGACAATCAAACCGATGCCCTGCTCGGCTTTGATCCGGCAACGCTGGGCGAACTGGTCTGATCCTGCCGATCTCGAAGGCAAAAGGGCGGTGCCATCCCGGCATCGCCCTTTCTTTATGCCACCCACGACATATCTCAGGGAAAACACCCAACCGCAGGAGCCGATTATGGAACCAAGCGAAATCACCCGCCTGCAAAGCCGCATCGCCGCCCGTGCGCCCGGCACGTTTCACTTTCCGGAAATTTACGGCCCCGGCTGGGATACGCTTTATATCGGCGACAAGGTCAGGATCGGGCGGGAATTTCTCAATGCGGTCCGGGCCGGTAAATTCCCCACGGTCGAGGATACCGGCCAAAAGCGGGGCGGCGGGCGCGTCTATCGCCGGGTATGATTACCCTCTGCGCATATAGTCGGGGCGCAGATCCTCGGGCAGGATATGAACCTCGTTATCATCAAGCTTAAGGTCATCAACGCGTGCGACATGCTCGACCGAAAGCTGGTCATAAAGATGCGGAAACAGCGTGCCACCGCGCGCCGGTTCCCATTTCAGCCTGTCATCGACCGCCGCGACCGGCACATGCAAAAGCCGCAATCCCCCGCGTTTCGGGTAATGCAGCGCAAGGGTTTCTGCCAGCGTATCAATCGTCGAAAAATGGATAAAACCGTCCGCAATATCATGCGGCGCACCGGCATAATGCCCGGTCGCAAGCGCTTCCGCCCACTCGTCCGAGCCCAATACACGGTAAATCATGGTGTGTGATGAATTTGTCATCCGGGGAAAATAAGGTCGCCCGGCCCGTTCGGCAAGCAGGCGAAATGCCAAAGCACAAAAAAACCGGTTTTGTGCTTTTTCTCTCTTGCGTCTCGCGCGAAAAACCTATACCGATGAGGAAATATAAGATACTTATGTATAGTTAAATTATACAAGTTAAAATCATCCGGCAGAATCAGAAGATCAGACCACCAAACCGGACACGAGCACGCAGAACATGACGACCAGACAGGCCCGACGCGCCCCTGTAGACCTTCCCGACACCACCCGCCAATGGGTTTCAAATGATCAGGCCCCGAAACCGGCCGCCTTCCGTCGGGGTCCGAAGAGCCACGTTACACAGAACCAGCGCCGCCCTGCGACAGAGATCATCGACATTCACAAGGATTTCAGCGCTTTCAGCGGTCCGAATGTACCCAACATCTGGCCCAAGGCTCACATGCCCCGGCTTGTCGCCCGCCTGATTGCGGCCATCGGCACCGCCTGCGTCCTGTTTTATCTTTATAGCGAACTGGCCCGGATCGCATCCTGATCCGCCTCATCACCTCACACCGCCGCCAGCAGCACCCACACCAGTCCCGCCATTGATGTCAGCGAAATCAATATCGCGGCCAGCATCAGCGCCCCGTCGCGCACAAGGATCGCAAGCCCGAAGGCGGCAATCGCACTCATCGGTGCCATCCCGGCAAACGGCACCATTTCAAAAAACGGCACCAATGCCGCCAGCAGCACACAGACAAGGGCCGCCACCCGCACCCCATGCCGCCCGGTCAATCCCGGCAACCGCCCGTAAAACCAGCGATCAAGCTTCTCGGCGACCGGTTCGATCCGCGCCATCGCATCGGCGACCGTGGCCCCGTCAAACGACCGGCGGCCAAGGATATCCGGCAACCATAAATGCGACCGCCCCAGAACGATCTGAATGGCAAACACGGCCACAATCACCGCAAGGATCGCCGGCACCATCGGAATCCCCGATAGGGGTGTGACCCCGATCAGGCCCGGCACGAACAGAAACGGCCCGTAACTCCGCCGCCCCAGCACGGCGACCATATCATCAACCGAAACCGTCCGCAGCCCCGCCGC